>CAYXFA010000039.1:0-34360 GCA_964464165.1 uncultured Phycisphaeraceae bacterium | reverse complement strand
CGCCCCCCCCGCCCCGCCGCCCTCCAAGGCCGCCGGGGCCCCGGCGGGGTGGCGGACGCGGCCCCGGCGGCTACACTTCAACGCGGGCGACCCGCCCGCGCCGGCATCGGCCGGGGGATTGGTGTAATTGGTAGCACGACAGATTCTGATTCTGTTAGTTCCAGTTCGAGTCTGGGATCCCCTACTTTGAAGCACGCTCCGCCCCGCGGGGCGTGTTTTCGTAGGCTGACGGCACAGGGCGCCCGGCCGGCGCCCGCAGGGAGGCGGAGACGGGCTTGGAAACCAAACTCGACATCGCGAAGAACTGGCTGCCCCGCTACACCGGCATGCCCGTGGACCGGTTCGGGGACTACGTCCTGCTGACCAACTTCGCCGATTACGTCGGCCGCTTCGCCGAGCGCTTCGGCTGCGACGTGTACGGCCAGGGCCGGGCCATGCAGGCCGCCACCAACGACCACGGCCTGACCATCGTCAACTTCGGCATCGGCTCGCCCAACGCCGCCACCATCATGGACCTGCTCAGCGCCCGCATGCCCCACGGCGTGCTATTCTTGGGCAAGTGCGGCGGGCTGAAGCACTCGACCGAGATCGGCCACTTCGTCCTGCCCATCGCCGCCATCCGCGGCGAGGGCACCAGCGACGACTACTTCCCCCGGGAAGTCCCCGCGCTGCCCAGCTTCAAGCTCCACAAGTTCGTCTCCGACAAGATCGTCGACCGCGGCCTGGAGTACCGCACCGGCGTCGTTTACACGACCAACCGGCGCGTCTGGGAGCACGACAAGAAGTTCCTCGGCCGGCTCAAACGCATGACCTGCCTGGCCATCGACATGGAGACGGCCACGGTGTTCATCGTCGGCCACCACAACGGCATCGCCCGCGGCGCCCTCCTGCTCGTGTCCGACGTGCCCACCACCCCCGAGGGCGTCAAGACGGCCGAGTCCGACCGCGCCGTCACCGAGCGCTACGTCAAGCTCCACCTGGACATCGGCATCGACGCCATGACCCGCATCGGGACGCAGGGCGAGCAGATCAAGCATTTCACCTATTGAGGGGCGGTCTACCGGCCGATCAGCGAGCCGTCGGACTGGTGGTCGCTGCCTTCGAGCTGGATCTTGAGCAGTTCCGCGTAGCGTCCGTCCCGGGCCAGCAGCTCGTCGTGCGTGCCGACCTCGCGGATCTCGCCGTGCTCGATCACCACGATCCGCGTCGCGAAGCGGATCGTGCTCAGGCGGTGGGCGATCACGAAGCTCGTCCGGCCCTGCATCAGCCGGCCCAGCGAGCGCTGGATCAGCCGCTCGGACTCCGAGTCGAGCGAGCTCGTCGCCTCGTCGAGGATCAGCACCTTCGGGTCCGCCAGGATGGCCCGGGCGATCGCCAGGCGCTGCTTCTGCCCGCCGGACAGGCGCACGCCCCGCTCGCCGATCAGCGTGCCGTAGCCCTGCTCGAGCTCGGTGATGAACCCGTGCGCGTTCGCGGCGCGGGCCGCGGCCTCGATCTGCTCCATCGTCGCGTGGCGCCGGGCGTAGCCGATGTTCTCCGCGACCGACCCGTCGAACAGGAACACCTCCTGCTCGACCACGCCCAGCAGCGCGCGGTACTGCTCCACCGGGATGTCCCGCAGGTCGATCCCGTCCAGCAGGATGCGCCCTTCGGTCGGGTCGTCGAAACGCGCGATCAGGTTGCAGAGCGTCGTCTTGCCCGCGCCGGACATGCCCACCAGCGCGATCGTCTCCCCGGGCTGCACGTCCAGGCTGACGTTCCGCAGCACCGGCTCGCCGCGTTCGCTCGCGTCCGCCCCCGGGCGTGATCCCCCGTCCGTGCGTTTGGGGTACGCGTACGAGACGGACTCCAGCGTGATCCGCCCCCGCACCGCCGCGGGGCTGATCGTCCGTGTCGGCTCGGCCCCGCTGAACTCCTGCGGCTCGGCCATCAGGTCCAGCACGCGGTCCAGCGCCGCCAGGTTGGTCTGCACGTTCGTCGCCGTCGAGACCAGCGACTCCAGCGGCCCGAGCAGCGCCAGCAGGTACGCCGTGAAGGCCATCAGGTCGCCCACGGTCAGGCGCCCGTCGATCACCGCCGTGCCGCCGTAGAGCAGCACGCCGATCGACGCCAGCGGGATGATGAGCTCCCAGACGATCTCGATGGTCCGCGCCCACCACCAGGTGTGCAGCTCCTGCCGGGCCAACAGGTGGCCCTCCGCCGTGAATCGGGCGGCCTCGGCGTGGCGCCGGTTGAACGCCCGCACCACGCGCATGCCGCCGAAGGACTCGGCGCTCATCGCGTCGATCCCCTGGCGCCGCTCGCGGATGTCGCGGTACAGCGGCCGGATGCGGGTGATCCAGGTGCGGTGCGTCGCCCAGATCAGGGGGGCGATCGCCACCGCCCCGACCACGAGGCGCCAGTCGATCCACAGCAGCACCAGCAGCGTCCCGAAGAGCTGCGTGATCGCCCGCCACGGGTTGTAGAGCAGCGAGAAGACCAGGTCGCCCACGTTTCCCGCGTCCTCGCGCAGGATCGACGACAGCCCGCCCGCCTTCATCGCGTGGATCCGGTGCAGCGGCAGGCGGCTGGCGTGCTCGAACACCCGCCGGCGCAGGCTCACCTGCACCCGCTTGGTGATCCGCGTGCACTGCCACCGGCCCCACATGCCGAACGCGATCGTCCCGCCCGTCACGGCGAGCATGCCCGCGCCGAGCAGCCACATCAGGCGCACGCGGTCGCCGCGATCCGTCCCCACCGGCCCCAGCCATTCCTGCACCCAGCCGGGCAGCCCCCCGGGCCCGGGGTGGTCCGTGATGATGTAGTCCAGGGCGATCTTGGTCGACAGGGGCATCAGCAGCCCCAGCCACACCGACACGCTCAGCGTCGTCAGGGAGAGGACCACCGTCGTCCGGTGGCCCGCCAGCACGCCCCAGAACGCGCCCAGCAGCCCGCGGAACGACCGTTTCGCCCGGGACGCCCGCTTCTGCTCGAGCGTCTGGTCCACCCGCTCGTGGACACGCTCCTCCGCCCGGCGTGCCCGGCGGCGGCGGAGGTACTCGGCGAAGCGGGCTCTCGAACTACGGGACTGGCGGCGCACCGATCATCGTACGCGCCGGCCCCGCCCGGCTCGCCGGGGCGCGAAACCCGCCAGCCCGACCACGCACAACGCCGACCCGGGGGCCGGGATGAGCGCGAAGCGCACGATCACCGTCGCGTGCTCGGTCAGCCCCCCGTCCGGGCCAGGGTACCGCCCGGGCGCGAACACCAGGAACTCGGTCGGGGACGTCTGAGTCACGACCAGGTCCGGCAGGGCCCACGGGTCGTCATGGGTGAACACCGTGGTCGCGTTGGGCGCCGGGGCGTACCCCAGGACCAGCGACTGCCCCTCGGCGAACAGCTCGGGCAGGATGAACCGGTCGCCCGGACGCACCACCGACAGGTCGAACACGTTGGTGTCCGACAGCGACACGTGCGGGTCGCTCGGGTTCGCCCAGCGCAGGTGCCCCGTCAGCGACAGGTCCGGCTCGTTCCACTCGATGGTCACCTGCGCCCCGTCGAAGGGCGAGAAGATGTCCCGGGGCTCGATCGCCACGCTGGCGGCGGCCGGGGCGGCGGACAGAACCAGAGCGACCGCCGCGGCGGCGACGGCGGGGCGGTGTGCGGGTGCGGTGCTCATCGTGCGTGCTTCCGTGTGTGGTGTGCTCCACCATCCGGAACGCCCCGGCCCCGTGCCCGGCGATGGGCCGTCCACTTCCCCGCCCCGGGCGTTCTGGGGGGGTCGCGGCGGGCGTGCAGCCCCCGCCCCGCTCCGATAAGGTGGTATCCCGCCGGGTTGGCTGGCACGCGCCCGCCGAACCCCGCAACCGGAGACGCCCTTGGCCAAGCGGAAACGACTCGCCCTGCACTGGAAGATCCTGATCGGCCTCCTGGCCGGCCTGGTCGTCGGCCTGGCCATCAACGCCCTCTGGACGCCGGGAACCTGGTCCGCCCTGGGGGTGAACGACCCGGGCGCCTACCTGGGCTCCAAGAGCGCGTACCTCGCCTCGGTCGGGCCGGACGGCCCGAACGCCGGGGCCGGCCCCGCCGCCTTCGTGGCCCGCCAGGCCCGCCTGGGCACGGTGTTCTTCGGTCAGCTCTTCCTCCGCGGCCTGATGTTCATCGCCGTCCCGATCGTCCTCTTCAGCCTTATCGTGGGGGTGTCCAGCCTGAACGACACCACCCGGCTCGGTCGCATCGGCGGCAAGACCATCGCGATCTACCTCTCGACCACCGCCCTGGCCATCACGACGGGCCTGCTCGCCGCGAACCTGGTCGGCCCCGGCCGGGGCATCACGGAGCAGCAGCGCGAGTCGCTGCTGGGCGACCGCGCCGGCGCCATGGAACGCATCGGCCGCGCCGAAGCGCAACGCGCCCAGACCACCTGGGACGTGATCCTGGACGTCGTGCCCAGCAACCCCTTCGCCGCCATGGCGGAGGGCAACACGCTGCAGGTGGTCGTTGCCGCCCTGCTCGTCGGCGTCGCGATCACGCTGCTGCCCAGCGAGAAGGCCCGCGTGCTCACCGACTTCTTCGACGCCATGACCGACGTGGTCATCAAGATCGTCGAGATGATCCTGCTGATCGCGCCGTTCGCGGTCTTCGCGCTGATCGTGGTGGTGCTCAGCGACCTGGGCGTCGGCATGCTGCTGAGCCTGTTGAAATACGCCGGCGTCGTCGTCGCCGGACTGGCCATCGTCATGTTCGGGGTTTACCCCACCATCCTGAAGGCCTTCACGCCCGTCGGCTACCGGCGCTTCTTCCGGGCCATCTCGCCCGCGCAGCTCCTGGCTTTCAGCTCGTCGAGCTCCGGCGCCACCCTGCCGGTAACGATGGAGTGCTGCGAGCACCGCCTCGGTGTGAAAGAGGAGGTCGGCTCGTTCGTCCTGCCCATCGGCGCGACCATCAACATGGACGGGACCGCCCTGTACCAGGGCGTGGCCGCGGTGTTCATCGCCCAGCTCTACGGCATGCACCTGACGGTCGGCGACCAGATCCACATCGTCCTGACCGCCACCCTCGCCTCGATCGGCACGGCCGCCGTGCCGGGCGTGGGCATCGTCATGCTGGTCATCGTGCTCGACGCGGTGAACATCCCGCTGGAGGGCATCGCGGTCATCCTGGGCGTGGACCGCATCCTCGACATGTGCCGCACCACGGTGAACGTGACCGGCGACTGCATGACCGCCGCGGTCGTCGCCCACACCGAGGGCGCCCTGCTCACGGAGGAGCAGGTCGAGGCCCGGCTCGCCGAACGGCGCGCCCTCGACGAGTTCACGCAGGACGAAGAGGCCCGCCGCCGGGCGATGAGCTAAGCCGGATCAGCCGAGGACGTGGACGGAGTGCCCGGCCTCGAAAGCCCGCTTGTCCAGCGAGGCCTCGTGCTCGGCCAGCAGGTCGTCCTTGGTGCGGTGCGCCGGCAGCGTGTGGCAGATCGCGTGCACGTACGCCGCCTCGGCGCCCTCGAACACGCGGTCGGCCTGCTCGGGGGTCAGGTCCAGCGCGTCCAGCGCCGCCTTGAAGGCGTACCACTTGTCCCGCTGGGCCTCGCCGAAGGGGTCGAGGAAGCGGGTGCCCTCGCCGGTCGCGGGCAGGTCCAGGCCTTTCCGCACCGCCCTGGCCACGAACCGGTTGCCGTTGCAGGCCCCCAGGCGCACGTAGTGCAGGCCGAGCAGGTACCACGCGTCGTCGGCGTGGGCCGCCACGTCGTCGACGAACCGCGCCGTGCCGGGCTCCGGCCGGGCGTGCGCCGGGCACACGCCGAACCAGGTCAGGTCCTCCTCCAGGTACGGGGACAGGAACTGCTCGCCGTGAACCAGCGCGTCCAGGGCGGGGTTGGCCACCAGGTGGGGGCGAAGGGCGGCGTCCAGGGCCCGGGCCATGAACCAGAGCTGGGTCAAATGGCCCACATAAGCCTCGCGGGGCAGGCGCCCGCGGATCAGCTCCGCCTGGCGATCGGTCCGCTCCGCGATCTGGTGGAGCTTCCAGTTGTCGTCCTTCAGCCGGACGGTCAGCGGGCGGGCGGTCGCGGTGGTCATTGGCGCTCCTTGAGAATCAGTCTCAATCATTGCGCCGCCCGGGGGCGGGTCAAACAGTTCTTGCGCCCGGGCCGGGGGCCGCCCCGGTACGCTGCCCGCCATGACGATCCGCACCCCGCTCCTCCTGCTGGCCGCCTTCCTGCTCGCCTGGGGCCAGGCCGGCTGCGCCGGCGTCCGGCTCGCCGATACGCACGCAGCGGAGTTCCCCCGCGGGGCCGTGGCGGCGGACCACCCCGTCGCGTCCCGGGCCGGGGCGGAGATGCTCGCCAAGGGCGGCAACGCGGTCGACGCGGCGGTGGCGGCCTCGTTCACGCTCGCGGTCGTCCGGCCGTACTCCTGCGGCCTGGGGGGCGGGGGGTTCATGATCGTCCACCTGCCCGACGACCCGGTCCGCGGCGCGGTCACCACCGCCATCAACTACCGGGAGACCTCCCCGGTCGAGCCGGGCTTCTTCAAGGACGGCGCGTCCAGCACGGTCGGGGGCACGGCGGTCGCCGTCCCCGGCACGATCGCGGGCCTGCTCCACGCCCTGGACACCTACGGCACGCTGGACCGCCGGACGGTGCTCGCGCCAGCCATCCGCGCCGCGGAGCGTGGTTTCGCCGCCGACCGGCACTACGCGAACGCCGCCGCCCGCCTGATCGCCCGCTTCGAGGCCAACCCCGCGTGGAAAACCCGCTTCCCGCTGGTCTGGGAGGTCTACCTGGACCGCGGGCGGGTCGGCGTGGGCAGCGTGATCCGCAACCACCGGCTCGCCGACACCCTCCGGGCCTGCGCCGCGTGGGGGACGGACGACCCGCGCGTGGCGGGGCTGGACGCAGCCGTCGCGGAGGCGGTCATCGCGGACGGCGGCGTGATGCCCGTCGGTGCGCTCCGCGCGTACCGGCCCGTCGAGGTGCGCCCGCTCAGCGTGGCCGTCGGGGATCTGGAGCTGCTCTGCATGCCCCCGCCGTCGTCCGGCGGCACGACGATGGCCCAGGCGCTCGGGATCATGAGCGCCCTGGGCATGGACCCGGCGGACCGGATCGACACGGACTCGGAGCGCCACCGCCTGGTCGAAGCGTTCAAGCACGCGTTCGCCGACCGTTCGCGCTGGCTGGCCGATCCGGCCTTCGTCGAGGTCCCGGTCGCAGCGATGCTGGAACCCATGAACCTCGCCCGCATGGCCGCGCTCGTCGGCGACCGGGCCCTCCCCGCCGACGCCTGCGGCACGCACGACGCCCTGCCCGACGACGCGGGCACCTCGCACCTCTGCGCCGTCGACCGCTGGGGCGGGGCCGTGGCCTGCACCGAGACCATCAACCTGGAGTTCGGCTCGCTCCTGGGCGTGCCCGGCTACGGCGTGGTGCTGAACAACGAGATGGACGACTTCACCACCACCCCCGGCCGGGCCAACGCCTTCGGCCTGTCGCAGGCGGAGCGCAACCTGCCCGCGCCCGGCAAGCGCCCGCTCTCGAGCATGTCGCCGACGATCGTCCTGCGCGACGGGCGGGCGGAGGTCGTGGTGGGGGGCTCGGGCGGCCCGCGCATCATCACGGGCACGCTGCAGGTGCTGCTCCATGCGCTGGCCGGCGTGGACGCCGGCGAGGCGGTGGCCGCGCCGCGCTTGCACCACCAATGGCGCCCGGACCGCGTCGAGCTGGAGCCCGGCGCGGAAGCGTGGGCCGAGGGCCTGCGCCGGCGTGGCCATGCTGTGCGGGGAACCGAGGGCGTGGGCGTCGTGCAGCTCGTCCGGCGCACGCCGCACGGCTGGCAGGCGGCCAGCGACCCGCGCAAGGGCGGGCGGCCGGCGGGCCATTAGACGCTTACTGCCCCTGCGCCAGCGAGAAGCCCGGCTTGCCGTCGTACATCCGCAACGGCTCGAAGTCCGTGACCTCGAACTTCTCGGCGATCTTCGTCAGCAGGTGGATCGCCGGCATCTGGCCGATGCGCCCGAGCATCGCGGGGTCCTTCAGCTCGAAGCGCGCCCGGAAGTAGTCGACGATCTCGGTGTACACCGAGCCCGAAGGCCAGACCTGCGTGCCGCGGTTCGACAGCATGGTGAGCTTGAACGGCCCGTGCTCGGTGATCTGCTGGAGCTTCTGGGCCAGCTCGAAGGGGGGCGTGGTGGTGCCGATGTACACGTCCGCGCCGCACACCAGCCCGGAGGCGGTCTCGAAGGTCCGGCGCAGGGTGTAGTTGGTCGGGCGGGACGGGGGCGTGAACGACACGGTGTCCTGCGTGCCGACCACGCGGGGCGTGCAGCGCGTGGGCATCTTGCCCAGGTGATCCGCCACGGCCTGGGCGAACTCCATCGTCTTGACCGGGGGCTTCTCGCCCTTCACGTCCCCGGTGTGGACGCCGTCCTCGAGCGTGGCGAGCAGCGCGTTGTTGATGATCGCGGCCTGCTTGGCCAGGCCGATGTGGCGCAGCATGATCAGGCCGGAGAGCAGCAGGCTCGTCGGGTTGGCGACGCCCTTGCCCGCGATGTCCGGCGCCGTGCCGTGCACCGCCTCGAAGATCGCCACGCCCTCGCCGATGTTGGCGCTGGGCGCGAAGCCCAGCCCGCCCACAAGGCCCGCGGCGAGGTCGGAGACGATGTCGCCCTGCAGGTTGGGCAGCACGATCATCTGGTACCGGTCCGGGCGCAGCACCAGGTTCATGCACAGCGCGTCGATGATCACGTCGTTGGTGGTGATCTCGGGGTAGTCCCGCCCGACGTGGCGGAACCGCTCGAGGAACAGGCCGTCGGTCATCTTCATGATGTTGGCCTTGTGCGAGCAGGTCACCTCCGAGATGCCCAGGCGCTGCGCCGTCTCGAAGGCGAAGCGGTGCACCTGGTCGCAGCCCGGGGCGGAGATCAGCCGCTTGCACTCGACCACGTCGCCCGTCATGCGCCGCTCGATGCCGCCGTAGGTGTCCTCCACGTTCTCACGCACCACGTAGAAGTCCACCGGCACGCCCGCCTTGGAGAACACCGTCTCCACGCCCGGCAGGCTCTGGAAGTGGCGCAGGTTGGCGAACGCCGAGAACTTCTTGCGCAGCGTCACGTTGATCGACTTGCCGCCCCCGCCGATCGGCGTGCCCATCGGCCCCTTGAACAGCAGGCCCGTCCGCTCGACGACCGCCACCGCCTCGTCCGAGATGCCCGACGAGTTCCCGCGGGCGAACTCACGCTCGCCCATCTCGGCCGGGACGAACTCGATCTGGTTCATCACCCCCGCCGCCTGGAAGATGTGCAGGACGGCCTCCATGATCTCCGGGCCGATCCCGTCTCCGGGCGTCAGGGCGATCTGCAGTTTGCTGGGCATGGTCGGGCTTTCCGAAAAGTGCGGGCGGGGGGTGGTCACGGTGGTCATGCCGGATCCATCGGCGTTCCGGGCGGGCCGGGAAAGGATCATTGCCCCCTCCGGCGGGGATCGCGGGCGTCAGCGCAGGGCCGTGCGCCCCAGGCGCTCCATCACCGCCTCGCGGACGGCCGCCCCGGCCGGGCCGTCCGGTTCCGGGGGGCGCTCCACGACGATCGAGAACGCGTCCAGCCGGTCGGCCTCGTGCAGGCGTGCGTACAACGCCGCGGCGTAGCCCGGCAGGTCCCGCGGGATCGCCAGAAAGGGGCCCCCGGCCGGGTGTTCCCCGACCGACCAGGCCACCAGGGCCTCGTCCGGCCGGAGCAGCTCGGCCGAGGCGTCGTCCACCAGCCGGACCGGGGTCGCGGGCTGGTAGTGCGGCCCGATGAGCCCCGGCGACGCCGCGGGGGCGCCCCCGGCGTCCCCGGCCCCCCCGTGCTCGGAGGCCGGCCCCAGGACCTCCCGCCCCAGGGCCTCCGACAGGGCGTTCACGCCGATCACTCCCGGGCGCAGCACCCGGGGCGGGGCCGCGGCCAGGTCGATCACCGTCGATTCGATCCCCGCCCGGCAGGCCCCGCCGTCGATCACCAGCAGCTCGGGGAAGGCCGCCGCCACGTGGTCGGCGGTGGTGGGGGAGAGCCTCCCGGACGGGTTGGCGCTGGGGCCGACGACCGGCGTGCCCGCCGCCTCGATCAGGGCCAGCGCGACCGGGTGGTCCGGGCAGCGCACGCCCACGGTCGGCCCCCCCGCGGTCACCGCGTCCGGCACGCCCGCGGCCTTCGGCAGGACGATCGTCAGCGGCCCGGGCCAGAACGCGCGCGCCAGCCGGTCGGCGTCCTCCGTCCAGGACGCGACCACGCGCCGGGCCATCTCGGTGCCGGACACGTGAACGATCAGGGGGTTGCCCGGCGGACGGCCCTTGAGTTCGAACACCCGCGCCACGGCGTCGGGGTTGAAGGCGTCGGCGCCCAGCCCGTACACGGTCTCGGTGGGGAAGGCGACCAGCCCGCCCGCCGCCAGCTCCCTGACACCCGCGGCGATGGCCTCCGGCCCGGTGAAAACGCGTGGCGTGTCCATCGCCTCAGCGCACGAGGCGCTCGACCGTGTCGGCGTGCTCGATGAGGACCTCGTCGGCCTCGTCGAGGAACAGCCCGTGGTCGACCACGCCCGGGATGGAGTTGAGTTCGTCGTACAGCTCGGTCAGGTCCTCGTCGCCGGACAGGGTCGCGTCCAGGATGAGGTTGCCGTTGTCGGTGAGGAACATCTTGCCGTCCATGTCCCGGCGCAGCACGCCGTTGAGCCCGATGTGGCGCAGCGCGTTGCGTGTGGAGGCCAGGCCGTAGGCCATCACGGCGATGGGCAGGGGGCAGCGGGCCCCGATCTGGGTCTCGGCGACCTTGTCGCTGGTGACCATGAAGACCGTGCGGCGCGACGCCCAGGCGAGGATGCGCTCGCGCGTCATCGCCCCGCGGGAGCCCTTCATGAGGCGCAGGGCGCGGTCGACCTCGTCCGCGCCGTCGATGAGATAATCCACCGACTCGATCACGCCGAAGTCCACGACCTCCAGGCCCAGCGCCAGGGCCTCGGCGTGCGAGCGCTCCGAAGCGGCCACGCAGCGGACCGACAGGCCCTCTTGGCGCACGCGATCGGCCAGCGCCCGGATGCCGCGGGCGGCGGTGCGTCCGGCGCCCAGGCCGACGAGCATGCCGTCGGTGATCGGCTCGACGGCCATCACCGCCAGGTCATCCGCCGACGGAACGGGCGAGGTTGCGGACCGGTCACTCAAAGCGGATCCCCTGTGCCAGAGCAAACGTCTCTCCGAAGTTGATCGTGCAGGTCTGGCGTCGCATGTACGCCTTCCAGGAATCCGAGCCCGACTCACGCCCGCCTCCCGTGTCCTTCTCGCCGCCGAACGCGCCGCCGATCTCGGCGCCGCTCGTCCCAAGGTTCACGTAGGCCAGCCCGCAGTCGCTGCCGGCCCCGGACGGGTCGAGGAACCGCTCGGCCGAGCGGGACGACCCCGTGAAGATCGCGGAACTGAGACCCTGATCCACGCTGTTCTGCATGGCGATCGCCTCGTCCAGCGTCCGGTAGGTGAAGACGTAGAGGATGGGGGCGAACGTCTCCTCCATCGCGATCGGCAGCCGGTTGTCCGCCGGCGCCCGCAGTACGGTAGGCCGCACGAAGTGCCCGGCGCGGAGGTTTTCGGCCAGCGAGGCCGGATCCACGCGGTTCCCCCCGGTGACCAGGGTGGCCCCCTGCTCCAGCGCCGCGCCGACGGCCTTCTCGAACGCCTCCACAGCGCCCGACGTGATCAGCGGCCCCACAAGGGTGCCCTCGGCCAGGGGATCCCCGATGCGGATGGACCCGTACGCCCGCGCCAGGCGATCCACGAACGCGTCGGCGATGCTCTCGTGGAGGAGCAGCCGGCGCGTCGTCGTGCAGCGCTGCCCGCAGGTGCCCACCGCGCCGAACACGGTGGACTTGAGCGCCAGGTCCAGGTCCGCGTCCGGCTCGACGATCACCGCGTTGTTGCCGCCCAGTTCGAGCAGCGACCGGCCCAGGCGCTCCGCAACGATCGCGCCCACCCGCCGGCCCATGCGGCACGAGCCGGTGGCGCTGATCAGGGGGTACCGCCGGTCGGCCACCATCGGCTCCCCGACCTCCGCGTCCGTGCCGATCACGACCTGGAACACGTCCTCGTGCCCCATCTCGCTCGCCACGCGTTGGGCCACCTCGTTGGTCGCCAGCGTCACCAGCGGCGTGAGCAGGGAGGGCTTCCACACGCACACGTCGCCGCAGACCGCCGCCAGCATCGCGTTCCAGCCCCACACCGCGTTGGGGAAGTTGAACGCGGTGATCACCCCCACCGGGCCCAGGGGCAGCCACTGCTCCTTCATCGCGTGCAGCGGCCGCTCGGACGGCATGGTCTTGCCGTACAGCATGCGTGACTGCCCGACCGCGAAGTCGGCGATGTCGATCGTCTCCTGCACCTCGCCGACGCCCTCGGCCCGGATCTTGCCCATCTCCAGGGACAGCAGGGCCCCCAGGTCGTCGCGCACCGCGCGGAAGGCCTCCCCGATGCGTCGGACCACCTCGCCCCGCTTGGGCGCGGGCACGAGGCGCCAGCGTTCGAACGCCTCGACGGCCCGCTCGGTCACCCGCTCCAGGTCGGCCCGGGTGTCCAGGCGCACGCCGGCCAGGGGTTGGCCCGTCGCCGGGTTGAACGAGACCACCACGCCGTCGGCCTCCGGCGTCTCGCGCCCCGTGGGGTTCGCGATGACGCGCGGGTGGCGGTCGAGCCCGAGTCGGACGAGAAGTTCGTGCATGACGCTCCCCATGGGCCCGCGCGGGGCCGGAGGGAGATTATTCCGCCCCGGCGTCGGGATCGACCACGTAGTCCATGGGGGACTCGCCCGGCTCGAGCTGGTTCGCGTCGGGCACGATCAGGTCGATGCGGGACCGCTCCAGCGCCGTGCCCGTGGAGGCGAACAGGTCGGCCAGGGCGATGTTGTAGTTGATCACCGCCGCGACCTCCTCGATCTGCGCCGCGGCGAGGGTCTCCTGCTGCGTCAGCTCGATGTTCAGCCGCTCGACCGTGTAGCCGAGGTTGGTCAGCTCTTTTTCCACGCCCAGCGTCCGCAGGGCCTCGCCCTGGGCGATCCGGGACAGCGTGCTCTGCTCGATGAGCTGGTGGTTGGTGATGACCGCGTCCAGGGCGTTCTTCACGTCCAGCACCACGCTCTGCACCGCGCGGCGGTAGGCCACGACGGAGCGCATCCGCTCCAGCCGCGCCCGCCGGAAGGCCGCCTCGCCCGCCCGGTTGCCCAGCGGCTGCTCGAAGAGCACCCCGACCAGCCAGTCGTCCACGAACCGCGTGGCGACGGACTCCTCGTACGCGTCGCCGATCGAGTCGTCCAGGCCCAGCAGGCGGGCCTTGGCCTGCAGGTCCAGCCGGGGCTGGCGCAGGTTGCGGGCCACGCGCTCGCGGATCTGGGCGTCGTCGATCGCCAGCAACGCCCGGTCCAGCTCCGGACGCTCGGCCACCGCCGTCGTGATGGCGTCGAGCAGCGACACGGAGATCTCTGTGGTGCCCGGCATGTCCAGCGGCACCAGCAGCGTCTCGGAGCCCACGGGCAGGGCCGGGTCGTTGACCAGACGCTTCAGGTTGTCGCTCGCCCGGCGCAGGGCCTGGCGGGCCCGCAGCACGTCGGCCCTGCGACGCTCCACGCGGGCCACCGCGTCGGCGACCTGCGCCTGGCGGGCGTCCTGCACCCGCCGGGCCAGGATGTCGTCACGCACGGCCATGCCCCGCTCCAGCAGGCGGGTCCGGATGACCAGCTCCTGGTACCGCTGCACCAGCGTCCAGTACGCCCGCTCGGTCTCGGTCACGGTGCGGATCAGCTCGGCCCGCAGCTCGGCGACCGCGGCCCGCTCGGCGTTCCGCGCCAGGCGGATCTCGGCCAGGTTCACCGTCTCCCCGAAGCCCCGGAGCAGCGGCTGGTTCAGCTCGACCTCGAAGTTGGCGTACCGCGCCGGGTTCGGCTCGGGCGTGGTCCCGAAGAAGGAGCTCTCGACGTCCGTCGCGCCGATCGAGTGGGTCAGGCCCAGCGAGCCGCCCGTGGTCAGTGTGCGGCGCAGGCCCGCCGTCACGTCCCAGCGGGTCGATTCGTCCCGCACCACCCCGGCCACGCCCCCGCCGAAGCCCGACCCCGCCTGGGGGACCGACGAGTCCTGGTACACCGCCGAGCCGAAGAGCAGCCAGTCGAACACGGCCTCCGCCTCGACGATCCGGGCCTGGTTGATGGCCGGGCCGTACCGGGCGAACTCGGCGTCCAGGTTGTTCGCCACGGCCGTCTGGATCGACCGCTCCAGCGACACCCCGACCGTCCGCGTGGGCAGGCCCATGAGGTTGTCGCCCGCGAGCAGGGCGGCGGGGTCTTCCCCCTCCCCGGCGGCCCCGCGGATCCGCTCGACCTCCGCCCGGGTCGAGAACTCCTCCTCGATCAGGGCCAGGTGCTCGGCCCGGATCTCCAGCTTGGCCGTGTCCGGGGCCGGCTCGTCCAGCAGGACGGGCTCGGGCGTCTGCTCGGCCTGGACGATCTCCCGCTGGAGGGCGTGGAGCATCGACCGGCGGATCTCGCCCTCGGTCCGCTCGGACAGGGCCGAGTTGGCGCAGCCCGCCGCCGCAAGAACCCACGACACGGACAGTGGCAGCGACCAGGCCGGGGCCCCGCGCCGACGGACGGAGATGCTCGGATTCATGGCCTGAAAACTAGGTAAGACGCGCGCGACCCGTCAAACCGGTTGCAACATGTTTATTCACCATTTCACGCCCATCCCCTCGCGCCCGTCCCGCCGGTCGGCGTCGCCCCCCGGGGTGTGGCGTTCGCAGCAGGGCGGCGCGAATAGACTTGACGCGCCGAACGATTCGACCGTCCGCGAGGGAGAGGAGGCCCCCGTGCTTCGCCAGATTACCATCGTTGGTCTCACCGCCGCCGTGTCCGCGGTCGCCGCGGCCCAGGAAGTGCAGCAGATCGAGCCGGCCTGGCGGGTGATCACCCGTGACGGCGTCGCGCTGCGCTGCGGGCCCGAGTCCGTGTTCTACGCCGTCGCCGAATACAACACCGGCCGGATGCTGCAGGTGGACGGCGTGATCGGGTCGCAGGCCCGTGTCCGCTACCCGCACGACCTGGCCGCGCTGGTCCCCGCCGACGAGGTGCGCGAGGTCGGCTCGGGCGTGGTGGAGCTCGTCCGCGCTTCGTCGCTGCGGGCCCCGTCCGTGCTGATGGGCCTGTCGGGCAGCTGGAAGGGCCTGTACGACACCGACCTGCCCGCCGGCACCCGCCTGACGGTTCGCGAGACGCTCAAGAACGACCGCGGCCAGGTGGTCGGCTACCGCGTGGACGCCCCGCGCCCCCCGGCCGTCGACGGCCACCCGCGCGCCTTCGTCCCGGCCGACGCCCTCCGCGACGCGACCCCCGAAGAGATCGAGAAGCACCTGGCCCAGCACCCGACCCCGGCTGCGCCAGCCACGGCCCCGGCGCCCGCCCCCGCGGAATCCGGCCCGGTCCCGCCCGCCGACTCGACGCCCTCCGAGCGTCAGCCCCCGGCGGAGGCCCCGCGCCAGACGCCCGCCGAGCCCGCCCCCGAGACCAGGCCCGCCGACCCCAGCGGCACGATCCCCGCCGACCTGGACCCCGCGGGTTCGGCCGCGCCGCGCACCGCGCCCGCCCCCATCGCGGCGTCCAAGCTGGACGACCTGGAGGCCTCCTTCGCCGCGGCCCGCAAGCTGCCGCCCGCGCAGCTCGACGAGGCGCTCGAGGAGCTGCTCGCCGAGTACCGGCGCACCCGGGCCGAGGCCGGGGAGGACGAGCGCCTGGCGGCGCAGCTCGACATGCGCATCGAGTGGCTGCGGCTGCGGATCGAGACGCGCGACCAGCGCCGGGCGATCGAGGCGGCCCTCAACACCGCCACCGAGCGTTCCCGCGCGCTGGAGCAGCAGGTGGCCGAGTGGCGCCAGGGCCGCGCGTTCGAGCTGGTCGGCCGCCTGGTCGTCAGCACCGTGTACAACGGCGAGCGTCTGCCCCGGATGTACCGCGTGCAGTCCGTCAGCCCGGTCGACGGGGCCACGCGCACGCTGGGTTACGTGACCCCCACGCCCGAGGTCGAGGCCAAGCTCGGCCGCGTGGTCGGCGTGGTGGGCGAGCCGCGCTTCGATCCGCAGCTCCGGCTGGTGGTCATCCGGCCCGACCAGATCGACGTGATGCCGGAATGACGGCCCCGTCCGCCGATCCGTCGGGCAAGGCCGGGGGCGTCGCCTGCCGGTCGGCGATGTCGGTGCGCCAGGACACGCACGACGCGGCCCTCGAACTGGCCGATCGCTTCGCCGAGGGCCCGGCGCCGGACCTGCTGTTCGTCTTCGCCAGCCCCGAGCACCACGGGCGGATGGGCACCGTGCAGGACACAGTCCGGCACCGCACGGGGGCCCGCCACGTCGTCGGCCTGACCGCCGAGGGCGTGCTGGCCGGGCCGACCGAGCGGGAGCGTGCCCCCGCCTTGGCCGCGATGGCCCTGACCCTGCCCGGCGTGCGCATCCGCCCCTTCTGGATCGACCCGCCCCCGTCCAGCGACCCGCCCGAGTCGCGCGCCGCGGCGTTGGGCGAGCAGATCGGCGCGGGCGACGACCTGCGTGCGGCGTTCTTCTTCGCGGACCCGTTCTCCGTGCCGCTGGTGAACCTGATCCCGGACCTGTCCGCGTCGCGCACGCAGCGCGCCGGGCCCGGCGGCCGGTCGTCGCCGATCGGCACCGTCCTCGGCGGGCTGGCCTCGGCCGGGGCCCAGCCGGGCGCGAACACCCTGGTGTGCGACGGCGAGGTGCGCGCGACCGGCGCGATGGGCGTGTCGCTGTCGGGCCCGGTGCGCATCGACGCGGTCGTCTCGCAGGGCTGCCGCCCGTTCGGCCCGCGCATGGTCATCACCAAGGCCCGCGGCAACCTGATCCTGGAGCTGGGCGGACGCCCCGCGGTCGAGGCCGTGCGCGAGGCGGTCGCGACGCTGTCCGAGGCGGACCGCCAGCTGCTCGGCGGTTCGCTGCTCATCGGGCGCGTGATCGACGACACCAAGAAGCACCTCGGGCGCGGGGATTACCTGGTCCGCGTGGTGCTCGGCGCGGACGAGCAGTCCGGCGCGGTGGCCATCGCGGACCTGGTGCGCGCCGGCCAGACCGTGCGCTTGCACCTGCACGACGCACGCACGGCGCGCGAGGACCTGGCGTTGCTCATGGACGGCCAGCGCTTGTACGGCCGGCCCGCGGGGGCGTTGGTCTTCTCGTGCAACAGCCGGGGCGAGCGTCTGTTCGGCCCGGGCGGGCACGACGCCGCCGCGGTCTGCCACGCCTTCGACCCCGCCCCCGACGGCCCCCGGGCCGCCAAGTCGGGCCGGGAGGTCGACCCAGGGTCCGGTATCCCGCTGACGGGGTTCTTCGCGGCCGGCGAAATCGGCCCGATCGGCGACCAGGTGTTCCACCACGGCCACACCGCGGTGGTCGCCCTCATCCGCGACTCGGACCCGGACGACATGCCATGACCATGGAAGTCGAGGCATTCCTGTCCGAGTACGACGAGAAGGTCGCGCGCATGGCCCGGGCCCTGCGGGCCGTCGTGGGCACCGCCGCCCCGGACGCCGAGGAGACGGTCCAGGAGGGCTGGTCGACGATCGGCTACCGGATCGAGCATCACTTCATGGCGATCGCGCCCCGGCCGGACTGCGTGCGCCTGCGCTTCGAGCTGGGCGTGGACCTGCCCGACCCGGACGGCATCCTCGTCCCGGGCGGGAAGCGCTGCCGGCACCTGATCTTCCACGAGCCGGAAGAGATCGACTGGCTGCAGATCTCCCGCTACGTGCAGAACGCGGCGGAGCTGGACCGCTGGGGCGAGATCGAACGCGTCGCCTGATCAGGCCCCGGGCAGCACGCGCTCGACCGCCGCACGGACCTCCTCGCCGAGCGCCTCGGGCGTGCGGTCCGAACCCGGGTGGCCCTCGAAGGCGATCGTGCCGTCCGGCGCGATGACGACGACGGTCGGGTACACGCGCACGCGGAAGAGCTTGGCGAGTTCCTCGGCGTCCGGCACGAGCCGGTGGGCGTAGCCGTTGTCGGCCAGGTACGACCGGGGCGCGTCGACGCTCCGCTCACGCACGGCCGGGGCGAACACGTCGACCGGGCGGTCGGCGAAGGCCTGGGCCAGCTCGGAGATCTTGGGCGAGACGGCACGGCACGGGATGCACCAGGTGCCCCAGAAGTACAGCACCGTCACGCGGCCCCGCTGGGTGGCGTTGGTCACGGCGGAGCCCCCGTCGGGCGTAAAGGAGAAATCCGGGGCGACACGCGGGCCGGCCTGGCCGGGGGCGGCGGGCTCGCGGGCCGGGGCGGGGGTGGCCTCGCGGCTGACGCGGCGCGGGCCGGCCGGCTGGGCCGGGGCTTCGGCGGCCGGGGCGACCTGCTCTGCCACCGCCGGGGCGGTCTGGTCGTCCACCTTGTAATCGGCGGGCCGGCGCACGCTCAGGTCCGCCTCGGTCTGCTCGCCGATCGAGACGTTGCTGATCTCCGTCACCAGAGAGTACTTGACCAGCCCCGCGTCGGTGATCTGCTCGTAGCGCCGGGGCAGCTTGTCGGAACGGGCGATGAACCACCGCTCCGCCGTGAACCCGGGCCCCGAACGCCCGGGGGCGGCCTTCGGGAAGCTGATGAGGATCACGTCGCAGGCCTCGCCCGCGGCCTCGCGCACCGCTTCGTGGGCGACGGACTCGGCGCGTCCGAGCGACGCGGCGTACGGATCGTGCTGGAGCAGGTTGCTCAGGTGCAGGAGCCGGGCGGGTCCGGGCATGTCGCGGGGCTCGGGGTTGGCCCGGCGGACGAAGACGGTGCGCTTGGCGTCGTCCGTCCACGAGATGGTGTCCCGGGTGCGGGCCACGTCGAAGGGCGCGGCGGGTGCGGTGGAGGGGTCCCGGGACTCGCCCAGGCCGTGCAGCACGGGGCCCGTATCGGTGCGCCCGAAGACCAGGCGCCCGGACAGGGCGGGCATGGTGGACTTGAGCAGCTCCGAGCCGTCGCCGGTCAGGCGGAACTGGGCGGAGAAGCCGGGCAGTTTTGCGATCGCCTCGGTGGACGCCCGGAGGACCGCGTGCGGGTCCTCGTCCTGGGCCCGGGCGGGGGCGACGAGGCAGACGACGGCGAGGGCCGACAGGGCCAGGGTTCGGTGCAACGGCATCGGATCTCCTCCGGGGGTGGGGTCCGCTCTCAGGAACGCCCGGGCGGGCCGGATGTTGCGGGCGGGCCCTCGTGTTTGGGTATAGTAAGGATAGGGATCAGTCGAGGGGGCCGAGGGTGGGCTCCAGCAGGGCCTTGAGGGCCTCGCCGGGGTGTTCGTGGCGCATGAGGTGTTCCCCCACCAGCACGATGCGCACGCCGTGGGTGCGGAGCCGGGCCAGGTCGTCCGGCGAGCGGATCCCCGATTCCGAGACGAGGATGGACCGGTCCTCGACCATGTCGACCAGGCGCAGGGTGTGGCCCAGGTCGGTGGTCATGTCGTCCAGGTCGCGGTTGTTGATGCCCAGCAGGGCGTAGCCGGGGTGGGGGAATCCCACGTGCGGGCGGACGCGGAGGAGGTTGTCCATCGCGTGCACCTCCAGCAGGGTGGTCAGCTGGAGCTGCTGGGCGAGGATGAGCATGTCGACGAGCTGGGATTCGTTGAGGCACTCGGCGATGAGCAGGACGGCGTCGGCCCCGTGGGCTCGGGACTCCCAGAGCTGCCAGGGGTCGATGATGAAGTCCTTGCGCAGGACGGGCAGGGGCACGGCGTCCTTGACCCGTTCGATGAACGAGAGGCGCCCGCCGAAGAACTTTTCGTCCGTCAGGCAGGAAATCGCCGATGCGCCGGCGTCAAGATACTGTCGGGCGATGTCTTCCGGGCGGAAGGCGTCTCCCTCGTACTCGGGGCGGATCAGCCCGGCGCTGGGGCTTCGGCGCTTGATCTCGGCGATGACCGAGGTGTGCATGCCCGGGGGATGCCGGGTGACGGCCCTGAAGAAGTTGCGCGGGGGCTCGGCCTGGGCGACCAGGGACTCGAGCTCCCGCATGGAGATCTCCGCCTTGCGTCTCTCCACCTCCAACCGCTTGTGCTCGACGATCTCCCGGAGCGTGGCCGGCATGCCGTCGGGCCGTGGCCCGTGCGGGTCGCGGCCCGGGGGATGGTCGTCGTGCGGCTGGTCTTCGGGTCGCTGGGGCATCGGGCTGATTGTTGCCCTCGGGATCGCGACCGTCGCGGGGACGGCGGCGGCCCAGACGATCGACACGGCCGGCGTGACCTCGATGAAGGTCGAGGACGTGGTCGGCCAGATGCAGCAGCACAAGCTGTGGATCCTGCTGATCTCCAACGCCCTGGTCGTCGCCCTGCTCTTCGCGGGCGGGCTGTTGTCCCCGGGCGGTTTCGCCAAGGCGGGCCTGCGGGACGTCACCGGCCTGCCGGCCGCCCTGTGGGTCTTCGCCGGGGTGGTGGTCTACCTCGCCTGGGTCTCGGCCGCGGGCGTGGTGTCGGAGAGCGCCTGGCTGCGCGAGGGGAGCCTGACCGAGTTCCAGCAGAGCGTGGTGGTCTCGCTCTGCGGCTTCCTGTTCGGCGTCGTGGCCGGGCTGGGGATGCTGCTGATCCTCCGGCGGAGCGCGCCCGAGGCCGGCCTGAAGCTGAGCTGGCTGGACGCCCCGGTGGGCCTGGGCTGCTTCATGCTGGCCTACCCGTTCATCGAGCTGGCCGCCATGACCGGCGTGGCCCTGCACACGCAGCTCAGCGAGGGGGCGGCCCCGCCCGCCATCGCCCACGACATGCTCCGCACGCTCGTCGACAGCCCGAACGACGCGTGGGTGTGGGCCTGGGTCATCGGCGGCGGGGTGATCGGGGCGCCGTTCGTCGAGGAGGTCATCTACCGGGTGTTCCTCCAGGGCGCGATCCTGCGCATCACCCGGAGCCCGTGGATCTCCATCCTGATCACCTCGATCCTCTTCGCCATGATGCACCGCCTGGGCGAGCAGCCCGTGCCGTGGCACGCCCTGCTGCCGATCTTCGCGGTGGGCATCGCCTGCGGCGTGGGCTACGAGCGCACCAAGCGTGTGGGCGTGCCCATCACGATGCACCTGTGCTTCAACGCGCTGAACGTGATCCTGGCCCTGATCGTGGGGCCGGAGAACGCGGCGCCGGCGGTGTAAGGCCCGTCGGGGCCCGTCAGAGCAGCCCCAGCGCCTTCAGGTCGTCCACCGGCTCGTCGAACGAGCAGCTGCCGTAGCCGGTCGCGAAGGACTCGCGCACGCGGGCCAGTTCGAGCAGGTTGATCGTCAGGTCGCGCCAGCCGGCGTCGGTGTCGGTCAGGACGAAGGCGCCGGGGTCGGTCTCGGACAGGACGCGGGTGGTCGTGGGTTCATCGATGCCGGCGACGCGAACGAGGGCGGCGGCGATGAACAGGTTGAGGAAGCCGTGCATCACGGCGCGGGGCGGCTGGGGGTCGTAGGTCAGGTTCTGCTCGGCCCGGACGGGGTGGTGCAGGCCGGCGGTGGCCTTGAAGGGCACGTCGGCCTGGTGGCAGGCGATGAGGAAGCGGGCCAGGTCGGCGGGGGCGGGGAACAGGTCGGGCGTGACGCCGCCGCAGCGGACCTTGGCCAGCGCGTCGTTGCCCGCCAGGGCGGCGATGAAGCCGCGGGGGTCGCCCCCGACGACGGCGGGCTTGGGCAGCTCGAAACTGGGCGAGAGGTCCTCGGGGAGCAGGTCGAGGGCCTCGTCGATCTCGCCGGGCGAGGCGATGCGCATCTCGACGGCGTCGACGCGGGCCAGGCCGTGCTCCTCGTGGCGGTGGTGCTCGTTGAACTCGTGGATGACGCCCAGGCACTCCTCCAGGTCGGCGTCGATGATCGCGGAGACCGCCCAGGCGGGCAGGTCGTCGGCCATCTCGCGGTAACCGCTGGTGGCGAAGGTGCCGGGCATGAGCACCGCGCCGTGCTCGGTCAGGTCCATCAGGCGCGTGACCGGGCAGATGAAGCGGTTGAGGAAGGCGGCGTGCTCGGATCGTCCGGCGCGGGCGAAGGTCTCGACGGCCCGGTCCATGGGCAGCTTGCTGGGCGGGAACAGGCCGGCGTAGTCGATCAGGCCGTCCATGAGCGTCTCGACGGCCTTGTTGGTGCGGGTGGTCATGTCGTCGCTCCGTTCACTTGGCCAGGCGCGCGATCAGGCGCCAGAGGTCGTGCGGGCTCAGCGATGAGCCGGTGCGGGCGTTGAATCGTTCGGCGAGGCGGTCGAAGCCCTCGGTGTAGGGCAGGCGGTCCCGCTGGCCGAGCGTGCCGACGTGCTCGACGACGAGGTCCGCGAGCAGGCGCTCGTGCTCGGCGTCGATGCGGGGCGGGTGGTCGGGCGCCCGGCCGAGGCGTGGCAGGCGGCCGGCCTTGCGCAGGCGCTGGAGGGTGTGCAGGGCGCTGCGCCGGTCGTCCACACCGGCCATCTCGCACAGGCGCTCGAAGTCGTCGGTGTAGGGCAGGGCGTCCAGCGTGCGTCCCACCGCGCCGTAGGCGCGCACGAGGGCGGCCTCGTCGGTCTCCAGCGGCGCCTCGAACAGCGCGGGCGCGGGGCCCGGGGCGTCGGGGGCCGGCGACTCGCCGTCCGGGGCCCGGTCGCCGGTGTGCAGCACGGGCTCCCAGGCCTCCATCAGGTCGATCGGGCGGCGCTCCGGGTCGAAATAGTCCGCCAGGCAGCGCTCGAACAGGGCGTGGCGCCGGGCGTTGGTGACGCCGCCGTCGATGTGCCCGTAGGGGACGATGAATCGCCACTTGCGGGCGGGGTCCGCGTCGATGGCGTTGAAGACCGCCGCGGCGGACGGGGCGGGCACCACGTCGTCGCGCGCCGCGAGCTTGACGAGCGAGGGCCGCCGGACTTTCGCGGCGTGGACGACGGCGTCGCAGAGGCGCAGGCGGTCGATCAGCTCGTCCCGCCGGGCGGCGTGGTGGGTGAGGATCTTCTCGACGTCCGCCCCCGTTCCCGCGCCGCGGTGGTTGAGGCGCCACCGCCAGTCGCCCAGGCTCGGCAGGCCGAGGGCGAGCCGGTCGATGAAATGGGCGCGGGGCAGGCGCCCGGCGAGCTGTGCGGCGGCCATCACGGCCAGCCCGCCGCCGAGCGATTCGCCGTAGAGGAACACGGCGGGGTGGTCGGTGGGTGCCGGCTCGGCGTCCACGCCCTCGCCGCAGCGCCGGAGCATCCAGTTGCGCAGGACGCGGCAGGCCTGGAACACGTCGGCGACGGCGTGGGGCACGACCCACTCGTCGGGGGACGCGGCGTCGAAGCCGCGCCCGATCCAGCCCGCCCCGAGGGCGTCCGGCGTGCGGAGGTCGCCGGTCTCGCGCTGGGACCCAGGGAAGCCGCGGAGGCGGATGGCGAAGACCATCACGCCGCGGGCGGCGACGCGGGCCCACCGGGCGTCCTCCACGGCGCATTGCCTGGGCGAGGTCCCGTGGACGACCACCAGCCCGGCCCGCACGGGCGCGCCCCCCGGCGGGAGGACCAGTCGCCCCCCGACGCGCACGCCGCCGGCGGAGTCGAACTCGTGGGTGGCGGTCGGATCGGAGGGGTCTTCCGTGACGCGCCGGCGGATGGCGGGCTGCTCGCTGGTGACGGCGGCGTACCAGCGGTTCCAAAACACGGAGTGGTCGGGTCCGGGCGCGGGGTCCCCCACGTGCGCGAAGGTGCGCACCCCGGGAAGGCCGAAATCGTCCGGTTCGATCATGCCGTCATCCGCCGGGGGTGAAGGCCTCGAAGCCGTCCTCGAGCGCGCGTTCGTCGATCTCGCGCTGGCGCTCAGCGAGCCGGTCGCGCACGGCGTCCAGGTCGATCCGCGCCGCCCAGAGCTGGCTGCTGGGGCGAGCCTCGCCCCCGAGCGTGGGGCCACGCTGGGCGGTCCACATCATCCACGATCCGTCGGGGGTGAAGGTCGGCAGGCCGTCGAAGCCGCGGGCCTCGGTGATGCGCACGCGGGGGCGTTCGTCCGGGGCGCGGTCGCCCGTGGCGGTGGTGGCGAAGACCTCGTAGTTGGCGTGCGAGACCTCGCTCGTGGCGTAGAACAGCACGGAGCCGTCGGGCGTGAAGAAGGGGGCCCAGTTGACGTGGTCGTTGTCGGTGATGGCGGTCTCGCGCTCGATGCCGGTCACCCGGCCCTCGGCGTCGAAGGCCAGATCGGCGACGAAGACCTGGAGCAGGTTGTCGCCGCGTCGGTCGGAGCGGTAGCAGATCCGCCGGCCGTCGGGCGAGAAGAAGGGCCCGCCGTCGTAGCCCTCCTCGGCGACCAGCTCGGTGTGGGTCTTGGTGGCGGTGTCGTAGATCCAGAGGTCGCCGTCGGCGGAGCCGGGCAGGAGGCGTGTATAGATGATGTGGCGGCCGTCGGGCGACCAGGAGGCCTCGGCGTCGTAGCCGTCGCGGGTCCAGAGTGGCGTGGCGACGGTCTGCATGGTCCCGCGCGAGATGCGGCCCGATCCGTCGGCCTCGCCCAGCCAAAGGGCGGCGGCGCTGATCCTCTTGACCACGATCTCCATCTCGTTGGGGAACTGCCACGTGTACCGCGAGGTGCCGCGCTGGTATCCCGAGGCGGCCTCCTCGTCCGGGGGCGTGGTCGTGGTGCCGAAGAGGACGGTGTAGGACTCGCCGGGCACGAAGTCGGTCGGGTGGAACCAGCCGCAGGTGTTCGCGCTGCCCGGCTCCGAGAGCAGGGTGTGCTTCCCGAGCCCGACGATGGCGCCTTGCTCGTCGCGGATCACCGGGGCGACGTACATGCCGTAGTGCTGGTCGGCGTTCTCGCCCGGGCCGGGGCGCGGGGCGCCCTGGAAGATGACCATCCGGCCGTCCGGGGAGAAGTAGGACTCGCCGGCCTTCAGGAAGTCGTCCGCGCTGGTGAGCTGGACGTGCTCGGCGAGGCACCACGCCTCCGCGCGGGGCCAGTCGGCGTCCCACTCGGGGTTGACCCGGGGGTCCGCCGGGGCGGTCTGGAGGGCGAGCAGCAGGGCGGTGAGCAACGCGGGGGCTCCTCTTCGGCGTCGGCCGGGGTGCGCGGGGCGGCCCGGCCGGGCTCATACAGTCTTTGCGTGCCCGATCCTAGCGCCAACCGGGGAAGCCCCATGCCGCGCGACAACGGCCCGCACCCGGTGCGCCGGGTGGGGTCGGGCGTCGTGCCGACCTTCGACTACTACCCCCCGCCGGGCGACCCGGTGGTGATCCACGAGGACCCGGCCTTCGTGGTGGTCGACAAGCCGGCGGGCCTGCTCGCCGTGCCGGGCATCGCCGACGGCAAGCAGGACTGCGTGCGCTCCCGGGTCGCGGCGATGTTCCCCGACGCCACCGGCCCGATGACCTGCCACCGGCTCGACCTGTCGACCTCGGGCGTGATGATCCTCGCCCGCGACGCCCGCACGCACCGCAGCCTGTCCAAGCAGTTCGAGTTCCGCAAGACGCGCAAGCGCTACGTGGCGCTGGTCGAGGGCCACCTGGGCCGCGACGAGGGCGAGATCACGGCCCCCATGCGCAAGGACATGGAGGTCCGCCCGCTCATGCTGGTCGACTACTTCGACGGCAAGCCCTCGCGGACGCGGTTCAAGGTGCTGGCGAGGGAGTCGTGGGGGGGCGTCCCGGTGACCCGGGTGCAGCTGGAACCGTTCACTGGACGGACCCACCAGCTCCGCGTGCACGCCGCCCACCCGCGGATCACGACGATCGGCGAGCCCGGCCCGGAGCACGCGCCCGGCCTGGGGGCGCCGATCGTTGGGGACGAGCTGTACGGCGGCCTGCCGGCCCCCCGCCTGATGCTGCACGCCTCCATGCTCACGATCTACCACCCGGCGACCGGGAAGAGCATGACCTTCCGGGCGAACGACCCATTCTGAGCCGTCCCGGCCATGGGTTACGAAACCGCGTTCCCTCGCGATGGGGTACACTGTTCTCGGGCCCCGGCGCGATCGCGGGCCCATGGAGACGCCCCCAGATGTGCCCTTCGTCCGCTTGTCCGTGCAGGGTGGCCGCCACGGCCGACGCGATCCTCGGCCAGTGCGCCGATTTCCTGGCCGCCCTGCCCGGTGACGTGTACGCCGCCCCCTCGGCCTCGATGGCAGGCGGGACGATCGGCAAGCACGTCCGCCACGCGCTGGACCACTTCCGCGCCGCCCTGACCACCCCGGCCTGCGACCCGATCGATTACGACCGCCGCGCCCGCGGCGGGAACGTGGAGACCGACCTCGCGGCCGCTCTGGACGAGATCGGCCACCTCCGCTCGATCGTGCAGGGGCTCGACGAGGCGGCGATGACCACCCCCGTGACCGCCCGGGTCATGCTGACCGGGGCCGGCGAGACCGCCGACCTCCGCTCGACCCTGGGCCGCGAGCTGTTCTTCGCCACCCACCACGCCATCCACCACCACGCGATGATCAAGGCCATCGGGCGCGAGTTCGGGATCGAGGCCCCGGAGGGGTTCGGCACCGCTCCCTCGACCCTGAACTATCAGAACGCGGGGTAAAAGCTGCCTCGACTTGTCGCGTGTGTCTTGTCGCACCTGAACCGGGGTTTCCGGACGGTGCGATAGAGCGAGTTGCGTATTCCCCCCATTCCGGTTATGCTCGGGATCCAGTCTACTCAGGGGGACTCGATGTTTGAGCAGCTTGCGGCTTTGGCGGACCGGCTTGAGCAGGTCCGAGATCAGATACTGACCGAGGAAGCCACTAAGACGGCTCTCATCCTGCCGTTTTTGCGAGAGCTTGGATACGACATCTTTAATCCTGCAGAAGTGGTGCCGGAGTTCACCGCGGATGTTGGCATTAAAAAAGGCGAGAAAGTTGATTACGCCATTTTTCAGGATGGCAAGCCGATCATCCTGATCGAATCAAAACCTCTCGGCGCCAGGCTCGATTCTTATAGTTCACAGTTGTACCGCTACTTCAGTGTGACCAATGCGAGGATTGCGGTTCTAACCGACGGCGCTGAATACCGGTTCTTTTCGGATTTGGCAGAGCCCAATCGCCTGGACCTCACACCCTTCTTCACATGCTCGCTGGAGCGGTTGAGAAAAGAGGATGCCGAGCGAGTGGCGCAGTTCTCCAAAAAGCGCTTCAATCTTGGTGAAGTCCTTGCCGATGCCGAGAACCTCAAGCTTCGCGCCGCGATGCGAGCCCATCTCGCCCGCGAGTTCGCTACGCCGAGCGATAGCTTTGTGCGTCATTTCGCCGAATCGCTGCATGAAGGCCGATTTACGCAGCCGGTGCTTGAAAAGTACCGCGTGATACTGCGCTCGGCCTTTGCCGATTTTCTTGCAGAAGCGGTTGATCGCAGGCTGCAATCGGCCATTCAGGCTCATCGAACCGAAGCTGGCCCAGTGTCTTCATCGCCCAATATGACGATTGCGGAGGCAAATCAGCCGCCGCAGAATTCGTCCGAGCAAACCGAGCCAGAAATCGTGACCACGATGGAAGAGCTCCACGGTTTCTACTCGATTCGAACCATGTTGCGCGACTTGGTCGACCCCAGGCGGATTCATCCTCGTGATGTTCAATCTTACTTCGGAATTCTCTTGGACGACAACAATCGTAAGCCCATATGCCGGCTGTGGTTCAATCGGAGCCAGCGGTATCTCGGCGTATTCTCGGCCGACAAGAGGGAAGAGCGGATTCCGCTCGCGGATGTCGACGATCTTTTTAATCATGCCGACCGCATCCGGGAGTCTTTGAAGCATGTGCTGGGTGAATGACCAGCCGGCCGACCCTGCCTGTTCAGCTGAGGGAAGCTAGCGTTCTCCCGTGTGTACGGTCAGCGTGATCCAGACCCCGGCGGGCGTCCGGGTGGTCCACTCCCGGGACGAGCTGCGGAGCCGGTCGCCGGCCTTGCCCCCGGCGTGGCGGACGCTCGGGTCCGGCCGGCGGGCCCTGTGGCCGACCGACCCGGACGCGGGGGGAACCTGGGTGGCGGTCCGGGATGACGGGCTGGTGCTGGCGCTGCTCAACCGGAACATCCCGCCCAACGGCCGCCCGGCCCCGACCCGCTCCCGCGGCGGGCTGATCCCGGCGCTGATCGACCTGGACGACGCGGTCGCGGTGTCGCAAGGGCTGGCGGGGCTGGACCTTGCCGGCACGGCCCCGTTCCGCCTGCTGACGGCCGAGCCGGGCGGCCCGGTGCGTCTGGCCATCTGGGACGGGCTGTGGCTGGCCCAGGCCGGGGTGCTGGCGCCGCCCCTGTGCCTGGCGTCGTCCGGGCTGGGGGACGAGCGGGTGCGGGGGCGTCTGCCCCTGTTCGAGCGTCTGGTGGCGTCGGCCCCCACGCCGGGGGCGCAGGACGCCTTCCACCGGCACCGCTGGGACGACGCGCCGGAGCTGAGCGTGCTGATGAGCCGGCGGGACGCCCGCACCGTGAGCATCACCACGATCGAGCCCGAGCCCGCCGGGCCCGCCATGCGGGTCGAGCCCCTGCCCGAGGGCGCGGCGTGGTGCGACCCGGTCGGGGCGGCGGTGGGGGCCTGAGTTCGCGTCGCGGCGGCTTCGTTTCCGCCCCGGTCGGCTCATAGACTCACGCCGCCATGACAGACTTCATCCGCGAGCACGTGAGCAGCCAGTTGATCGTCAGCGTCGTGGTGATGGCGCTGGTGATCCACATCATCCTGGGCACGGTGACGATGTGCATCTACGGCGAGCGGAAGATCTCGGCGTACATCCAGGACCGCATCGGCCCCAACCGCACCGGCTTCGACTTCGGCCTGCCCTTCCTGGGGTTCCTGCGCGGCTTCCTGGGCCTGGGCCAGGCGCTGGCGGACGGCCTGAAGTTCTTCCTGAAAGAGGACTACCGCCCGACGAACGTGGACCGCGTCCTGTTCACCCTCGCGCCGGCGATCGTCATCATCCCCGCGTTCATCGGGTTCGTCATCCTGCCGTGGGGCGGGGTGTGGGACATGCCGACGTTCGACCTGCCCCTGATCGGCGAGATCGGCGGCGAGCGGGTGTTCGTCACCGGGGCGAACGTGAACGTGGGCGTGATCTACCTGCTGGCGGTCGCGTCGCTGGGCGTGTACGGCATCACGCTGGGCGGCTGGGCGAGCAACAACAAGTACTCGTTCCTGGGCGGCCTGCGGGCGACGGCCCAGATGATCTCCTACGAGATCCCGATGGGCCTGGCCCTGCTGTCCACCCTGCTGGTCGCGGCCACCTTCATGCCCGAGGGCCTGGTGCGCTGGCAGGTCGATTCGGCCTGGGGCATCGTGTCCATGCCGCTGGCGGCGATGCTGTTCTACGTGTGCGCCCTGGCCGAGGCCAACCGGGCGCCCTTCGACAACGCCGAGGCCGAGCAGGAGCTGGTCGGCGGGTACCACACCGAGTACTCGTCGATGCGGTTCGCCCTGTTCTTCCTGGCCGAGTACGCCCACCTGATCACGGGCAGCGCGTTCTTCGCCCTGTTCTTCCTGGGCGGCTACCACGTCCCCTTCATCCCCGGCCTCTCGCACCTGACCGACCCGGACACGACCACCTTCCTGGCGGTGCTGGTCAAGTTTGGCGTGCTGTTCACCAAGGCGTGCCTGCTGGTGATCCTGGCGATGGTGGTCCGGTGGACGCTGCCGCGGATGCGGTACGACCAGATCATGCAGCTCGGTTGGCAGAGCCTGATCCCGATGGGGATGGTGCTGCTGGTGGTGGTCTCGGTCATGGTGTACCGCGGCTGGACCTCGCCCGTGGCGCTGCTGCTCGCCAACGTCGCGGTGTTCGTCGCCGTGCTGCTGGCCCAGCCGCTGGTGGGCAAGGCCTTCGGCCGGTCGACCGCCAACCGGCGGATCCCGATGTACGGCTCGCGGTTCTACCCGGTGGAGGGCACGGGCGTGCAGACCCGCCCGACGCACCCGATGGCGCTGGAGGACCGGCCGGCCGAGGGCACCGTGTCGACGGCGTGAAACCAGGGGGGACTTCCCCGGGCTAGACGCTTGCACCCGGCGGCGGTTTCCTGTACCCTGCCCCGCGCTAGGCGGCCGATGATCCGCCGGGCGAGGGAGCACGGGATGGAACACAGGCGCGGACGCGGACCGGCGCAAGTTGTTTGTTCGATTGGGCTTGCTGTTGCCGGTCTGGGTTGATGGCGGTGGCCGCCCCGCCCGTCAGCCACGATTTCAACGCAGACGGCTCGAACGACTATCCGGTGTCGGTCACCGGGTACGACGCCGCGGACCCGGTGGACGGCGCGGCAAGGATGTGGTCCGGGGCGTCCAAAGCGATCATTGACACCATCGTCGGCGACGAGACGAACACGCTCTTCGGGTGGTCGATCGGCTCCGCGGGCGACCTCGACGGGGACGGGTTCGACGGCCTGATCGTCGGCGAACCGCTGTGGGGGAGCGGCACGCTCCAGGGCCGCGTGCGGGTGTTCAGCGGCGACGACAGTTCCACACTTCTGGCCGTCAACGGCCCGTACCTCGAAACCGGCCTGGGCCGCTACATGACCGGCATCGGCGACTGGGACGGCGACGGCACGCCGGACCTCGCGTCCTCCGGGTGGGATATCGCCGACCTGGACGAGGACGGCGTGGGCGACGACGCGATCGGGATCGTCTTCGTCCTGTCCGGCGCGGACGGGTCGATCCTGGCCGAGATCATCGAACCGACCGCGACGGAGTTGTTCGGGTACAGCGTCTTCGGTTTGGGCGACGTCACCGGCGACGGGCTGGCGGACATCGCGGTGGTCGACCGCGGCGCGCCCGGCGCCGCGGGCAGCGGGGCGGCCGGCGTGCTGTACGTGTTCGCGGGCAGGACGCAGCCTTCCACCCTGTCCGCGGCCGACGCCCACCGGACCATCGCCAACGCCGACCCCACCATCCGCGGCTTCGCGGCCCAGGTGGACACCATGCACCCGGACCTGTGGCTGGACGAGGCCACGCTCCAGATCATCTCTTTGACCGCCGGCGGGACCGGCGGCCCGAACGAGGCGGAGACGGTGATCAACGTCCGCAAGGTGGACGGGCAGTTCGTCGGCACCAAGGGCGTACGTCCAACGCTGGTCTTGGCCGGCGACGTGAACCTTGACGGCAAGGTGGACGCCCTGGACCTGCAAGAGTCGATCGCCCAGTTGGGGACCAACCCGCAGGCGATCGGCGTGATGCCGCTGGCCGATCTGAACGAGGACAATGTGGTGGACACGCACGACGTGGCGCTGCTTTTGCAAAGCTACGGCGAGGAAACCGACATTTATGAAGGCCTGTGGGACGGCAGCCGCCTGCTGGCGGTGGTCGGCGGCCACGCGGGGTTCGGGTCGATCGCGCCGGGCGGGCCCTTCGGCGGCACGCTGGGGCCGGGAAGGCGGCCGAAAGACGACTGCCTCCGCGATATGCCCGAAAACAACGGCCCGGGCATGTTGCCGTGGCTGCTGCGCCGGGACGGGCGAACGAACTGCAACCAGTGCATCCCGTGCGATGCCCCCGATCCGACCGGCTGCTACGAGTGCGGCGACAACGGGCGCATCACGGGCGGTGAGATCACCGTGACGCCAGAGCAGCCGAAGCCCGGCGACACCGCGGTCTTCACTTGGAGCGAGTTCAGGCGGGAAGGCCGCACGAAGAAATGCAAGGAAACCTGCGGGGGTGACAGCGACGATGAATGCCCGCTCTCAGACTCCAGCTTTGGCTTGGGTTCGTGGGTGCTTGAGAAGAAGGACCCGGACACCGGCGACTGGGTCCAGATTGACAGCGGAAGCAACACCAACACGGTCTCGGTGACGGGTGAGGCGTGCAGCGAGTACCGGCTGCGCTTGACCTCCGCGCCGGCGCCGGGGATCACGGGGTGCGAGGATCAGGACGTGGAGCCGGTGGAGAAGGAGAAGGAAGTTCAGTTTGCGGGGTTCACGCTGATTGTGAAGGCCCGAGCTGAATGGCCGGATCAGAACCGGTCCCAATTCGGGCCGAGTGAAGTTGCTGAGATTCATGTGGATCCTTTGTCGGCCGGACTGACGTGGGATGCCAGTTTCACTCCCGCCGATGCGGGATTGCTGCCGGCGCCCGCTAGCGGTGTGTGGCTTCTCCTACCTCCAGACGTCGGAAGTTATACTGTTTCGGCAAGGAGCGGGGATTGCGTGCGTCGAGTAAGGTTGGAGGTCATCCCGCCTAGCGGGCTCGAGCTGACTCTTGAGGACTCCTACAATGTGGCTTCCAGTCCGTGTGGTAATGCGGTTCAAGTTCTAGCTCTGAAGCTGCTGCCTGACACCGTTAATTTCAGCGGCATCCAAGTTCGGGAAGGCACAAGCACGCCGGCGCAGGCAACCGGCGCCTTCGACCATCTGCATGGCAGGATCCATAGCCCTTTGGCAGATTGGTCAAATGTCAAAGCAGAAGAAAACGAGCTGGAATTAAGGGATTTTAGCGGTAAGGTGGCACGGCCGGATTCTGATGGCACCTTCAGACCGGGCACTTTCTCGTGGACCATAAACGTGCATTGGAAGCCAAAGGGCGCGTACATCCCCAATCCACCAAAGTTTACGGCCGTGACAATGTCAGCGACCGTCGATGACGAGGGGCGTGTGTGCGTGGAAAAGCATGGTGTGGGTCCAACCTGCAAGGCGTTCGGCTCTGGGGGAAATGACGTGCCGCAGTTCATCGTCGACATGGTGAACGGGCAGTGCGGAGACTGAGATGCAGCGAACAGTGGTACAGATGGTTGTCCTAACTCTCTGTGTATCGGCCGTCACCGTCACGGGGATGCGGGCTGGCGCCGGTCCGTTCGATGCCCAGTTGAGCGGTCGGGCGCTGCAGCGGCAGCGTGAGTTGGACTTTGTGGCGTCGAGTCTCAGGTATTTGACAGAAGAAGCCCGGGATGACGCCGCGGAGCGGTCGCGGGTGATGGGCATCCTCACGGCTGGGGGCTTCTCGCCCGACCAGCTGGCCCTCGCAGTGTACGGATTGACGACGCCGCCCGCTTCCGCGGGAGGTGTAGACCGCGCGGAGTTTGCCGCCCGTGCAGAGGTTGTGCGACGGTTGCTGACCCATGTGCGTGCGGTCGAGCCGCCAGTTCGATATGAAGACGTCACGATGGCCAAGGCCGAGGGCGTCGGGCTCTACGTCGAGATCGACGGTCGTGCGTACTCCGGAGAAGATGCGTTGGAGATGTATTGCGAGCTGTCCCGGCGGCTACAGATTACCGCGGCCTGGGACGCGATCGAGCGCCGCCTCCATAAACTGGAGCAAGCCATCGCGGATCTTCCAGAACCGACGGATTGACGGGATCAGCGGGCCCGCTGCTCACTGCATCGGCACCACGCCCGTGACCGGGACGCGGAGGAGCATCGTGGGCAGCAGGTAGGGCTCGCCGCGGTGGGTGTGGACGCGCCCGGAGAGGACGAGTTCGTAGGCGTCGCCGTCGGTCAACGCCCGGCGTTCCATGCGTTCGAGCAGCAGGCAGGGCAGGACGACCATCGGTCGGGCCGCGAGGGCGTCGTCGGTGTCGTTGTCGAACACGAACGACCACGCGCCTTCGCCCGTGCGCACCAGGCGCCCGCGTCGGCGGACGATCGGCGTGCCGTCCGCGACCGGCGGGCCCGCGGCGTCGGGGGCCGCCGGCGCGGGGGGCGGGGCGCCCGGCGAGGGGGCGGCGGGCGCCGCGGCGTCGAGTTCCTCCAGGAGGGCCCGCACGTCGGGATCGTCCAGCACGGACTCGGGGGGCGTTTCGTCGGCGGGCCCCGGCTCGGCATCGGCGGGGGGCTCGGCGGCCGGGTCGTCCGAGGGGGCGGCGGGCTCGGCGTGGCCGGGCTGGGCGGAGGTCAGCAGCAGGTGGGACCGCCCGTGGTAGACGAAGATCTCGCCGGAGACGCGGACCAGGGGTTCGGGCCCGGCCTCGGTCAGGGCCAGTTCCAGGCGTTCGAGGGCGGCGGAGGGCAGGACCAGCATGGGGCCTTCGCCCGCCCGGGCGTCCTCGGCGGTGGGCACGAAGACCTTGCGCCCGCGCGGAGCGTCGATCAGCCGGCCGGGGCGCTCGAGGAGGAAGGTGCCCTCGGGCAGGGCGGTGGGTCGCAGGGCGATGCCCTCGCCCCATTCCTCGCCGCCGGTCAGCCCCGGCCGGACGGGCTGGGGCGTGCGGGCGCGTGTGGGCATGACCGGCTCGGCCTCGCGGTCCACGCGGGGCAGCACCGGGCGCTGGCTGTCCGGCTGCGCGGCGGCCCCGGCGCACGCGGCGAGGATCGCGGCCGCCGCCACGCTCGGGCGGCGGAACGGGCGGTTCGGGGCGGCGCGGAGCGTGGGGTGAAGCATCCGGAATGATCTCGGCTGTCGGGGGGTTGGTGCGCCAAATCCTACGGGTCTGTTGATCCCGGGGGTGATGGCCTTTATCGTCCCGTTGCCTCTGAGCCGGCCGTGTGCCCGAGTGGACCAAGGGGGCGGATTGCAAATCCGTTTGGCGAAAGCCAGTCG
>CAYXFA010000038.1:0-34590 GCA_964464165.1 uncultured Phycisphaeraceae bacterium | reverse complement strand
AGGTCGCGGTAGGAGTACTGGCGCGAGTCGAAGATCTTGATGTGGTGCGGGCAGGTCATGGGCTTGAGCATGAAGCCCGCGATCTCGCCCACGCGCAGGTTGTTGGACAGCTGGGCGCAGGTGCAGCCCTCGTCCGCCAGCGCCTGCATGTGGTCGCGGTCCACCAGCGGCGGGAACTGGCTCTCGGCGTAGTACGGGAAGTGCCCGCTCGTGCGGTACAGGTCCAGCTTGCCGATGTGCGGCGTGAAGACCTCGGAATAACCCTGCTTCTCCAGCTCCGCGGCGATGAACCGCTGCAGCTCCTTGCGCACGACCGAGCCGCGCTGCGTCCACAGGATCAGCCCCTGGCCGACGCTGTCGTCGATGTGGAACAGGTGCAGCTTGCGCCCGAGCACGCGGTGGTCGCGCTTCTTGGCCTCCTCGATCCGCGTCAGATGGGCGTCGAGGTCCTTCTTGCTGAAAAACGCCGTGCCGTACACGCGGGTCAGCCGGTCGGAGTTCTCGTCGCCATGCCAGTACGAGGACGCCAGCGACATGACCTTGAACGCGCCGATCCGGCCCGTGCTGGGCAGGTGCGGCCCGCGGCACAGGTCCTCCCAGTCCTTGCCGGGCTCGCCCGTGGCGTAGAACGACAGTGTCGGCGAGCCGGCCTCGTGGGCCCGGTGCGCGTTGTCGATCTTGTACTTGCTGCCCTCCCGGTTGAGCTTGGCGATGCCCTCGCCGTACTCCAGCTCGTACCGCGTGAACGGCCGGTCCTCCTTGACGATCTTCGCCATCTCGGCCTCGATGGCCTCGAAGTCGCCCTCCTTGAGCGGGCGGTCCTCCGGGAAGGCGATGTCGTAGTAGAACCCCGTGTCCAGGGGCGGGCCGTAGACGAGCTGCGCCCCGGGCACGACCCGCTGGATCGCCTCGGCCATCACGTGGGCCGTCGAGTGGCGGAGCAGCATCAGGGCGTTGGCGTCCGGCTCCCCATCCCGGGTCTTCTCGGTGACGATCGACACCGAGCAGTCCAGGTCGAGCGTGCGGGACAGGTCGGACAACACCCCGTCGACCACGCAGCCGACCGCCGCCTGGGCCAGCCGGGCGCCGATCGACTCGGCCACCTGGCGCCCCGTCACGGGCGACTCGAACTCCTTGACCGATCCGTCGGGAAGCGTGATGCGGGGCATGGGCATCCTCTGTGTGCGTCTGTCTTTGGCGTGCGGCGGTGTGGGGTGGGGGAGCGGGATCTTGGCCCCGAACCATCCATCGTCAATCGGCTCATGAAACAAGAAACGCCCGGCTCGCGAGGAACCGGGCGTGCTGGGATCGCGCTGGACCCGGCCCGGTCACCCGCTGGCGTACGGAGTCGTCGTCACGGTGGCGTGGGCCCGGGCCATGCCAAAGACTAGGTCCATTACCCCTATCTCGGCGACCTCCCGTCCCGGCGATCCCCCCCGAGGGCCCCGCGCCTCATGTCAAATCTCAAAATTCCACTTGCGATATATCCAAACGCGATATATCCTGTCCGCGTACACCACCGGAACACCCCATGCTCGCCCTCAAGCAAGACCATTCCGAACTCGTCGTCCTGGCCGTCCTCGCCGACGCCCCGTCCTACGGGTACGCCATCTCCAAGGCCGTCGCGGCACGGTCGGAGGGCCATTTCAAGCTCGGCCCCTCCAACCTCTACCCCCTCCTGACCCGCCTGGAGAAGCAGGGGCTGGTCACGACGGACTGGGAGGAGGTCAAGGCCGGCGCCGCCGACCCCGACGCCGGTGGGCGCAAACGCAAGTGGTACCGCCTGAGCCCCAAGGGGCGCCGGCGTCTGGCCAATCACGTGGAAACCCTGCGCCGGACCCAGTCGCTCCTGGACGCCTTCCTGCCCCGGGGGCCGATCGAGGCCGCCCAGTGACCCGCACCCGCGCCAAGCCGGACCCGGTCCGCCCGTCGGCCCCCGACCCCGTGGACGCCTGGCTGGACGTCCTGGTGGCCATGCTGGCCATCCCCAGGGCCGACCGCCATCGCGTCCGCGACGAGCTGGAGGACCACCTCCGCTCGCGCATCGACGACCTGCTCATCCACGGCCTGACCGGAGCCCAGGCCCTCCAGAAAGCCGTGGCCGAGCTCGGCGAGACCGCCGACCTGGCCCGCCAGCTCTCGCACGCCCACAGGACACCACGCACACGGAGATACGCCATGCACGCACTTCTCATCGCATTGACGGGAACCGTCGTCGCCCTGAGCGTGAACACCATGCGCCCCGTGCCGGTCGCCGGCACGGCACCGGCCACCGCTTCCGAGACCGAGGCGGTGTCCCCGATCCCGGCCCTCAAGCTGACCGTGCGTGAGCGGACAATCGGCCAGCTTCTGGAGGAATACGCCAGCCTGGCTGATCGTTCAGTGCTCGTCCATTGGCCGATGCTGGCACAAATCGGCCTGCTGCCCGACACGGAGCTGGGAATGGATGTGGACCCGCTGCCGGCGGAGGCCGTCTTCGCCATGATCGCGGAGCGGGACTTTCCCAACCGAACGCTCGACGGGTCAATCGACACGCTTGTCGGCCCGAATCTGATCGAGATCGGCACGCGTTCGCAGTTCGATCTTCGGACGATGCAGCGGAAATCCTACGACGCGTCCATGCTGATGGGATATGGCGCCGCCAGCCCGGCAAGCCGCGCGAGAAGGCAGAATCCCGGTATGGGCCAGCGTGGCGAGAGCTTCTCGGTCTCGGAAGGGGCGCGCGGCGTTGCGATGCTCCTCGAAACCCACATCTCGCCCTCGGACTGGACCAACAACGGCGGCGAACTCGCTCAGCATTCAGTCATGGGAACCACGATCATCGTGACCGCGCCCGAGCGCATGCATCGCGAGATCGCTGTCTTTATCGAAGAGCTCGCCCGCACACAGCTGCAGGCCGAGGAAGCGGGCAGAGAGGCCGCACGCCGGCAGATCGAGGCGCTCGCCTCGAACTTCGACGAGTTGGAGGCAGAGTATGGAAGGCTCGTCGCCGAGTGGGAATCGCTGACTCTTTCCGGCGCGTCGGAACAGTCGTCCGAAAGCGGTCCGAACCCCAAGCTGGACGTCGCGGCCTTCAAGCGTCGTGACTTGACGGAGCGGATGCAGATGATCCGGATCCGTCAGTCGAGTATCACCTCGGCGCGGGATCAACTGATCCGCGAATGGGGTTTCCAGTCCGATCCGGCACGGAAGGCTGTCTCGGGCGCGGCCCCGCACGGCGCGGCCGGCCCGGTGAGCTTCGCCCAGTTCTTCCCGCTCAACTCTCAGAAGTCGATCCTGATCCCGATTCCCCAGGACGCGGGCCTGAAACTCAGCCAGATCCTGGCCAGCCAGGGCTTCACGGGGGACGAACCCGTGACCCACTACGTCTACATCCAGCGCTCCGGCAAACCCAACTCAGAGTTCATGCGAACCACGGTCCGGCAGGTATTCGGCCGAGCCGACGCGGATCACTCCGTGGGTCCCGGGGACCGGGTTGAGATTTCGACGCACTTGCGGGCCGCCGCGGAAAGCCAAAGGACTCCCTGAGCCCGGTGTCCGGCGGGTTTTCGGGCACGCCCCCCAGATTCCCGATACGCTACCGGCGGGAGCCCGCGCCGCCATGATCTGCCCGTTCTGCAACGCCAACGACGACAAGGTCATCGACTCCCGCCCCACCGAGGGCGGGGCGGTCATCCGGCGCCGGCGCGTCTGCCTCCGCTGCGACCGCCGGTTTTCCACCTACGAACGCGTCGAGCAGGCCAGCCGCCTCATGGTCGTCAAAAAGGACGGCGCCCGCGTCCCCTTCTCCACCGACAACATCATCCGGGGCGTGTCCAACGCCTGCGGCAAGCGACCCATCCCCGAGGACGTCAAACGCCACCTCGCCGAGCAGGTCGAGGAGGAGCTCCACGCCGAGTTCGAGCGCGAGGTCCCCAGCGAGGTCATCGGCGAGCGTGTCATGTCCCGCCTGCGCAACATCGACAAGATCGCCTACATCCGCTTCGCCACCGAGCACCTCCAGCTCTCCACCCTGGAGGAAATCCAGCGCGAGCTCGACGACCTGTCCACCCGCCCGACGGAGGGGCCCGACCAGACCACCCTGTTCCGCCCAGGCCCCTGACCGGCCCGTAAGATGGCCCGCCGGGCCACGCCCGGGAGACCAGCAGGAGCCGCCGCCATGCCCGACAAACGCCGAGCCACCGCCGCCGACTGTTTCGCCGACCTGCGCGACCTCGGGATCCTCCGCGACGGCATGACCTGCATGGTGGGGGGGTTCGGGCTCTGCGGCATCCCGGAGCAGCTCATCCTCGCCCTGCGCGACACCGGCGTGAAGGGCCTGACCTGCGTCTCCAACAACGCCGGCGTGGACGACTGGGGCCTGGGCCTGCTGCTCAAGACCCGCCAGATCAAAAAGATGATCTCCAGTTACGTGGGCGAGAACGAGGAGTTCGCCCGCCAGTTCCTCGCCGGGGAGCTGGAGGTCGAGTTCAACCCCCAGGGCACGCTGGCCGAGCGCGTCCGCGCGGGCGGGGCCGGCATCCCGGCCTTCTACACCGCCACGGGCGTGGGCACCGTCGTCGCCGAGGGCAAGGAGGTCCGCAGCTTCGCCACGCCCAACGGCGGCGAGCAGCGCGAGTTCGTCATGGAGACCGGCCTGTTCGGCGACCTCGCCCTGGTCAAGGCCTGGAAGGCCGACCCCTTCGGCAACCTGGTCTACCGGCGCACCGCCCGCAACTTCAACCCAGAGATGGCCACCGCCGCGAAGTTCTGCATCGCCGAGGTCGAGGAGATGGTCCCGCTGGGCGCCCTGGACCCCGACGAGATCCACACCCCCGGCAACTTCGTGGACCGGTTCGTGGTGACCAAGGCCGAGAAGCGGATCGAGCAGCGGACGGTGCGAAGCTGATCGCTTTCGGGCCGCTGGGCCAACCGGCGCTGCATCCAAAAAAGAAACCGGGCGTGGACGGAAGCCCGTCCACGCCCGGCAGGGTGCTCGTGCGGGTCGATCAGCGCCGGCGCCGGCTCATCAGGCCCATGCCGATCACCATCAGCCCGGCGGTGCCGGGGGCGGGCACGAAGTTGCGGATGACGAAGCCCGCGGTCGTGCCGTCGGCGAGCAGGCCGAAGCCCACGATGTCGCCGTAGTCGTTCACGTCGGTGGCCTGCAGCAGGTGTACGAAACCCGATCCTTCGGTGATGAAGTCGTTGAGGTCGTACATCCGGCCGTCGACCCACACCCAGGCGCGGGAGTTCTCGGCGAAGTCCCCGCTGTCCCAGGCGTAGCCGACGATCATGCCGTTGTTGTTGACGGCGTTGGCCTCCGACGACTCCAGGCCCTCAAGCGTGCCCAGCAGGGTCACCTCGCCGCGCCCGTGGAAGATCGCGGCCTGCCAGCCCTCGTCCACGCCGTGGCTGGTGAAGCCCACGCACATGTCGAAGTCGTTGATGTCGGTCGCGATCGAGAGGTTGTAGCCGGGGGGCGCGATGTCGCTGTCGAAGTAGCCGCCCTTGCCGTCCGGGCGGGACAGGAAGGCGTCGTCGGGGTCGCCGAAGAAGAAGGCGCTGCCGACGATCACGCCGGAGTTGTTGATGGCCCGGTTGGCGCCGCCCTGGTAGAACCGCGAGGCGCCCGCGATCCGCCCGCCGTCCCACTCGTCCCACAGAAAGCCCTTGGCGAACCCGGGGGAGAGGGCGGCCTGGCCCACGACCTGGTTGTGGTTGTTCACGTCCCAGGCGATGGACGAGCCGATGGCGTTCATCTGCGCGCCCAGGTCGACCAGGCCCCAGTCGCTGTCGCCGCGGGGCCAGCCCTGCCACAGCGTGGCGGTGCGCCGGCCGTCGGCGAACTCCGAGTAGCCGACGCTCACGCCGTGGTCGTTGATGGCGTAGGCGACGGAATGCTGCGAGCCGGTCGCCAGGCCGAGGTCCGAGACCTGGAGGTTGAAGCTCCAGTGCGTGGCGCGGACGGTCGCGCCGTCGGCCAGCAGCGACTCGCCGACGATCTCGCCCTTGTTGTTGATGCCCCAGGCGATCGAGCCCTCGCCGCCCAGCGAGCCGAGGACCTGGACCGTCTGCCCGAGGGCGGAGGTCCCGAGGACCAGGGCGCCCGCGATCGTGATCATGTTGCGTTGCATGCCTCTCTCCTTGTGTTCGATGCCGCGGCCCGCGCCCGGGTGGGTCCGCCGAGGGAGCCGCCGAGGATTGTAATCGAAACAGATTTGAAATCAAGCTTCAAATCGACTATTCTTCAGCGGCATGACCCCCCCGGCCCCGTACCAATCCCGCCCGAGGCCCGGAGCCGGTATCGTGCAGGTCATGACCGGCCTCGTCCCGACCAACCCGGTCGCCGCCCCTCTCGACGCCCAAGAGGTCGCCGCGGGCGAGCGTGTCGCGGCCCGCCTGCACGCCGACCTCGGCCGGCTGGTGGCCCGCCTGCCCCCCGGAGCCCAGGGCGGCTCGGCGATGGCCCGCCACCTTGGCATCGTCCGGAACACCTGCCAGCGTGTTTCGCACGCCCTCCAGGACCCCGAGCCCTCCTTGGCCACGCTCGTTAAGTTGCCTGGTGTCAAAGGCTTGGGGCAGATGCTCGACGCGATGCGTCAGCGCGGCCTGCCCGACCGGGAGATCGAGCTGGCCGCGGTCGCGGTTGAACGCTTCGATCAGTTCATCCGGGACCACGCGGGCTCCCACGCCCGGCTGATCGCCCGGATCGAGGCCGGCGAGGCGGGGGGCCAAGGCACGGGCCTGGGCTCGGAACCGACCCGCCGGGCCCTCTTCGAAGCGGCCTCCGGCGTCACCGGCCGGAACGCCGAGGCCACGATCTCCCTCTACCTCTTCAGGCCCTCGCCGACCGACCCGGCCGTGCTCCAGCGTGCGACGGTCACCGGTCTGTGGCGGACCCTGGTGGTGCCTGGGGGGATGCCCGTGGTCATCGCCGCCGGGGACACCCTGACCTGGGCCGAGCCCGAACGCCGCACGATGCGTCTGGCGGACGAGTCCGACGCCCAGGGCGTCACGCCGGACGCCCTCCTGCCGGAGTTTACGACCCGGCCCTTGCCCACGGTGTCCAGCCGGGGGGCTTCCGGCAACCTGATCCAGGTGATCGACCCCGCCCACCTGGAGAACCCCGAGACCATCGACGTGTTCACCCTGGCCCGGGCCGACCACCCGATGTTCGACCCCGCGACGGGGGCCTGCACGCTGGACGAGGTCTGGTCGCTGGCCAACTGCGCCTCCCGGCGTCTGGTCTTCGATGTGTGGCTCCACCGCGACCTGGAACGCCGGGTCCGGCCCGCCATCGATGCCCAGTTGTGGTACCCCAACCTCTCGTCCCCCGGCGGCGACCGCTGGGTCACCCGGTTCCCGGACCCGCCCCGGCTCCAACTGCTCGGCGAGGGGCTGGTTCACGCCCGCTCGGACGCCTGGCCGGGCCACGCCGACCTGTGCCGGGTGGTGTTCGACCGCGTCGGCTGGGAACCGTCCGAGTTCGTCGGGTTCCGCTGCGAGGTCGCGTACCCGGTCTGGCGCGGGGGGTACTGCATGTCGTTCCGGCCGGCCCCCGGCGATTGAGACTGCGTCTCAATCTGCTAGGATGAAGGGCCCGCCCGGAGCTGCCTGGTGACCACGGCCGTCCATCCCACCCCCGAGCCCAACGCCGAGATCCGGCGGGCCTCGATCCCGCTGACGCAGCTCCCCCGGGGACGCCGGGCGCGGGTCGCCGAGTCCGACCTCGACGCCGACGACCTGTCCGTGCTCCGGGCGATGGGCCTGCGCCCGAACGCCTCGGTCGCGGTGTGCCGGCTCGGCCAGCCCTGCATCGTGGCGCTCGAGGGCGCCTGCGGCGGGGGCTGCCGCATCGGGCTGGCCCGCGAGATCGCCGAGCGGGTCATGGTCCTGCCCGAGGACTGAGCCGCGATGCCCGACGCCCCGACCGCACGATCCGCCGGCCCGCGAACCCGTGTCGTCGCGTTGCTGGGCAACCCCAACGTCGGCAAGACTACCCTGTTCAACCGGCTGACCGGCGCCCGCCAGAAGACGGCCAACTTCCCCGGCACCACGCAGGAGGCGCTCGTGGGGCGGACGGCGCTCGGCGTGACGCTGGTCGACCTGCCCGGCGTGTACGCGCTGGACCTGAACCTGTCCGAATCGAGCGTCTGCCGCGAGATGCTGGCCGGGCGGGCCGCGCCCGAGGGGGTGGAGGCCCGCACGCCCGACGTGCTGGTCGTCGTTATCGACGCCACCAACCTGCTGCGCAATCTCACGCTCGCGGCCGAGGTGCTGCGGTGCGGGCTGCCGACCGTCGCGGTGATCAACCGGATCGACTCGGCGCGCCGGCGGGGCATCGACGCCGACGTGGAGCGTCTCGGGAGCGCCCTGGGCTGCCCCGTGCTGGCGGTCTCGGCCCGCACGGGCGAGAACCTCGACCGCCTGCCCGCGCTGTTCGACGCGGCCCGGGCCCCGACCGCCGCGGACCTGCCCGGGCCGGAGGCGGACCGTGAGGCGATCGAGGCCTGGGCGGAACGGGTTTACGCGGATGCCGCGAAGGCCCGCGAGACGCCCGCCGTCAACGGTTTCGGCGACCGGCTGGACCGGGCGTTGACGCACCCGCTGCTGGGCGTGCTGGTCTTCGCGGTCGTGATGACGGGGCTCTTCTGGGTCATCTTCAGCCTCGCGCAGTACCCGATGGGCTGGATCGAGACGGCCTTCGCCCGTATCGCGGCGGGGATCGAGGCGACGCTCCCCGAGGGCGCCATCCGCGATCTGCTGGCCGGGGGCGTGGTGGCGGGCATCGGTGGGACCGTGGTGTTCCTGCCGCAGATCTGCCTGCTGTTTCTGCTGATCTCGCTCCTGGAAAGCACGGGGTACCTGGCGCGGGCGGCGTTCGTGGCGGACCGGCTGATGCGTCCGTTCGGTCTGTCGGGCCACTCGTTCGTGCCGCTGCTGAGCAGCCACGCGTGCGCGTTGCCGGGGATCATGGCGTGCCGCGCGATCCCGGACCGGCGCAACCGGCTCGCGACGATCCTGGTCGCTCCCTTCATGAGCTGCTCGGCCCGCATCCCGGTGTACGTGTTGCTCACGGTGATCCTGTTCCCGGGCCGCCCGCTGATGCAGGCGGCGGCGTTCACCGGTTGCTACGCCGTGGGGGCGATCGCGGGGCTGTTCACCGCGCTGCTCGCGCGGCGCACGGTGCTGCGCGGCCCCTCGAAACCCATGGCCCTGGAGCTGCCCGAGTACCGGGCGCCCGACCTGGGCCACGCCCTGCGCATCACCGCCGACCGGGGTTGGGTCTTCCTGCGCAAGGCGGGCACGGTGATCCTGGCGATCTCGATCGTGCTCTGGTGGCTGAACGCCTACCCCAAGGCCGGCCCCGCGTCCGATTCGGCCCCGCTGCGCGAGCGGGCCGCGTTGATCGAGCACGCCGACCCGGACGCGGCGGCGGAACTGAGCGCCGAGGCCGACGCGTTGGACGCCCGCCACGCCGCTTCGAACAGTTTTCTCGGGCGCATCGGCGGGACGGTGCAGCCGGTTTTCGAGCCGCTCGGATACGACCGGCAACTGACGATCGGCGTGCTGGCGAGTTTCGCCGCGCGCGAGGTGTTCGCGAGCACGATGGCCGTGCAGGTCGCCGGCTCGGAGGACTTCGAGGACGAGGGCGTGCAGGCGCAGATCGCCGGGGCGGTGCGGGACGACGGGTCGCCCGTGTTCACGCCCGCGACGAGCTGGTCTTTGCTCGTCTTCTACGTGCTGGCGATGCAGTGCCTGCCGACGCTGGTCGTCACGGCGCGCGAGGCGGGCTCGTGGAAGTGGGCCGCGCTGCAACTCGGCTGGATGACCGGCCTGGCCTACCTGGCGGCGTTCTGCGTGCACCAGGCGGCGCGTGCAATGGGCGCGGCGTGATGCCCTGGGGCGACTGGCAGTTCTGGGTCGTGACCGCCGCGGCGGTGGGGGGGCTGATCGCCCTCTGGCGCACCGTCGTACCCCGCCGACGCCCGGCCCCGAAGCGCACGGAGCTGACGATCGGGGGGAGGAAGCGGGGGTGAGGCGGACATCAGGAACGAGGCGCTAGGCATGAGGCACTCGGTTTTGCTCGCGGCAATCCTTCCTAATGCCTAATGCCTAATGCCTCCCCTCCCGCCTTCCCGGGCTGTGGAATACACTGCGGGCGGAGGGAATCATGCCGCTGACCCGCGACCAGATCGCCGCCCGCGCCGCCCGCGAACTCCGCGACGGGTTCGTCGTCAACCTCGGCATCGGCATGCCGACGCTCGTGGCCAACCACCTGCCCGACGGGGTGGACGTGTGGCTGCAGTCCGAGAACGGCCTGCTGGGCCTGGGCCCGTTCCCCACCGAGGACGAGGTCGACCCGGACCTGATCAACGCCGGCAAGCAGACCGTGACCGCCCGCGCGGGAGCGTCTTCGTTCTCGTCTTCGACCTCGTTCGGCATGATCCGGGGCGGGCACATCGACGCGTGCATCCTGGGCGCGATGCAGGTCAGCCAGGAGGGCGACATCGCCAACTGGATGATCCCGGGCAAGATGATCAAGGGCATGGGCGGCGCCATGGACCTGGTCGCGGGCGTCAAGAAGGTCATCGTGGCGATGGAGCACACCGCCAAGGGCGACGCGCCCAAGATCCTCCGGGAATGCACCCTGCCCCTGACCGGCCGGCGCTGCGTGAACATGGCCATCACCGACCTGTGCGTGCTGGTCATGGACGACGAACGCCGTCGCTTCCGCCTGACCGAGCTGGCCCCCGGCGTGACCGTCGAGGAAGTGCTGGCCAAGACCGAAGCCGAGATCCTGGTGGACGAAACACCGGCCGAGGTCCGGGTCGCGGGCTGACTGCACGGAAGGAGTGCCGATGGGCGTCAGAACCGTGATCCTACCGGACTTTCTCCTCATCGGGGCGAACAAGTCCGGTACGTCGACCATCTTCGCGCATCTCAAGGCGCACCCCCGGGCTCGCATGTGCCAGGTCAAGGAACCAATGTTCTTTACGTCGCTACCCGACCCGGCCAACGCGGCGCCGAACCCGGACGAGGCCTCGCTCGGCCGACCCTTCTTCGCGACCACGCTCGAGGCCTATTCCGATCTGTTCCCGCGCGACGAGGCGGAGGGGTGTCTGTACGGCGAAGCATCGACCAGCTACTTGGCCTGCTCGTCGATTGCCGCCCCGCTCATCCGCAAACTGGTGCCGAACGTCCGGTTGTGCGCGGTCTTGCGGGAGCCAGCCGAGCGGGCATTCTCGGCGTACCGGATGTTTCGCGGCAAAGGGTTCGAGACCCGCCCGTTCTCTGAGATCGTCGAGGGGCCCCCGCCGAGATGACGGCCCGCCAGGTGCTCGGCGGGAAGGATTACGTGCAGCTCGGGCTGTACGCCCAGTTGCTCGTACCGTTCCTCCGGCTGTTCGACCCGTCGCAACTTCTGGTGCTCGACTACGACGATTTCTGCGACGATCCGCAGGCGACCATGGACGCGATCACCGACCACGTGGGCCTGGAACGCAGGCCCATCGACGTGACGCGGCGTCATAACACGGCTGCGATGAACGGAGGCGACCATCTGACCCCGGACGAGGGCGAGATGCGTGTGTTGCGCGACCTCTACGCCCCGGAGGTCGACCGGCTCCGGGGCATGTTCCCGGGCAAGTTCGAGCGTTGGTCGGGGGACAGGGCGGTCAGCCCCTGTACGGCAGCAGCGACCGGAGCCGCTCGCCCAGCGTGAACTCGGTCAGGTCGCTGAGCTCGCCCGCGTCGAAGAACAGGCCCCCGCAGCGCGGGCAGGCGTCCAGCTCGACGTGGCGCTGGCGCGGGTCGCGGTGCACGCTCATGCGTGAATGATCGCGGGGGCAGAGCAAGGGCTGCGGCCGGGCCGCGGGTTCCTTGACGCCCAGGTCATCGAGACGGTCGAGCGTGGCCCGGTGCTCGTCCTTCAGCATGGTGTGCTTGAGGGCGTCGAGCTCGCCGGCGTCCAGCCAGATGCCGCCGCAGCCGGGGCAGCGGTCGATCGAGACCGAGCCCAAGGTGATGCGGTGCATCGGCTCGCCGTCCTTGGGGCACGAGATCAGGCCGTCGGGCATGGGCGTGGACCTCCCGGCCGACTCTACCCGGCTCACGGGGGCGGTGCGAGCCCGTCCTGCGCGCCGGTGTCAGGGTCGCCCGTCCCGGGCTCGCCGTCCGGGGGCAGACCCTCGGTGGCCCGCCGGATCGCCTTGTCCAGCTCGCCGGACAGGTCGAAGGCCCCGGACGAGGCGGGCAGGCCGTGGGCATCGGCGGCGGACCGGGCCGACTCGATGAACTCGCGGAGCTGCTCGTCCGTGGTGATGTCCGGCGACTTGAGCCGGATGGTCCGGCCGTTGAGGTTGAACTGCCACGCCTGCGTGTCGCCGATGGCGGCGTGCAGCGGGCGGAGCACGCCCACGAGCTCGTCGGAACCGATGGTCCGGTTCGCCACGCCGTGGGCGAGGCGTCCCAGCTGGACGTGCCCGTCGTCCCGCTCCGGCCCGGTCAGGCCGGACTTCTCGAAGTACGCCCCGCCCACGCCCAGCACCACGCCGGCGGGCATCAGCGGGCTCTCGCCGATCGCCTTCATCGCGGCGCCGAACTGCTGCATCGAGACGTCGCCCGACTCGAACCTGGCGAGGAAGTCGCTGACGACGGCGCGGGTCTCTTCCTTTTCCGCTTCGTCGATCGGCAGGTCCGCGAGCATCGCGTCGACCATCTTGTCCATGCCGGCCGACGCCCAGCCCCGCCAGTTGAGCGCGATTACGACGCCCGCGACGATCAGGAGGATCACGCCGACCGCCAGCGCGATCAGGCAGCCCACCAGGCAGTTGCCCCGTCGGGTTCTGGATGTGCGAGCCGCCCACGCGATGATGTCCATGTGCCCTCCCGTGCGCGGGCCGTCGCGGCCCGTACCATCATTGGCCGGCCAGCGTATCCGCTTTCGCCTGCCTCTGAACGGAGCCCCGCCTTGCCGCAGACCGGATGGTTCGACGCCCACCTCGACCTGGCCTACCTGGCCGAGACCGGGCGGGACATGCACGCCCTCCCGGCCGACGCCCGGGGGCGTCACCAGCCCGTGGCGGTCACGCTGCCGGCCCTGGCGGGGGCGGGCGTGCGCTGGTGCCTGGGCACGATCTTTACCGAGGCTGTCGACCCCAACGATCCCGAGCGGGAGACGGGCGCCTTCGCCTACGACCGGTCGGACACGCTCGCCGCGTGGAAGGCCGGGATGCGCCAGATCCGGCTCTACCACGCGTGGCGGGACGCTGGGGTGATCGAGATGATGCCGGCCCGGGGCTCGGCCCCGCCGCCGCGGGACGGGGACGGGCCGCTCCGGCTGGGCGTCCTGATGGAGGGCGCCGACCCGATCGAGACGCCCGAGCAACTGGACGAATGGGCGGACGCGGGCGTGGTCGCGATCGGCCTGACCTGGGCGACGGGCTCGCGCTACGCGGGCGGGAACGCCACGCCCCGCGCCGCGGACCCCGGGCTGACCCCCGCGGGCCGGGAACTCGTGGCCCGCATGGACGCCCGCGGCGTGGTCCATGACCTCTCGCACCTGAGCCAGCGGGCGACCGGTGACCTGCTGTCCCTGACCGAAGCCCCGGTGATCGCGTCGCATTCCAACGCCCGCGCCCTGATGGGGGCGGATGAAGACTCGAAGAATCAGCGCCACCTGGCGGACGCGACCATCCGCGAGATCGCTCGGCGCGGGGGTGTCGTCGGGATCAACCTGTACTCGGATTTCCTCGCCCCGGGCGTGCGGGCCCCGGCCCGGGCGACGATCGCCGACGCGGTCCGGCACGCCGAGCACGTCGCGGAGGTCGCGGGCTCCAGGCGCTATGTCGGGCTGGGATCGGACGCCGACGGCGGCTTCGGGGCCGACCGGCTGCCCGTCGGGATCGACGCGATGGGCGACCTCGCCCGCCTGGCCGAGGCGCTGCGCGACGCGGGGTGGTCGGACGACGAGGTGCTGGGTTTCACGGGGCGGAACTGGCTGGCCTTCTGGGGCTGGTGAGGCGGTCCTAAGGCGCGCCGAGGCGTGGCCCGGGCTCGGCGAAACGCAGGCGGATCTCGCCGGTCATCACGCTCCCGACGGCACGCACCGACCAGGTCACCGCCTCGACGGACGCCGCCAGGTCGGTGGCGGCGGAGGTTCGCGCTTCGAGGCGCTGGACGAGCTCCCGGGGCCGGGCTCGCCCCGCGGTGAGCACGCCGGGGTCGTCGAAAGGGGCGCGTTCCCAGGCCTCGCGTCCGGAGCGGGCGAGCGGGGCGGGGTCGATGCCCTGCGGGGCGAACGCGACGGACACCGCGCCCGAGGCGCCGGGCTCGATCGCGTCGTCCGGGCCGTCGGTGACGAAGCACCACGCCGCACGCCCGCCGGGGCCGGGCCAGCCGGGCCGGGCGGGATCGCTGGGCAGGTCGTGGGCGCGCACGGCGCGCGGGAAGGCGCCGCGGTGGTGGGGCGGGTTGTGGCCGCCCACGGCCGCGCTGACCGCGCGGTCCACGGTCTCGGCGAAGGGGCCGTCCGACCGGACGTGGGCGATCAGCCGGGCCGCCACGCCCCCGGGCTCGACCCCCTGGAGCACGAGCACGGATCCCCGGCCCGGGCGGAGCGGGCCGTCGTCCGTGTCGTGGGCGCCCAGGCCCAGGCGCACCCCGAGGTCCATCTCCGAAGGCCCGAAGCGCGGCCCGCCCCGGAACGCGGCGGCGAACAGCGCGTCGCCCCCGACCTCGGCCAGCACACCGACCGGCGCGCCGGGCGGGGTTTCGCTCTGGGCGTCCGGGCTGTCGGTGCGGGTGGCGAAGCGTGCGGCCAGGGCGCCGGAGGCCCCGGGGTCGGGTCGCACCTCGAAGGCGGCGGGCTGGCCGCTGGGCAGCCGCACCGCGGCCACCGCCAGCCAGCCCGGCTCGACCGCGCCGAGCGTCCCGCGCGCGGCCTCCCCGACCGGCGCGGGCGAGCTCGGCGCGGACGGCTCGGCCGCGAGGAGCGCGTCGAGCAGCCCCGCGGCGCTGACCGGCGCGAAGACGACCCGGGTCCCCTCCGGGCCGTCCACGACCGCCATGGCGGTGCGTCCGGCGTCGACGGTGTATACCACGCGCCCGGCGACGGTGCGACGGGGGGCCGCCTTCAGGCGTTCTCTCACGGAGCGGGCGGTCGCGGGGTCCACGCCGGCGATCACGGCCCAGCGGGTGTCGGCGCGACCGGCCGCGCCGCCCGGCGAGGCGTCCGCGCGGGCCAGGCCGTCCCAGGCCACGACCACGCGCCCCCCGAGCAGGGCGGCGGCGGCCTGGTTCTCGGTGTAACCCAGAGCCTCGGCCAGGCCGGCCCAGGCCCGCTCGGTCTGCGAGAACACGCCGGTGGCGGACAGCGCCGCCCGCACGGCCCGCCCGGCGGGCTCGGACCACAGGCGCGTGCCCGGCCGGTCCAGCACGGCGGCGGCGTCGACGGTGGGGGGGAGGCGGGACAGCGCGTCCCAGGGATCCGCGGGGCTCGCCGGGCACGGGCCGCCCACGCCGAGCAGGACCGGGGCGAGCCAACGGAGCGTTCTGGCGGCGGCGGCGTTCACGGCAGCGGCGCGGGCCGTTCGTCCTCGGGCTCGTCCGGCCGGTCCGCGGTGACCACCATGGACGAGACGAAGCCGCGCCCGCCGACCGCGAAGGCCCGGGCCGACGAGGGCTCGACGACGAACACGCGCCCGTCGAGCGTGACCATGCGGAAGCGGCGTTCGAGGATCTCCGCGGCCTCCCCCGGGCGCACCTCGGCCCCCGTGCGGAACGAGCGGCCCGGCATCTCGATGGTTCCCGCGAGCGAGGGCATCGACGCCTGCATGATGCGGACGCTCTCGAACACCTGGCCGGCGGCCTGGGTGGTGTCGGCCTGGACGGCGCGGGCGACGTCGGTCACGGGCGTGGGCTGGGCCCCGATCGAGGCCAGGCGCGGCATGGCCCGCTGGGCCCCCGCGACGCCGAGGAGCGCGAGCAGCGCGACGGCCATGCCGGCGGTGCGCGTGCGTCGGACGGCCCGGCGTGCCGCGGGCGAGAGGAAGCGGCGGCGCCGGTCCAGCGAGCGGAGCACGCCGTCGGTCAGGTCCGGGCAGTCGACCGGGGTGCGGAGGGCGTGCAGGGCCTCGATGGTCTCGGCCACGTCGCGCCGGCGCCGCGGGTCGTGGCGGAGGGCGCGGGCGACCTCCCGCCGGGTGCGCTCGTCGACCGCGCCGTCCAGCACGGAGTCGATCAGCGACTCGGGGATCCGCCCGGGGGCGTCGTCTTCCCGGAAGGGACGGGTGGAACTCACCGCCAGACCTCCTCGACGCGGGACTCGAGCTTCTTTTTCTCCTGGAACACCTGGCGCAGACGCCGCCGCCCGCGGTGCAGGTGGCTTTTGACCGTGCCCTCGGGCATGCCGAGGTGCTCGGAGATCAGGGCGATGGGCCAGTCGAGCTGGTGGAACAGCACGAGCACCTCGCGCTGCTCGGCGCTGAGTTCCATCAGCGAGGTCTGGAGGGCGTCCCGCTGCACAGTCTGGCGCTCGTCGTCGTACACCGCGGCGTCCGGGGCCCAGCCGGTGCTCTGGTTGCCGAACGAGCCCACGAAGTCGGTGTCGTAGGCCGGGCGCGACTTGGCCATCGCGTTCATGTACAGCCGGCGGGCGATCGTGAACAGCCAGGTCGAGAAGCGGAAGCGGAAGTCGAACCGGTGCAGGTTGCCCAGCACGCGCACGAACGCCTCCTGCACCACGTCCTCGGCCACGTCCGGCCGGCCCGACATGCGGAGCAGGTAGGCGTACACCGACGCCTGGTGGGCGCGGATCAACTCCCCCGCGGCCTGGCGGTCCCCCGCCGCGGCCCGCTCGATCAGGTCGACCTCGCGCTCGCGTTCCATCCCGGCCTCCAGCGCCCCGATCGCGTCCGAACAGAGTCCGGACGCGGCGGCGACTCCAGTATACAACCGGGCGTTCGGGGCGGATGCGGAGAACCCGCGGAACGGGGCGATCTTCCGTTCGACCATGAAAAACGCCCCGCACGGGGTGCGGGGCGGGGGACGACTGGGTTGGCGGCCGTGATCAGCCCTGGATCGACTCGACCGTCGCGCCCGTGTAGCGCTGGCGGTGGCCGGTCTTGCGCTCGTAGGTGTTCTTGCTGCGGAACTTGCGGATGACGACCTTGTCGCCCTTGACCACGGGCTCGGTGATCTTCAGGGTGACGCTGGCGCCGGGGACGTAGGGCGTGCCGATCTTGGCCGAGCCGCCGGGCTCGCCGACGACGAGGACCTTGTCGATGGTGATGGTGTCGCCTTCCTTGGCCTCGCCCTGGTTGACCAGGTCGATGAGGATGGCGTCGCCCTGCTGGACCTTGCGCTGTCCGCCGGACTCTTCGATGATGGCGTAGGCCATGGTGGTGCTCCGAGACTGCCGCACGGGAACGCGGGGCGGGTGATCGCCCGGCTTGGGCCCGGCCCGTGGCGGGTCGGGATGGTAGGCGGCGAGGGGGCGCGTGGCGAGGGAGGTGGAGGCTTGGCGGGGGAAACCCGGGGTTGGCCGGGACCCAGAACCGTTCCCGGGTGCCGGCCCCGCCGACCACCGCAACGCGGGGGTGGCCCGGCCGGGAGCGGGGTCATCTTCGGAATTCCCCTCAGTGCCCTCTTGGCGCGCACGCCCCCGGGCAGGACCATACGGCGGGGGCTGGGGAGGCGGCATGCAGCACTGGATCATCACCAACCGCACCGTGCCGGACGGGGCCGAGACCGGGCACGACGTGCTTGCGCCCAACCGCCAGGCCGACCGCGTCGGCGGGCTGCCGGTCTTCCGGGTCGCGACCTTCGATCCCGAAGGCCTGGGCCTGAACCCGAGCGATGACCGGCTGATGGAGGCCGTCCGGTTCATCCCGGACGCGTTCATCGCCCATTACGCCCCGCTCCGGCGCATCGGCGACCTGCTCGACTCCGAGGCCGAGCCGGACCTCCGCGGCATGCCGGGCACCATGCGCATGTTCGCCGAGCTCTACCACGCCATGCGCAACGCCCCGGAGGGCAAGGGGGACGCGCTGGTCTTCATCCACGGCTTCAACTACTCGTGGGCGGACTCGCTGCGACACCTGCTCAGCCTCGTCCGGGTCTACGCCGAGCCGGAGGCCTCGCCGGTCTCGCACGTGGTGTACTTCAGCTGGCCCTCCTGGGGCAGCAAGCTCCGCTACCCCTCGGACCAGGAAATCGCCCAGCCCGCGGGCCAGACCTTCGGACGCCTGTTCGGCAAGGTCGTCCAGTTCTACCGCGACGCCTTCGTCCCCACCCGGCCCGCGGAGGAGGGCGAGCCCGCCCGCGAGGCCCTCACCTTTTGCGGCAGGCGCTTGCACCTCGCCGCCCATTCGATGGGCAACCAGGTGCTCGGGGAGTTCATGCGGAGCATCGTCGGCGTCCACTCCCAGCGGGTGCCCATCTTCGCCCAGACGCTGCTGCTCAACGCCGACGAGGACTGGACCGCCCTGGAGCCCGGCCGCCCGCTGCACGAGCTGCCCGGGTATTCCGACCGCATCCACGTGTACAACCATCGCGACGACGACGCCCTGCTCATCTCCGAGGCCACCAAGAACACCGAGCGCCGGCTCGGACGCCACGGTCCGCGCAGCATGTCCGACAGCGTGCTGGCCGACCGCACGGTGGTGGTCGACTGCTCGAAGCTCCACCTGGCCCGGTCGAGCAAGGTCAAACGCGAGCCCGCCCTTACCGACGCCGCCCGCGTCGCCAATCGTGCCGCGGCCGACCGGTTCTACGAGACGGCCCTTGCCGTGCTGGAGGGCTCGGACCGCACGCGCGAGCGCCTGTTCGACCACTGGGGCTACCTGCACCGTCCGGAGGTGGTGGCCGACGTGTACCAGGTGCTCCGCGGCACGCCCGCGTCCGAGGTCCCCGGACGCGAGCGCAAGGAGCCCCGGCGGTACAGCCTTGTGCCGCGGTGAGGCGGCGGCCGGCGGGGGGGCGGTTATTCCGCGGCCTGTTTCGCCTGACGCTCGGCCCGTTTCCGCATCGACTCGTCGAGGAGGAGTTTGCGCAGGCGAACGCTCTTGGGCGTCAGTTCCAGCAGCTCGTCGTCCTCGATGTACTCGAGGCCCTGCTCCAGCCCCACGTCGCGTGCGGCCTTGAGGGTGACGGTGGCCTCCTTGTTGGCCACGCGCATGTTGTCGAGCTTCTTGGTCCGGGTGATGTTGACCGTCAGGTCGTTGGACCGGTTGTGCTCGCCGACGATCTGCCCGGCGTAAACCTTGTCGCCCGGGCGGACGAACAGCGTGCCGCGGTCGTGCATGGCCTCGCAGGCGTGGGCGGTGACCTGCCCGGTCTCGTTGGCGATCAGCACGCCCGCGGTGCGCCGCGCGCGCTCGCCGCTGACGGGCTCGTAGCGCAGGAAGGTGTGGTGCATGACGCCCTCGCCCTGCGTGGCGGTCATCACGCGCCCGCGCAGGCCGATCAGGGACCGGGCGGTGACGCGGAACACGCAGTGCGTGATCGCGTCGCCGCGGGGCTCCATCTTGATCATCTCGCCCTTGCGCTCGCCCACCAGCATCATCACCGAGCCGACGGACTCGTTGGGGCAGTCGATCACGAGCTCCTCGACGGGCTCGCACAGCACGCCGTCGATCTCCTTCTCGATGACCAAGGGCCGGCCGACGCTCAGCTCGTAGCCCTCGCGGCGCATGGTCTCGAGGAGGATGCCCAGATGCAGCACGCCGCGGCCGGACACGACGAACTCGTCCGTGCCGCGCCCCGGCGCGACGCGCAGGGCCACGTTGTGCTCCAGCTCACGCTCCAGCCGGGCGCGGATCTGCCGGCTGGTGACGTACTCGCCCTCCTGCCCCGCGAACGGCGAGTCGTTGATGCGGAAGGTCATCGAGATCGTCGGCTCGTCGATGGTCACGGCCTCCATCGCGTCCGGGTGGTCCGGGTCGCAGATGGTGTCGCCGATCTCCAGGTCGTCCATGCCGGACACGGCGCACAGGTCGCCCGCCGTGACCTTGGCGCGGTCGACCCGGCCCAGGCCCGCGAAGCCCTGCAGCGTGACCACCTTGGCGTTCACGTTCCGCAGGGAGCCGTCCTTGGCGCGCTTGACCAGCACCACCGGCATGCCCGCCCGGATCGTGCCCTGCGTCACCCGGCCGATGCCGATGCGGCCGATGTACTCCGAGTAGTCCAGCGTCGTCACCTGCATGCGCAGGGGCTTTTCCATGTACACGTCCGGGTGAGGCACGTGGCGAACGATGGCCTCGAACACCGGCTGCAGGTCCTTGCGCTCGGCGGCGGGCCACACGTCGCTGGCCCAGCCCTCGCGCGCCGACGCGTACACCACCGGGAAGTCCAGGGCGTGGTCCTCGGCCCCCAGCGCCACGAGCAGGTCGAACACCTCGTTGACCACGCGCTGCGGGTCGCCGTCCGGGCGGTCGCACTTGTTGACCACCACCAGCGGCTTGAGCCCCGCCTCCAGCGCCTTGCTCAGCACGAACCGCGTCTGGGGCATCGGCCCCTCGAACGCGTCGACCACCAGCACGCACCCGTCCGCCATCCGCAGCACCCGCTCCACCTCGCCGCCGAAGTCGGCGTGGCCCGGCGTGTCGATCACGTTGATCCGGTAGTCCTGGCCGTCCTTGCCGGTGTAGGTGACCGCGCAGTTCTTGGACAGGATCGTGATGCCCCGCTCCCGCTCCAGCGGGTTCGAGTCCATGATGAGCTGCCCGCCGCCCAGCTTCTCCAGCTCGCCGGCGCGGAAGTTGCCGGACTGTTTGAGCAGGTTGTCCACCAGGGAGGTCTTCCCGTGGTCGACGTGGGCGATGATGGCGACGTTGCGGAGCGAGGCGATCGCTCCCGTCTCGGCGGTCAAAGTCATACGGGTCCTCGGCCGGGGTCTGGAACGCGTTTTGGGGGGTGGAAGTGTAGGAACCCCAACGCGATAGGAGAAGACGCCCCCCGGTGAAACGGCGTCGCCCGGCGCGCTTTCGCGGTCTTTCGCGGCCGGCGGCCGGTTCAGGCCTTCACGCCCGTCGTGCACACGCAGATGCCCAGCGACAGCACCCGGTGCCGGACCCCCTCGAACCCCGCCGCCCGCAGCCGGTCGCCCAGCTCGCCGTGTGACATGAAACCGGACACCGACCGGGGCAGGTAGCGGTACGCCCCCGAACGGTCCCGGCTGATCCAGGTCGCCGTCCGCGGCATGATCCGGCCGCAGTACAGGTCGTTGAACCAGCGGACCGGCGGGATCGTGGGGCGGTCGAACTCCAGGATCACCACCCGACCACCCGGTTTGAGCACCCGGTGGAACTCGGCGATGGCCCGGTCCGGCTCCTGCACGTTGCGGATGCCGAACGCGATGGACACCACGTCCACGCTCGCGTCGGCCACGGGCAGGGCCATGGCGTCGGCCACCACGTAGCGCACGCGGGCCGCCACGCGCGGGTCGAGCCGGGCCCGCTTCCGGGCCGCCAGCCCGAGCATCGCGGGCGTGAAGTCCGCCCCGACGACCAGCCCCGCCGGGCTGCGCCGCGCGAAGGCGTGCGTCAGGTCGCCCGTGCCGCACGCCACGTCCAGCACCGTCTCGCCGGGGCGCACCGCGGCCAGGCGGACCGCCGTCCGGCGCCACGACTCGTCCTGCCACAGCGAGTGCAGCCGGTTGTTCAGGTCGTACGACCCGGCGATCGCGCCGAACATGGCCCGGACCCGCCCGGCCTTGTCCTCCCGCGTGTGCAGGCCTTCGAGGTCCTCGTCACGCCACACCGGGCCTGTGCCGACGCCGGACGCCGCCCCTGGGGCGTTCTCCGTCATACGCTCCGCGTGATCGCTCGTGCCGGGCATGGCTCCAATGCTATCCCTCCGCCCGGCCGATCCCGGAGGAACCGCCATGCCGTCATTCCCGACCAGCCGACTCGCCGCCTGCGCCGCGTTGATCCTCGCCGCCGTCGCCCAGGTCGGCTGCACGACCAACCCCGCCACCGGCGCCCGCTCGCTCACCCTGCTCTCCTGGGAGGAGGAGAAGGCGATGGGCGCGGAGGCCGCCCCGCAGTTCACCGCCGAGTACGGCGGGCCGGTCCCCGACGAGGCCGTCCAACGCTACGTCGACGAGGTCGGGCGCCGGCTCGTCGCCCAGATCGAACCGGGCGTCCCCAGCGACCTGGCCTGGGAGTTCACGCTGCTCGACTCTTCCGTCATCAACGCCTTCGCCCTGCCCGGCGGCAAGGTCTTCATCAGCCGCGGCCTTGCCGAGCGGTTCACCAGCGAGGCCCAGCTCGCGGGCGTCCTGGGCCACGAGATCGGCCACGTCACCGCCCGCCACGCCAACCAGCGCATGAGCAAGCAGCTCGGCTTCAACATCCTCATGGGGGCCGCCGCGGTCGGCGTGGGCCTGGCGGACGACGACTCGGACGTGCGCAAATACGGCCAGTTCGCCGTGCCCGCCCTGGCGGTGGGGGGAAACGTGGTCATGCTCAAGTACGGGCGTAACGAGGAGTCCCAGGCCGACGTGCTCGGCATCCGCTACATGGCCCGCGCCGGCTACCACCCCGGCGCCCAGCGTGAGGTCATGCAGATCCTCCAGGAAGCCGACGGCTCCGGCGCCCGCCCGCCCGAGTGGCTCTCGACCCACCCCTTCCCCGAGACCCGCATCCAGCGTCTCGACAAGATCCTCGCCGAGCAGTACCCCGACGCCGACTCCAACCCCGGCTACACCCGCGCCGAACAGCGCTACCGCACCAACGTGCTCGACCGCCTCCGCCGCCTCCCCCCGCCCACCCACACCGGCGCCGTGGGCCCTTAACAAAATTGAACCGTTTCGTTTGCCCTAGCACCGCGTGCTTGGAACTTGACACCGATTTTGCCACCGTGTATGCTGGCCGCCACTGGGTCTTTTGCCCCGTTCAGGTTTGAGAAGAGTCTCGATGCGAAACCTGTTCGCCCTCATAACGATTCTGTTGCTCGCGTCTGTATCCCCTTCTCTCGCCCAATGCTATGGGTGTTCTGGGAACGACCCGAACAACCCGGACGCCCCTAACGGCGGGCCCGGCTGGCCCGGTGACCACCCGGACAACCCGAATGCCCCGCACGGCGGAGCTGGCGGCGCTGGGGCCAGCGGTGGGAATGGTGGAAGTGGTGGACACGGCGCTCCCGGCGGAAATGGGGGTGCGGGGGGCAGTAGTGGCCCGAACGGCGGAAAGGGCGGTGCCGGCGGCCACGGAGGCGGGGGCGCTAGTCCCGGCGACCATGGCGGGAATGGCGGAAAGGGCGGCGAGGGTGTGGACGGGGGAGGTCATGGCGGAAACGGCGGGGCAGGCAACGGGACCGGGAACGGTGGCCATGGCGGGCATGGCGGCAATGACACGATGACCAACGGGGGCAACGGCGGGAACGGCGGGCGCGGTGGAGACGGCCATAACGCCGGTGACGGCGGCAACGGAGGCAACGCGGCCACGGGTTACGCCGGCGACGGTGGTGACGGAGGAAACTCCACGACGTCGAGCGGCGACGGAGGTGATGGCGGTAACGGTGGGGGCGGTGCCGTAGGCGGTGACGGCGGCGATGGCGGTGATGCCGATGAACACGGGTCAGGAAACGGTGGAGACGCTGGAAACGGCGGTGTATCGCAAGACGCCACGGCGGGTGGTGATGGGGGCGAAGGGGGCGACGGTGGAGCGAACAATGGTCATGGTGGAGACGGCGGAGACGGTGGACAAGGATGCCCCGGAGGACCAGGTGGAAAGGGCGGTAACGGCTCCGGACGGAACCGCAAGGGCGAAGGTGGTGAAGGCGGGGAGGGCGCAACGACCCCGAACGGGTTCCAGTGCGACGACGGTAAAGACGGCGAAGACGGCAAGAACATTGCCATGATTGATCATTTCCTTTTCGAGGTGCAATGGGCCTCGGAAGAAGCGATCGAGAGCGTCGCTTTGCGCGGAGCCGCCGATCTGCAGGTCATTGCGGAAGGCTGGGACGCCGGCGATCCGTCTGAACTCGAATGGCGGATCATCGAGCACGTCCAGCCCGCGGACAATGCGGGGGTGCGTCAGGTGCTCGGAATCTTGCATCCCGCGGCGCTGCAAAACCCAAAACTGGTGGTGCTCCTCGAGTATCGAGCCATCGGACCGGACCCGCTGCTCTCTTTGTCCTTTGTCAACGGGCCGACCGGTTCCGAATCTACAAGCATCGACCACCCGGACGGAAACGGCTGGAAACTCATCAAGTTCGGCGCGGTGCGAGGGCAGCCAGGGTCGCCGTTCGGTGACGCCGTTGATCAGTTCGACATCCAATGCCGCGATGTCGAAATCAGGGTGGTCAGGCTGTCCGACGGCGGTCCGCTCGGTGACGTGAATCTTGATCATGATGTGAACAACTCCGACGTGGCGATCGTGCTGGGCAACTTCGGCGCGACGCAGGCCGTGACCGCCGAGCAAGGAGACACGAACGCGGACGGCATCATCGACAGCGCCGACCTTTTTCAGGTCTTTCAAGACATGCCCGAGTGAACTTCCGACGAGCAGCGTGAAGGCGGCAGTCCCCTGCTGGCGCTGACCCGCGCGATGGCGGCGCCGGGTACAATGCCCGCATGGACGGGCCAACGCTCAAGCGCAATCTGAAGATCGTCGTCGTCGCGGCGGCGGTCGTCGTCGTCGCGATCCTGGTGTTCCAGAACACCGAACCCACCCGCACGAAAATCCTCTTCGCCACCATCACCATGCCCCGCGCCGTGCTGCTGGTCGTCATGCTCGCCATCGGCTTCGCCCTGGGCGTCCTGACCGCCGCACGCCTCCGCGCCAAGCCCGGATCGACCGGGGCATGAGGCGTTCGGCCCCGTTGCTCCTGGGCGCTTCCGCCGTGCTTATGACGGGCTGCGCGGCCGCCGTGCCGCTCGTGTCCGCCGCGTCGGCAGGGGCCGCCGCGGGCGAGGCCGGCTACACCTTCTGGCGCTCCGGCAAGCTCACCTACGTCGACGAGGGCAGCCTCGAGGAGATGAACGAGGCCGTCGCCATCACCATCGAACGCCTCGAGCTGCACGTCCACGACACCCGCGACGAGGTCGTCCGGGGCACGCTCCAGCACCGCTGGTGGTCCATCCGCACCGACCGGGGCCACCTGCTGACCATCAAGGTCGAACCGCTCACCCCCGCCATGATCGAGGTCGAGATCGACGCCGGCCGCTTCGGAAACAAGGCCGCCGCCGAGCTCCTCGCCGACCGCTGCAAGAACGAACTCGACGCCATCCAACGCGCGCGCCGGGCCGACTGACCGCCCGCCGGCGAACCCACGGAGCGACATGACACACGAGCACGCGCCGAGCCGGAACGCGACGGACCGAGCCGCCACAGCCATCGCCTGGCTCCTCACCGCCGCCCTCCTGCCGCTCCTCATCATCGGGATCGGCTGGCCGGACCTCTACGCCCGCCTGAGCCACAAGGACCACACCGAGCACACCGGCCTGATCGAGCACCTCACGGTCATCGTGCTCGTCCCGGGCATCCTCGCCGCCCTCCACGCCCTCGTCCGCTTCTACCGCCGCTTCCCGTCCCGCGTGCACTGGGGCTGGGTGGCGGTCTGGACCCTCGCCTGCATCTATTTCGCGGGCGAGGAGTGCAGCTGGGGCCAGTGGTACTTCGGTTTCGAGACCCCCGAGGTCCTCGAGGAGATCAACAAGCAGCAGGAGTTCAACCTGCACAACACCTCGTCCTGGCTGAACGAAAAGCCCCGGGCCGCGGTGGAGATCTTCGTGGTGACGGCGGGCCTGATCCTCCCCGTGCTCGCCCGGCTCGGCCCCCTCGCCGCGTGGGCCAGACGCCCCCGCCCCGCCTGGGTGCTCGCCCCCGCCATGTGCTGGTTCGCCGCGGCCTACTTCCTGGCCGCCTGGATCGTCGACCGGGTCACGCCCAACGGCCGCTACGTGGACGCCGAGCTGCGCGAGCTGGCGGTCGCCTGGTTCCTCGCGCTCTACCTCTTCTCGTACTACTGGCGTCTGCGCGACGCCCCGGTGGAAACCCCCGCCCGCGCCACCCCCCCGGCCGGCGCAGGCGCACCCCCGGCCGGATGAAAAATCAAGCGCGGGCCCCGCAATTCCCCGCGCCGTCCGCGTGCTATCCCCTAGTCATCCACCGTCCGCGCGGCTTCTCGGACCATCCAGCCCCACCCCGCGCCACCCCACGGTCTGATAAGAAACCGTACGCCGCGTCCAAAACCCGCTTCGGCGCGGTTTTCGCGCCGTCACATGAGCGCCGCCTTCATGTTCCTCGCCCCGGAAACGCCGAGCGCTCGATACCTGTCCCCGCACCCGGCAAGCGTTCGCCGGACCGCCAGGCCGCCCGCGTGGGGGCGGCACGACGAAGAAATCGGAGCCCTCCCCATGTCCGCCGAGATCCTCACCGAACGTCTCTTCGAGGCCCTTATCGAAGGCAACCGCGAGCAGGCCCGCCGCATCATCGATGAGCAGCGAAAGGCCGGCGCCAATCCCGAAGTGATCCTGACCGACCTCTGCTGGCCCGCCTACGAGCTGATCGAGGCCATGCACCGCCAGGACCGCATGACCACCCTGGCTTACAACCTCGCCACCCGCATGCTCCGCAACCTGGTCGACCAGGCCAGCCGGGACCTGCTCGCCTGGTCCGGGGCCGCCCGCACCGGCCGCACCGTCTTCGCCTGCTGCGGCCCCTCCGAGTCCTCCGAGCTCGGCGCCCAGATGGCAGTCGACCTGCTCGAGGCCCGCGGCTTCCGCGTCCGCTTCGCCGGGGGCGCCGTCCCGACCGACGAGATCCAGGAGACCGTTCAGACCACCCGCCCGGACGTCCTGCTCATGTTCTGCTCCGAGCCCCGTGACCTCCCCGAGATCCGCCGGCTCATCGACACCCTTCACGAGATCGGCGCCTGCCCCCACACCCAGATCGCGGTCGGCGGCGGCGTCTTCAACCGGGCCGAGGGCCTGGCCGAGGAGATCGGCGCCGACCTCTGGGCCACCCACCCGCTGGAGATGGTCGAGATCCTGCTCGACGACACCGAGACCCGCGCCACGCCCGATCAGCGCACCGTCGGCCAGATCCGCCCGCGCCTCAACCGCGCCGCCTGACCGAACCCCCCCGAGTCTTCGCCGTCGCGGCGGGCCGGATCGCACCGGCCCGCCGTGTTCGTTTACCGCCGGCGCCGGGCCGCGACCAGCGCCCCGCCCAGCAGCACCAGCCCCGTCGGGCCAGCGGGCACCGCCCGCGCGTGGCGCACGATCCGCACGTTGTCCAGGCCCCAGGACTCGTCCGCCAGCGGCTGGTTCGACCCGCTGATGAAGTCGATCTCCAGCAGCGACCCGGGGTCCGCCACCGAGAAGCGGATCTCCAGCCCGCGGTAGATCAGGTCCCGGTACTGCCCGTTGAACGCGTGGTTGCCGGGAATCTCCCAGCCGTCAAGGTCGTTCTCCCACGGCTCGAAGGTCTCGAGGATCTCGTTGAACAGCACGACGCCGTTGACGGCCACTTTGAACCGGTCGGTGCCGTAGGTCGGGTCGCGCCCGTCCCAGGTGTCGAAAAGGTACAGGTCGAAGAACAACGAGTACTCGCCCGCGTCGACGCCGGGATCGCCGCCGCCGTTCCCGCCGCCGTTGCTGCCGTCGTTGCCCCCGCCCGGACCGCCGGAACCGCCGTACAGCCCGGAGGCGCTGGCGATCACACGGCCGTTCCGCCCTCGCGTCCCCGAGCCCGGCCCGCCGGAACCGCCGCCGGGCCGGCCCACGTCCCCGCCGAGCACGATCGGCCCTGCCCCGGGCTGCGAGCCGCCGCCCGGTTGGCCGCCGCCGCCCGGGTTGCCGCCGCCCGGCCCCCGTCCCAGCGTCAGGCGCACCGTCTCCTGCCCGAAGTTGCCCAGGAACGAGCCCCAGGGCGAGGCGATCGAGCTCACCTTGGTGTTCGACCACTCGTCGCCCGGCTGGACGTCGAAGGCGTTCTGGTACACCACGTCCGCGTGCGCCACCGAGGCGCACACCACCGATGCAAGACACACACGCAGGACGATGGCCATGGCTCGCTCTCTTTCGTTGTGACGCCGACGCCGCACGCGCAACCGCACGCCCGGCACGGACAGCCTGCCACGCCGGGGGCGATCCCACCACCGGCGCGGGAAGCAGCCCCGCCCGGGCGCGGCCCCCGCGTCCGTCTGTCCCGCCTGCGGCAGAGCGGTAAGTCCCAGAACCTCGCCCATCCCCGCCCCGGCCCCCGCCCAGACCCCAACGACCCGACCAGACGGACGCCGGGCCGCCCGCCCCCGCCAGACGCCCTGACCCGGGTCCCGCGGGTTTTCGATCTTTCCGGCATGACGACGCGCCACACCACCGCCCTCGCCGCCGCCACGCTCCTCGCCGCCCTCGGCGGCTGCGCCTCGGGCCCGTCCACCTTCGCCCAGGCCACGGCAGACCAGCCCGGCCGGACGACCGGCCCGACCCCCACGACGGCCCACCAGGCCGACTTCGTGATCGGCGTCGTCTACGACCACCGCGGCGTGCCCACCTACAACGCCCCTGCGTCGGTCCTCACGCTCGACCAGATCGCCGCCGAGCTCGTCGCCATGCGCAACCTCGACCAGGAGCTCGTCCGAGAGTCCACCGGGTCGATCCCCCTGCCCGCCGCCGAGGTCGCCCGCATCCGCGAGATCGACCGCGCCCACGCCCGCCGCCTGGGCGAGATCGTCGACGCCATCGGCTGGCCCACCCGCGAGCTCGTCGGCGTGGAGGCGGCCCAGGGCGCCTTCGTCGTCGTCCAGCACGCCGGCCACGACCCCGACCTGCAGAACCGCTGCCTGGCCCTCATGGTCGACCAGGTCGAGCAGGGCAAGCTCCCCGCTCCCTACGTGGCCCTGCTGACCGACCGGGTCCGCCTCTTCGCCCAGCAGCCCCAGGTCTTCGGCACCCAGATGACCTTCGTGACCGGTGACGACGGCGTGGCCCGCTGCGTGCCCGCCGTCGCGATCGAGGATCCCGAGAACCTCGACGCCCGCCGCGCCCTCATGGGCATGCCCCCGCACATCGCCTTCATCGCCCAGCTCGAGGAGGCCTACCAGTCCCAGCACGGCGGCGCCTTCGCCAGCGTGCTGGTGGATTGAGGGGGCGCAGGGATCGGGCATCGGCCATCAGCCATCAGGGGAGGACCGCCCTTCGGGCGGTCTTTTTGTTTGGCCCGCCCTTCATCGCCGACGCCGGGGCGTCGGCGCCCGGTGTCCAGTGCCGGATGCTGCGGCTTCCCCCTGATGGACGATGGCCGATCCCTGATGGCTCATCCTTCCTAAACTCCCCCATGCCCCCTTCGCGCCCCAAATCCGCCCTCGAAACCGTCGAACCCATCGGCCTGCGCGTTCTGATCCGCAAGGACGAGGACAAGAAGCAGACCAAGAGCGGCCTGCACCTGCCCGACAAAATCGAGATCCCCACGCTGACCGGCCGCGTGGTGGCGGTGGGGGCCAAGGTCGTCTCCGAGGGCGACTACCCCATCGAGCAGTACGACCGGGTCCTGTTCAACCCCAAGCACGCCATCCCCGTCGACTTCGAGGGCGACAACCGGCTGTTCGTGGTGCCGGTGGAGGACGTGGTGGCGGTTTTCAGGCGGGGGGAGTGACTGTGTGACTTCTCAATTTTCTACCAATGCCGCGGACTCGGCGAGGCTGAAGCGCGTCAAACTCAAGAACACCGCCCCAGAAATGGCCGTTCGTGCAGCGCTGCGCAAGCTAAATTTACGTTTCCGGTATGGCAAGGGGCTGCCAGGCACCCCGGATTTTGTGCTGGTAGACTACGATGTAGCTCTGTTCATACACGGTTGTTTCTGGCACCGGCACCCGGGATGCAAAAAGACAACGAACCCGATCAGGAACGGGAACTTGTGGGCTGCAAAGTTCGAGAAGAACCAGATACGAGACAAGGTAAACTGTCGACGGTTGCGTAATGCAGGGTGGTCGGTGTGGACCATATGGGAATGCCAAGCAGGAACCCGCGAACAGGCGATCACACAGATACGCCTTCGGTTAAGCCGACATCGCGGCCGAGGCAGAGTCGATGCCCTGCCCAGCCACGCTTAGTGCCCGCAAGAGCGACTGCCCAAGCGCCCTTGCCATAAGCGGCGGGACTGCGTTACCGATTAGTAGGCGCTTGTCAGTAAAAGTCCCTGCGAATCGGAAATCATCGCGAAAACTTTGGCATCTTGCCCCTTCGCGTAGGGTGAGTGCTCGATCAAGCCGTGGGTGGATGCAGTTGGCGCTGGACGGAGTCGTGAAATTACGCGTGATGGTGGGCGCGGGCAAATCTCCCCGAATGCGTGCGTACGAATTTGGGAAACCGCTCGTCGGTCGCAGATGAATCGGCACACGCTCGAACACCGGAGCATCGAACGCGGAGTATCCCGGCGGAATGAACGCCATGAGCTCACGGAGAGAACCGCGATGCCGCGGAGCCACATGGTCCACCAGTTCTGGCAAGCCCGCTTGTCGCATCAGCCGTTGGAACTCGTTAACCGGCGGTGACCGATACTCGGTGGACTGCTCGCCAGAATCGATCTCGGGAAGATCAGAAATGGCGTCATCAAACGAGACGGGATCCAGCTCGGCGTCGACTCGTTGTTCCGCGACCAAGGCGCCGTCAATCAGGCAGCCCGACGAGACCCCGGGGAAGTGAAACGGCCTCAGCCCCTTCGTGCCGACGAGAAAAAAACGACGTCTTCGCTGCGGAACGCCGTGCGCGCTGGCGAGGAGAATCGCGGCGTGGATTTCATAACCCAATGCGGTGGCGAGGTCGCACACCTCTAGGAATGTACGACCGCCGTTAAAGTTCGTGAAGCCGCTGACGTTCTCCATGATGAATGCTTGGGGAGAAGCTTCGCGGACGACCTCGAAGAATCGTTTGACCAGTAGATTGCGGGGGTCTTCGAGTGATCTTTTTCCGCTAGTCGAGAACCCTTGGCACGGAGGCCCACCGACGACGACGTCGATTCTCGGGACTCCCCTGACGGCCGGCAGTTCAAGAATCTCTGGCCCGACTCCAGCCGTGATCGCCGGCGCGTCAAAGTTGAGACGGAACGATTCGGTCGCGCGTTCCCAGATGTCGACCCCGGCGACGGCTCGGAACCGGCCGAGATCGGGATTGCCCGCTTGATGGAAGCCTTCCGTCAGCCCGCCGCACCCGCAGAAGAGATCAAGCGTGGAGTAGGTGTGTGTTCGGGTTGCCTTCATGGTCCGAGTATACCTTTTCAACGACGTACGTCAACCCGACGCGCAGCCGTCCCTGTTTCGGGTGCCAAAATCTTCCGATGGGTCGGTCTGAGGAACTCGTCAAGGTCGATGTTGCCATCCCGGCGCCGGCGTGGGAGTCGTTGGAGCCGCTCGTCAGGAGCCGCTCATTGGCCGCCCAGCTGCGTCAGAGGCTCAGAATGTCCCTTTCCCTGCAAGCTCGCCAGTTCGAAGAGCTCGCACGTCGTGCCCATGAAAGCAGGAGAGCTGGCCCCACGCACAGGTACTCGCCGGAGCTGCTTGCTGACGACGTGGCCCGTTTGGATGGTCGACTTTCCGATCTGGAAATCCGCTTGAGCCGCGCCGCGTTTTTGCAGTTTCTGGTTACGAGCATCGCCGGGGAATCCTAATGGCTATCGATTTACGCCGCCACATTCCACCTTCGGGGGAGTCGAATGTCTATTTCGAGTGGGTCGACTTCGCGAACAGCGGAGGTCACATTCTGACACCACGAGGGCGTGAGTTTCTTTTGGCGCAGGTTGATCCTTATTCCGAGCTGCATCCGGCTCTCGTCGAATTTGGAAGGCGATATCCAAGGGTAAGGCTGCCGAGGCGTTCCAATACCATCAAGTTTCAAGCCATCAATCTGTTGGTTGATTTCAGCCCAATCGCTTTTACGCGCGACGACCTCGATGCCTTTTTCAGAAACCCAAAGATTCTGCGGGTGGTAGACGAGCCGCCCCGCGATTCCATTCAATCCGTCAACAAGTCAAGTCAGTGGGGCTTGAATCTGGACCAGCTGCGTAGGGGAGGTATTTCGGCCTATAGAATCTCAATGCCGATCCCGTACATCGGCACCTATGTTGAAAAAACACGCACCGGTGCGGGGAACACTGGCCGAAACATGCGGACCGTTGCTGCTATCAAGCAGTATCTTCGCAAAAACATCTTAGATGTACCAGAAGAGAGCTGGCAGCTGGGTCACCGGAATCCGTCGTTGCCGCTGGAGGCGGATAATGTAGTGATGCAAAGTCCTAGATACAACCAGCCTCGCAGAGACAGGTTTATCTTTGACGAATGGGGATTGGTATTGTGCCCAACCGCGGCGGAGCTGTCGGCAAATTTGCGTCGGTATTACGCAGACGACATCGAGTTGGAGCATCTCCTTGAGGCCGTCAAGCGGGAGCTGAAGCGAACATAGCGGCATTTTTGAGGGATGGCGAGCATCGCTATTGTCCGACATGAAGTCGCCCATCGACTCGTCTCAAACCACCGCCGTCTACGCCGGCTCGTTCGACCCGCCGACCACCGGCCACGTCTGGATGATCGAGCACGCCGCACGGCTGTTCTCGCGTCTGATCGTGGCCGTGGCCCGCAACCCCGAGAAGACCTACACCTACCCCCTCGACCAGCGCCTCGGCTGGCTCCGGGAGGTCTCCGCCGGCCTGCCCAACGTCGAGGTCACCGGCATCGAGAACGAGTTCCTCGCCCGCTACACCGCCCGCGTCGGCGCCCAGTACATCGTCCGCGGCATCCGCAACGAGGCCGACTACCAGTACGAGCGCGCCATGCGGTACGTCAACCAGGACCTCTCCCCGGGCGTCACCACCGTCTTCCTCCTCCCCCCGCGCGAGCTCTGCGAGATCTCCTCTTCCTTCGTCAAGGGCATGATCGGCCCCGACGGCTGGGAGGAAGTCGTCAAAGGCATCGTCCCCGGACCCGTCTTCCGAGACCTCGTCGCGGACCAGGAGTGAAGAGGTACGCAGAGGTGCAGAGATCACGCGGAGGACGCGGAGGACGCGGAGGGAAAAACTTTGCTTCGTGGGGCGCACAATCCTGAACACAGAGATTCTCTCTGCGTCCTCTGCGTCCCCTCTGCACCTCTGCGTACCTCTTAAAACACCAGCACCGAATGCACCGGCGCGTACCCCGCCAGCCGCTCACGCCCCTTGAGCGCATCCAGCTCGATCAGCACGCTGATCCCCGCTATGTCCGCCCCGGTCTTCTCGACCAGCTCGCACGAGGCCCGCATCGTGCCGCCCGTCGCCAGCAGGTCGTCGACCATCAGCACCCGCTGGCCCGCGTGCACCGCGTCCGCGTGCATCTCCAGCCGGTCCGAGCCGTACTCGAGCGCGTAGTCCACCCCGTGCACCGTCCGCGGCAGCTTCCCCGGCTTGCGCACCGGCACGAACCCCGCCGACAGCGACTGCGCGATCGCGATCCCGAAGATGAACCCCCGGCTCTCCGCCCCCAGCACCACGTCGATCTTCTTCCCGCGGAACGGGTTGCACATCAACTCGACGGCCAGCGCCAACGCCCCCGGGTCCGCCAGCAGCGGCGTGAAGTCCTTGAACAGGATCCCGGGCTTGGGGAAGTCCGGCACGTCGGCGATCAGCGAGCGAAGACGGTCAACGGCGCGGGTGTCCATGGCGGGGAGGATATGGCCCCCACAACGCCCACGATGAAATCGTGGGGTTCCTGCTCGCCTGTCGAGCTCCCGCCGGCCGGACCCTCCGATACCGCCCCGTCGCGGGTCGGCGTGAACCGCCGTTGTCCCCAAAGCCCCGTCAACGGTGTCGCGAGCGGGGATGTCTACGGGAACTCAGCGAGCGGTTCTTCGGCTGAGACCGCCTTCAAAGCGACGCACCGCTCGATCTCGCGGCCGATCTCTCGGGCCCCACGCACCCATCCTCGCAGGATGGCCGACCGTGCGCGAGGCAGCATCAACCACATGTCGCTGTAGCGCGTATGGAGCCCGGACAACCCGACTCCGAGCGAAAGGAGCGCGCCCGACACCGCGGACGCGTGCCAGCCGGTGACAGCGAACACCATCAGCCCGGTGATCAGAGCCGATGCGCACCAGCCCAAGACCCACTTCCACGAAACATCGTCGCCGATGCCACGAACTTCGATCACTTCGTCGAACCGCACCTTCGACTTCCCGGTGAACGGCGACCGGATCTCGATCCACCCGTCCCCGACGACGACCGATTCCTGACGGATTCGCCAGTACGCGGCCAGCGCGACGATCGCGAACACGAGGCCGATCCCGCCAAACAGAACGCCGTCCTCCGGCGAGGCTATCCAGCAGACCACGCACGTCAGCGCGAGCGCCAGAAAAAAGCCCGGGCCCAACCAGGCAAAGCCCGCAGCCCGTAACACCCGTTCATCATCTTCCATAGGCCCCAGTATAAACAAAAGGGTCCGCGCAACCCGATACCATCGCCCCGTGTCAACCGACTTCACCCAACCCCTTGCCACCTTCCCCCCTGCGCTCCACCTCCCCCCCGTCCCGCGCGCCCCGGTCCCGGTCCCCGTCCACCTGCGCCCGCCCGGCTCCAAGAGCCTGACCAACCGCGCCATCCTGCTCGCGGCACTGGCCGCGGGCGAGTCCACGCTGAC
>CAYXFA010000037.1:0-35337 GCA_964464165.1 uncultured Phycisphaeraceae bacterium | reverse complement strand
AGCACCCGCTCGGCCTCGTCGATGATCTCGCGGATCCGCTTGACGCCCACGCTCGCGGCGTTCTCACGCACGAACCGGCGCCGGGTCCGGCCCGCGATCACCCCCGCCAGCGTGGTCTTGCCCGTCCCCGGGGGGCCGTGCAGGATCAGGCTCGTGATCGCGTCGGCGTCGATCATCCGGCGCAGCAGCTTGCCCGGCCCCAGCAGGTGGCTCTGGCCGATGACCTCATCCAGGTCCTTCGGACGCACCCGCACCGCCAGCGGCTCGGCCTTACGCACCGCCGCTTCCCGACGCCCTGACCAGAGGTCGCTCATGACTGGTAACTGTACGGGTTTCCGCCCGGATTGGCCCGCCCGGCCGACAATTTATCCGAACTCACCCGCCCGGCCTTTTGTAAACGCTAACATACTTCACACATGGTCGTCTGGGTCACCGGCATCCTGCTGGCGCTCGCCCTGCTGCTCCTCGCGGCTGGGTGGAACGCCGCACGCCGGCTCCGCGACCCGGCCGACCCGCTGACCGGGATCCTGTACCTGGTCGGTCGCGCTTACGCCCGGCTGTTCCACCACTTGCGCGTCGAGACCGAGCCCGGCGCCCTGTCGGACATCGACGGCCCGCTGCTTGTCGTCTCCAACCACACCGCGGGGGTCGACCCGCTGCTCATCTCGGCCGCGTGCCCGCGCCGCATCGGCTGGATGATGGCCGAGGACATGCGGATCCGCCGGCTCAACTGGTTCTGGCGCTGGCAGGGCGTGATCTTCGTCACCCGGGATAAGGAAGGCCGCAAAGGCCTACGCGACGCCCGGGCGGCCCTGGCGGGCGGGGCCTGCATCGGGATTTTCCCCGAGGGCCGGCTGGAGCGCCCCCACGGGCGTCTGCTGCCCTTCAACCCGGGCGTGGGCATGCTGGTCAAGCGGACCGGGGCCCGCATCCTCCCCGTGGTCATCGACGGCACGCCCGAGACCGAGAGCGCCTGGCACGCCCTCTGGACCCCCTCGCACGCCCGGGTCCGGTTCATGCGTCCTATCTCCTACGCCGACTCGACCCTCACCCCGGCCGAGATCGCCGCCGACCTCCAGCACCGCTACACCGCCTGGACCGGCTGGCCCGTGGCCACCCACGCCCCGGCCGCCCGGCTCAACCACGAGCCGCACCCGCCCACGGACGCCGCCCCCAACCGCTCGATCGCGTGAGAGCGCGTCTCCGAGCCGGGCAAAAAAACTTTCTGAGCGCGGGAAGGCCGGGGGCTCCGGCGCCCTCCAAACCCGGGCCGACCCGGGGCGTTTCCCGGGATCCGGCCAAGCCGCACGGGCTCCGCGCCCCCTTCCAGAGCGATCCATGATCGACCCGGCGACCGAAGCACGCACCGCCGAACTGCTCGAGCAGCGCCGCCTCGCCCCGCTCTCCGCCCCCGAGGCGAGCGAGCTCGACGCCATCCTCGGCGCGCACCCCGAGCTCCGGGCGCTGGCCGATGAACTGGACCGCCAGGACGCCGCCATGAACGCCGCCATCCAGACCGCCGTGGACCATTTCGACTTCGACAAGGCGCTGCTCGCCGCCGAGGCCCAGCGCCGGCTCGCCCGCGTGCATCTGCGCTTTTTCTGCCTGATCGGCGCCGGCGCGTTGGCCGCGGGCGCGGCCGGCGCCGCGCTGGGCTTCACCGGCTGGCCTGTGGTCGTCTCGATGGGGGCGGCCTGGCTCGTCCCGCTCCTCGTGATCCTCCTCGCGGCCCGGAACCGCGCCGCGCGTGCCGCCCGCATCGCGTCGGGCGACCCGACCGCCGCCCGCGCGGCGTTCGATGAGCACCTGCACGCCGGCCGCCAGGAACGCACGGTGATGCAGGCTCTGGGCGTCGTCGTGGGGCTGGCCCTGTGCGTGACCATCGCCGCCTCGCTGGCGGACGGGGCGTACTGGCGTGCGGCGGCCATGGCCGCGGCGCTGCCCCTCGTTTTCCACGGCATCTGGAACCGGTACGGCTCGCGCCGCGCCCGCCGGCGCCACGAGCGGCTGCTCGCCGGGGACCTCGACGCCACCTCCTGGCTCAGCGGGGAGGACCGGGGGGCGTGACGCGACCCACCGCCCGGCCCCCGGACCTCGCGGCGGCGTTCGCCGACCACCAGCGCCGGCTGCTCGGCCTGATCCTGCGAATCACCGGCGACTTCGCCCTGGCCGAGGACGCGCTGCAGGAAACCTTCCTCGCGGCCCACGCCGCGGCGGGCGCGTTCCGGGGCGAGGCCGCTCCGGGCACCTGGCTCTACCGCATCGCCACCCGCGAGGCCCTCCGCGCCCGCGCGAAACGCAACCGCCACGCCGCCCGCGACCGGGCCGCGGCCGATGGTGCGCCAAAACGGCCGGAGGCAGACCCTTCCGCCCCGACGGGGTGGCTCGAGCAGACCCGCGGCCTCCTCGCCGCACTCGACCGGCTGCCGGAGGACCAGCGCTTGGCGTTCGTCCTCCTCTCCGCCCGCGCCATCCCCGCCGACGAGGTCGCCGCCATGCTCGGCGTGCCGATCAGCACCGTCTACACCCGCGCCTTCCGGGCCCGCGTGCGGCTGAGGGAGATCCTGGCTGCGGACGGCGAGGGCGCATGAGCGGACGACGCAGTGCGCGCTGGTTTTACTCGACCAGCCCCAACGCTCGCACGGTCTTCATGGAAAGGTACAGGTGCCGCGGATCATCGAGCAGCTCGGTGAATCCGTACTTCAGATAGAACCCCTTGGCCGCATCGTCGATCGCCACGACTTCGACCGCGTGCACCGCAATGTGCCGGTCCGCCGCCGCGATGCGGCGCAGGGCGTCGATGAAGAGGAACGAGCCCAGCCCCTTACCCTGTTGCGTCGCGTCGACCGCCAGGCGGCCGAGATGGGCGGTGGGCACCGGATATCGCGGCAAGTGCTTCCGCTGTTCCTCGGTCAGCGTTGCGAACTCCACCGAACCCGCCGAGAGCGAGTAGTAGCCCAGAACAACCGCTGATCCCGGGTGAACCGCGACGAAGGTGCGGCTCACCCCGTTGCGCTCGTTTTGGCCCGCGTAGCGACGGATGAAATCGTTCAGCGATGCATGCCCGCACGAGAACGCGCACCGGTCGTGCCCCGGGCGAAGCTCCTCGATCAGCCAGCCTTCCGCATCAGGCGCCACGCCGGGCCTTGTACCGTTCGGCAGCGGCCTTCAGAGCGTCGTTCGGCCCTTCGGCCGAGTCCAGCATCGCCAGAAACCCGGCCGCGTCCCGATCAGACAGCGTCCGATGCGTCTCACGCTCGATCGCATCCTCCGCGGCCCGGAGCAGGATCGTCGTCGCGAAGCCCGAGACCGTTTGCCCCGTGATCCGGGCGGCACGCTCGATCAACGACTTCTGCTCCGGCGAAAGCCGGAAGTCGAGCCGGGCGGACTGGTTCGGGAGGGCGGACATGCGGGGATCCTCGGCAGAAAGTCTACGCCATTGTACGGCAAACTGCCACACAAAGTTCCGTCTTTCAAAAAACCCCCTGTTATGGGGCCTAGCGCGGCTACTCCATCCCCCGCAACGCCTCCAACCGCCGCGCGTGTACCTCCCGGTCCGGCTCGATGATCGTCAGGGCCACCAGGTGGCGTTCCGCCGCCGCCCGGTCGCCCGCGAGCAGGGCCATCCGGGCGGCCTGTTCGCGCTGGGCGGCGTCGAACGGGGCGATGGTCGCCGCCCGCTCCGCTTTGGCGTGGGCCCGCGCGTGGTCGCCGAGCTTGGCGTACAGGCCCGCCAGCTCCGCCGCGTACGCCGGGGAGTGGATCTCGCGGACGTCCAGGAACTCCAGGTGCTCGACGGCCCGCACCCGCTCGGCGAAGGTGTCGGCCGCGAGATAGTGCCGCGCCAAGCGGCGGTGGGGGGCGTCGTCGGACGGGCGGAGCGCCATCATCCGCTCCAGCAGCCCGAGCTGCTCGTCCGTCAGACGCTCCCCCACGCGGGACAGCGCGAAGCCGATCTTGAACTCCAGCAGCTCCGGGTGGTCGGGGTGGCGTTCCAGCAACGAGTCGATCAGGCCTTCGGCCGGCATGCCGCGCTCCGCGCCGGCCTCCTTGAGCAGGTCGATCATCGCGGGCACGCCCTCGGGCAGCGCCAGGCCCTCGGCCACGAGTTGTTCACCCGCCCACGCGGTGAACGCCTCCAGGAACGCCCCGGGGTCCATGCCCAGCGCTTCGCCGAACGCCTCCGGCCCGCTGCGCCCCGCCGCGGACAGGTCCATGATCTCCCGGGGCTTGGCCGCCCCCCAGCGTTCGACGAGGAACTCGAACATCCACGCCCCCTGGGCGTAGGCCAAGGCCCGGTCGCCGGGCTGCTCCGGGCGGACGAAGGCGAGGTTGATGGCCTCCAGGTCGAACAGCCGCCCCGAGGCATGGGCCGCCGCGAGCATCCGCCAGGTCCGCATGTCGCGCGGCGCGTCCTCGTTGAACACCGCGTTCGCCTCGGTCATCCAGTGGATCACGCGGTTCTTCGTCCGCGACAGGTTGACCGTGTGCGTGTACTCGTGGCGCAGCACCCGCTCCCAGTCGAACGGCCCGACCGAGAACCGCGGCCCGACCTGCGGCGACTCGATCGCCACCACCGGGCCGGTCGACGCGGCCATCGTGTGGATCGAGGGCATCCCGCCGATCCGCACCGCGAACCACTCGTGGTTGGGCATCAGCTCCACGATCGTCTTCCGCGCCGGCTCGTGGTCCACGCCGCCCGGCGCGTCGGAGCAGACCCGCTCGTGCATCGCCTCCAGCGCGGTCGCCATCTCGGGCGCGAGCGCCCCGTCGACGCCCGCCTTGTAGCGCACGACGAAGTGGGGGGTCTCGATCGTTTCGTAGGTCAGCAGCTCACGCACCAGCGTCAGCGAGTTCTGCGCCCGCAGGTCGAACGGGTCGAGCGCCAGGGCGCTCTCCAGCTCCCGGAGGGCCGCCGCGTCCTCCCCGGCCTGGACCAGCATCAGCCCGCGCTCCAGGCGCGGCAGGGCCCAGAACGGCGCCCGCTCGATCGCCCGGGCCAGGTACCCGTCGGCCAGGTCGTACTGCCGGGCCTCGGCCAGCGTCCGGCCGACCCACACCAGCGCCTGGGCCGACCCCGGCGAGAGCCGCTCGAACGCTTCCAGCGCCCGCTCCACGCTCGCCGTGCGGTAGCCCGCCCCCGCCGCGGCGGCCTCGATCGCCCGCAGCTCGCGCTGCGCCGGCATGCGTCCCAACGCCGGGTCGATCGCCGTTTCCGTCGCGTCCGGGTCCCGCCGACGCAGCGCCCCGCGCGCCCGCAGCGCCGCCGCGTCCGCCGTGATGCGCACCGGCCCGCCCAGCGCCGCGGCCCGGTCGATGTGGTCCGCCACCCGCCCCGCGGCGTCGAAGTCGAACCCGTCCACCGCGACCTCGCCCAGCACCCGCAGCGCCGCCGCTGCGTTGGGGTTCAGGCGCAGCGCCTCCTTGGCCGCCGCGAGCGCCTCCGCGCGGTTGTGGCGGGAGTAGAGCAGCTCGGCCTCCACCGCCCGCGCCCGCCAGTCCAGCCGGTCGGCCTCCCGCGCCCGCGTGATCCGGTCGAGCAGCGCGCGGCTGACGGTCTCCGCGTCCCCGCCCAGCGCGCGCGGCCCGCGCAGACGCGCCAGCGCCATCGCCGCACGCACCGATTCCGGCTCGTCCCCCGAGCCCGCGGCCGCCCGGGCGTACGCCTCCGCCGCCTCCCCGAACCGCCCGAGCATCTCCAGCGCCGCCCCGCGTAAACGGTCGGCGCGCACGCCGGGCGCACCGCCGAGCAACTCCAGGGCTACGGCGGGCTCGCCGCGCCCGACGGCCGCCTCCGCGCGGTCCTCGGGGGCGCCCGCCGTCTCCAACGCCGGGTGGTCCCACGACCCGGCGATCACCGCCGCGCGTGCGGCGAGGGCCGGGTCGGCCAGGTCGTCCGCCCCCCACAGGCCGTGCTCGACGCGGAGGGCCCGGCGCTCGGCCTCGCCAAGGTACTCGGCCGCCAGCCGGGCCCGGACCGCCTCGGACACCGGCTCCGCCGCGTCGTCCACCGGCGTCGCGTCGGGCCGGTTCTCCGGCGCGATCTCGGTGATCGGCTCGTCCGCGAACGCCGCCGGCGTCAGCAGCACGCCGAGCCAGACCGCGGCCAGGCCCCGGCGCGTCATTCCCGCCCCCGCCACGCCGAGATCTGCACCTGCCAGCCGGAGCCCTCCGCCGGCGGCGTCGTGTCGAACGCCCCCTCGGGCGTCTCGCCGTTGACCTCCACGCCGAACAGCTCGGCGATCTGCAGGTCGCCCGTCCACGCCGTCTTCACGTACAACCGCGGCAGCAGGTCGTCCGGCGTGAACCACAAACGCACGGACTCCCACCCGTCCTCGGCGGCGCTGCCCTCGCGCGGACGCAGGCGGAGCTGCACGCAGCCCTCCACCAGCCGCGCCAGCCCGGCCAGTTCGGGCGTCTCGGCGTCGACCAGCCCGTCCGACGCCGGCAGCACGTCGGCGTGGTAGTCCCGCAGCACGCGGGCCGCGTCGTCGCCGACCGACACCCAGAACGGCGCATCGCGCATCAGTTCCATCGGGTCCAGCGTCCGGCCCGCGGGCACGATCTCCCGCTTGATGAACTGCTTCTCCCGGGGCAGACGCTCGACCAGCCAACGCCCGTCGAACACGAACCGTTCGTCGATGTCCTCCACCCGGCGCCCCAGGCGCAGCGAGTCGAACCACACCGCGAACATCCGCCGGTCCGGCGCCTCACGGCCGTCGCCCGCCGCGCCGTGCTCGGTCCGCATCGCCAAGCGCCCCCGGCGCTGCTGGGTGTCCCCCTGCAGCACCTGGATGCCGGTCAGGCGGACCTGGCCCGTGAGCGTGCGGATCTCCCGGTCCCGCTCGCCCAGCGCTTCGAGCAGCGCCCGGCCGTCCGCGAAGCGTGCCCCGGCGGCCTCGACCGCCCCGGCGGGCTCCGGGCGCTCGGCCCCCGCGTCCGGTTCACCCCCGCCCGTCGCGAGCGCCAGCCCGACCAACCACGCCGCCAGTCCGTACGCCATGCCAAACGCCTCCGTGCCCGGCCCCGCGCCGGGAAGTCGTACCGCCGTCACCCGGCGGCCGTTCGCCCGTTCTCCCCGCCGCCCGAGCGTTCGCCGGCCCCCCCGCCGACCACGCCCACGATCCCCTCCCCCGCCAGGAACGCCCGCAGCACCGCCGCCGCCGCGATGGCGTCGCGGCGCATCTTCTTCTGCTTGTGCGTCAGCCCGGAACGGGCCATCCGCTCGTCGGCCTCCACGGTCGTGCGCCGCTCGTCGACCAATATCACCGGCGTCCCCAAGGCCCCAGCGATCCGGGCGGCGAAGGCCCGGACCAGCCCGGCCCGCGGTCCCTCCGTCCCGTCCATGTTCAGGGGAAGGCCCACGACCACCTCCGCCCCCTCACCGCCCACCAGCGACCGGACCTGACCGGCGATCCCCCGCAGCAGCGCCTCCCCGCCCTCCCGGCCGATCGGCGTCTCGATCAGGCCCGCGGGCGAGGCGATCCCCGTGACGCGGTCGCCGACCGCCACGCCCGTCCGCACGTCCCCGAGATCGATCGCGACGACCCGCACCGGGGATTGTTGGCGCGTCGCCCGACGCCCCGGCCGCAACGCCAAACGGGCCGCGACCCCTCCGGATCGCGGCCCGCCCCTTGAGCCCGGCGTCGCGTCGATCACGGGCAGCCCGCGTTGAACAGGGCGAACGCGCGTGCCGCCGGACCCCGCCGTGCCCTCGAAAATGGGCCCGCGATGGGCGGTATCGCCCACCGTGGCGCCCGGCGCGCTATGAATTCCCGGGCGTGCGCACCGCGCACGTCCCTCGGTTTCGGGGACCGTGCGACCACCGGCGCCTCCCCACACACCCAATGCGCGGCCCGCCGCCGGGTCCGCAGGAAACGGGCACCCGGCGGCGGGAACATCGCATGGCCACCCCCTTCGATGCGTCGGCCCCCGCGTGGGACGGCGTCACCGAAACCCTTTATGAGGAACTGCGCTCCGTCGCGGCCGCGATGATGCGACACGAGCGCGACGACCACACGCTCGAACCCACCGCCGTCGTCAACGAGGCCTGCCTCCGCCTGGCCAAGCGCGGCCTGCCCGACCTGCCCCGCGAGCAGCGCCTCGCCATCGCCGCGCGCGTGCTCGGCCAGGTCCTGGTCGACCACGCCCGCGCCCACAACGCCCTGAAGCGCGGCGCGGGGCGCGTGCGCGTCCGCGTCGACCACGCCGACCTCGCCGTCCCGGCCGACGCGCCCCACGACGACCGCACGCTGGACTTCCAGCGCGTGCACCACGGCCTGACCACCCTGCGGGCCCTCCACCCCCGCCAGTCCGAGGTCGCCACCCTGCGCATCTTCGCCGGCCTCTCCGCGCCCCAGATCGCGGACCTGCTCGGCGTCAGCAGCCGCACCGTCGAGGGCGACTGGGCCGTCGCCCGCGCCTGGCTCCGCCGCGCCCTGACCGAACCGGCCCCCGCCCCATGATCACCCCCGAGCTCCACGCACGCGCCTCCGACCTGTTCAACGAGCTCCGGACGCTCGACCCGTCCGAGCGGGCCCGGCGGCTGGCCGCCGTCGAGGACGCCGCCCTGCGCGACGAGGTCGCCTCGCTCCTGCGCTACGCGGACGACCCTTCCCCCGCCGACCCGGCCGGCCAGCCGGAAACGCCGCCCGAGGCGCCCGACTTCGCCCCGGGCTCCGCGCTGGGCCCATACACCATCGTCCGCCGGCTGGGGCGCGGCGCCACCGGCCTGGTCGTCCTCGCCGAGCAATCCGAGCCCGTCCGCCGGCGCGTCGCGATCAAGTTCGTCCCGCACGCCATCCTCGACCCCGCCCTCGCCGCGCGCTTCGAGTTCGAACGCCACGCCCTCGAACAGACCGACCACCCGGGCATCCCCCGCCCGCTCGACGCCGGGCGCACCGACCGCGGCATGCCCTACCTCGTCATGGAGTTCGTCGACGGCGAGCCCATCACCGCCTACGCCCGCCGCCACGCCCTCTCGCTCCCCGCGCGGGTCACGCTGATCGCCGACGCGGCCGCCGCCGTGCAGCACGCCCACCAGCGCGGCCTCATCCACCGCGACCTCAAACCCGCCAACGTCCTCGTGCAGGGGCCGCCCGAGGCCCCGGTCGCCAAGATCGTCGACTTCGGCATCGCGCGCGCCGTCAACCGCGCCGAGGACCACACCCTCACCGCGGGCTGGCCCATCGGCACCCTCGCCTACATGGCCCCCGAGCAGGCCACAGGCGTCGGCGTGGACACCCGCGCCGACGTGTACGGCCTCGGCGCGGTCCTTTACGAACTCCTCACCGGCCAGCCACCCGTCGACACCCGCGCCCCGGACCCCTTCGAACGCCTCCGCGCCGCCGACCCCGTACCGCCCAGCCGACACCCCGGCGTCGCGAACGCCCTGCCCGGGGCCCGGGCCGCGCGCCCGATGCTCGCCGACCTCGACCGCGTCCTGGCGCGCGCCCTCGACAAGGCCCCCGCCCGGCGCTATCCCACCGCCGAGGCCTTCGCCGCCGACCTGCAGCGGGTCCTCCGCCGCGAGCCCGTCGAGGCCCGCCCCCGCACGCCGGTCTACCGCCTCGCACGCTTCGCCCAGCGCCACCGCGCGCTGACCGCCGCCGTCGCCGTCGCGGCGGTCGCCGTCGTCGTCGGCATCGCCGGTCTGACGGCGGGCCTGGTGGAATCCCGGCGTCAGCAGCGCGTCGCCGCCGAACGGGCCGACACGCTGGCCGCCTTCAACCGCTTCCTGCTCGACGACCTCCTCGCCGCCACCTCCCCCGACGAGAACCCCATCGACACGCCCGCCGTGGCCCTGCTCGACCGCGCCGCCGGACGCATCGACGCCCGCTTCCCCGACCGGCCGCTCCTCGCCGCCAACCTCCACCACGCGCTCGGCGCCGCCTACCGGGAGCTCGGCGCCTTCGAACCGGCCGAGACCCACTTCGCCCGCGCCGAGGAGCTCCGCGCACGCCACGCCGGGCCCGACGCGCCGGACACCCTGCGCACGCGCCTCGCCGCCGCGGCCCTGCTCGTCCACCGCCAGCGTCCCGAGGAGGGCATCCCGCTCTTCGAAACCCTCCTCCCCGCCGCGGCGCTCGCCATCGGCCCCGACGACCCGGACCTGCTCGCCGCCCACAACGATTTCGCCCTGGCCCTCGTCGCCGTCGGCCGCGCGCCCGAAGCGCTCGACCACATGCACGCCGCCCTCGAAGGCCGCCGGCGCGTCCTCGGCCCGCACGACCCGCTCACCCTCGTCAGCCTCGCCAACCTCGCGTACATCCAGGACGCCCTCGGCCAGACCGACGCGGCCATCGAGACCACCGCCGAGGCCCTCCGCGTCGCCGAGTCCCTGCCCGACCCGCCGCGCACGCTCCTCCTCGGCCTGCACAACAACCTGGGCGCGACCTACCAGGACCTGGGCCGCCACGCCGAGGCCCGCCCCCACCTGGAGACCGCCGCCCGGCTCGCCGAGGGCTGGCTCGGCCCGGACCACCCCGACACGCTGACCCTGCTCGCGAACCTCGCCGCGCTCCAGACCCGGCTCGGCGACCCCGCCGCCGCCGAGGCGGCCCTGGCCCGCATCGTCGCCGCCCGCGCCGCCACCATCGGCCCCGACGCCCACGACACACTCGCCGCCCGCCACGCCCTCTACACCGCGCGCATGGCCCTGCCCGACCCCGCCGCCGCCGCGGAGGGCTTCCGGGCCCTCCTGGACGACTGCCGCGCCGCCCTCGGCCCGGACCACTGGCTCACCGCCGCCTCCGGCCTGTCGCTGGCCACCGCCCTCGAAGCCCTGGGCTCGAACGCCGAGGCCGCCCCGCACGCCGAAGAGGCCCGGCGCGTGTTCGAGAGCGCCTTCGGCCCCGACCACCCCCGCACCGTCGCCGCCCGCCGCCTCGTCGAACGCCTGGCCGAGCCCCCTCCGGTCGGCCCCGACGCCGCGCAACCCTGAACCCGCGCTCTACCCTCACCCCATGCCCCACACCCAAGCCGCCGCCGAACCCGCCCGCGTCGAGATCAAGCCCCGCCCCGCCGGGCCCGCCGTCCGCATCAAGCGCCTGGACACCAACGCCGCCATTCCCGCCTACCAGACCACCGGCGCCGCGGGCCTCGACCTCGCCGCCTGCCTGCCCCGCCACGAGCACGGCCCCGAGGTGACCATCGCCCCCGGCGCGATCGTGCGCATCCCCCTCGGCTTCGCCGTCGCCATCCCCGAGGGCTACGAGGGCCAGGTCCGCCCCCGCTCCGGCCTGGCCACCAAGCACGGCGTCACCGTCCCCAACGCCCCCGGCACCGTCGACGCCGACTACCGCGGCGAGATGTTCGTGGCCCTCATCAACCACGGCCGCGAACCCCACACCGTCCGACACGCCGACCGCATCGCCCAGCTCGTCATCGCCCCCGTCGCCCACGCCACGCTCATCGAAACCGACGAACTCGACGAAACCGCCCGCGGCGAAGGCGGCTTCGGCTCCACGGGCCGTTGAACACCCTGATAAAGGGAGATAAAGCGGGTCGAGTGGGGTATCTCACGGAACGATAAGTCCTGAGAAACCCCCAGTCACCCGAACGGACGACCAGCGATGAACAGCCCGCAGCCCGAAGCCCCGACCGCCCTGGTCATCGACGCCGACACGGCGACCAAGGCGACCTTCGCATCGGTCCAGAACGCCGTGCCGATCATCCGGCGGCTCGCGGTCCGCAACGACGGCGACCGGGCGTTCAACAACCTGAAGCTGTCCATGCTCCCCCAGCCCGGCTTCTGCCGCCCGAAGGAGTGGACGATCGACAGCCTCGGGCCCGGTCAGGCCGTGGAAGTCGACGACCGCCGGATCACGCTGGACTTCGCGGTGCTCGACCGGCTGAACGAGGCCGAGCACGGCCAGCTCACCTTCCGGCTGCACCACAACGGCGAACCGCTCGCCGAACGCGTCGTCCCCATCGAGCTGCTGGCCCGCGACGAGTGGGGGGGCTCGGACGAGATGGCCCAGATCCTCGCGGCGTTCGTGGCGCCCAACCACCCCGCCATCGCCCCGGTGCTGAAAGAGGCCTCCCGCCTGCTCGAACGCGCCGGGCACGGCGGCGCCCTCAACGGCTACGAGAGCCGCGACCCCCGCCGGGCGTACATGATCGCGGCCTCCATCTGGTCCGCCGTCGCCGGGCTGGGTCTGTCGTACGCGCTCCCGCCCCGGTCGTTCGAACGCCACGGCCAGAAGATCCGCGATCCCGGCTGCGTGATCGGCGCCGGCCTTGCCACCTGCCTCGACACCACGCTTTTGCTCGCCGCCGCGTTCGAGGCGGTCCGGCTCAACCCGGTCGTCGTCTTCACGGAGGGCCACGCCTTCCTCGGCGTGTGGCTGGTGGACAAGACGTTCCCGCTCACGCTCGAGCACGACGTGACGGAGGTGCGCAAGGCCGTCCAGGCGAACGAGCTGGTCGTGCTGGAGACCACGCTGCTGACCGGCCGCCCCCCGGCCGGCTTCGCCCAGGCCAAGGCCAACGCCGCCTCCCAGCTCGCGGAGGACGCCGAGCGGGCCTTCCGCATGGCCGTCGACGTTACCCGGGCGCGTGCCGCCGGCATCCGCCCGATCTCCACCCCCGAACCGGCCGAGCAGTACGCGGCGCACCAGGACGACGCGGTTTCCCCGCCGCCGCTCCCCGGCCCGCCCGGGCTCGACGAGATCCCGGCCGAGTACGCCGAGGAGCTGTCCGCGACCCCGCGCAGCCGCCTCGACCGCTGGCAGAAGAAGCTCCTCGACCTGTCCCTCCGCAACCGGCTTCTCAACTTCTCTGACACCAAGCAGACGCTCGGCCTCGTGTGCGCCGACGTCGCCGCGCTGGAGGACGCCCTCGCCTCGGGCGCCAAGTTCCGCATCATCTCGCTCAAGGACGAGAACCCGGTCGGCGACCGCGATCCCCAGATCTACCGCCAGCAGACCGGCCGCGACATCCAGCACGACTTCGTCCAAGCCGCCTTCGAGAAGGGCCAGGTGTGCTCCGTCGAGACCGGCCGGGAGACCCAGGCCCGCCTGACCACCCTGTACCGCAAGGCCAAGAGCGACCTCGCCGAGGGCGGGGCCAACACCCTCTTCATGGCGGTGGGTTTCCTCCGCTGGAAGAAGAACGCCACCGACGAGCGCGCCTACAAGGCCCCGCTCCTCCTGCTGCCCATCAAGCTCGAACGCCGTTCCGCGAACGCGCACTACTTCCTCTCGCACCACGAGGACGACGTGGTGTTCAACCAGACGCTTCTCGAGTTCCTCGAGCGCGACTTCCGGATCGCCATTCCCTCCCTCCGCGCCGGCCTCCCGACCGACGACGCCGGGATCGACATCAAGCAGACCCTGGGCATCGTCAAGCAGGCCGTCCGGGAAGCGCCCGGCTTCGAGGTCGTCGAGGAAACCGCCGTCTCGACCTTCTCCTTCTCCAAGTACCTCATGTGGAAGGACCTCGTCGACCGCACGGACAGCCTGCGCAACAACCGGCTCGTCCGCCACCTCCTCGACAACCCCACGGAGCCCTTCTCCGACGGGCTCGGCCCCATCCCGAGCCCGAAGGCGATCGACGAGCGGGTCGCCCCTTCCGATCTCTACACCCCCCTCCCCGCGGACAGCTCGCAGCTCGCGGCCGTCCTCGCCGCGGAGTCCGGCAAAGACTTCGTCATCATCGGCCCCCCCGGCACGGGCAAGAGCCAGACCATCGCCAACGTGATCGCGCACTGCCTCTCCCGCGGCAAGACCGTGCTCTTCGTCGCCGAGAAGTCCGCCGCCCTCGACGTCGTCCACCGCCGCCTCAAGGCCTACGGCCTGGCCGACGCCTGCCTGGAGCTGCACTCCAACAAGGCCGACCGCAAGTCCGTGCTCGCCCAGCTCGGGGCCGCCTGGGACCGCGCTTCCAACACCCCGCAGGACGAATGGATCCGCATCGGCGAATCCCTGCGCATCGAGCGTGACGAGCTGAACCACTACGTGGCCGACCTGCACGAGCCCGGCAGCCACGGGCGGAGCATCTACCACGGCATCGGCGTCGTCCTCGGCCGGGACCCCCGTTTCACCCTGAGCTTCCCCAGCATCGACGCCCACGACGCCAAGGCCTTCGACGCACTCGTCGAACTCGCGGACCGCCTGGCCCTCGCGTACCGGGCGGTCGCCAACTGCTCGTCGCTCGACAGCGTCACCCACACCGAGTGGTCCTTCGCCTGGCAGAAGGAGCTTCTGGAGGCCGCCGAACGTCTGCGCGAGGAGGCCCTCGCCCTCACGACCGCCTCCACGCGCTTGGGCGACGCGCTCGGCCTGCCCCCCGACCCACAGGCCGGCGTCCAGCGCCTCGCCGGGCTCAACCGCCTGGCGAGCGCGATCGGGGCCGTCGCCCCGGCGGACTTCCGCTTCGCCGCCCAGGCCGACCCGGATGCGCTCGCCGCGTCGCTCGGCGACCTGGAGAAGGCCGCGACCGAATACGCCGCCGCACGCTCGGCCCTGTCCGCCTCCTTCGACGACGGGCACCTGCTCAACACGCCCGTCGGCGACCTCGACCAGGAGTGGCGGCGTGAGTGCGCCAAGCTCTGGCCGCTGTCGGCCTTGGGCAAGCGCCGCGTGCGCAAGATGCTGCAGAGCTACGCGAGCGCCGGGACGGTCGTGCCGGAGACGGACCTGCCCGCCCTGGTCCGCATGAAGCGGGCGCTGGAGACGGCCAACGCCTCGCCCGCGCGTGCGACGCCCGGCTTCGCGGGCGTCCGCTCCGACCTATCCGCCCTCCGCGACACGCTGCGCAAGGCCCAGGAACTCCGCGCCGCCGCCGCGGAGCTCGCGCCCGCGGGCGACGGGGCCGCCCGGCTGTGGGAGCGCATCCAGGCCGTCCTCCCGCCGGACGCCGCGTCCGGCGAGCTCGCCCGCGCCGCCGAAGCCCTCCGCGAGGCGAACGCCCGTTTCGAGGCCGCCTCCGGGCGCTACGCCTCCGCCGCGGGCGGGCCCGTCGCCGCGCCGTCGCTGCAGGAGCTGGCCGACCGGCTCGACGCGCTCAGGCGTGATTCCGCCAGGCTCAACGACTGGGTCAAATGGTGCCGGGTCCGCGAGGAGGCCCGCGGCCACGGCCTCGAGCCCATGATCGACGCCCTCCGGGCCGGCCGCGTCGAGGACCCCAGGAACGATTTCCGCGTGGCCTACTTCCACTGGTGGGCGCCCCTCGCCATCGACCGGAAGCCCCGACTCCGAGGCTTCGTCCACTGGGAGCAGCAGGACCGCATCAAGCGGTTCAAGGACCTCGTCCAGGCCATGCAGAAGCTCACCGCGGAGCAGGTCCGCCGGGCCGTGTCCCACGGCCTGCCCGCCCGCGACGGCGTGCCCCGGAAATCCGAGCTCGGCGTCCTCCGCTACCAGCTCGGCCTGCAGCGCCCCAGCGCCTCCATCCGGAGCCTGATCGAGAGCATGCCGCAGACGCTGACCAAGCTCACGCCCTGCGTGCTCATGTCGCCCCTCTCCGTGGCCCAGTACCTGCCGCCCGAGCAGGCCATGTTCGACATCGTCATCTTCGACGAGGCCTCCCAGATCACCACCTGGGACGCGATCGGCTCGATCGCGCGGGGCCGCCAGTCGATCATCGTCGGCGACCCGAAGCAGCTCCCCCCGACCAACTTCTTCGGCCGCACCGACGACGAGGAAGACCTGGACCTCGACCTGCACGAGCGCGACCTGCCGAGCATCCTCGACGAGGCCTCGGCCGCGGGCCTGCCCCTCCACCAGCTCAACTGGCACTACCGCAGCCGCGACGAGGGCCTGATCGCCTTCTCGAACTACCACTACTACAACCAGCAGCTCGTCACCTTCCCGGCCCCCGCCGCCGACGGCCGCTCCGTCCGCTTCCACAAGGTCGACGGCGTCTACGCCCGCGGGGCTGGCCGGACGAACGAGATCGAGGCCCGGGCGGTGGTCGGCTTCGTCGTCGAGCGGCTGGAGGAATGGTCCACGCGGGAGCCCCACGACCGGCTCTCGATCGGCGTCATCACCTTCAACGCCCAGCAGCAGGAGCTGATCCTCGACCTCCTGGACGCCGAACGCGCCAAACGCCCCCACCTGGAGTGGTTCTTCTCCGACGAGCGCGAGGAGCCCGTCATCGTCAAGAACCTGGAGAACGTCCAGGGCGACGAGCGCGACGTCATGGTCTTCTCGATCACCTTCGGGCGCGACCCCGAGGGCAGGCTCGCGATGGACTTCGGCGCCGTCAACCGCGACGGCGGCGAGAAGCGCCTCAACGTCGCCGTGACCCGCGCCAAGTCCGAGTTCCACGTCTTCGCGTCCATCACCGCGGACGACGTCGATCTCCGCAGGGCCAAGGGCAAGGGCGTCGCCCACCTCAAGAACTACCTGGCCTACGCCGAGCGCGGCGCGAGCGCCCTCCCCGGCGCGGACGCCGCGCCGCCCGGCTCCGAGGAAAGCCCCTTCGAGGAATCCGTGGCCGACATGCTCCGCTCCCGCGGCTGGGAAGTCCGCACGCACGTCGGCGTGTCGCGCGACCGCATCGCCCTCGGCGTCGTGCACCCCGACAAGCCCGGCGCGTACCTCGCGGGCGTCGAGTGCGACGGCCCGACCTACCAAGGGTCCGCCACCGCCCGCGACCGCGACCAGATCCGCGAGGACGTGCTCCGCGCCCTGGGCTGGAACGTCCTCCGCGTGTGGTCCACCGACTGGTTCATGCGCCGCGACGACGCCCTGGAACGCCTGGACCAGGCCTTGAAGCAGCTCCTCGAAGCCGCCCGCGAACGCCAAGCCCCGGCGAAGGCCGCACCCGCCCCCGCCCCCGTGCCGGCCGAAGGCCCAGACGGGCACGCCTGAAACCTCCCCGGAGCAGTGGGGGCGTGTTCCGCCCGACCGCCCGACCCCGCGCGCTACGCTGCGCCATGAACCGCGCACCCTGGACCGACGGCTCCCGCCCGGACCCCGCCCTGGCCGACCTTGTCACCCTCGACCGCGTCCGCGACGCCGCCGCGCGGCTCGAAGGCGTGGTCCACCGCACGCCCCTCGTCACCTCGCGCTCGATCGACGAGGCCGCCGGCGCCCGCGTGGTCTTCAAGTGCGAGAACCTCCAGCGCGTCGGCGCCTTCAAAATCCGCGGGGCCTACAACGCCGTCTCCCGCCTGCCCGAGGGCGCGGGCGTGCTGACCTTCTCCAGCGGCAACCACGCGCAGGGCGTCGCCCTCGCGGCGGCCCTGCTCGGCCGCCGCGCCGTCATCGTCATGCCCGACGACGCCCCGCGCGTCAAGCGCGCCGCCACCGAGGCCTACCTCGCCCGCGCCGCCCCCGGCTCGCGCGTCGTCGAGTACAAGGCCGACGGCCCCCCGCGCGAAGAGCTCGGCGCCGGCCTCGCCGCCCGGGAGGACCTCACCGTCATCCCGCCCTACGACCACCCCGACGTCATCGCCGGCCAGGGCACGCTCGCCCTCGAACTCGTCGACCAGGCCGTCGAACGCGCCAGCACGCCCATCGACCGCCTCTACGTCGGCGTCGGCGGCGGCGGCGTCCTCTCCGGCTGCGCCACCGTCTTCAAGGCCCTCGCCCCCGACTGCGAGGTCGTCGGCATCGAGCCCGCCGGCGGCGACGACGTCACCCGCTCCTTCGCCGACGGCGTCCTCCGCACCACCAACCGCGCCGACACCATCGCCGATGGCGCCCGCACCCCCTACGCCGGCCGCCACACCCTGCCCATCATCCTCCAACGCGTCGACCGCATGGAGACCGTCCCCGACGCCGCCATCGCCGCCGCCATGTTCCGCTGCCTCGAACGCACGCGCCTCGTGGTCGAGCCCACCGGCGCCCTCGGCCTGGCCGGCCTGCTCCAGGACGCCCGCCGCGACCCCGACGCCCTCCGGGGCAAAACCGTCGCCGTGGTCATCACCGGCGGCAACCTCGACCTCGACCGCCTCCCCGAACTCCGCGCCATCGCCGGCGACGCCCGCTGAGCCTCACACCCCCGGGTCCTCGATCCCCGACGCCCGCGCCGCCCGCCACACGCCCATCCCCAGCCCCGCCATCGCCAGCGCCGCGCCGACCCCCGCCAGCCCGAGCAGCCATCTCCCCTCCCGGCGCATGTACCAGTCCGGCGCCGCGCCCACCGAGAACACCTCCTCGTGGGCGAACGACCCGCCGACCGACACCCGCGCCCGCCCGTGCGCCGGCGAGACGAACGACACCACCCCCGCCAGGTGCCGCTCCATCCCCATCAGGCGCTGCCGCATCCAGGCCCGGCTCGGCTCGGCCGCGATCGGCGCCCCCGTCTCCGCGTCCCACACCGACACGGACAGGTCCCCCGGCAGCTCCGCCAGCGGCCTGTTCACCGTCGCGTGCGTCCCCGCCACCTCGCGGCACACCCGCACCTCCACCCCCGGCGGCATCGCGACTTCCACCGTGTCCGGCACGGTCACCAGCACCGCCCGCCCGTAGAACGACCCCAGCCGCACCAGGAACCCCACAAGGAACCCCGCCCCGATCACCACCCCGACGACAGCCAGCACGATCGGAACGGCGAGCGGTGGGGGACGAAGCGTTCGCGGCTGCATGGCCGCAGGTTACCGCGCCCCCGCCGGACCCGCCCGTCCCGGCCACAGCCGGCGCGCCGCCAGCAGGCACCCCAGGGCCCACGCCAGCCCGATCGACCACCCCGCCAGCACGTCCGTCGCGTGATGCACCCCCAGGAACACCCGCGTCGCCCCGACCACCCCCGTCAGCAACGACGCGGCCCCGATGATGAACACCCGCTCGGCCCGACGCTCCCGCGTCGAGGCCACCAGCACCCCCAGCGTCAGGTACACCACCGCCGCCATCATCGCGTGCCCGCTGGGGAAACTCAGCGTCGAAACCTCGACCAGCCGCCCCGCCTCGTCGGGCCGCTCCCGCCCGAACACGAGCTTCAGCAGCGAGCTGAGCGCCTGCCCCCCCGCGGACGCCGCCAGCACCAGCAACGCCCGTCCCCACGACCGGCGCAGCGCGAACCACCCCGCGGCCAGCGCCACCACAACCCCCAGCACCGCCGCGCTGCCCAGCGCCGTCAGGTCCCCCGCGGCGGTCACCAGCCATCCCGGCCCCACCCGCGACCCCGGCCCCGCGTCCCCCTCCAGCAGCCCGGCCACCCAGCCGTCGAACTCCTCGGGCTCGCCTTCGAGCACCTCGTCGAGCACCTCAACGAACACCCACCCGCATCCCACGATCACCAGCAGCACCGCGACGAGCAACCGCTCCTGGCGCAAAAACCCTCGCACCCCCCGCACCCGCGTCCAGACCGCCCGTCGCGTCATGCCCCAGCGTAGCCCGTGGGGCCGACTTGCAGTCGGCCTCTTACTCCTGGAGTGGGGGGCATCCTGCCCCCCGACCAACCAACAACCGACGCACCAACCCAGTTCACGCCCACGATGAGCGCAGCGAATCGTGGGGTTCCCCCCTCACCGCACGTCCACCCCCCGCACCCCGTCCACCGTGTGCAGCAGCGCCGGCCCATCAAAATAATGCACCGCCCCGTCGCTCGCGAACTGGTACCCGTCACCCCGGTGGTATCCCGCCACCCGCTCCCGCCCAGCCGCCATCCGCGCCGAGCCGTCCACCATCCCCAGCCCGAGCCGCCCGTCGACCACCAGCACCGCCCCGTTCTCCACTATCACCGCCTTGGCCGACGGGAAGCGCACCTCTTCCGGACGCACCACCCTGAACTGCGCCCCGCCCGCCCGCGTGCGGGCGTTCCAGAACTCCGGGGCCGCCAGGAACGCGCACGGATACAGGTACTGCGCCCCGTCAAACCCTGCCCCCCGCAGCCGCGGCGTCACGAACACCCCGCCCCGCCAGCCCCCGCCGTACCAGTCCGCCGCCATCGCGATCGGCCACGCCCGGTGCGCGTCGAAGTACGAGTACGGCCCGTACGCACGCCCGTCCGCCACCAGTGTCGTCGTGAACTCGCCCTGCTTTGTCGGCGCCGGCATCGTCCGGTGCTGCCCCGAGTACGCCGCGAACGTCGCCGCGTGCGTCCGCAGGTCCGCCAGCACCACCGCTTGGCGCGCCCGCGACCGTACCCCCGACACCGCCGGCAGCACCACCGCCAGCACCACCGCGATCACGCCCAGCGTCACCAGCACCTCCACCAGCGTGAACGCGCCGTTCCCCGATCTATGCCGTCGCCGGGTCAGGGCGCGTCCCTTTCACGCGGCCCCGACCGCGAGTGATTGCCACCGCAACCAGGTACGCGACCGGCATCGTCAGCAACACCCCGTTGCGAACAAGCATGAGCCCTGCCTCATTCAATGTCCCCAAGTAGTCGGACCACAGACCGAAGCAGCTGCAATCCGGCGGGCTAGTACTTCTTCTTATGATGATCGCGTAGATCAGAAAGAGAGTGAAGCAAAAGGCTGCCATTGTGTTGGCGAGTACCACTCTGCGGCACAAGACGAACGCAAAGGGCGCCGCCTCCATACAGGCAATGGCAACGATCCAGGCAAATGAAAGCGTGCGGATGCCAGCGCCCGGCACCGCGACGTCGAGCGGAGAACCCGCAAGCACCTTCCCGAGCGCCGCCACCAACAGCACCAGCGGCCCGAGGACACCGAGCGCATCAACGAGCCGCTGACAGAGACCGCCGATCAATGGATCCCCGCCTCGCAGTCCCGCCCCTTCAGTTTCCGGCCGGTGCATTGCCGGTTCACCTTTCCTTCGAAAATGCACTGCTCCGGAGACTCCCCCAGCTGCGGGTCGCCGCACCTGTACTTATGAAAATAAACATTGACCTGGCCCGCCAAGTCCTGCTCATACGCGATCTTGCCCGCGCCGGACCCGGTGCCGGTCACATCGTAGTACGTTTGTTCGTCGTCCAGGGGGACGTCGGCACAACGCACGTTGTTGTTCGTTCCGCATGTTCGTCCGGTATCGGCGTGGGCGGAGTGGCAGTCGTATGGGATGAGCGTAAAGCACTGCGCCGGAAGCATCCCGCCGCCCTCTTCCGATGCCAGCACGAATGAGGCGGCGGAAATCAGGATCAGAGAAGAGGCGAGAGTCCGTGCGTTCACGGTAAAAGGATGGCGCATGGTTGGACTCCTTATGAATGTGATGTACGAACCTTGGCGACCGTGACAACAAGCCACATAGCCGCAAATACGACCACGATGCCGCCCAGAACACGGATCCCCGGAGCGCCGCGTCGTACCGTGGACTCGCGGCGCGCCTCTGCCACAACGGTGTGATCGCTGCCGTCGGCGCTTGACCAAACTATCATGTCACTTTCAAGAGCAGCCGCTGAAGCCGCCCCCGTCCCCGGTTCCCTGAAGTCGTGCACTGCGTCGTACCCCGAGAAGTCCGGCAGCACGCCCACCCGCCGGGCCTCGCCGGGGTCCAGCACGCGCATCCCCACCACTTCGTACCGCTCCCGGATCCCCACCGCGTCCACGCGCGTCATCTCGAAGGGAATCAGCGCGCCGCCCGGCCCCAGCGGCCGAAAATCCGCGCTCGCCCGCGAAACCGCCACCCCCTCCCGCGGCGCCGCGACCAACTCCACGCGATGCACGCTAACCGGCAGGCCGTCCGCCCCCAGATCGCCCGAAACCGCCCACACGCTGTCGTACTCGGTCGTGATCCGGCCCGAATACGAACCGCCCGCCGCCCGCCACTCAGAAATCGTCGCGGTCGGTGTAAGCACGTTTCGCAGCCCGTGCGAGAGCAGCAGCCCGATTTCATCGATAAACCGCATGTGTACGGCCCGGGCATTGAATCTGACTGGGAAAGGGACGTCCCGCTTCACAACCCTCAGGGCGCTGTCGTCCCCGACCCGCGTGCCCATCCATGAAAGGTCGTTCCGGCCGCCGGAATCGGTGCGGATCATCCGGCCGCCGAACTCCTGCGCGTCGGACCGGGACCACCCGCCCCCCGGCGTGTACGCGATCCGCAGGGTCAGCATCTCCGGCTCTTGGAGCATGCGTCGCAACATCTCGAAGCGGCCGCGGTCGGGGTGGTCCGGCAGCCGCTCCAGTCGCGCCCATTTGGCGTGAACAACTTCCGCCGGCAAACCGCTCGACCGCGTCACCCGGCATTCCAACTCGAACGCGAGCCCGAACGCCCCCCGCTCCGCCGCGAACCAGGGAATGTTCGCAAACAGGGCCTGTGGATCCGGTGGATCCTCGCGCCCCGGCTGGCCAGCGGCCTTCAGTGCCGCCAGCGCGAGCGCGGCGCACGCAATCAGACAAAGCAACCCTTGGGATGATCCCCTCATGGAAGCAGCCTAACCCCCTCCCCCCCCTTGTCAACCCCTCTCTGTCGTTCCTGAAACCGCTTGAACGGCCGGTTCTCCAGCCCAACCCCCTCCCCCGCCGATCCAACCACCATGCACCGAGCACTCCTCCTCCTCATCCTCCTCCTCCCCGCCTGCGGCCCGACCCCCGTCCGCGCCACGCGTGCCTGGCACGGCTCGACCCCCATCAGCGCCACCTACCGCTTCGGCCGCCTCACCGCCGACCTGCCGCCCGGCGCCCGCGTCGAGCCCATCACCATCGCCGCCCGCCAGACCCTCGAACGCCAGGGCCACACCATCCGCTCCGCCGAGGCCACCCCCCAACGCGGCAAGGTCGTCGCCCTCGCCCCCGACCACCTCGGCTACAAGAAGATCACCCTCACCGCCGAGTTCGAGGGCCACGGCGCCGTCCTCCGCCTGGACGTCAACCCCCCGAGCGAAAACCGCGCCCGCGTCGCCCTCGAAACCATCCTCGCCTCACTCGGCCTCTAACCACCTTCAGAGCTGGGGGCATCCTGCCCGTCCCGGGCGGGGGAGGCGACACGCCGCAGCCGTGACGGAGGGGGTCGCTCGCTCCACGCCCCGTCCTACTCCAAAACCTCCTGCAACCCCCGCACCAAGGCCGCCGTCCCCGCACCGTCCATGTCCACCGTCGCCAGCACCCGCCCCGTGGCCTCGTCGACCAGCCGCGCGACCACACGCACGCCTTCCGCCGCCACCGTCCACCGCGACCCCGGCGACAGCTGGTACGACCGCCCCTCCCCGAGCGGCAGCCCGGACGCGTCCATCCGCAAGCGCATCCCGCTCGCGAACGGCGTGCTTCGCGCGTCGGGGTGAGCCATGACCTCTCCGATCGCCCGCGTCAACGCCGCCAGCAGCGCCTCCGCCTCCGCGTGGTCCATGGTCACCAGCACGGGCCAGAACCTGTCGTGGACCAGCGCCATCGTCGGGCGTTCGTCCACGACGGTCTTCCCGTCCAGGGTGCGCCCCGTGTACCCCGGCATGACCTTCCACGCGAGATCCCCGGACACCTCGACCACGCCCCCGCCGTCCGCCCCGTACTTGTGCAGGAACACGCCGCCCCGGACCGGGCGCGCCGGCTCCGGCGCCACGACGCGCGCCAGCCGACGCTCCAGGTCCGACGCGTCCCACAGGCCGTTCGTCATCACCACGACCGTCACGCCCGCCCCGTCCGCCGCCGCCGGGTAGTGCGCCACCTCGCACCGGTACCCGCCCGTCGTACCGCCGTGCCCGATCCGCCAGACGCCCTCCCCCTCGGTCTGCACCGACCACCCCGCCGCGTACCCCGCCGCCCGGCCCGCACGCACGGCCCCGCCCAAGAGCCCGTCCGCCCACGCGAACTCCGCCCACCGCGCCGCGTCGTCGGCCGTCATCACCACCCCCGTGGCCCCGCGCTGCCCCCAGTTCCACGGGTACGCGAAGGTGTCCGCCGCAAGGCCCCGATGGGCATCCACCCGGGCCGTCGCACGCCCGCCCGCTACCGCGCCGTCCCCCACGAAACCAGCCCTTGCCAGCCCGGCCCGCTCGATCACCCGGGCCCGCACCGCTTCCTCGAACGGCTCGCCCGCACGCGCCTCGATCACCGCCGCCAAGAGGAAATAGCAGACGTTCGAGTACGAGAACGCGTCCGACCGTGTTTCCACCGGCGTGGCCCCCAGCGCCCGCACCCACCGGGCCCGCTCGTCCGAGCCGGCGCCGTGCGCCGCGATGCGTGAGTCGGGCACGCCCAGCCGGTGCCCGAGCAGGTCCGCGACCGTCACGCCCGCGAAGCCCCCTGCGTCCTCACCCGGGAACACCTCGGCCAGCGTCGTCTCCGTCGTCAGCAACCCCTCGTCGGCCATCGCCAGGGCCGCAGCCGCCGTCAGCGATTTCGACACGGAACCGACGTCGAAGAGGCTCACCCCCGCGTCGATCGGCGCAAGCCCCGGCCCTTCGAACCCGTACCCCCGGCGCAGCACGTCCTTGCCGCCCACCCGGACCACGACCGCGCCCCAGAACCGCCCGAGATGAGCCCGGTCCACCACTGTCCCGAGCCGTTCTTCAAGCCCCCCGTCCGGCGCTCCCGAAGCGCACAGCGAGCACCCCCCGACCACCGCCACCGCCCAACAGTTCCACTTCATCCCCCAGCCTACCGCACAGCGTCCGCTCTCGGCGCTTGTGTCTACCTAGCCGCACGCCATGTATCACCGTGAACCCGCCGCGCTTCAACCGGCGCTTAGCCGGCAGGATCGGTGCGTTACCCAATCTGGGCGATGAGGCCGCCACCGATGTTGGCCGGTTAATCGCCTATTTTGGGGGCGACGTCGATTCTTGCAAGCAGATTGTCAGGCGATGGAGACCGCCCGAGTGCCCTGCAACAACCCTAACAAAAAAAGATGCGGAAAAGCCAGCGAAGTCGATCCTCAACCTCTCGCTTCCAGATAAAATTAGGGACGGCGGACCGATTGCCCCAAGATCCAGTGGGTAAGTGGGTTTCGCATACAAGAGAAGGAGCTTGGCTGGAACCAAGCTCCTTCATCAGCCTCGGTAGCTCAATGGAAAGAGCACCGGCCTCGCGAAGTCGGAGGTTGTGGGTTCGAATCCCACCCGAGGTGTTGAACACGGATGGGATCGGCAAGTCCCTTAGGCGATCCTAAAGGAGTGCGAGGCAGTTTAGTCAACGAAACCCCAGGCTGCACGAACGATCAGCCTTCGCAAGCAAATTTTTGAGTCAAAGTGAGCAGTTGAGCCAATCAAGCCACGCTGAGAGGCAAACCGGCACAGGAAGTTCCAAACGAAACGCTAACATACGGCCTCCTCTCTAGTCATAGTCGCGTCCCCCGAGCCCACCCGCCGTGTCCCCCAGCTTCGTCCCCCCGCCCGGCACCAGCGGGTTCTCCGCCGCGTCCATCGCCTTCGTCGGGTTCTTGACCGCCCCGTGCCCGTCCGCGAACGCCATCGGCGTCGGCGCGTCCAGCAGCCCGCCGACCCGCTCGACCCGCGCCCCGGTCAGGTACGCCAGGTCGTTGTCCCACAGCATCACCTTCGACGACGGGAACCAGACGTCGCTCGGGCGCGTGGCCCGCAGCATCGGCCCCCAGCGCGACTGGTCGTTCCCGCGCCGCCGCGGGTCGAAGTAGTCCGGCCGAGCCACGAACGCGTTGGAGTACCGCACCGAGATCTGCTCCTCGATCGGGTTGTCGTCGTTGAGCGAGAAGTCCTCGATCGTCGGCAGCGGCCGGTCCTTCCGCGGGCTCACCCACGTCTCCCAGTGCTCCGGCCACTCCTCCAGCTCCAGCAGCACCGACGGCCACAACCACGCCTGCTCGAAGTGCCCGCTCGTCCCGATCAACACCCCCCGCGGGTACCAGAAGTACGTCGCGATGTCCGGCCGCGGCGTGTACCCCTCGAACAGCTCGTCCACCCGCGCCGGGTACTCGCCCAGCCCGCGGAACACGTGCCGCCCGTGTGTCTGCGCGTACATCGCGTGCACCTGCTGCACGCTCCGCACGTTCGCCAGCGACACCGTCTGCAGCGCCGACCCCCGCGCCGCGCGCAGCGCCGGCGCCATGATCCCGATGAGGATGCCGATCACGCCGATCACCACCAGCAGCTCGACCAGCGTGAACCCGCGCCCGGCCCGATCCCGTTTGAACGCCATCACCCGGCCACCCCGCGCACCATCACCCGGTACGCCGCGGGCTGCCACGCCCGCGCCTTCGCGCTCCACACGAACACCACGCCCAGCCATTGCTCATCCTCCCCCTTCGGGCGGAAAGGGAAACGCACCTCCACCGCCCGCTCGTTCAACCCTTCCATCGCCCCCGGGAACATCCGCCCCGCACGCATCTCGTTGACCCGCTCCCGCACCACGCGGGTCTCCCCCTCGCCCCGCGACGCACCCCCCGCGACGACCGGGTTCGGCCCCGCCCCCCCCGGCCCCCCCGGCTCGTACGGCCGCACGTCCAGACGCGACAGGTCCACCTCCGCCCCCTTCAGCTTCGCCGAGATCGCCTGGAACAGCGGGTGCTCGCCCTCGATCTCCCCGATCACCGCCCCCAGCGCCCGCACCGCCGCGAGGAACGCGTCGTGATCCCCCGACGCCAGCGGCAGCAGCACCGACTCCACCGCCCCCCCGAACGACCCCGCCGACCCCGCCCCCTGCGACCCGAACCCCTTGACCGCCCGCGCCGCCTCCGCCGCCCCCGCCGCGAGCCGCGACACGATCACCCCCGGATCACGCCCCAGCCGCTCGTACGCCGCCGTCGCCGGCCGCCCCTCCGCGTCCACCGGCTCGACCGGCCCCGCCCGCGCGCTCCGCGCCGGCGCCGCCTCGACGGCCCTCCCCGACCCCAGCAACCCCCAGGCCCCGACCCCCACGCCCAACGCAGCGAACGCCGCGGCGACCGTTGTCTTCGCATCCATGTCGAACCTCCTGCGCGTCCGGGCGCCGGGCCCGGTCCCCACCGGATGCCGCACCCGACGAAACCCGTCCCCCTTGTGCCCCGGATAGCACCCCGCCCGCGCCCGCCTGCGGGAGGAGGATGCGCAATCAAACCCCAAACAAAATCCAATCAAGTCGGAAAACTGCCCCGTTCCGGGTATTTTCCCTCCCGGGCGCCCCCCATCCCGAGTACCATCGCCCGCGGCCCCACGGGCCACCCGTTGCATTGACCGCGGGATCCGGGAAGAGAAAGAGAGCCCAGATCCGCACAACCCGCTCGACCGCGGCGCCCCAACCCAGGAACGCCCCGGCCGCCACCCGCGATCGCGATCGGAGTTCGCGGGTTTCGTGTCTGTCCCCTGTCACCCCGAGAAAGAGAGAAAGAGCATGAACAAGATCGCCCTCATCGCTGGCCTCGCCGTCGCCGCCTCGGGCGCCGCCGCCGACGTCCTCCTCGAGCTGGACCTGTCCGTCGCCAACCAGGTGACCATCAGCGCCACCACCGGCGTCGCCTCCCAGTCCGCCGTCTTCACCAGCTTCACCGGCTTCCTCCTGGCCGACTTCCTGGCCACCCCCGGCGGCGGCTTCGGCGGCGTCCTCGACGCCAGCTCCGGCAACCTCACCACCTTCAACAACTCCTCCGACGGCAGCCCCTCCGGCTTCGTCGGCACCACCAGCCGCGGCCTGAACATCTGGAGCTTCTCCAACGACACGAGCGTCTCGGTCACCGCGGGCGTGCAGGCCTTCTCCGGCAGCGCCACCTGGACGCTCAGCGCCGCCCAGTACGCCGACTTCCTCGCCGGCGCCACCTCCGGCAACATCTACGCCGGCGCCGACACCGATGACGACATCGGCAACGCCGCCCTCATCGGCACCTACCGCGTCGTGCCCGCCCCCGGCGCCATGGCGCTGCTGGGCATGGGCGGCCTGCTGGCCGGCCGCCGTCGCCGCTGATCGCCGACGGACAACGGATCATCCCCCGGATGATCCCGGCAACGCCGAACCCACACGACAGCACGGGCCCCCCGCCCGTGCTGTTTTTCCAACCACACCCCGACACCCCGCACGGCCTCTCTACCACCCCTCCGCGCCCGCCGCTCGACCGGCCCCGCTCGCGCCGGCGCCGCCTCAACACCCCCAAAACGGCCGCGCAGATCCTGCGCGAGCCTCCGCAAGCGGGATGCGGTTCCTCAAAAACACCGTTGCAGGAATCGCCGCGCGCGTTATGGTGCGCGCTCGTTTTCGGCCATAGCAAAAAAAGGAAAAGCCATGAAAACACACGCAAGAAGAGGCATACGAACAGCCACCGGTTTGATCATTGCGGTTGCGGGCTCCGCCCAGGCGAGCGACTTGAAGGGCTACATCACCGGGACGGCCTCCGGCTCGGTCGCGGCGGACTTCTACTGGCCCCTGGAGAACTCGTTCCTGTCCGACCTCCAGACCACCGCGGGCCGCATCCGGGCCCTCGGTTACGAGGCCAACGGCATCTACGAGAACGATTGCACCCCCCCAAACGCGGCGCCCGACCCGGACGTTTTCCGCCTCGTCGACTACTTCCCGATCTTGCCCGACCACATGACCCGGGCGGCGCGCTCGACCGCCCTCATCTTCGGCGAGACCACCGGCGACCTGGGCCCCGCCATGGGCGACCAGGTCGACCGCTACCTCGAGTTCGATTTCTCCGATTACACGCTCCAGCCCATGACCTTCCTCGGCCTGCACCACCAGGACGAGTGGACCATCCACATGGTCGTGTCGCCCGACGCGGACGACGAGGACGAGCGCGGCTGGGAGACACTCTTCGACGTCGGCGACCTGTACTACACCGGCGTGTCCGGCATCACCATCAAGCCCATCCGCATCACGCTCGACGCGGACCGCCAAGACGGCCAGACCGTTTTCCGCATCAAGACGGAGGCCGAGGGCGCCCCCGTGCGCACCGCCAGCGTCACCGTCTCGGACGCCACGCTGACGCCGGTCAACGGCCGCCCCTGGTACCAGGTCATCGCCCAGTACTACCAGCCGGGCCCTTCCGATCCGCACCGCGTCCGGATCATCGTCCACACCATCACGGACGGCCTTCTCGGCAACGTCACCCGCACCCAGGCCAGCGCCGAATCCGACGAATGGCGTCACGACGCCGGCGGCTCGGCCCGCATGGGCCTGGGCCTGGAAGGGGACAACCCGTTCCACGGCGCGATCCACCACTTCGCGATCTGGAAAAAGCTCCTCGACACGGACGACGACGTCTTCGACGAGGTCGGCCAGATCGCCAGCGCCTTCGCGGCCACCTACAAGGACCCCGACCCCCGCGACCCGCTGGCGATCGACTGGGACGCCGAGCCCCGCTTCTTCATCTGGCACCGCCCCCTCACCTACGCCACGCTCACGACCCGCACCCCGGAGAACTGGAACGACCCCCTCTGGGACGTCCCCGGCGTCTACCCCTTCGTCCGCTTCTACGCCCACGGACCGGACATCGGCAACAGCAACTGCACGCCCCCGAACCTGAAGGTCGGGTCAACCATCCTGTCGTGGAACGCCCAGAGCGGCCATACCCCCGTGGACGTGGGCGAGCAGGCCGCCAACTGGATCGCGTACATCGACGCCGGCCTGACCGAGTACGCCTCCAAGAGCCTCCACGACGCCAACGCCTGTGCCTTGCTCTGGCAGAACTGGGGGCATCACGAAGACAACTGCTATTACATCGACTTAGGAGCTTCCAGGTCCCTCATGCGCAACTGGCGCGACGTGCGCGCCCCGTGGCGGAACGCCTCTTCCCACCCCGTGCTCCCCGACATCGTCGGCGCGAACAGCACCAACTACGGCGCCTTCCGCGAGGTCATGGGCCCGTTCTACCGCGAGGGCATGTCCATCAACGCCTTCCGCAGCAAGGACACCTTCATCACCCTCCGCGACCGCATCGAAAAGGCCGAGCTTCCGATGCCCACCCGCCTGCACTTCGACGTCGAGGAACGCCCCAACGTCAACCAGGCCTGGGGCGGCACCCTGACCAACAACTACGTCGAGGGCTGGTGGGACAAGGCCATGGAGAGCACCGGCGGCCCCAACCCCACCAGCGTCGACACCCGCAGCAACGACGTGGCGCACTGGGCTCCGCCCACAGTCCCCGGCGGCTTCAGCACCCTCTTCCAGCTCGGCGCGAGCTTCGCCACCGACCCCAGGACCATGAACCGCCACGCGAACCCCGAGCTGACCGCCAAGTTCGGCCGCTTCGCCCGCGATCAGTACGACCACGCCTTCGGCGTGAGCCTGGTGACCCCCGCCCTGCAGGAGCTCAACCCCGACATCCGCTTCAGCGAGTACGGCAACTACCGCGCTGGCGACACCCCCGACACCGAGTTCGTCGGCAAGGTCGGCTACCCCCTCCAGAACGTCCACCCCGTCTGGAGCGACTTCTCCTCCCCCGTCTGCTACCCCGTCGGCCAGCAGAGCCTGACCCCAGGCAGCACCGGCAACACCCTTTACGCCGAGTGGGGCGACTACCTCGGCATCCTCGACCTGCTCTACACCGACGACTACGCCGACAACGGCAGACTGCTCGCCCCCGAGTCCGAGATCCTCAAGGACGCCCGCACCGTCTTCGTCGAACTCTCCAAACGCAAGATCAACGCCAGCTACCTCACCGTCCGCGGCACGACCGACCCCTGGGAGGGCGAGCCCATCGCCCCCTGGCTGCCCTACCCGGGCCACACGTTCGAGATCAAGCATCGCTTCGACATCGACGAGGACAACGACGTCGACGGTGACGACGTGTTCCGGCACACCGTCACCCCCTACGACGTCGCCCGCATCGCCGCCTTCGCCTACCGCCGCGGCGTCCGCGAGTTCCTCATGTGGGGCGGCGTAAACTCCGGCAACGCCGCCGACGTCGCCGAGGGCCTCGGGTTCGTCGCCAACGCCGTCCACAACGTCCGCGCACGCCCGACCGACTACACCACCACCGGCGCCGCCCCCGGCGACGACGACTACGGCGTCCCCGACGGCGTGGCCGACGCCGACGACATCCTCTACTTCTACCGCTTCTTCACCCCCAGCGACCCCCTCTACGGCAACATCGAGGGCGACTACTCCGGCCCCGCCGGCCACCCCGACGGGGTCGTCGACGCCGACCACCTGGGCGACGACTTCTCCGACTACCTCGCCCAGTGGCTGATCGACAAGGACCTCTGACCCCCAACCCCATCCCCGGAAACCCCGACCCCCGCCCCCGGCGGGGGTTTTTCGACGCCACGCCCCCTCCGACCGTACAATCGCCCCCACGAAACCACAGCCCCCGGGGACCCCCCATGAAGATCCACGAATACCAGGCCCGCGACCTCCTCGCCTCCTACGGCATCCCCGTCCCCCCCGGCAAGGTCATCACCTCCAAGGAAGACGCCGCACAGGCCTACAAAGCCGCCACCGCCGACGCCGGGACCGACCTCGCCGTCGTCAAGGCCCAGGTCTTCGCCGGCGGCCGCGGCAAGGCCGGCTTCGTCAAACTCGTCCGCTCCGCCGACGAGGCCACCGAAGCCGCCCGCTTCATGCTCTCCAACCGCATGGTCTCCAACCAGACCGGCCCCGACGGCCTCGAGGTCAACAAGCTCCTCATCGCCGCCGGCGTCGACATCGCCCACGAGTACTACCTCGCCATCACCACCGACCGCAACACCCGCCGCAACGTCCTGATCGCCTCCGCCCAGGGCGGCGTGGACATCGAGCAGGTCGCCCACGACGACCCCGACGCCATCATCACCACCCCCATCCACCCCCTCATCGGCCTCCAGCCCTACCAGGCCCGCGAGGTCGCCTACGCCCTGGGCTTCAAGGGCAAGCAGATCAACCAGGCCGTCAAGATCATGATGGCCCTCTCCAAGCTCTACCACGACAAGGACTGCTCCCTCGCCGAGATCAACCCCCTGATCACCACGCCGGCCACCACCGACTCCCCCGACGGCCAGGTCCTCGCCATCGACGCCAAGTTCAACTTCGACGACAACGCCACCTTCCGCCACAAGGACGTCCAGGCCCTCCACGACCCCTCCGAGGACAACCCCGCCGAGACCCGCGCCGCCAAAATGGGCCTCTCCTACATCGCCCTCGACGGCAACATCGGCTGCCTCGTCAACGGCGCCGGCCTCGCCATGGCCACCATGGACACCATCAAACTCGAAGGCGGCGACCCCGCCAACTTCCTCGACGTCGGCGGCTCGGCCTCCGAGGAAGCCGTCACCGAGGCCTTCCGCATCATCCTCTCCGACGCCGCCGTCAAAGGCATCCTCGTCAACATCTTCGGCGGCATCATGCGCTGCGACGTCATCGCCCAGGGCATCGTCAACGCCGCCAAGGAAATCGGCTTCACCATCCCCCTCGTCGTCCGCCTCGAAGGCACCAACGTCCAGGCCGGCCGCGAACTGCTCAGAAAAGCCTCCGCCGACCTGCCCACCCTCCAGGCCGCCGAAGACCTGGGCGACGCGGCGAAGAAGGTGGTGGGGGCGGTGGGGTGAGCGGACCGCCGGGCATCCGCCCCGAGGTCGCCGACCTGATCGGCCGCATGAAGGACCGATCCCTCGTTGAGTGCCAAATGCCCGACGGCACCGTCGCCCGGACCAGCCAAGGTTCGGTCTCCTGGCACGCATACGAGGAGGCCGACCGCCTCACCGACCCGGAGATCGCCGAGGAACTCGGGCGGTCCCTGCACACCGGAATCACGTCGGCAGAGCACGGCGTCATGTGCGTCATCATCGGTCGGATCGGCCGGAACACCGGCGATCCCCGCTGCACCGAGATCCTCATCAACCGGCTCCGGACCGCCAAGCGGTTCCACGACCTCGGCCACGCCCTTGGTGCGCTGGCGCACCTCCGCAAACCCGCGTCGATGGACATCGCCCCGATCACCGCGCTCCTCCATCACCCCCGGGGCCCCGTCGTTTCCGAGGCCGTCCTGGCCCTGAACGGCGCGGAACACCCCGAAGCCGAAGACGCCCTGCTCGCGCTCACGACCGACGACCGGCACGTCAGGCCCGCCATCAACTCCGTTCTCGGACGCATCGGCACCCCAAAGTCCCTCCCGATGCTCGAAGCCTGCCTGAGATCCCGCACGGTGGACACCCGGATCAGCGCCGAGTTCGCCATCGACGCCATCCGCTCACGCTTCCCTGCCACGGCGTGACCACGCCTTGCCCGGTTGCTGTATACTGAGCGCATGACGCACCAGGGCACCAACGTCCAGGCTGGCCGGGACCTCCTCCAGAAAGCCTCCGCCGACCCGCCCACCCTCCAAGCCGCCGAAGACCTGCGCAACGCGGCGAAGAGGGTGGTGGGGGGGGAGGGGGAATTCTCGAACACGGGAGTTGACGTCTATACGAGAACCAGTAAGATGAAGTCGTTCAGTACCGCAAACCAACGGAGCGCCGCATGAAAATTTCACACCTCTGGTTCATCGCCGCAGTTTTTTTCGCTTTCGCCGCCCCGCTGGCGGCTCAAGGAACTCAACCAACCGGGCCTGTGTCAACAACTGGCGTCATTTCCTCGCCCATATCTCCGCAGCCGGTTTATGGCGCGCTGCAACCGATCGTGCTCCACCAGCAGCAGATTATTCACGACATTTTCTGCACACAGCCCGCCGAGCAGCTGTGGATCTTTGAACTCGATGGAGCACCGGACGCACAAGATGGTTCTTCTGGAACCCATACGACCGCAGGCGTTGGCACTTGGACTCCGAGAACTGTAAAGGAATACAACTGGACCGACGGCTATCTCGCGAATGAGTTGACGCAAAGCGAGTTAATCGATTTGATTTCGACGCAAAGTCGCGCGTGGGTTCTTTTAGGCGACCTAGAAGGGTCGTGTGCGTCTCGAACGATCATGGCAATCGGCCTCTCTCGCACGATCGAAGGAATCGCAAAGCACTACCTCATACCTGTGATCATTGTCCCAGACGCGGTCGCCAATGACTTGGATCTTTTTCTCGACTTCGGGCTCATCTTCCGGTCTACACTAACCAACTGCGATCAGTGCGACGACGGCTGTTGCCATGAGCGTTATCGCTCCGACATGGCCGGCGCTATACTTGATTTCAAAGATCGGCTCAACGCTGATTTTCCAATCAGCTGGAAGAACCTGGCGTGCTTTGTCGGTTGCGTCCCGGCCCTGGCAGGAACTCCACTGGTATACGCGGCCTGTGTTGCAGCATGCAATGGCGTGCTCACCGCGGAAGGTGGAGTTAACCTCGCGAACAACACGCAGCAGTATGAAGCGGACAAAGAGAATGCCAAGATTAAGTATTGTGGTTGCCGTAATTGGCAGGATATAAACTGTCCTGGCGGTGCCGAGCCCGATCTTGTCGGATGTCCCTGATCTGCGGAAGTATTCAGTACTTGCATCGCCGCCCCAATGCCGGTAATGGAGTTGATCTCGTATGTCAACTAAATGCATGGTCGCAATCTGGGTTTCCGTCGGACTCAGCACCGCTGCCTTCCTGATCGCAGTTGCCGCCACGGTCGGACCCGTCGCATCCGCGAGGACTCTGCGCACAGGACAGAACTTTGCAGTCTCTCCCGATGGGGCTTACGCTGGCTTCAGTGCCGAGGGCTTCGACGCTCCAAGTTTGACGTTCTTTGATGATGAAGGGAATCGCCGCATGGAGCTCGGATTGACAGAGGTTGGCACCCCCTTCATTTTTATGCTTGACGAGAATGGCACCCAAGTCGTTGCTATAAACGCGGTTTCAAGAAGCGGAGCACCAACCATTTTTCTTCGATCGCCATCTCACCCTTTCCGCTCCTTTGAAATTGCGATCGACGCCGACGGCAAAGCTACCGTCAAGGAGCATCCCGGCGTCACTGCACCGCCGTAAACCATGATGGATAACTGCTAGGAGTGTGCGTCGACGACGCCCGTCCCGCCCTCGACATCTGTTTCGAAACCCACCTCGGCCGCGGCCCGCGCCGCACGCCTACCGACCACGCCCTCCTCCACGTCGCCGCCTGGCACCCCGCCCGCCTGCCCCAGCCGATCCGCGCCCAGACGCTCGTCTTCCGGGCCGGTCGCACCATCAGCCTCACCCACCCGACCACCCCGCCCTATTCCAGCGGGCCAGCCCGCGACCACGCCATCTACCGCATCCACCCCGACGCCATCCTCGACCTCCTCGCCCCGCACGACACGCCGCCCACCCTGACCATCGGCGACCACCACGCCGAACTCACCGAGCCCCACCTCGCCCCCCTCCGCGCCCTCGCCGCCACACTCAAACCCGGCTACACCCCGCCCTGACGCCGCGCCCACGCCAGGCCGCACACCACACAACCCGCGATCAAGACAAGCCGCGCCTGTAAAGAAGCGGCTGCGGCTCCAAGCCCCGCTCCATCACTCCACCCCACCCCGCGCCCAACGGCCGTCGCCCCGCCCCTGCACCCCCGCGCCATACAAGCACCCCCTCTACGAGCCGCTGCTGGAAAGAAACGGCCCCGCCCCCGAACTCCACGCCCCCACGAGGGAGGGGGAGTGCGTCCCACCCCTCCCAACCCCAATTCCCCCTCCGCGCCCTCTGCGTGACCTCTGCACCTCTGCGTACCTCCCCCCTCCGGGCCTCCGTGCCTTCCCCGACATACCACCGGCGTGCGCCAACACCGTGACCTACCCCCAAA
>CAYXFA010000036.1:35402-35815 GCA_964464165.1 uncultured Phycisphaeraceae bacterium | reverse complement strand
AGCGGAGCACGTCGTCGGCCTGCTCGGGGCTGTAGCCCAGGGCGCGGAGGGCCGGACGGACGGAGGCGTTTGCGATCTTGAAGTAGCCGCCGCCGGCGAGCTTTTTGAACTTGACCAGGGCGAAGTCCGGCTCGACGCCCGTGGTGTCGCAGTCCATCAGCAGGCCGATGGTGCCGGTGGGCGCGATCACGGTGGTCTGGGCGTTGCGGTAGCCGTGGGCCTCGCCGAGCTTGAGGGCGTCGTCCCAGGCCTCCACGCTCCGCTGGAGCAGCTCCATGGCGTTGCCCAGCGGGACCTTGCGGTCGCGGATCAGGTCGTGGTCGATGGGCACGGGGGCGATGCGCAGGCCCTCGTACTCGCCCGAGTCGCGGGCCACGCCGTGGGCGGCGCGACGGTGGTTGCGGATGACGCGG
>CAYXFA010000036.1:9621-35392 GCA_964464165.1 uncultured Phycisphaeraceae bacterium | reverse complement strand
CGGAGCATGTTCTCACGCTCGGGGGCGAACCCGGGGAAGGGGCCGTGCTCCTTGGCCATCAGCGCGGACATGCGGTACGAGCGCCCGGTGAGGATCGCCGAGAGGCAGGCGCAGATGGCCCGGCCCTCGTCCGAGTCGTAGGGGATGCCGGCCTGCATGAGCATCGCGCCCAGGTTGGCGTAGCCCAGACCGAGCGTGCGGTACTTGAAACTGAGTTCGGCGATCTCGCGGCTGGGGAACGCGGCCATCAGCACGCTGATCTCGAGGACCATGGTCCACAGGTCGACCCCGTGCTCGTAGGCCTCGGCGTCGAACTCGCGGGTCTCGGGGTTGTAGAACTTGAGCACGTTGAGCGACGCGAGGTTGCACGCCGTGTTGTCCAGGAACATGTACTCCGAGCAGGGGTTGGACGCGTTGATCCGCCCCGCGCCCGGGCAGGTGTGCCAGGCGTTGATCGTCGTGTCGTACTGCACGCCGGGGTCGGCGCAGCGCCACGCGGCGTAGGCGATGTCGTCCCACAGGTCGCGGGCCTTGTAGGTCCGGGCGACCTTGCCCGTGGTGCGGTGGGTCGTCTGCCAGTCGGCGTCCAGGTCGACGGCGTCGAAGAACGCGTCCGGGATGCGGACAGAGTTGTTCGAGTTCTGGCCCGACACCGTCTGGTAGGCCTCGCCGTTGAAGTCGTAGTCGAGCTTGAGGCCCAGGCGCTCGGCCGTGCGGCCGATGGTCTCCGAGTCGTTCCGATTGGCCTTCTCGTTCTTGATGGCCTTGAGGCCCTCGACCAGGGCGGCGACCTTGATCTCCTCGCGCACCTTCCAGTTGATGAAGGCGGCGATGTCGGGGTGGTCCATGTCCAGGCAGACCATCTTGGCCGCCCGGCGGGTCGTGCCGCCGGACTTGATGGCGCCCGCGGCCCGGTCGCCGATCTTGAGCCAGGACATCAGGCCGGAGGACTTGCCGCCGCCGGAGAGGCTCTCGTTCTCGGCGCGGAGGTTGGAGAAGTTGGTGCCGGTGCCCGAGCCGTACTTGAACAGGCGGGCCTCGCGCAGCCAGAGGTCCATGATGCCGCCCTCGTTGACGAGGTCGTCGGACACAGACTGGATGAAGCACGCGTGCGGCTGGGGGTGCGTGTACGCGTCGTCCGCCAGGCGGGGCTCGCCGGTCTTGGGATCGACGACCCAGTGGCCCTGGGCGGGGCCGGAGATGCCGTAGGCCCAGTTCAGCCCGGTGTTGAACCACTGGGGGCTGTTGGGGGCGCACATCTGGTGCACCATCATGTAGACCAGCTCGTCGTAGAACGCCTTGGCGTCCTCGGCGGTGTCGAAGTAGCCGTGGGTCTCGCCCCAGTGGCGCCAGCAGCCGGCGAGGCGGTGGATCACCTGGCGGGCGGAACGCTCGGGCCCGGTGGCGGGCTTGCCGTCGGCGTCGGTCTTGACGGGGCTCTCGCCGGGCAGGGCGAAGGGGTTCTCCGTCTGCGGCACGCCGGCCTTGCGGAAGTACTTGGACACCATGATGTCCGTGGCCAGCTGCGACCAGGTCGCGGGGACCTCGGCGTCCTTCATCTCGAACACGACGGAGCCGTCGGGGTTCGAGATGCGGGACGAGCGGGTGGTCCACTCGACGGTGCAGAACGGGTCGCTTCCTGCGGTCGTGAACTTCCGTGTGATCTTCATGCGTGGTCCCGAGTGCTGAGGGATGAGAGAAAAACGGGGACGGGAGAAGAGAAAGACAACGGAGACCGTCTGCGTCGAACGCCGCTGTGGGTCTCAAGCGGGCCGCAAGCTCTACGCTGGCGCTCCGCCAGAGACGGCCGCACGACGAACGCTTCGACGGGACTCACCCGTTCCAACAGTGTCGACGCGCGTTTGCTTCGCAATCCGGCTTGCTCGAGTAGCCCTCTGAACTGGCTCCCACGATGCTGCCGTTGCTCGCCGTCCGACGCCAACGCCATTCTCCGGCGTTGTCCTGGTAGAACTCCCACTTGTCGTCGGCCCCCGCCTGCCCGCAGCCGTTCCAGCCATTGCGACGGGCGTTGGCCTCACAATCCGGCTTGGCGAAATACCCCTCGGTGCTGGCTCCGACGATGTTGCCGTTGGTCGCCGTCCGGCGCCAACGCCATTCCCCGGCCTTGTCCTGATAGAACTCCCACTTGTCGTTCTCACCAGCCATGATGCTCTTCTTTCTGCTTGTGGGTTTGCGTGCGGTCCCTGTTCAATCCACCCGCGGCAGCGTCAGCCCGCTCTGGTCCTGGTACTTCCCCGCCTTGTCCGCGTACGAGACGGCGCACACCTCGTCCGCCTTGAGGAAGACGAACTGGGCGATGCCCTCGTTGGCGTAGACCTTGGCGGGCAGGGGGGTGGTGTTGGAGATTTCAAGCGTCACCTTGCCGCGCCACTCGGGCTCGAGGGGGGTGACGTTCACGATCAGGCCGCAGCGGGCGTAGGTGCTTTTGCCGACGCACAGCACGAGGACGTCGCGCGGGATGTCGAACCATTCCACCGTCTCGCACAGGGCGAAGGAGTTGGGGGGGATGATGACGTGGTCGGTGTTGTGGTCGCGGACGTCGACGGTGACCATCAGGTCGTCTGTGAAGTTCTTGGGGTCGACGACGGTGATGCCGCCGGTGCGGGGGGTGGGCGTGAAGATCTTGAAGACGGGCCCGACGCGGACGTCATAGCCGTAGGAGGAGACCCCGTAGGAGATCATGCCCGGGCGCTTGGTGGCCGGCTCGAACGGCTTGATGTCCACCAAGGCCTCGATTTGCGTGTCGCACAGAACGCCCATGACCTCGCTCCGTCTGGCCGGGCACCAGGCCCGGCGATGTGTGCGGCGTCCGGCTCCGCCGGGTCGCCGACCCTCCTTGTTCACGGCGCGAGACACCCCGCCGCGGGCATGCCGCGGGTTCCGGGGGGCGTCACACCGTCCTGATCGCCGTCGTGCCCACCCGGACACGCGGCCGGCCGCCGGCTCCCCGCCCACCGGGAAGCCGCCAACCCTGAATGGCTGAACCGGACCAGTTTACGAACAAAGTCCGGACACACAAGCCTGTTCGAGAAATCCGTTCACCCGGGTCTCCCCGAGCCTCGGCACCCCAAGGGATCGTAGCGAATCAGACCGGTACGACGACATGCGGGGGAGATTGTGGACAACCTGTCGGGAGTCCCAAGCTCTTTTCTCCGCCCCACTTCCGATCCACCGTCCTCCTTTCCCCACTTTTGGGCAACCCCAATATGTCGGCGATGAGTCGGGTCTGGAGTCTAGCGGAACACAAGGTGTTGGGGTCGAATTGTGCGCGAGTTTTCGTCACTTTTTTTGTTCGGGTACCAGCCGGATCCGAACGGCCCGGCGCGGGCGCGTTTTGCCCGTCCGCCGAGCGGTCCGGGCGTGATTCTCGCCAAGTTCAACCGCAGTCGCCGGTTGGGTCATCCGGCGTCTCGGGCCCGCCGCTTCGAAACCCCGGAACTGGGCAGCGACCGAAACCCGGCCGGGTTCCTGACAAACGAGGCGAACCCCCCGCGTTGCCCGGACGCGAGATATCCACAATCCCGGCCGTGCCGGAACAGCGGGCCATCGGCCGTGCGTACCTCCATAGGATCGGACTTCGCCCGGCACGAACGGGCGGCGGGTCGAGCGGGCCGGAGCGGCGGCCCCGGCCCAGCGCGGATCCGGAACCAGAGGACGCAGATCACGATGACGGAACGCAACGGTTGGTGGTGTCGTGGCCGCGCCGGGTTGGCGATCGGGCTGGCGTTGGTGTGCGCCGTTTCGCTGGCGGTGAGCAGCGGGTGCAACCGGAACCGGCGCAAGCCCCCGCCGCGCCCGCGTCAGGCCGAGCAGATCGTGGTCCGGGACGTGCCCTCGGCGCTGCGGGGGACGATCGGGGCCGAGGCCGCGCTGCAGGGCGTGGACGCGACGCTCGTGTCCGGCATCGGCTTCGTGGTCGGCCTGAACGGAACGGGCGGGCTGACGATGCCCGAGCAGTACGCGGCCCACCTGGAACGCGAGATGGGCCTGATGGGCATCAGCGCCTCCAACGACGCCGGCGGGCCGGGCATCGCCGGACGCAGCCCCCGCCAGCTGCTGCGCGACCCCAACACCGCGGCGGTCATCGTGCAGGCGGCCGTCCCGCCCGGCGCGAACGAGAACGACACCTTCGACGTGTACGTGCGGGCCATCAACGCCACCAGCCTGGAGGGCGGGCGCCTGTGGACGACCCAGCTGCGGGTCGGCCCGCCGTCGGCCTTCGGCGACCGCCAGGCGATGATCCTCGGCAAGGCCTCGGGGCCGATCTTCCTCAACCCCTTCGCCGAGCCGGGCTCGACCGGGGGCGTGCAGCGCACGGTCGGGCGCATCCTGGACGGGGGCTCGGTGACGGCGACCACGGTGATCAACGTGGTGCTGGACAACCCGTCGCACCAGCGGGCCCGCCAGATCGCCAGCGCGATCAACTCGGCTTTCCCCCAGGGCCCGGGCGACCCCGAGCAGATCGCCCGGGGACGCGACGACCAGCTCGTGCAGGTGCGCGTCCCGTTCCGCTACCGCGACCGGCGGATGGAGTTCGTCGAGCTGCTCCGGCACCTGCCGATCGACCAGTCGTACCCCGAGGTCTACGCCCGGCGCTTCGCCCAGGCGCTGGTCAACGAGCCGTACCTCTCCGGGAACATGTCCTACGGGCTGGAGGCGATCGGCGAGCGGGCCAAGCCGTTCCTGGCGGACCTTTATGAGGCGCCGGAGCTGGCCCCCCGGTTGGCGGCGCTGCGTGCGGGCGCGGCCCTGAACGACCCCAAGGCCGCGACGGCCCTGGCCCGCATGGCCGTCCAGGGGCCAGACGCCCACCGGACGGACGCCATCGCCCTGCTCGCGATGATCGACGGCGGGCCGATCATCGAGGAGACGCTGCGCAAGCTGCTCTCCGACAAGGAACTGAGCGTGCGGGTCGAGGCCTACGAGGGCCTGATGAAACGGGCGGTCGAGGTGCAGAAGCGCCGGCTCGCCCTGGCCGCGTTGCGCTCCCGCCAGCGTGAGTCATCCGGCGTCGTCAGCCCGTCGAAGCTCGACGCGCTGGCGCGGGCATTCATCCCTGGCGGGCGGATGCACGGGGTGTCCCGCGAGCTGATCGAGGGCAAGTTCTTCCTGGACCGGGTGCCCTTCGGGGAGCCGCTGATCTACGTGACCCAGCAGGGCGAGCCCCGCATCGTGCTCTTCGGGGAAAAGCCGAGCCTGCGGACCCCGCTGCTGGTCTCGGCCTGGTCGGACCGTCTGCTGATGGCGTCCGACGCGCCCGGCGACCCGATCCGCATGTACTACCGGCGCCCGGCGCCGTCCCGCTCGGTGACCTTCGAGTCGGTGCCGACGGACTTGGAGGAGTTCATCCGGTTCCTGGCCCGGGAGCCCTCCTCCGCGTCGCCGCAGCCCGGCCTGGGCCTGGGCTACGCGGAGATCGTGGGCCTGCTGTACGAGATCCAGGCCGGGCGGGCCACCGCAGCGGCGTTCGCGACCGAGGGGGACCGCCTGCTGGCCCAGCTCCTCGAAACGGTCCAGCGGGACAACATCGAGGTCCGGGCGGAAGCGCCCGGCGGCGACATGATGCTGATCTCGGCCGACGACCCCCGACGTGAGGTGGTGGAGCGGGATCGGACGGGCCTGCCGGCCCGGCGCACCCTGCTGGTGCCGGTCAACCCGCCCGCCGATTCGCCCGACGCCGCCCCCACCGGGCAGAACGGGGCGGCCGGCGGTACGGGGGACGGGCGGCCGCGCCGCGAGTGATCCGGGCGAACTCCGGCGTGCGGTCCGGGCGGTTCGCGGGTATCCTTTGAAAGCGGGCGAGCACGCCCGCGTGAGCACGGAGTGCGTCTCGGCGGACCGGCCCGGTCGTGCGGGCCGGCGCAGGGGTTGCAGGATGCAGCCCGGGAGACCGTCGGCGGAGACCGACGGAAGCGACACGGAGGTTGCAGCAGATGACCCCCCCCACCGCCGAAGCCGTCCGGAAAACCACGCACCTCCGCGAGCCCGAATCCCGGGCGGAGCCCTCCGTGCCCCCGCTGCCGCCCGAGCTGGCCCGCACCGCCGGCCTGAAGCTGGCCCGGCTGACCGTGGCGGGCTTCAAGAGCTTTGCAGACCGGACCACGTTCACCTTCGACGACCCGATCACGGGCATCGTCGGCCCCAACGGGTGCGGCAAGTCGAACGTGGTCGACGCCATCAAGTGGGTGCTGGGCGAGCGGTCGAGCAAGTCCCTCCGCGGCAAGGAGATGATCGACGTGATCTTCGCGGGGTCGGCCGCACGCCGGCCCGGCGGCATGGCGTCGGTCACGCTGACCTTCGAGAACCCGGTGATCGAGTCCTTGGAGCTCGACGCGCTGTCCGCCGAGGCGGACGAGGCGATCGGCGAGCCGGAGGACGCCGCCGAGCCCGCGGCGTCGGAAGCCGACCCGGCCCCGGCCACCCCCGAGAACGCCGAGACGGAACCGACGGGCGACGCCGAGGACGCGGACGCGGAGGCTCCACGCTCGCTGCTCACCGCGGCCGAGGCCGAGCACGCCGCGGAGGAGGGCGAGAGCGAGGCCGCCGCCATCCTCGCCCAGCGCGGGCGCATCCGGCGTCCGCTGCCCGTGGACACCGACGTGGTCGAGGTCGAGCGCCGGCTGTACCGCGACGGCAAGAGCCAATACCTCATCAACGGCAAGCTGGCGCGGCTCAAGGACATCCGCGACCTGTTCCTGGACACCGGCATCGGCGCGGACGCGTACTCGATCATCGAGCAGGGCAAGGTCGACCGGATGCTGCTGGCGTCTCCGACCGAGCGCCGGGCGATCTTCGAGGAGGCCGCGGGCATCGCCAAGTACCGCCAGCGGCGCGTCGAGGCCGAGCGCAAGCTCGAGAAGACCGAGCAGAACCTCGCCGTCACGCGCGAGCAGCTCGACTCGACCGAACGCCGGTTGCGCATGGTCAAGGGCCAGGCCGCCAAGGCCCGGCGCTTCCGCGAGCTCGACGACGAGTACACCGCGCTCCGCCTGGCCCTCGCGTTCGATCAGTACGACGACGTGCGCCGGCGTCTGGACGGCCTGACGAGCCACCTGGCCAACCTGGACGCCGCCAAGCGCGAGGTCGAGGCCGCGCTGCGCGAGGCCGAGGACGACCGGCTGTCGCTCGAATCCGAGCGTCACGCCGCGGCGGGCGCCCTCCGCGCGATCGAGGACCGCATCGCGTCGGCCCGGCACAAGGCCGACTCGGCCCGCCAGCGGGCCGAGTTCACCCGCCGTTCGATCGAGGAGGCCTCCCGGATCGTCGAGACCGAGTCCGTGCGGCTGGAAGCGGCCGAGACCCGCCGCGCCGGGCTCGAACGGGCCCTGGCCGAGCACCGCCAGCGTGCGGACGAGCTGGAGCAGCGGGTCCGGGAGCTGGAATCGGCGCAGGGTTCCGCGAACGACGAGCGGGCCGAGGCCGGCCGGGCCGCGGCCGAGCTGCGCCGCTCGCTGGAGCAGACCCGCGGGCAGGTCGCGGCCATGGAGCGCGAGCACGCCGCCATGCTGGTGCGGGCCCAGTCCGACGCACGCCGGGCCGAGGCGCTGCAGGAGCAGATCGCGGCGCTCGACGCCCGCATCGGGTCGCTGGTCGGGGACCGGGACAAGCTGGCCGGGCGGGTGGAAACCCTCCGCGAACGCATCGGCGAGGCTGAGGCCCGCCGGGCGAGCCTCCGCGCGGAAGCGGACGCCGTCCGCGGCCGGCTGGAGTCGCTCGGCGCCGACCGCGCGGCCCGTGCCGAGACCGTCGGCGCCCTCGACGAGCAGCGCGTCCGCCTGGACGCCCGCCGCGCCGCGCTGGACGAGATGGTGCGGTCCCACGAGGGCCTGGGCGACGCGGCCCGCGCGGTCCTGCACGCCCGCGACGCGGGGACCGGCTTCCAAGGGGTCGTCGCGCCGCTGGCCGACCTGATCACCGTCGAGCCCGAGCACGCCGACGCGGTCGAATCGGCCCTCGGGCCCGCGCTGGGCGCCCTGGTCGTCCGTTCGCTGGCCGACGTGCCGCCCGCCGAGGAGCTGGCGGGCCTGCCCGGCCGGGTCACCTTCCTGATGCTCGAACCGTTCGGCCCCGCGTCCGCGGTGGTCGACCTGTCCGCCATGGAGGCCGCGCTGTCCGGGCGCGTTCGTTCGGCCCGGTCGCTCGTGGGCGCCGAGGACCCGGGCGTGGCGGCGTTGCTGGACCGCCTGCTGGGCGCGACCGTGCTCGTCGAGGACGTGGACGCCGCCCTGCTCATGGCCGCCGGGCCGATGCGCGGCGTGGCCGGGCGATTCGTCACCCGGTCTGGCGCGGTCCTGGAGCCGGACGGTCGCATCGCCGCGGGCCCGCGCGGGGTGTCCGACGCGGCGGGCGTGCTGGCCCGCCGGGCAGAGCTGACGGCGATCGACGACGAGCTGTCCCGGGTCAACGAACAACTGGATGCGGCGCGGGCCGCCCTGCAGGCCGTGGACGCCGAGGCCTCCGAGGTCGGTCGGGAGCGTGCCTCGCTGGCGGAGGCCATCTCCGAGGCGGACCGCGAGGCCATCGGGCTGCGCCACGAGCTGGACAAGGCCGAGTCCGACGCCGGCCGCCTCGACCGCGAGGCCGAGTCGGGCCGGGCCGACCGGGCCCGCCTGCAGGAACGTCTCGGCGAGACCGAGCGTGAGCGGGCCGGCGCCGAGGAGCGTGCCGCGAGCCTGGAACGCCTGCTGGCCGAGCAGCGCGAGCGTCTGGCCGCGATCGACGCGGACCTCCGCGCGGCGGAGGCCGCCCACGCCGACGCGTCCGAGCGTGCGGCCGCGGCGCGGGCCGAGGTGAGCGCCGCGCACGAGCGGGCCCGGGCCGCGCGGCGCGAGGCCGGCTCGACCGAGACCGCCGCCGAGGAGGCCCGCCGGGCCGCCGAGCAGGCCCGCACGCACATCGAGCGTGCCCGGGCCACGCTGGGCTCGCACACCGAATCGCTGGCCGAGGCCGAGACCCTCGCGCAGGAGGCGGCCGCGGAGGCCGACCGGTGCGCCGCGGAGGCCGACGCCCAGCGCGAGGTAGTGCGTGACGCGGAGGAGCGACTCCGGGCCGCGGGCCAGGCCGTCGCGGCGGCCCGCCAGCGGGCCGAGCTGGTCCAGCGGGACTGGCACGCGATCGAGACGTCGCGGCGTGAGCTGGAGGTCAAGCGCGAGCACGCCGAGGACCGCGCGCAGGAGGAGCTCGGCCTGAACCTCGCCGGGGACTATTTCGAGTACCGCGCCCTCATGGCGGACGGCACGGTGGTCCGCATCGACGCGGCCGCGTGCTCCGCGCGGGCGAACGTGCTCCGGGACGAGATCAAGAAGCTCGGCCCCGTGAACGTCGGCTCGATCGAGGAGGAGGCCCAGCTCGCCGAGCGCAACGAGGACCTCGTCGCGCAGGTCAAGGACATCGACGAGGCCCGCATCCGCCTGGCGACGCTCATCGAGCGTCTCAACATCGCCAGCCGCGAGCGGTTCGGCGAGGTGTTCGAGCGGATCCGCCACGAGTTCGGCGGGCAGGGCGGCATGTTCCGCAAGCTCTTCGGCGGCGGCAAGGCCGAGGTGCGCCTCATGCCGCTCGTCAAGGAGGTCGACGGCCAGAAGATCGTCACCGACGAGATCGACCTGCTCGAATCCGGCGTGGAGGTCATCGCCAAGCCGCCGGGCAAGGAACCCCGCTCGATCAGCCAGCTCTCCGGCGGCGAGAAGACCATGACCGCCGTGGCGCTGCTGCTGGCGATCTTCCGTTCCAAGCCCTCCTGCTTCTGCATACTCGACGAGGTCGACGCCGCCCTCGACGAGGCCAACGTGGGCCGGTTCTGCGCCACCGTCAAGGAGTTCACGGACTTCTCGCGCTTCATCGTCATCACGCACAACAAGCGGACGATGCAGTCGGTCGACAGGCTGTACGGCGTGACCATGCAGGAACGCGGCGTGTCCAAGCGGGTCTCGGTCCGCTTCGACCAGGTCGGCGCGGACGGGCAGATCTCGGCCAGCGCCGAGGCGGAGCCAGAGCCGGAGGACACCGCGGCCGCGCCCTCGCCGACCGGCCCGCTGCGCGCGGCCCTGGCCGGGATGCGCGGCTCGGCGCTGCCCGTCGGCGTGGAGGAGTAACGGCCCGCGTCAGCGCAACCGGCGCAGGCTCTCGATCCGCTTCTCGGTCGGCGGGTGCGTGGCGAACAGGTTGGTCAGGGTCGAGCCGCCGCTCAGGTTGCTGGCCAGCGGCTCGACGATGAACAGGTTGTTCATGGCCGGGTTCGGCTGATCCAGCGGGACGCGCCGGCTCATCAGGTCGAGCTTGGCCAGGGCGCTGATCAGCCCGTCCGGCGAGCCTGCGATCCGGGCCCCGTCGGCGTCGGCGACGAACTCGCGGCTGCGGGAGATCATGGCCTTGATGATCGCCGCGCCCACCGCGGCCACGATGATCACGGCGAAGGTCACCAGCGGGTTGCCCCCCTCGCGCCGCCCCATGCCGAGCAGCAGGCCCCACTGGGCCAGGAAGGCGAGCACGCCGGAAACGGTCGCGGCGATCGTGCTGGTCAGCGTGTCACGGTTCTTGATGTGGGCCAGCTCGTGGGCCGCCACGCCCCGGATCTCGTCGCGCGACATGTTCTGGAGCAGGCCCTGCGTGAACGCCACCGCCGCGTGGCGCGGGTTGCGCCCGGTCGCGAAGGCGTTGGGTGCGGCGTGCGGGCAAACGTACACCCGGGGCACGGGCAGTTCGGCCCGCTGGGCGAGTTCGGCGACCATCTCGTACAGCCACCCGCCCTCTTCGGGGGTGACCTGGCGGCCGCGCATGCTCTTGATGGCGATCGTGTCGCTGAACCACCACGCGAAGAGGTTCATCACGCCGCCGAAGAGCAGGCCCGTGATCATGCCCTGCGTGCCCCAGATCGCGCCGACGGCCACGAACAGGCCCATCAGCCCGCCGAGCAGCAGGACGGTCTTGAAGTTGTTGGCGGCCACAACGGCCCTGTGAGCCATGGCGGTCTCCTTTCGTATCGCCCATCAACCCCGGGTCGGGGCGGTTTGTTCACGGGTGCTTATGCACAACCCGTGCCGGGGCGCAGGCGCGGCGTGGGGCCCGCTTCGGGGGACAAGGCTGTCAGAGTGGCATCGGGCGCCCGCCGGGCTGCCGCGACGGTCAGGGCGCCCGGTCGCCGGTGTTCGTGGCGGCGTCGATGAGGCGGGCCAGCACGTCCGCGTGCGCGGCGTCCTGCGGCACGGCGTTCGTGGCCGCCACGATCGCCAGGTCGCGCGCGGGCCACACCAGGATCAGCGCCAACCAGCGCGTGTTGCTGCCGGTGTGCGTCGACCGCCGGTCGTCGCCCTCGCCGACGACGCCCCAGCCCAGGGCGTAGCCGTCGCCCTCAGGGTCGGCGTGGAGGCGGACGAACGCCTCGTGGGGCAGGTAGCCCGTGTCCTCGCCGCGGAGGCCGCGGAGGTGCAGGCGGGCGTACGCGGCGAGGTCGGTGATCGAGCAATGAACGCGGCCGGCCGGGCCGAACGGGGGCGGGTTGTCCGCGCCCAGCACCGCGGGGACGGGGACCGGCCCGTCCGGGCCGCGCCCGTGCCCGAGCGGCTGAGCGCCCTGGCCGGGGTCCATGCCGGGCGGGCCGAAACCGGCCGAATCCATGCCCAGCGGCTCGAACAGCTCGCGCTGGATAAGGCTTTCCCAAGCCTCGCCCGCCACGGTCTCCAGCATCCAGCCCGCGACCATGTAGCCGCCGTTGGTGTACCGCATCGTCTCGTCCGCCGGCGTGACGCCGGGCTGGGCGAACAGGAGCGGCACGAGGACGCGGCGCTGATCCTCGGGCGGGCCTTCGAGCGTCCACATCTTCATCTGCAGCGGGGCCGAGAACCGGTCGTCGGGCAGGCCGGCGCGGTGCGCAAGGAGCTGCCCGAGCGTGACCGTGCGGTGCGCCTCGGGCACGGAGGCGGCCAGTTCCGGGTCGAGCTCGGCGATCGTCGCGTCCCAACGGATCGTCCCGCGTTCGACCAGGCGTGCGGCGACGGTGGCGGTCATGGACTTGGTCAGCGAGCCGAGGTGCCACCGGTCGGTGATCCGGGCCGGGTCGTCCCCGCCCGCGGCCCGCACGCCGGCGACGCCCGCCGCGGTCAGACCTTCGGAGTTGGTGGCGGCAACCGCCAGGGCGGGCACGCCCAGCTCGGCCCGGAGCGTTTCCGCGAAACCGGACAGGTCCGCCGGCACGGCCCGGGCGGCCGTGAAAGCCGAGATCAGAACCACGCCCAACGAGAAGATGAATGTGTGCGACATGGCGCGTCTCCGGGGCCGGTCCGGCCCGTTCCTGGGGTGCCCGGGGTGCGTACAGTAGCGCGGATGCTGTTTTCCCTGAACGTCAACTCGGTGCGGGACGTCCTCAAGAAGCGGGGCGCTCGCGCGATGTCTGTTGAAGACCTCCCGCGGTACGCGCAGGAGCAGACCGGCCTGCACGCCATGACCATGGCGACGGACCTGCTCGCGGGGGCGACCAGGGACACGCTGACCAAGATCCGCGAGACGGGCGACCGGGTGGGCTGCGCCTGCCTGCTGCTCAGCCAGACGGAGCCCCTCGGCTTCGGCGACCCGCGGTCCAAGGTCGGCGAGGAAGCCGTCATCCGCATGATCAAGGTCGTCGAGGCCGCGTCGCTGCTGGGCTGCAACTCGGCCTCGCTGGCGATCACGGCGAAGGACGACGAGGCCACGATGGACCTGGTCGCCGATCGCATGCGCCGCGTGCTCGAACGCGCCGACCGGCTCGAGATCATGGTGCTCATCCGCCCGGAGAAGGGCCTGACGGAGAATCCCGACCGGCTGACCGACCTGGTCAAGGCGATCGGCGGCTTCCGCATCGGCACCATGCCGGACTTCGAGGCGGCCGTGGCGTGGGGCGATCCGGTGCATTATCTCAAGCGGCTCACGCCGTACGCCTCGGTGGTCAACGCCTCGACGCTGGGCTTCAAGGAGCCCCAGCCCGCCCCGGAGGCCGCCAAGCCGGCCAAGAAAAAGACCGTCAAGAAAAAGCCCGCGGCGGACCTCGACGAGGACGACGACCCCACGAGCATTGAGGACGCGGTGCTCGCCGCGATCGAGGCCGAGCTGGGAGCGCTGGACGACCTGCCCCCGCCCGAGCACGACGGCTACGACCTGGCCCCCCTGGTCGGGGCGATCCGTTCGGTTGGGTTTGATGGGGCCATCGCGATCGATTATCGTGGTGCGGGGGACGGAACGCTCGGCGTGCTCCACAGCCGGGAGGCCTTGGAAGCGGCCCTGGAGGCGGTGAGCGAATAGACGCCTTCGGGCGGAAGGAGACGGGCGGTGACCTTCACGGACACACCCACGGCCCTTCAGTTCACGAGGACACCCCTCCCCGTGCCCACGAATCTCCCGGTCATCATCACGATCGACGGCCCCGCGGGGACGGGCAAGTCGACCGTGGCGCGCCTGCTGGCCCGGCGCCTCGGCCTGGACTTCCTCGACACCGGGGCGATGTACCGGGCCGCGGCGGCGATCATGATCGACCGGCGCATCGACCCCGAGGAGGTCGGCGAGCTCGTCAGCGCCGTCATGGGGGCCGACCTGCACTTCGACTGGACGACCGACCCGCCGGCCATCCTGGCCTGGGACGATCCCATCGACTACCGCATCCGCGACGCCGACGTCACCGCCGCGGTGTCGCGGGTGGCGGCCATCGGCGAGCTGCGCCAGCACATGGTGCGCAAGCAGCGGATCATCGCGGCCCAGCACCCGCGCCTGGTGACGGAGGGCCGCGACCAGGGCTCGGTCGTTTTCCCCGACGCGGAGGTCAAGTTCTACCTCGACGCGGACCCCGCCATCCGGGCCCGGCGCCGGGCCGAGCAGCTCCGCGCCGCGGGCGTGGACGTGGACGAGCAGGCCCTGCGCGAGCAGATCATGCTGCGTGACCGGACGGATTCGTCCCGGACCGACGGCCCCCTGATCTGCCCCCACGACGCCATCCGGATCGACACGTCGGACCTGGACTTGCCCGGCGTCGTGCGCGCCCTCGAGGGCCACGTCCGGGAACGGATCGGCGCGCTGATTGAAACGAGGGAGTGACCGCTCCTTGTCCGCCCGGCTCCGTCGCAAACATCCCGGCTCGTCGCTCGTCTCGGTGCTGTTTTACGAGTGCTGCCGCGTGCTGACCACGCTGCTGCTCCGGGTGTTCTTCGGCTTCCGGCGCAGCGGCGCCGAGAACCTGCCGCCGGAGGGGGCGGTGCTGGTGGTCGCCAACCACGAGAGCTACCTCGACCCGCCGCTCGTCGGTTGCGCGATGCCGTCCCGCCAGTTCGACTTCCTGGCCCGCGCGGGGCTGTTCAAGGTCCGCCCGCTCGGGCCGCTCATCACGGCCCTGCACTCCGTGCCGGTGCGCGAGGCCGGCGGGGACCCCGCGTCCATCAAGGAGATCCTCCGACGCCTGGAACGCGGCCGGGTCGTGCTGATCTTCCCGGAGGGCACCCGCAGCCGAGACGGGACCATCGGCGAGTTCAAACGCGGCGTGGCGCTGCTCCTGAAGCGGTCGGCCTGCCCCGTGCTGCCGGTCGGGATCGCCGGGGCGCGGGCGGCCTGGCCGCGGGGGGGCGGGCCCCGGCCCTGGCGTGGCCGGGTCGTGGTGCAGGTCGGCACGCCGATCGCCCACGACGAGCTGCTCGCCGACGGCCCGGACGCCGCGCTGCGCCGCCTGCGCGACGAGGTGTCAGCCCTGCGGGACCGCGCCGAGCGTCTCCGCGGGTGAGGCCGGCGGCGACGCCCGTGGTTTGTCCGGCGGCATCACCATGCGGGCCGCCGCGAGCGACAGCACCAACACCATCACGATCTTGAGCAGGGCCAGCTTGAGGACGTGGCTCAGCCGCGCCCCGATGGCCGCGCCGATCAGGGCGCCCATGCCCATCGGGATGGCGATCTCGAAGGCGTCGAGCCGGTCCAGGCCCTGCGACGGCAGGAACCACAGCTTCACCCCCGCCCCGATCGCCACGCTCGACCACATCACGCCCGCGCTGCCCGCGATGGCGTGGCGCAGCGAGAGCCCCGCGATTTGCAGCAGCGGCACGAGCAGGATGCCCCCGCCCACACCCAGGTACCCCCCCACGATCCCCGTGCCCAGCCCGATGGACGCCAGGATGGCCCAGTGCGGCGTCGGGGCGTCCTCCTTGCGCTGGGGCAGGCGGCGCACCAGCGTGAGCAGCGTGAACGCGCAGAAGCACCAGATAAAGCACGCCAGCGCGATCACCGCCCAGCGCCCCGGGGAGCGGCTGGACATCAGGACGCCCAGGATCATCCCCGCCGCCATCGAGGGGATCATGACGCGGAGCAGGTCGATGCGGGCCACACCCTTGCGCCGGTGCTGGACGGACGCGGACAGCGACACCACCACGTTGACGATCATGGAGGCCGCCATGAACACGTGGTGGCGGTTCTGTTCGGCCGACTCGTAACCGTGGTAGAGCCCCAAGGCGGGCAGCATCACGATCGCCCCGCCGAGCCCGGTCAGCCCCCCGACCACCCCCGCGATGAGCCCGATCAGGAAATCCACCAAGAAATGATCGGTGCTCATGATCTCCCCGGATCGGGTGTTCCGCGGCGGGGCCGTGAGAGTTCTCGGTCCCTGACGCTTCGATCTTTGACGCCGGAAGGGGTCATGACGAGGCCGGATCCGGCCGAAACGGCGGAACGGGGCGATCGGCTGTGCCCGGCGACGGTTTCGGCTACCATACGACCACGCTCCCAGGGATCGGGAGCGCGAGCGCCGCTGGCTGGCTCGCTTCGGACGGAACCGTTTCGCAGACGGACACACGAAGAGCAGAGACAGGCCCAGGAGGCGACCGTTGGATCAACCCAAGACGCGAACGACCCGCCGGTGGCGTTATGCCATGCCGTTGGTCGCCCGCTCGATCGCGGGTCTGGCCCTGGTGGCCCTCGTGATGGGCAGCGCCGTGATGACAAAGCGCGCCGGCCGCCTGCCCGCCCTGATGGGGACGGAGCGGGGCCCCGCGACCCAGGCCGTCGGTTTCACACGCCCGGCGGCGCCCGAGGCCCTTCCCGTGCCGGAGCCCGTGTTGCCGGTTTCCGAAGCCGATGCTCCGACTCCCGCCGAGGGCGAGTGGGATCCCCAGACCCGCTGGTTCGACGGGCGCCCCGTCCGCCCCGCCCGGACCATTGTCATGCGGGTCACCGGCTATTCGCCGGACCACCGCTCCTGCGGCGAGTTCGCCGACGGCCAGACCGCCACGCTGCACTCGGTGTGGACCAACGGCATGCGTCTCGTCGCGGCCGATCCCAAGGTGCTGCCCTACGGCTCGCTGCTGACCGTCCCCGGTTACGCCGACGGCGAGATCGTGCCCGTGCTCGACTGCGGCGGGGCCATCAAGGGGGCGCGGCTGGACCTGCTCTTCCCCACGCACGAGACCGCCCGTCGCTGGGGCGTCCAGGACGTGAAGGTGGTGGTGTGGGAATACGCCGACGGCGAACCCGCCCCGGACCCCCGCAAGGTCCGCTGAGCCGCCTCAAGAGCCCGTGCTGACGGCCCCGACCAGGCGTTTGACCGACGCCTCGCCCTGGTCCCGCACCCACCGCGCCAGCCCGGTCTGCACGCGCAGCGCCGTGCGCGGGTCGATGAAGCTCCCCGCCCCGACCTGGACCGCGGTGGCCCCCGCGAGGATGAACTCCGCGGCGTCCTCCCAGCGGGTCACGCCGCCGGCCGCGACGATGGGCACCCCCGCCTCGCGCGCGAAGCCCCGCCAGACGTCGTGCACGATCTTGACCACGACGGGGTGGACCGCGGGCCCGGACAGGCCGCCGGTCACGTTGGCGAGCACCGGCCGGCGGGTCCGCACGTCGATGCCCATCGCGGGGATCGTGTTGCACAGCGTCAGCCCGTCCGCGCCGGCCTCGAAGGCGACCCGGGCGAGTTTGGCCGGGGTGTGCGGCGTGCCGACGGTGATCGGACTGAGCTTGACGAGCAGGCGCGTGGTCGCCAGCACGGGGCGGACGGCCAGGATCAGCTCGGCGAGCGCGGCGGGGTCGGCGCCGAACTCCACGCCCCCGTGCACGTTGGGGCAGGACACGTTGAGCTCGACCAGGGGGATCCCCTCGGCGGCCTCCATGGCCCCCGCGACCACCACGTAATCCTCGATCGAGAAGCCCGCGATCGAGCCGATCACCGGGCACGCGAGCGAGACGGCGCGCGGCGCGATCGTCTCGGCGAAAACCTCCACGCCCGGGTTGGCCAGGCCGATGGCGTTGAGCATGCCCGCGCGGGCCCAGGTGATGCGTGGCTCGGGGTTGCCGGCGCGCGGCAGCCTGGTGACGGACTTGGTCACCACCGCGCCGACCCGACCGAGGTCGATCACGTCGGCCATCTCGTCCAGCGTGCCCGCGGCGCCCGCGGCGAGGATCACCGGGCAGCGGAGATCGACCCCGCACAGGGTTGTCCGGAGCGACTCGGGCGTGGGCGGCGCGGCCATCGGGTACAGGTTACGCCGGGCCCGCACGCCGGGGGCTACGGTTGGGCATGGACCCCGAAACCCGCATCAGCCAGTTCCGCAAACTCATCGAGCAGGACCCGACGTCCGACATGGCGCATTTCTCGCTGGGCCAGGCGCTCAGCCAGGCGGGCCGGTTCGAGGAGGCCGCGGGCGCGTTCAGCCGGTGCGTTGAGCTGAACCCGGCCATGACCAAGGGCTACCAGCTCGCCGGCGCCGCCTACATGGCGGCGGGCAAGGACGACGAGGCCCGCGCCGTGCTGCTCAAGGGGTACGAGGAGGCCACGCTGCGGGGCGACCTGATGCCCAAGAAGGCGATGGCGGACCTGCTCGGGCAGCTCGGCACGCCGGTCCCGGAGGTGGCCAACGCCCCGACCACGCCGCCGCCTGTCGGCGCCGGCGACTTCAAGTGCCGCAAGTCCGGGCGCATGGGCACGCGCCTGCCCCGGCCCCCGTTCCGCAACGGCGTGGGGGTCTGGATCCACGAGAACGTCTGCAAGGAGACGTTCGACGAGTGGGTCCGGCTGGGGACCAAGATCATCAACGAGCTGCGCCTGGACCTGTCACGCGACGAGCACGACGCGGTGTACGACTACGCCATGCGCCGCTTCGTGGGCATCGACGACGCCCTGTACGCCGAGCTCATGGGCGGCAAGGCCCCGCCGAAGGTGGACGCCCAGTTCGTCGACGTGGTCGACGAGATCCTGCGCCGCGGCGGGCACCTGGAGGAGTTCCAGGGCGGGATGCACACCCGCGTCCAGTGACCGATCGGGCCCCGCAACCGCCCCGGCCCATCCTACCATCCGTCCGCAATGCCGCCGGGAAGCCCGGCGGGCCCGAGGAGCCGTTTCATGCCCAACCCCGCCGACCGCAAGTACGCCGAGAGCCACGAGTGGCACCAGGTCAACGGTGACGTCGTCACGATCGGCATCACCGAGCACGCCGTGGACCAGCTCACCGACATCACCTTCGTCGAGATGAAGCCGGTCGGCACGACGGTCTCGGCCGGCGACACCCTCGGCGAGGTGGAAAGCGTCAAGACCACCTCGGACATCTACTCGGCCGTGCCGGGCGAGATTATCGAGGTCAACGGGGCCCTATCCGACAACCCCGAGCTGATCAACTCGGACCCCTACGGCAAGGGCTGGCTGGTCCGCATCCGTGTCAGCGACGCGTCCGGCCTGGACGGGCTGATGGACGCCGCCGCGTACGACGCCTCCATCGCGTGACCGGACGCCGGGCCGCGCCGAAGCCTGTTCCCGGGGCGACCCGATGGTGATCCGCTGCGCGGACCTTCGCAAGGCCTACCGCACCGGCGGGCGCTCCGTCGACGCCCTGCGTGGGCTCTCGGTCGAGATCCCGGGCGGCGGGTTCGACGCCATCATGGGGCGGTCCGGCTCGGGCAAGTCGACCCTGATGCACCTGCTCGGGGCTTTGGACCGTCCGGACTCCGGCACGATCGAGGTCGCGGGCCGGCGCGTGGACCTGCTCAGCGAGCGGGAGGCCACGGAGTACCGCCGGCGGGCCGTGGGGATCGTCTTCCAGGCGTACAACCTCGTCCCCACCATGACCGCCGCGGAGAACGTCCAGCTCCCGGGGCTGCTGGGGGGTGACGACCCGGCGTCCCTCCGGGCCCGTGCGGCCGAGCTGCTCGCCCGGCTTGGTCTGGCCGACCGCGCGGGGCACCGCCCGGAGGCCCTGTCCGGCGGTGAGCAGCAGCGCGTGGCCATCGCCCGGGCCCTGCTCTACCGCCCGCCGGTCCTGCTGGCGGACGAGCCGACCGGAAACCTCGACTCGCGGTCGGCGGCGCTGGTGTGGAGGCTGCTCCGTGAGTTGGCCGCCGAGCAGGAGATGACGGTGCTCATGGTGACCCACGAGCCCGAGGCGGCCAGCTACTGCCGTCGGATCTTCGTCGTCGGGGACGGGGTCATCCGGGGGGTGATCGACGCGGAGCAGGAAGGGGGCCTGGATGCGGGCGGCGTGGCGACTCGCGCGCAGCGTCTGCTCGGCGAGGCCGAGTAGGGTCGCGCTGCTCACCGCGGCGGTGGCCCTCGCGACGGCGCTGGTCGCGGCGATCGCGTGCGCCATGGCCTCGCTCGACGCCGCGGTCCGCTCCCAGCTCGACGCCGCGATGGGCACCGCCGAGGTCCGCGTGCAGCCCGCGGGCGGGGAGACCATGCCGGACGCCGTGCTCGCGCGTGTCCGGGCCTGGGAGGGCGTGCGGTCGGCCCACGGCAGGCTCGAGGACACCGTTTCGCTCGGGATCAACCTGCCCACGCTGGAGCCGGGACCGGACGGCCGTTGGACCGCCCAAGCCCGCACCTACCGCGTCAACGCGTTCCTGACCGGCGTCGACCTGGAGGCCGAGTTCGCCGCACGCCCGCCCGAGCTGATCGCGGGCCGCCTACCCACGGGCCCGAACGAGCTGCTGATCGATGCGGCCATGGCCCGCCGCCTGAGCTTCACCGACGCGGAGCGGGTCCGGCAGGGCAAGCCGGTGGACGTGTTCACGGACCCCGCCGCGTACCTGGCCCTCCCGGGCCCGGGGCCGGAGGACACCGCGCCGGGCCCGACGGAGGCCGCCCGGCTGAACGCGGGGGTCGGCGTCCGCGTGGGGGACGAGTTGATCGTGCTGCGACTGTTCGGGCCGCGTGCGACGCTGCGCGTGGTCGGCATCGCCGCCGCGCCGCCCCTGGGCGGCAAACCGGTCGGGGTCGTGAGCCTCGACACGCTCGCGGAGCTGACCCGGCAGCAGGGCAAGCTGTCGCGGATCGAGATCGACCTGGAGGACGGGGTCGATCCCGAGCGTTTCGCGGCCCGGCACACGGGCTCGCTGGGGCCGCGGGTGCTCGTGCAGACGACCGAGCGCATCACCTCGGGCGTCGAGAAGAACATGGCCGCGTCGCAGCTCGGGCTGGTGCTCGTCGGCGGCATCGCCCTCCTGTGCGCCGCGTTCATCATCATGACCGGCCTGACGACCGGGGTCGCCGAGCAGCAGCGGACGCTGGCCGTCCTGCGCTGCATCGGGGCCGAACGGCATCAGCTCGCGGCGGCCCAGATGCTCGCGGGGATCCTGGTCGGGGCCCTCGGGGCCGCGGTCGGGACGCCCCTGGGCGTGGCGATGACCTGGGTCCTGACGCGGGTGTTCGAGCGGCAGCTCCCCGCGGGGCTCGTGGTGCCGCCGCGGATGCTGTCGCTGGTGGTGCTCGGCTCGCTGGGGGCCGGCCTGCTGGGCGCGTTGTGGCCGGCGTGGCGGTCCTCGACGCTGTCCCCGCTCGCCGCCCTCTCGGCCCGGGCCGTGCCCCCCACCGCCCGCGGGCTGGGCCTGGTCTTCGTCGGGGCGCTCTGCCTGATCGAGCTCATGATCGGCGTGGTGCTGGCGGTCGAGGAGCCCACCGCGTTCTTCTGGACCTACCTGCTGGCGGGTTTGCCGGCGATGTTCGTCGGGTACTTCCTGCTTTCCGTGCCGCTGGTGGCGGCGATCGCCCGGCTGCTCGGGCCGGCGCTGTCCCGCGTGCTGGGGCTGCCTCCGGCCCTGCTGACCCGCACGGTCCGCGCCACGCCCTACCGCCACGGCTTCACCTCGGGGGCGCTGATGACCGGCCTGGCCCTCATGGTCGGCATCTGGACCAACGGCGGGGCCGCGTTGCGCGACTGGCTGGGCAAGATCCGCTTCCCCGACGCCTTCGCCTACGGCCTGCCGCTGGGCGAGGAAGCACAGGCGGCCATCGAGGCCGTGCCGTTCGTCGCCCGGACGACCGCCATCACCGTCGCCCAGGTGGAGGTGGACAGCTTCGGCGTGCGGGGCCTGCAGCAGTACAAGACCAACTTCTTCGGCCTCGACTACGCGACCATCGCCGAGCAGTTCGAGATCGAGTTCGTCGAGGGCGACCCCGCCGCCGCGGCCCGGCGCATGGAGGAGGGCGGGGCCGTGCTGGTCGCCCGTGAGTTCTCCACCGCACGCGGGCTGGGCGTGGGCGACGCGTTCGTGTGCCGGCACGAGGACGTCGAGCACCGCTTCGAGATCGCCGGCGTCGTCACCTCGGCCGGGCTGGAGTTCATCAGCCAGTACTTCGATTTCGGCGGCAGCTTCGTCCAGCAGACCATCCACTCGGTGGTCGGTTCGCGGCGCGACGTGGCCGAGCGTTTCGGCGTGACGCGCCCGTACATCATCGGGATCGAGCTGGCCCGCGACGCGGACGACGCCGCCGCGGTCGCCGCGATCCGCGAGGCCACCGTCGGCATGGGCGTGCTCAACGTCGGGTCGGGGCGCGAGATCCGCGCCCAGCTCGAAGCCGTCTTCCGCAGCACGCTGGCCGTGTTCAGCACGGTCGCGGTCGGGGCCATGCTCGTGGCCTGCTTCGGCGTGGCCAACCTCATCGTGGCGGAGGTCCAGTCGCGCCGCTTCGAGTTGGGGGTGATCCGGGCGGTCGGCGGGTCGCGGCGCCAGCTCGTGATGCTGGTGTGCGGCCAGGCGCTGCTGATCGGGCTGACCGCGGGCGTGCTCGGGACCCTCCTTGGGCTCCAGGCCGCCTGGGGCGGGCAGGCGATGAACCGGCGACTGCTCGGGATCGATCTGACGCTGCGGCCGCCCAACGGGCCGATCGCCCTCGGCTGGGCCGTCGCGGTTGCGATGGCCCTCCTCGCCGCGGCCCCCACCGCCTGGCGCATCGGCCGGGCCAGCCCGCGCACGCTGCTGACCGCACGCGGTTAAACTCGCGGCGTGAAGGCACGGGGGCGAAACATGAGCGGGCCGCACGAGGAAGGCCGGGTCGGGCTGCGTTCGACGCTGCGCCGGGCGGTCGACGACCGGGGCCGGCCGGTCCGTCGGCTCAGTATCAAAGACCTGAAGCGGGCCGCGCGGTCCGATCACCCGGGCCTGGCCATGCTCGCCAACAGGCTCCGGGCCGCGATCCGCAGCGAGAGCCGGCGCAACACCCCGGACCGCGTGGTCCTCATGGTGTCCCTGACGATCGGGGTGCTGGTGGGCAACGCGGTGCTGATGACGACCCTGATCTCGTGGTACGGCCTGCGCGGGAGCGGGTTGGCCGTGCTGTCGCTCCTGGGGCTGATCGCGGTCGCCAACCTGATGCTCCGCTGTTACGTCCGGCGCGGCGCGATGGCGTCCCTCGCCCGCACCGCGGTGGCCGAGGGGGCGTGCGGCTCGTGCGCCTTCTCGCTCCGGGGGGCGCCGCAGGAGCCCGACGGCATGATCGTGTGCCCCGAGTGCGGGGCCGCGTGGCGGGCCGAGCGGGTCGTGGCCCCGTATTGGGACCGCCCGGCCTTCCCCGTCCTCCGGCGGCGGTTTCTGGCGTGGATCACGCCAGGCGTTCGCAACCCGGGGCTGCTCTTCGCCCCGGACGACCGCGGCCGGTACGTCCAGTGCCCGGACTCCCGCCTGATGCGGGTCCGCCCGGCCCTGCTCGACGGCGTGCCCCCCGAAGAACGACGCGAGCTGCGCCGGGCCATGCGTCGCGTCGGCCGCTGGCGGCGCGTGCTGCTGTTGCTGGCGCTGTCGTGGATACCCGGCACCCTGTTCTACGGATGGTGGGAGCTGTACCAGGCAGAGGGAATCGGCGTCTGGATCCACCTGGCGGTCACCGTGCCCATCGCCCTCGTGGTGCTCGCGATCCCGGCCGGGTCGGCCTTCGGCGGCCCGCACGGGACGAGCCGGGTGACCGCCCGCCGGGGGCGGTGCGGCTCGTGCCTGGAATCCCTCGACGGGGCGCCGGTCGATTCCGAGAACCGGCGCATCTGCCGCCGCTGCGGCGCGGCCTGGCTGTGAGGGGTCGCGGCTTGTGCCACGCGGGGGCGGTCAGTATAATCTCCCGATGCTGATTTTCCGTGCTGTGCTCGCCGCCGTCGCTGTCGCCACCCTTTCCACGAAAGCCCCGGCGGACGTGATCACGCTCAAATCCGGCGAACGGATCGAGGGCAAGATCCTGGAAGTCAGCCGGACCGAGGTGAAGATCGAGACCAAGGTCCACAACGTCCGCACCACGGCGACCTACCGGCGGGCCCTGGTCGCCGACATCGAATATCGGCCCTTGCCCGAGGACTTCTGGGGGCCCGAGCGCAACGCACCCGCGAAGGCCGACCGCCCCGACGCCGGCCAGGCGGAGGAAGAGCGGGACTCGGCCGAGGACGACATCGAGGAGGACGAGGCGGACGCCGCCACGCCGGGCGCCCGGCCCCGGCGCCAGCGCGTGGACCCCGCGTCCCAGTTCGTCGTCGTGCCGGTCGTGGGCGGGATCGGCACCGAGGTCACCGCCGACGGTCTGCGCACTGCCTTGCAGCAGACCCGCGGTCGCGGGGTCGGCCACGTGGTTTTCACCGTCGACTCGCCCGGCGGCTACGTGTACGAGGCCGTCCAGATCCTCCAGGTCCTCGCCGAGTTCGACGACGAGCTCGTCTACCACTGCGTCATCGAAAAGGGCGCGATCTCCGCCGCCTCGGTCTTCGCGGCGGCGGCCGACCGCATCTACGTCCGGCCCACCGCCCGCCTGGGCGGCGCGGTGGCGTACTCCTCCTCGCAGAGCACCGGCGCCGCGGAGGTCGACGCGAAGTTCAACTCGATCTGGTCCGCTGAGGTCGCCTCCCGGGCAGAGTCCAAGGGACACCCCGGCGACGTGTTCCGCGCGATGATCGTCATGCCGGCCGAGCTCTGGCAGAACGACGCCGATGGCTCGTTCTCGCCCCGTTCCCGCGGCGGCGACACCCGCATCGACGGGCCCGACACGATCCTCACGATCACGGCCTCGCAGATGACCCGCGGCCGCATGGCGACGGCTTTCTCCGGCCCGCTCGACGCCATGGGCGAGCTGACCGGGGTTCAGGGCTGGACCGAGCTGAAGAACATCGGCCATCGGGCGATGGACAAGGCCGCCCGCGAACGCGCCGACCTGCAGCGCCGATACGACCGGGCCCTCGAGGCTTTCGAACGGGGGCTCGAAGATTTCCAACGCGACCACCCGAGCCAGGGCTCGTACACCGCCGTGCGGGACCGACGCGGCCTCGCCTCGCTGGACTCCAAATCCATGCGCGAGTGGCAGACGCGGACGGACGCCTCCGTGCGGGCCTGCGACGTGATGCTCGGGGCGCTCAAGGAACTGGCGGCCGTCAACTCCCGGGCCGACCGCACGGGCGCCAAGCACCTCGTGATCCCCGAGAAGCTCGGGCACGCCCGCTACCTCGAGATCGAGAAGGCACGCGACACGCTCGTGCGCGAGCGCAACGACCCGCCCGTCGCCCGCATGATCGCGCCGTGACCCGCCGTCAGGCGCGGCCCTCCGCGAGGGCCTTCAGCTTGGTCAGGCCGTCCGTCCAGCCCTCCTCGAACTCCGCGGGGAGGTTGTCGTTGAAGTCGCCGGACATGCGGTGATCGACGCTCACGCGGGTGCCCGCCCCCGCATCCTCGAACGCGATGGTCATGTTCGCGATGAACGCGTCCGGCATGGTGCAGTCGCCGCGCAGCCGGATCTTGCGCCCGGGCTTGATCATCGTGACCTCGCCGAGCACGTTGAACCCCCCGCCGGGCACGTCCATGTAGAACTTGCCGCCCAGCTTCTCCTCGCAGTGCGAGGCCCCGTCGTGCAGACCGGGCTCCTTCTCGTAGAACCAGTCCGCCGTGCGGTCGAACCACGCCCGGTAGACCCGCTCGCGCGGTGCATCGATGGTGATCTCGCACACCACGTGGGCGCTGCGGACCGGGCGGTCGGTGAACTTAACTCCCATGCGTGACTCCTTTTCCAGGGCGCTCTTGAGCCGCAGCAGCGACCCCGCCCACCGGTCCTCGTACCTGCTCACCCAGCGCTCGTAGATCCGCCTGAGCGGCACGGCGTTGAGGTGGTTCCACCGCTCGCGCCCCCGCCGCTCGACGGTCACCAGGCCCGCCGACTCCAGCACGGCCAGGTGCTTCATCACGCCGTAGCGGGTCATGCCCTTAAACCGCTCGGCCAGGGCCCCCGTCGTGCGGGGGCCGTCGCGGAGCTCGTCGAGCACGGCCCGGCGGGTGGGGTCGGCCAGAGCCTTCCAGACCGGGTCGAACGGGTCGTCCATGGCTGGTCTCCGGCCCGCGTCCTGCGAGCCCGGCGGCACGCGCCGCCGATATGTGACTATACAGTCACCTGTTTCGCCCGACGAGGGCCCTTGCTGTATAAAATAGGATTGGGATTTGTTTGGTGACGTGGGCCGCCCATACCATTCCGCGTGAGCGAGAAGCGCCGCTTCCAGGTCGTCAGCCCGTTCGCCCCCGCGGGCGACCAGCCGCA
>CAYXFA010000036.1:0-9611 GCA_964464165.1 uncultured Phycisphaeraceae bacterium | reverse complement strand
AGCCGCAGGCGATCGACGCCATCGTCGGCAAGCTCGAGGCCGGCGAGAAGCACGTCTACCTGCTGGGCGCGACCGGCACGGGCAAGACCTACACGATGGCCAACGTGATCGCCCGGCTGCAGAAGCCGGCGCTGATCCTCAGCCACAACAAGACCCTGGCCGCCCAGCTCTACGAGGAGCTCCGCGAGTTCTTCCCCAAGAACAGCGTGAACTACTTCGTGTCGTACTACGACTACTACCAGCCGGAGGCCTACATCCCGGGCCGGGACATCTACATCGAGAAGGACGCCAGCCGCAACGACGACCTGGACCAGCTCCGCCTGGCCGCGACGAGCAACTTGCTCCAACGCCGGGACACCGTGGTGGTCGCGTCGGTCTCGTGCATCTTCGGCCTGGGCTCGCCCAGCGCGTACTCGGAGAAGGTGTTCACCATCACCAAGGGCGCCCGCATGGGCCGGCGGGATTTCTTCCTCGCCCTCAACGCCATGCAGTACCAGCGGATGGACGTGGACTTCAAGCGCGGCTCGTACCGCGCCCGCGGCGACGCCATCGAGGTCTGGCCCGCATACGAGAAGTTCGCCGTCCGGATCGAGCTGTTCGGCGACGAGATCGACTCGATCAGCCTTATCAACCCCACCACCGCCGAGGTGCTGGCCGAGGAGAAACAGTTTTTCCTCTTCCCAGCGGTGCATTACGTGATGCCCGAGGACAAGCTGCAGTCCGCCGTGGACGGCATCCGCGCCGAGCTGGAGGCCCGCGTGGCCGAGTTCCGGTCCCAGGGCAAGCTGCTGGAGGCCCAGCGTCTGCTGGCCCGCACGAAGCACGACATCGAGATGATCGAGGAGGTCGGCTTCTGCAACGGGATCGAGAACTACTCCCGCTACATGGACGGCCGCCTGCCCGGCGAGCGCCCCTTCACGCTCCTGGACTACTTCGATTACGCCCCGCCCGCCCCGGAACCCGCCCGACGCCGGCCGGACCCGCGCCTCGCGGCCGATCAGGACGGCACCGTCGCCGGGCGTGACGCGGCCGAGGACGCGCGCCGCTTCGGCGTCACCCGCCAGAACGCGGGCGATTGGCTGCTGATCATCGACGAGTCCCACGTCACCATCCCGCAGATCCGCGCCATGTTCGCCGGCGACAAGGCCCGCAAGGACGTGCTGGTCGAGCACGGCTTCCGCCTGCCCAGCGCTCTGGACAACCGGCCCATCCGTTTCGAGGAGTTCGAGGCGATGACGCCCCAGGTGCTCTACGTCAGCGCCACCCCCGCGGCCTACGAACTGGAGAAGACCGGCGGGGAGGTCGTCGAGCTGATCATCCGCCCCACCGGCCTGGTCGACCCCGAGATCGAGGTCCGGCCCGCCACGGGCCAGGTGCCCGACCTGATGGAACGCTGCCGCGAGCGCGTGGAACGCGGCGACCGCGTGCTCATCACCGCCCTGACCAAACGGCTCTGCGAGGACCTGACCAACTTCCTGGCCAACAACGGGTTCCGGGTCCGCTACCTGCACTCGGACATCGAGACGCTCGACCGGATCGAGATCCTCACCGGGCTGCGGGCGGGCGAGTTCGACGTGCTCGTGGGCGTCAACCTGCTGCGTGAAGGCCTCGACCTGCCCGAGGTCTCGCTGGTGTGCATCCTCGACGCGGACAAGGAGGGCTACCTCCGCAGCGCGACCTCGCTTATCCAGCTCATGGGCCGCGCCGCCCGCAACGCCGACGCGAAGGTCGTCCTCTACGCCGACCAGATGACCGAATCGATGCGCCAGGCGATCGACGAGACCGAGCGCCGGCGCGCCCGCCAGCTCGCCTACAACGCCGAGCACGGCATCGTCCCACAGACCATCCGCAAGTCCATCCGCCGGGGCATCGAGTCCGAGCTCAAGGCCCGGCGCAAGGCGCGGGAGGCGACCGTCGCCGCCGAGCCGATGATCGACGCCCGTGACCTGGCCGCCGCCCTCGAGGAGGAGATGATCGACGCGGCCCAGGAGATGGCCTTCGAGAAGGCGGCCAAACTCCGCGACCAGCTCCGGCACGTCCAGGCCATCATCGAGGCCAACGCGGGCGAGGAGAGCCCGCTGCTCCGTCGCTCGGAAGTCGAGGAGTCGCTGGGCATCGGACGCCAGCCCGCCAAGAAAAAACGCGGCAAACCCGCCCGCAAGGGCCGCTGAGCCGCCCCGCCGCCGCTTCTACCATCCCGCATGCCCGACCCGAACTGGCAACCCGAGAACGCCCCCCAGGGCAACCGCTTCCTGCAGAAGCTGGGGGTGTACCTCCTGGGCGTGGCGATCGGCCTGGTCTTCCTGGGCTGGGTGCAGTACCGCAAGCACGCCGCCGTGCAGGCCTCCCAGCGCAGCGAACAGGTCCAGCCCGCCGATCGGCCGGGTGAGCCGAGCAGTTCCCCCGACGCCGGAGTCGGGCCGTGACCAGCGCCCGGGTGCTGGAGGAGTACGAAACCGACCGGGGCTGGTCCTTCCGGATCGCCCTGCAGCGGGAGCCCGACGAACCCGCCACCGAGCACGAGATGACGCTTTCCTGGGTCGACCACGACCACTGGACCGGCGGCGCGGTCCCGCCCTCGCGTCTGGCCGAGCGGCTCCTCGTCATCGTCGCACGCCGCCAGGCCGACCTGCCCCCCCGCTTCGACGCCGCCCGCGCCCGGCGGTGGGTGCCGGATCTGGACGACCTGCTGTCCTCCGCCCACGGCTGACCCGTGGCATCCCGGCGCCGCTGCAGGCCCGCATCGATGTTCACGCGGTTGCCGGACCTTGGTTATAGGACGAAGATCTCGTTTTCGTTGACTGTTTCTGAAACAGAGCTGGGAAATGATGGAATGTGTGGTATGTTCCGGTCGTGCCGCCCCCAGCGACCCAAACCGCCCCCCCCGCCGCCGGTTTCGAGCAGGACACCGTCGCCGCGGTCACCCAGATCCGGGATTCGTTTGCCCGGATGATCGAGCTGAAGTGCCCGGGCTCGAAGGCGGTCACCTCCGTGGCGGAGGCCTTCGGGATTCACCGTAAGCTGGCGTGGCAGCTCGCCAAGGTCGCTTATTCGGACGACCCCTTCGCCGCGGCCCGGCACATGCCCCCGGCCAAGAGCCTGAACCTCTGGTTCCAGGCGGCCGAGCGGGCGGGCATCCCCGCGACGCTGGTCGAGGCCGCCCGGGCGGCCGGCGCCCGCTTCGACAGCTTGGCCGAGACCCACGCGTCGAGCCGGGCCGAGTTCGAGATGCTCCTGGAGTCCTGCGGCTCCGGGCTGGACGACGCGTCGGACGCCAAGTGGCGCCAGCAGTCGTTCCTCGGCAACGCGTACACCTGGGGGGCCCAGTGCCGCACGCTCCTGGCGTTCTGCGTGCTGATGCCCTCGGAAGACACGCCCCGGCACTTCCACGCGGTGCAGGTGCGTGGGCTGATGGGTTTCCGCCAGACCCGCCCGGGCGTGCGCTGGATCGTCAACCAGTCCGTGGTCGCCGACCACGAGGCCCGGGCCACGTCCGGCATCGACCGGCGGCCGCTGGACCCGGACGCCGCGGCGGTCCACGGCGGGGTGCCGGTGCTGCCCGCGTTCTGCTCGGACCCGATGCCCACGCTCGAACGCCGGCGCACGCCCGACGGGATGGTGCACGACGAGTTCGCGGCCGGGCCGGTGGGCCTGGCGGGCGAACGAACCCTGGTGACCGGGGAGATCCTGCGCAACATCGGGCCGGTGCACGCGACGGAAAACGACCGCGTGGCGTACTTCGGCACCGCGGTGCGCACGCCGGCCGAGGTGCTGCACTTCGACCTGTTCGTCCGCCGTGGCCTGTTCGGCGCCGTCGAACGCGACCTCCGCGTGTACAGCGACCTGGCCTCCGCGATCAGCTTCGACGAGCGCGACGCCCTCGGGACCTCCGGGCGGGTCACGCCTCTGGGGCGCGGGCTCGGGCTGGTCCACACGCCCGACCTGCCGGGCTACGCCGACCTGACGGGCGCGGTGTGCGCCGCGGCCGGCATCGACCCCGCCGACTACGAGCTGTTCCGCGTGCGGCTGGAGTTCCCGCCCATGCCGACCACCGTCATGATCCGTCACCCGTTGCTCGATCCCGACCGGATCGATTGAAGACCGCTCCACCACCCCCGCCCGAGCGTTTCAGGGCGGACAGATTCTGAGGACAAGAGATGAAAACCACCGCCATCGCTCTGCTCGCCGCCCTCGCGGCCCCCGCGTTCGCCCAGACCACGGTCAGCACGTACGACGACCTTACCGAGGGCTTCTACGGGCAGTCCTTCTGGTACAACGGCGTGACCTACACCAACGTCAACAACGTCCACGGCGTGTTCCCCGACGGCAGCACCTTCGAGCCGGGCGCCGGGGTCAACGGCCTGGGCGACCAGATCATCGTCGAGAACGCGTCCCTGCTGTTCAACGACTTCCCCGCCTGGGGCAGCCCGAACAACGTGCTGACCTTCGGCGCGGCCTACATCCCCGGCAACAACGTGTCGCTCGGCGCGATCTCGACCGTCACCATGGTGCTCGACAGCGTGTCCGACGCCGCCTCCCTCCAGATGGCCTACTACGAGAACGGCCCCTGGGGCGGCATCCAGTACCACCTGGACGCCTACATGGGCGACACCATCGTGGCCTCCGACTCGTTCAGCATCTCCGACCTCGGCGGGCGTGACAACATCGCCTTCGCGACCCTGTCCGTGAGCGGGGCCGAGTTTGACTCGCTCCGCCTCTACGCCACCTTCGGCAGCGACTACTCGGGGCCGCGCATCCTCATCGACAACCTGACGATCAACGCCGTGCCCGCTCCGGGCGCGATGGCTCTGCTGGGCCTGGGAGGCCTGATGGCCGGCCGCCGTCGCCGCTGATCCCATCCGGCCGCCGGTCTCCCGCTCTCTCCGGCGGCGACATCCTGACCCCCCTCGGACGAGGCCCGTTTGTGTGCGCAACGGGCCTCGTCCACTGTTATTGGGCCGCGGCCGGCGCGAGGGCGCTCCGCAGGCGCCTGAGCAGAGCGGCGTCCTCGCCCGCCGCGTCGGCCCGCCGGGCGTTCGGGAAGTCGTAGGCCTCGAACGGGCCGAGCCGGCGCTTCTCGGGATCTTCGGTCGCGAATCGGGGCACGACGTGGCCGTGCAGCTCCGGCACCTGGTTGCACAGGATCAGGTAGTTGATCCGCTCGGCCCCGGTCGCTTCGAGCACGGCGTCGCCGAGCAGCACGAAGTCCGCCATGAACGCGGCTCGGGCCGCCGCGTCGAGGTCGTTGAGCGACGGCACGACGGGGTCGGGGATCAGCATGCAGCAGCCGGTGATCGGTCCGGGCTGCTGGTTGGCCAAGATGGCCCAGCCGGAGGCCAGGCGGGCGATGAGCTGCGGGTCTTCGCCGCGGCGGAGGCGCTCGGCGCGGTTGGAGATGGGGCCGTGGGTGGTCATGGGCCAGCGTATGCGCCGGACGGGGTGGTATGCTGGCGGCATGAGCCTACGCCCGCTGACCGGCCTGCTCGCCGCCCTCTCGCCCGTGCTGCTCGCGGCCTGCAGCGCATCCCCCGACCGGACGCCCGCGCCGGCGTCCGAACGGGACTACGTGTTCGTGTTCATCAAGACGGGGCCGGCCACCGGCCTGACGCCCGAGGCCCAGCGCGAGGCCTTCGCCGGGCACTTCTCGAACATGGAGCGCCTGGCGGACGAGGGCGAGCTGCTGATCGCGGGGCCGTTCATGGACCCGCGGGCCCCGGACCACCGGGGGCTGTTCGTTATTGACGAGCCCACGGTCGAGGCCGGCATGGTCCACGCGGCCACGGACCCGACCACCGTGGCGGGGATCTTCGTGCTGGAGGGTCGCCTGTTCACGACGGACGCGCCCCTAACGCGCTTGCTCGGACTGGAGAAGGAGGACGAGGCCCGACGCCTGGCGGACCCGGACATTCCCGACGAGTGGTCCGGCCGGCGCTACGTCTTGGCGACAGCGCGGTTCGACGCCGGGTTGTACGAGCGGGCCAAGGCGGCCGACGGTGTGCTGATCGCCGGTCGGTTGCACGGGGCGGGGGCCGGGGGCGGGGACGAGGTGCTGGCGTGGGTGGACGCGGAAGACCCTGAAGCGGCGGAGGGGATGCTGCCGGAGGGGGGGCAGTGGACGCTGCATGGGTGGTTCGGGTCGAGGATGGTGGCGGAGATGGGGCGGTCGCGACGCCCGTAATGTGACTTGGTTCAGAGTCGATAGTTCATTTGTCGGGCTGCTCGCCGCCGGTATCGCCCCCTGAACTTTCGCGATCCGCCGGGGGGCTGTTCGTGGAAGCGTTGGTGGCGTCGAGATAGCCTGAAACCGCCGGCGTTGGCGAGCTCTCGATCCGTCCGAGACTGAGGAGCCGTCGCCACCATGGCGGGTCGCGTTCCGGCTGATAGTCGAACAGCGGCTGACCCCGGAGGCTCTCCGGCCACAGCACGCGACTCTTGAAAGAAGTGGAGCTAGCAAGGCCGAGTTCCATGCCCGGAAAGGTGTCGGCGAGGCGGTCCCAGACTTCCTGGAAGCCGGCCGCGTAGACGGGGAAACGGACCCACGATGATTCGAGTGCGAAGTGGATCCACCAGTCGCCGCCCCAGGCTTCGATCGTCTCCTCCGCGATCAGGCGGATCTCGGCCGGATCGATTGACCAGCCCGTGCGGTTCGGGGCGGTGTAGGAAAGCCGACCGGCGGCGAAATCGACACGGCCGGACCATCTTTCACGCTCGGGATTAGGCTTCATGGGGCGGCGAGCACAATAAAGCGGAGGGCTCGGCGGGCGATGCTCATACCGGATGGTAATAGATCGGGGGCGTTGGCGAGAAGAAAAAAAAGCCGACTGAAAGTCGGCCCCACCAAGGCTCCGAGCTTCGCTCGGACGGGGGCTGGAAGCCCCCCGCTCCAAGGAGGTTAAAGCATCGCCTTCAGATACCGCCCCGTGTGGCTGGCCTTGTTCTTCGCGACCTGCTCGGGCGTGCCGGTAGCGACGATGGTGCCGCCGCCGTCGCCGCCTTCGGGGCCGAGGTCGATGATCCAGTCGGCGCACTTGATGACGTCGAGGTTGTGCTCGATGACGACCAGCGTGTTGTTGGCGTCGGCCAGGCGGTTGAAGACCTCGAGGAGTTTGCGGATGTCTTCGAAGTGCAGGCCGGTGGTGGGCTCGTCGAGGACGTAGAGGGTGTGCTCGGTGCTGGGGGTGCCGTCGTAGCGGACGCCCTTGCCGAGTTCGGTGGCGAGTTTGACGCGCTGGGCCTCGCCGCCGGAGATGGTGGTCGAGGGCTGGCCGAGCGTGATGTAGCCCAGTCCGACGTCGCGGAGGCACTCGACGAAGCGGACGATCTTGGGGTGGTTCTCGAAGAAGGCGCAGGCGTCCTCGACGGTCATCGCGAGCACGTCGGCGATGGACTTGCCGCGGTACTTCACCTCGAGGGTTTCGCGGTTGTAGCGGGTGCCCTTGCAGACCTCGCATTCCACGAACACGTCGGGGAGGAAGTGCATCTCGATCTTCTTGAGACCCTGGCCCTGGCATGCCTCGCAGCGGCCGCCGCCGCCGGCCTTGCCGGCCCGCTCGGCGGAGACGTTGAAACTGAACCGGCCGGGCTGGTAGCCGCGGATCTTGGCCTCCTTGGTGCCGGCGAAGACCTTGCGGATCTCGTCGAAAACGCCGGTGTAGGTCGCCGGGTTGCTCCGCGGTGTGCGTCCGATGGGGCTCTGGTCGACCTCGATGATCCGCTGGACGTGCTGGAGCCCGTTGATCCGGGTGTGGGCCCCGGGAAGGTCGCCGCCGCCCGTCAGGTGCTTTCGCACGGCCCGGAGGAGGATCTCGTTGACCAGGGTGGACTTGCCCGAACCGGACACCCCGGTGACGCAGACGATGCCGCCGAGGGGGAAGCATGCGTCGACGCTCTTGAGGTTGTTCTGGCGGGCTCCCTTGATGGTCAGGGCCTTCTTCTCGCTCAGCGGGCGGCGGGCCTTGGGAACCTCGATCCGCCGGCGCCCGGCGAGGTAGTCGCCGGTCAGCGAGCCGGGGGTGTCCATGACCTGCCGCACGGTGCCCTGGGCGATGATGCGCCCGCCGTGGACGCCCGGGCCGGGGCCGACGTCCACGAGGTGGTCCGCGGCGCGGATCATGTCCTCGTCGTGCTCGACCACCAGCACGGTGTTCCCGATGTCCGTCAGGTGGCGGAGCGTGGCGATGAGGCGGTCGTTGTCGCGCTGGTGGAGGCCGATGGTCGGCTCGTCGAGCACGTAGCAGGCCCCCACGAGGCCGGAGCCGACCTGGGTGGCCAGGCGGATGCGCTGGGCCTCGCCGCCGGAGAGGGTGGCGGTACGCCGGTCGAGGCTGAGGTAGTCCAGCCCGACGCTGGTCAGGAAGCGCAGGCGGTTGCCCACCTCGCGGAGGATGGGCTCGGCGATGGTGGCCTGTTCCTCGGTGAGTTTCAGGCCCTCGATGAAGGCGATGGCGTCGTTGATGTTCAGGCGGGCGAGCTCGGAGATGTTGAGCATCGTGCCGTCCTGGGTCGGGCGGCCGATGACGGTCTCCGAGCGGGCGCGGTCCAGGTCGGCCCGGTGGGCGCTCTCGACGAGCACGTGGAGGGCCTCGATGCGCAGCCGGTCGCCGTGGCAGGCGGGGCACACGGACTCACGCTGGAACTGGTGCAGGTGCTCCTTGACCCAGGTGGACTCGGTCTTCTCGAACCACGCGCGGAGCATGGGCAGGACGCCGTCCCACGCCGCTTTGTGCTTCTTGGCCTGCTCGGGCGAGGTTCCCCGCATCAGGATCTCGTAGACCGCGGGGTCGAGCCGCCCGATGGGGGTCGCCGCGTTGACATTGAAGGCGCGGCAGAAGCGGCGCAGGTAGCGCGGGTAGATCATGCCGCCCGGGCCGCTCTTCTTCCACGGCGCGACGCCGCCGGAGAGGATCGGCTTGGTCGGGTCGGGGACGACCAGGTCTTCGGCGAACTCCAGGATCGCGCCCAGGCCGTGGCAGGTCTGGCACGCGCCGAAGGGCGAGTTGAACGAGAACAGGCGGGGCGAGAGCTCCTCCAGGGCCACCTCCGGGTGGTCCGGGTCGGCGAACCGGGTGGAGAACGACCGGTCGACGAACGCCCCCCCGCCGCTCTCCTCCACGCTGGCGATAACCGTGCCGTCGGCCAGACGCAGGGCGGCCTCGACGGACTCGGCGAGGCGCTGGCGGCTGTCCTCGTTGATCGCCAAGCGGTCGATCACGGCGTCGATGTCGTGTTTCTTGTGCCGGTGCAGGCCGAGGGGGTTCTCGCCCTCGTTCTTGAGGACCTCGCGCAGGTCGACGATCTGGCCGTTGACGCGGGCGCGGGCCCAGCCGTTCTGGCTGAGGGATTCGAGGGTGTCCTTGTGAAAGCCCTTCTTGCCTCGGACGACCGGGGCGATGACCATCAGCCGCGTGCCGACGGGCAGGGTCATCAGGTGGTCGACGATCTGGCTGGCGCTGGACGCCTGGACCTTCACGCCGGAGCGTTCGAGGACCGTGCCGTCCTTCTTCGCCTTGGTGACGGCCCAGGACCGGGGCGTGCCGCAGCGGGCGAAGAGCAGGCGGAGGTAGTCGTAGATCTCGGTGGTGGTGGCGACGGTGGAGCGGGGGTTGTGGGCG
>CAYXFA010000035.1:0-36112 GCA_964464165.1 uncultured Phycisphaeraceae bacterium | reverse complement strand
CCTGACGCCGGAGATGCTCGACGAACTCCGGGCTGCGTTCGCGTCGCTCGAGGCCGGCGTCCGGGCAGTCCTGCTCCGCGGCGAGGGCCCCGCGTTCTGCGCCGGCTTCGACCTGCGCCTGTGCGCTCAAGACTCTACCGGGGACACGATGCGTCGGCTGCTGGATGGGCTCTCCCAGACCGTCCGCGCGATGCGCAGCGCCGAACCGCCGGTGGTCCTGGCCGTTCACGGCGCCGCCGTCGCCGGCGGGTGCGCCCTGCTCGGCGGGGCCGACGTGGTGGTCGCCGAACGCCGGGCCCGGCTGGGCTACCCCGTCGTCCGCATCGGGGTCTCCCCCGCCGTCTCCTCGCCCTTCCTGCCCACGGCGCCCGGCCCGGCCCGGTCGCTGCAGCTCGACCCCGAGCTCATCCCGGCCGAGCACGCCCTCCGGATCGGCCTGGTCCACGAGGTGACGGACGGCGACGACAGCACCCTCGCCCGCGCCGAGGAGATCGCCCGCCACCTCGCGGGCAAGCCCGGCCGCGGCGTCGCCGCCACCAAGCGGCTGCTCAACGACCTCGCCCGCCCCACCACCGACCACGCCGACGCCGCCCTGCAAACCTCACTCTCCCTCACGGGCGGCGAAGAGGAGCGGGCCCGACTCGCCGCGCTCTGGTCCTGAACCCGAACGGACGAACCGATGACCCAGCCCGCCATCCTCGATCACGACGGTCCCATCGCCCGCTTGACGATCAACCGGCCCGACGCCCGCAACGCGCTCTCGATCGAGATCCTGGACGCGCTGCACCAGCGCCTCGGCGAACTCGAATCCGACCCGGGCGGGGCCCGGGTGCTGGTCCTCGCCGGCGCCGGCAAGGCGTTCTGCGCCGGCATGGACCTGAAGGCCGTGCTCATCGAGCACTCCGGCGACCCGGATCTCGGCCGACGACTGCTCACCAGCCTTGCCGAATTGACCCTCCGCCTCCGGGCGCTGCCGCTCGTCACCATCGCCTCAGTCAACGGCGCCGCCGTCGGCGGCGGCTGCGGCCTGACCTGCGTCTGCGACCTGACCGTCACCCACGCCGACGCCAAACTCGGCTTCCCCGAGGTGGACCTCGGCCTGTGCCCGGCCGTCATCGCCCCCTGGGTGGTGCGGAAACTCGGCCCCGGCGTCGCCCGCCAAGCCCTCCTGATGGGGGGTGTCATGAGCGGCGAGCAAGCCCGTTCCATCGGCCTGGCCGACTTCCTCGCCCCCGACCGTGCCGGTCTGGACGCCTTGACGGACGAGATCGCCCGGCGTTTGGCTTCCGGCGGCCCGAAGGCGCTCGCCGCCACCAAGGCCCTGCTGAATCGTCTCGACGGTTCCGAGGACCGGGACACGGTCCTCCGCGGCGCGGAACTGAGCGCCTCGGTCCTCGCCACGCCGGAGGCCCAGGCCGCGCTGAAGGCGCGTGCGACTTCCAAATAGGTTGGAGATCAGGTCTTGGGGGGTTATTCTGACCGGATGCCCGGTCTCTACCCGGGCGCGATACGGATTGGTGTGCGGGCTTGTCGCGCTCGCGCGGGCCGGCGCCGCCGCGTCGCGTTGCGGCGGCGGTCGTTCCGTGCCCGCCGCCGCCGTCGCGAACGTCTCAAGCCCGCTGCCGTGGCCTACCGGATGAAACCGCTCGCCGAGTCGCTAAATCCGCGCCGGTCCGCGGGGCCGGGATATCATCGAAACGATCGAGAAACCCCGGACGGCCCGGGCCGCGCGTGAGGGACGCCGGGCCGCGCCGTCGCCGCCACCAGGTGCCCATGACCGAGCCCCTCCTGCCGACCCGGACCATCGACGCCGGCGATGCCGGCACGATCACGGTGCTGACGCTCGAGCAGGGGGAACGCCCCGTCGTCGTCCTGGACGAGGCTCTGATGGGCCGGCTCGACCGAACGCTCGCCTCCCTGCCCCGGAGTCTGGACGGGTTCATCCTCGAGTCCGCCGCGCCCCGGGCCTTCGTCGCCGGGGCGGACCTCAAGGCCATCATGGCCATGGACGACCCCGCCCTGCACCGCTACCTGGAGTACGGCGCCTCGATCTTCCAGCGCATCAGCGACCTGCCCTGCCCGAGCGTGGCAGTCATCCACGGCGCCTGCCTCGGCGGCGGGCTCGAGCTGGCCATGCACTGCGACGGCCTGATCGGCCTAGTCGACCCAGACGCCAAGCCCTTCCCCATCGGCCTGCCCGAGGCCGGCCTGAAGATCTGCCCCGGCTGGGGCGGCACCAACCTGCTCCCCGCCCGCATCGACGCGAAGGCCGCCATCGTCGCCACCGCGACGGGGGTTCCCTTCAACGCCGCGTCGGCCGCGGAACTCGGCCTGTTCGACGAAACAGTCACCGCCCGCGACGAGCTCGTCCCCGCCGCCGTCCGCTGGATCGCGGGCCAGAAGGGCCACACCGACCGCGGCACGCCGATGCACTGGATCGGATCCGACGAGCACTTCGCGGCGTCCGAGGCCGGCCTCGACGCCGCCCGGCGCGAGCTCGAACCGGCCCCCGAGGCCGACGCCGTCTTGGACGCCGTCGCCGTCGGCCTCCGCGAGGGCTGGAAGGCCGCCCTGCAGAAGGAGCGTGACGAGCTCGTCCGCCTCCGCCACACCACGCCCGCCCGCGAAGCGATCGAGGCGTTCTTCGCCCGCGCCGCCAAGAAGTAACCCCATCCCAACGAAGCCCCACCCGTCCAAGGAGATTGCCATGGCCGACCTGAAGAACCTCAAGGGCGTGTCCGAACGCGACAAGCAGATGATCGCCGACGCCGAGACCCTCCTCGGCCCCGAGCCGGACTCCATGGGCGTGGTCAAGAACTACTTCTGGGGCCGCCTGCGCGACAACCTGCTCTTCCCCTACCCCGACGTCGCCAAGGAGTCCCCCGAGGAAACGGCCGAGTGCGACCGCCTGCTGGCCGAGCTCGAGGACTACCTCAAGAACGAGCACCCCTCCGTCGAGATCGACCAGGAGCAGTACATCCCCGAGTGGGTCATCAAGAAGCTCTTCTCGCTCGGCGTGCTCGGCATGACGATCGGCAAGGAGTACGGCGGCCTGGGCATGGGCATCACCAGCTACAACCGCGTGCTGGAGATGATCGGCAAGTACTGCGGCTCCACCGCCGTCATGGTCTCCGCCCACCAGTCCATCGGCTGCAAGGCCGTCATGCTCTTCGGCACCGAGCAGCAGAAGAAGGAGTGGCTGCCCAAGCTCGCCCGCGAGTGGCTCAGCGCCTTCTGCCTCTCCGAGCCCAACGTCGGCTGCGACGCCGGCGGCCAGGAAACCCGCTGCGAACTCTCCGAGGACGGCGAGTACTTCATCCTCAACGGCGAGAAAAAGTGGGCGACCTCCGGGGCCATCTCGGGGCTGTTCACCGTCATGGCCAAGCAGAAGATGCCCGACGGCAAGGACAAGGTCACCGCCCTCGTCTGCCACCCCGACATGGAGGGCGTGGACATCTTCTCCAAGAACCGCTCCAAAGCCTGCATCCGCGGCACGTGGCAGGCCCGCATCCGGTTCACCAACGTCAAGGTCCCCCGCGACCACCTGCTCCACAAGGAAGGCCGCGGTCTCAACGTCGCGCTGACCTGCCTGAACTACGGCCGCTGCACCCTGTCCGCCGGCATGCTCGGCGGCGCCAAGCGCGCCATGGACCAGGCCATCAAGTGGTCCCAGACCCGCTACCAGTTCCAGCGCCCGCTCGCCGACTTCGAGCTGGTCCAGCAGAAGATCGCCCACATGGCGGCCCTCACCTACGCCATGGACTCGGTCCTCTACATGACCACCGGCATGCTCGACCGCCACGACGAGGACATCATGGTCGAGACGGCCATCTGCAAGGTCTTCTGCTCCGAGATGGGCTGGCGCGCCGTCAACGACGCCGTCCAGATCATGGGCGGCGAGGGCATGATGACCGAGAACGAGGTGGAGCGCATCTTCCGCGACTCGCGCATCAACACCATCGTCGAGGGCGCCAACGAGGTCATGCAGTCCTTCATCTTCGCCTATGGAGGCAAGCAGCTCGCCGAGCACATGCTGGGCATCAAGGACATGGCCGACCGCAAGCAGTTCTCGGCCCGCATGCTCCGCGCCGCCGTCCCCCTGGGCATGGAGGTCTTCCTGGGGATGCGTCCCCGCGCCCCCCGCGTCCCGAAGGTCCACCAGTCCCTCGTCCCCGCCGCCGAGCGCGTCTGCAAGCTCATCAGCGAGCTGACCTACCAGTTCAAGATCGCCAGCAAGAAGCACGACGCCGCCATCGTCACCCGCCAGGCCGTCCAGGCCCGCCTCGCCGACGCGGCCATCTACATCCACGCCTGGCTCTGCACCCTCTCCCGCCTCGACCACGACATCCGCAAGGGCGAGAGCGGCACCGAGTTCGATCGCAACAAGGCCGCCGCCTTCCACTTCTTCGACCTCGCCGAGCTGGCCATCCACAACGCCTTCCGCCAGCTCCACGAGAACGCCGACGACACCATGCTCACCGCCGCGGCCGCCGCCCTGGCCCACAGCCAGACCCAGCCCAACTCCGATTTCATCATCCCCGAACGCTCGCCCAACGCCCGCGGCACCGGCCGCCCGCCCGTCAACGAGCACGTCAAGCAGTTCCCGGGCACCGGCCGCGGCGTCGCCGGCGGCACCGGCCGCGAGCACATGGCCGAGACGATCGAGCAACTCTGACGGCTCAGTTGCGGGCCTTCAGCGGCTTGATCCAAGCGATGAGGATCGCGTGGATACCGCTGAACAAGGAAATCCGACCGGCCGGAGACAACCACTCGGGGGTCGGCAAGTTGCCGAAACAGCCGCAGGTTTGAAGCGGCCGTGGAGGGTGTATCCACAGGGCGGCAGCAAAGCACAGCAGCAGCCCGAGTCCCGTGAGGAGCCCCCAGTAAGACCGACCCGCAAAGATCATGACCGCCGCCAGGATCTCAACTAAGGAAACTCCGACCACCAGAGAGGGAGAAAACTCAGAGACCCAGGACGAGGGTTCTTGGACTTCCGGCGAAACAAGCGACACCAGTTTGCCGATGCCAGACAGCGCCCACACCAGCCCGACGGCGTAGATGACCACAGCCCGGACGGAGTTCCCCCTCATCACGAACCGCTCCGAGATTTTGCTCGCCATATGAGCCCGGCCAGGATCACGATCGCCACCCCGGACGCAAGCAAAAAGGTGTTCATCGCCGTCTGCGTGCCTCTGAGCCCGGGGCGAGACGAGCGATCATCCGGATACTCAATCGGCGCGATGACGGTACCGTCTGACTTCTTTGTGACGCCATCTATCTCGTCGATTACGGTATACTCGGGCGGTATTCGGAAGGATGGCGCGGTCGCCGGGGCAGGCAGGGGGCGGATGTCACGGATCAGAACCGTGTTGCGTATGGCGGGATCACCCGTTCCACTATTGAACGATTCAGAAACGACCCGTGTCGGCACGCAGCTTCCGTCCGCCAACTCGATCCATTCATCGTAGACTGTTTGGGAATAAAACCTGCCCGCAACAAAGGAAGCCCTGTAGGCGGTGATGCGCCCGTCTTGTATATCAACTTCGACTGGCGCCGACAAACTCTGATGAGTCACGACCACGCGGTAGGTCACCACGCCGCCGGGCTGGGAGCGTGAGGTTGATTCAGAGCCCCGCTCCAACGCCGCCCGGAGAGCCCGCACGACCCCGATCGGTGAAAAATCGCTCTCGCCGGCGATGATGCGGCGCTGTGCAAAATCCCCGGATCGTCTCACCGTGAGGGAAGCGGGATTCAGCACCCAAGTCTCGCCATCGGCGCCCATCCGAACTTCAACCAGGCTCTTTCCGACGCCCTCGATGACTTGCGCGTACTCGACCCTCGCCCAGTGCGACGCGACCGAAACCCTCGCCTCGCGCGTGCCGGGAACGGTTTCCGTTCCATCGATCTGGATCAATACCTCGCAGGCATACCCGCTCGGCAGGCACAGGGAATCGAGCGCCCTGATCAGATCGTTTCCCGAAGCGTGGTGAGTCAACACAGTAAGCAGCAGCACCAGCGCAATGCGCATGCGTCAGATTCCTTTGGGGAAGTTGCCGAGGCTTGGTCAGCAAGAAACGAGTAACTACCTCGGCACAGGCTCCATGAGCGGGCACCGGGTTGTTCCAAGGGTGTCGGCCGGAACCGTACATGTCAGAGTCGGGTGGGGAAGGCCGGCAATCCCATTGCGACAACATGGGCCACCGACCGAGGGCGACCCGTTGCTGTAGTTGATCACGGGTACTACGATGGTCGCCCGAGTGCAAGGACGCCGCCCGATCACGACCCACTCGCACTCCGAACCGGGTGGACAATGCTGGTATGTAGAGCATCCATTCGCGTTGTGCGCGGTGCATGGTTGGTGTTCGATACCGGGAATGTAGCCGGGCTGTGGCGTCCTGAGCACATAGCAGATCGCCAACACGCTCGGGCTGGCGAGAAACACCGCCAAGATGGCGGTCCAAGCCTGGGGACGAATCATCCGTGAGAATGGGCGACGCTTGTTCATGGGTATATCCCCTGTGTGGACTCAGGATAACCCCTTGCACGATCGATTATCAACCGGTATACTCACAAGCGTGGAAAAAAATCGACTCACCCGGCCCGCGTTCAGTCTCGTGGAGTTGCTCGCCTCCATCGGCCTGATCCTGATCCTGCTTGGTCTGCTGCTGCCCGCCCTCGCCCAGGCCCGCCAGCAGGCCATCCGCACCGCCTGCTTGGCCGAAATACGCCAGATGGCTGTCCGGATCGGTCTTTACGCCACTGATTTCAACGACTTTGTGCCCTTTGTCTTCAACCGCGACCCCCTCACCGGGCAGTGGATGAGTCTCACCGGCGACCCGATGCATGGCGACTGGCTTGAAACTTCCGCGGACTACTGGCTCTATCCCATGCTCGACGAGTACGGCGGGTCGTTCATCGCCCCCCAGTTGAGGTGCCGGGCCGACACCATCACGGTCCAGACCGCCGAGTGGGTCTCCGGGCTGACGGGAACGCCGCCGGAAAAGATCGGTGTCCGGTTGCAGCGAGCGATCTCACGATCGTTCTACTACAGCCCCTCATCTCTGCGTGAAGACCGCGGCCCACTTGGAGAAGCGGATCACAGGGTGGCCCGCCTTGCCGAGGTTGCGTTCCCCTCGTCTAAGGCGTTGCTGATCGAGAACACTCCGTTCCACGAGCCGGGCTTTGTGCCGACGCCGGACACCGGCATCCCGATGCCTTGCCGCTACACCATCGCCGCCGCGGATACTTCGGCGGCTTGGAGATCGAACGCGGACGCCTTCCCGGGGATCATCCAGCGATTGCCCGACCGCCCGCCGCCGCGTGATCCGGCCGAACACGACCGACTCCAACGCCTGATGGCGGCTTTCGAGTACACCCACATGGGAGTCCTTGGCCGGGACTGGTAAAAGCAGCCGCGAAACTGGTTGCGTCAACGGTTGGCGGCCACCAACATCCCGGCTGGAGCAAGAAAGCGGAGCGCGACTTTCCTAGACTCACGCACCCCGTTTGGGGCGACGCCGGCGCGGTGGTTCCCTCACGCCCACCGACGGGGACATTCCCCGGCCGTGATCATCGACCAAGGACGCTCCCATGCCCCACCGCACCGTCTACGAAGCCAAGATCGAGCACCTGCAGATCCTCGACGAGGACGGCAAGCTCGACAAGAAGCTCGCCAAGGACACCCTGACCGACGACCAGGTCATCCACCTCTACGAGCAGATGCGCATCTGCCGCGAACTCGACGAGATCGCCTTCAAGCTCCAGCGTTCCGGCCGCATGGGCACTTACCCCCAGAATAAGGGGCAGGAGGCCAACGCCGTCGCCTCCGCCCTGGCCATGAAGAAAGGGACCGACTGGCTGGTCCCCTCCTACCGCGAGAACGCCGCCCTGTTCATGCACGGCCTGCCCATGCACTTCGTCCTCGTCTACTGGATGGGCGACGAGCGCGGCTCGAAGATCCCCGACGGCGTCCGCATCACCCCCCTCTCCGTGCCCATCGGCACGCACATGCTCCACGCCACGGGCATCGCCTGGGCCAGCAAGGTGCGCAAGGAGAAAGACACCGCCGTCATCACCTACTTCGGCGACGGCGCCACCTCCGAGGGCGACTTCCACGGCGCGATGAACTTCGCGTCCACCATGCAGGTCCCCGTCATCTTCTACTGCCAGAACAACCAGTGGGCCATCTCCGTCCCCCGCGAGCAGCAGATGAACTCGCGGACCGTCGCGCAGAAGGCCCTCGCCTACGACATGCCCACCATCCAGGTCGACGGCAACGACGTTTTCGCCGTCTACAAGGCCGTCAAGGACGCCCGCAAGCGCGCCGTCGAAGGCGGCGGCCCATCCTTCATCGAGGCCGTGACCTACCGCCTCGGCGACCACACCACCGCCGACGACGCCCGACGCTACCGCGACCCCGCCGAGGTCGAGGCCTGGCTCGGCCGCGACCCCCTGATCCGCACACGCAAGTATCTCGAGTCGCAGGGCCTCTGGGACGACCAGAAGCAGGCCGCCCTCGAGGAACGCGCCAAGCGCATCGTCGCAGAGGTCGTCAAGGCCGCCGAGGGCATCGAGAAGCCCCGCCCCGAGGACTTCTTCGACTCGATGTACGCCGAGCTGCCCGCCGACCTGCTCGCCCAGCGCGACACCTTGCGGACCAGCTCGATCGGACGCAACCCCGAGCAGATCGGCCTGAAGGCCCAGCCGGCGGAGACCCGCTGACATGCTCGTCAAGGTCGTCGACGTCAGGGGCAAGGAACGCTTCGTCAACGCGGCGTTCATCAAGTCGGTGATCCCGCGCAACGACGCCCAGTCCGACGTCGAGGTGTCCGGCTGGGCGTCGAAAGTCCGCGTCGATCAGCCCGCCGACCAGGTCGCCGCGATCGTCAACGCCGCCCTGCCCGGCAACCTCGACGCACTCCTGGCCGCCGAGGCCGAACAGCAGCAACAGAACCAGGCCGCCATCATCGCGGTCATCGGTTAACGGAGCCCGCGATGCCTGAGATGACCCTCGTCGGAGCCATCAACCACACCCTCGACCTCGCCCTCGCCCGCGACCCGGACGTCATCATCCTGGGCGAGGACGTCGGCCTCAACGGCGGCGTCTTCCGCGTCACCGACGGCCTCCAGGCCAGGCACGGCAAGGACCGCGTCGTCGACACCCCCCTCGACGAGTCCGGCATCATGGGCGCCGCCATCGGTCTGGCCATCGCCGGCATGAAGTCCATCCCCGAGATCCAGTTCGAGGGATTCCTCGGCCCGGCCTACGACCAGCTCGTCAACCACGCCGCACGCATGCGCACCCGCACCCGCGGCGCCGTCACAGTGCCCATGACCGTCCGCGTGCCCGTCGGCGGCGGCATCCACGCCCCCGAGCTGCACTCCGACTCCCCCGAGGCCATCTACGCCCACTCCCCGGGCGTCAAGGTCGTCATGCCCAGCACGCCCTACGACGCCAAGGGCCTCCTGCTCGCCGCCATCAACGACCCCGACCCCGTCGTCTTCTTCGAGCCCAAACGCGTCTACCGATCCTTCAAGGAGGAGGTGCCCGAGGAGCTCTACGAGATCGAGATCGGCAAGGCCAAGGTCGTCAGCGAGGGCGAGGACCTGACCGTCGTCACCTGGGGCGCCCCGGTCTTCCAGTGCCTGGAGGCCATGGACAACCTGCCCGAGGACGTCTCGATCGAGCTGATCGACCTCCGCTCGATCTACCCCTGGGACGTGGACACCGTCGTCGAATCGGTCCGCAAGACCGGCCGCTGCGTCGTGGTCCACGAGGCCCCCATGACCGCCGGTTTCGGCGCCGAGGTGTCCAGCCGCGTCCAGGAGGAGTGCTTCCTGCACCTCCAGGCCCCCGTCCAACGCGTCACCGGCTTCGACACCATCATGCCCTACTACAAGCTCGAACTGGACTACCTCCCAGAAGCCCCCCGCATCAAGAAGAGCATCGAGGAGTGCCTCGCCTATTGACCCACTATCCTCCCTCCGCGTCCTCTGCGTGAACTCTGCGACCTCCGCGTACCTCTTCATAGCCCCCGGAGCACCGATGGCCGGCAAAGTCTCATCCGACCCGAACGTCTTCATCCTCCCCGACCTCGGCGAGGGCCTGGAAGAGGCCGAGCTGATCGCCTGGAAGGTCAAGGAAGGCGACACCGTCGAGGAACACCAGATCATCGCCGAGATGGAGACCGACAAGGCCCTCGTCGAAGTCCCCAGCCCCCGCGCCGGCGTCATCGCCACGCTCCACGGCAAGGACGGCGACGTCATCAAGGTCGGCGCCCCCTTCGTCACCTACCGCGGGGCCGACGGCCCGGGCAACACCAAGCCCGCTCCCGCCGTCGCCGAGCGCCCCACCGTCACCGCCAGCGCCGAGAAGCAGGTCGAGTCCGCCGACCGCGAAGACGCCGGCACCGTCGTCGGCAAGGTCGGCGATTCCCTTGCCGGCATGACCGCCAAGGACGGCCGCGCCCTGGCCGCCCCCGCCGTCCGCCGCCTCGCCCGCGACCTGGGCGTCGACATCGACTCCGTGGCCGGCACCGGCATCGGCGGGCGCGTCACCGCCAACGACGTGCGCAACGCCGCCGAGGGCCGCTCGGCGTCCAAGCCCGCCGCGAAGAGCGCCGAGCCCGCGTCCGCACCCCGCGCCGAGCCCCGGAGCGCGGCCCCCGCGCCCCGCGCGGCCGAGATCCGCCGCCCCCTGCCCCCCGCCCAGCGCCCCGCGCCGGCCTGGCAGCCCCAGCAGCCCGCCTACCCCCAGCCCGCCGCGCCGCAGGCGTACCCGCAGGCCCACCCCTACCCCCCGCAGCCCTACGCCCACCCGTACGCGCAGCCCTACCCCTTCCCCTACCCGGCCCCGATGCCTTACTACGCCCCCTATCCCCCGCCCATGCCCTACGGCTACCCCTTCCCGCCGCAGGCGCCCCAGGCCCCCCACGCCGGCATCCCCGCCGCCCCGGGCTACCACCCCGCCGTCGGCGCCCGCCCGATCCCCGATCCCGCCCAGCGCTCGGCGATCAACCCCGGCCAGGACACCGCCCGCACGCCCTTCCGCGGCGTGCGCCGGACGATCGCCAACCGCCTGCGCGAGTCGGTCAACACCGCCGTCCACTTCACCGTGGTCGACGAGGCCGACGTCACCCTCCTGGACGACTACCGCCGCCAGGTCGCCGAGCAGACCGGCGTCAAGCTCAGCCTGCTGCCCTTCGTCGGCGTGGCCGTCTGCCGGGCCCTGTCCGGCCGCTTCGGCGCCCTCAACGCCCGCGTGGACGACGCCAACGAGGAGATCGTCCAGCACGCCGCCGTGCACCTGGGCATCGCCACGGACACCGACTCCGGCCTGATGGTCCCCGTCATCCCCGACGCCGACCGCATGGACGCCGTCACCCTGGCCCAGCGGATCGCCCAGACCGCCGCCAGCGCCCGCGACCGCTCGATCTCCCGCGACCGCCTGACCGGCTCGACCTTCACCATCTCCAACGTCGGCTCCCACGCCGGCCGCTTCGCCACCCCGGTCATCAACTACCCCGAGGTCGCGATCCTCGCCGTCGGCAAGGCCTACGACGCCGTCCTCGTCCGCGACGGCCAGCCGGTCGTCGGCAAGGCCCTGCCGCTCTCCCTCGCCTGCGACCACCGCGTCGTCGATGGCGCCACGGCCGCCTTGGCCCTGGCCGAGATCGTGTCGATGCTCCAGAACCCCGAGACACTCGCATGATCTGCTGGCAGCCAATCATCAAGAGCATGGCGATGCCCGTCCTGGTCGCGACTCTTGTCATCGTGGGATGCAAGGACGACGAGTCGCTCAACAACGCCGTCGTCGAAATGGATGCGATCCGCGCCGAGCACCGCGAACGGATGCTCCGACAACTCGACGAGCAGGGCCATGTGGAAGTGGACACCTCCGAGGCCAAGCGACTCCTGGAGGTAAGCGAAAAGGCCGCCCAGAACGCATCGCCCGAGGTCGCGGCCGTCCTCAAGAAGGATGCTGAGCTGCTCCGCGCTCTCACCACGCTCGTTGACGAGTACGGGGTCCTCCTGAACCGGTTCATTGAGGCAGGCGGGATCGAAGCCGGCGGTGAAGAGGACTCCTTCCCGATCCGGATCGACCTGCTCGAGGCTCTGCGCGACCAGAATGATCTTCTCGACCGACGCGGCCCGCAACTGCTCGGACAGATGTCGTCGAAGCCGGACGGGAAAACCCTCAAGTACATGCGCGATCTTCGTGAGACTGATCGGCGATGGATGGTCGCCGGCATCGAACTGCTCAACATCTACCACGCCAACTACGGCCTCTGGCGCCTTGATGCGGAAGGCACAATCGTCTTCGAAGAGTTGGTCCCCGACACGACCATCGAGCGGGCAGGACAGCTGATCGGCATCATTCAGCAAGCGACCGACGAGCAGACACAGCTCCAACGCGAACACATCGAGCACACCTCAAACCCCTGACCCAAAGTGACGGCCCAAAAAGAAACCCGGGAGCAACTCCCGGGTTGTTGTGCATGCTACGGAATGTGAAAAAACAGGAGAGAGTTACAGCTTCCCGTCCTTCTCCCCCAGCATCCTCAGCATGTCCACGCAGCGGTTCGCATACCCCGCCTCGTTGTCGTACCAGCTCACGACCTTGAAGAACCGGTCGTTCAGCTCGATGCCCGCGTTGGCGTCGAAGATCGAGCTGCGCGGGTCGCCGACAAAGTCGCTCGACACGACCTCCTCCTCGGTGTAGCCCAGCACCCCAGCCATCGCGCCCTCCGCGGCGGCCTTCATCGCCGCGTTGATCTCCTTCAGGCTGGTCGCCTTCTCCGTGCGGAAGGTCAGGTCCACCGCGGACACGTCCGCCGTGGGCACCCGGAACGACATGCCGGTCAGCTTGCCCTTGGTCGCGGGCAGGCACAGGCCCACCGCCTTGGCGGCGCCGGTGCTGGCCGGGATGATGTTCATGTACGCGTTGCGCCCGCCGCGCCAGTCCTTTTTGGACGGGCCGTCCTGCGTGGGCTGGGTCGCGGTCGCCGCGTGGACCGTGGTCATCAGGCCCTCGACCAGCCCGAAGTTGTCCAGGATGACCTTGGTGATCGGCGCCAGGCAGTTCGTGGTGCAACTCGCGTTGGAGACGATCAGGTCCTTCGCGGGGTCGTACTCCTCGTGGTTGACCTTGTAGCAGAGGGTCTTGACCTTGTCCGGCGTCTTGGTCGGGGCCGAGATCACCACCCGCTTGCACCCGTTCTTCTCGATGTGCTTGTGCGCGCCCTCGTAGTCCGTGAACAGGCCCGTCGACTCGAGCACGTAATCCACGCCCCAGTCGCCCCAGGCCAGGTTCGCGGGGTCCCGCTCGGCCTTGGTCTGGGTGGTCTTGCCGTTGACGGTGAAGCTCGTCTCGGTCGCGCTGATCTCGGCCGGCTTGCCGTCGATCTTGAACCGGCCGTGCATCGTGTCGTACTTGAGCAGGTAAGCCAGGTTGTCCGCCGGCACCAGGTCGTTGACGGCCACGACCTCGACGCCCGGCGTGTTCATCGCGGCCCGGTAGACCAGCCGCCCGATGCGTCCGAACCCGTTGATCCCGATGCGAATCGTCATCAGATGCTCCTTCCCTTCGCCCGGACCGCCGGCAGGCCGCGCCCGGCCCCAACCCTAGTCGTGCCCCAACCACCCATCCAGACGGGCTAAGCCCCGTCGATGTCCGACAGATTCCGCGGCCGGAACGACATCCGCAGGGCGTTCGCCACCGCCAGCACGTCGATCAGCTCCTGGGCCACCGCCCCCGCCACCGGCGGCAGGTAGCCCGCCGCCGCGAAGCCCATCCCCACCAGCGACAGGGCCATCCCCCCCACCGCGCTCTGCAGGGCGATCCGGCGCACGCGGGCCGAGATGTGAAAGAACTCATCCACCTTCTCCAGGGCGTTGTCCATCACCACCACGCCCGCCGCCTCGGCCGTGATGTCGCTCGACTTGCCGAAGGCGATGCCGACCGTCGCCAGCGCCAGGGCCGGCGCGTCGTTGATGCCGTCCCCGACGAAGCAGGTCCGCGCCCCGGCCGACTCGGCCCGCACGATCTCGACCTTCTCTTCGGGCGACTTGCCCGCGTGGATGTCCGTGATGCCGACCCGCTCCGCCAGGGCACGCACCTCGACCTCCCGGTCGCCGGACACCAGCATCACCTTGCGGAAGTGGTGCCGCCGAGTCAGGTGGCGGATGAACGCCGCCGAGTCCTTCCGCGGCTCGTCGCGGAACCGCACCACCGCCGCCAGCCGCCCGTCCACGAGCACCACGCACTCCAGCCCGCCCTGCGCGGCGGGCAGCCGGGCCCGGATCTCGTCGTCCACCTTGCCCCGCCCGGTGACCAGCACCTCGGCCCCGTCCACCATCCCCCGCAGCCCGCGCCCCGGACGCTCGGACACCTCGGACGGCTCGTACGTCGCGGCCCCGGCCCGCTCGGCGGCCTCGAGGAGCGCATCGGCCAGCGGGTGCTTGGAGTACCGCTCCAACGCCCCCACCAACGCCAGGACCCGCTCCGGCGGCATGGCGTTGAAGATCTCCACCGCCGTCACGCTCGGACGCCCGTAGGTCAGGGTGCCCGTCTTGTCGAAGATGATGGTCCGGCAGGTGTCGATCGTCTCCAGCGTCGCCGGGTCCTTGATGATGATGCCCCGTTTGGCCGCCAGCGAGATCGCCCCGATGATGGCCGTCGGGATCGCGATCAGCAGCGGGCACGGCGTCGCCACGACCAGGACCGCCAGGAAACGCACCGGGTCGCCCGAGACCAGCCACGCCGCCGCCGCGACCGCCACGGCCACGGGCGTGTACCACGCGCCGAGCGAGTCGCCCAGCCGGCGCATCCGCGGCCGGCGCTGCTCGGTCTCCCGCATGACCTTCATGATCCGCGCGTACCGGGAGTCCTCGGCCGGGCGCGTCGCCTCGATGGTCAGGACCGACTCGCCGTTGACCGCGCCGGAGATCACCTCCGCCCCGGGCGCTTTGGACATCTGGTAGGGCTCGCCGGTCAGGAACGACTCGTCCATCGAGCCGTGCCCCTCGACCACGATCCCGTCCACGGGTGCGACCTCGTGCGGGTGGATGACCACCCGGTCGCCGACGCGGACCTCGGCGACCGGCACGTTCGTCATCGCCCCGTCCCGGACCACGTGCGCGACCGACGGCACGCGGGCTGCCAGGGCCCGGAGGGCCGACGAAGCGTTGCCGACGGCCCAAGCCTCCAGCGCTTCGCCGCCGGAGAGCATCAGCACGACCAGCACCCCGGCCAGGTGCTCGCCCAGGATCAGCGAGGTCACGATCGAGATCCCGGCCAGCAGGTCCGAGCCGAACCGCCCGCGGACGAGGTTCCAGGCCAGGTCGATGACGAGCGGCCCGCCGCCCAGGATCAACGCCACGTCCAGCACCCAGCGGGCGTCCGCGGCGGGCACGCCCCCGGCGTACAGCATCAGCAGATAGACCGCGATCGACGCGATCGCTAGGACGGCGATGGGCAGCTCCTTGGCCCGCCACAGACGCCGGACCCGGCCCCAGGCCGTCCGGCTCGCCGGTCCACCCTCCGGGTGCGCGGCCCGCTGGGCGCTGCCCGGCCCTTCGCCGATGCCGGTGTCAGCCAATGGCCACCGCCCGTTCTTCGAGCCGGTACGCGGCCCGGCCGCCGACGACGGTCAGCACGGCCCGGCCCCGCACGGCGCGACCGAGGAACGGCGTGTTGCGGCTCTTGCCGCGGAGGTCGGATTCGCGGATAACCCACTCCAGCCCGGGGTCGATCAGGGTCAGGTCGGCCGGCCCGCCCTCGCGGAGAGAACCGAGGCCGGACCGGTCGAGCCCGCACAGGCGGGCGGGCTCGACGGTCATCAGGGCGATCAGGCGTTCCCAGCCGATCAGGCCGGTGTGGACGAGCGCCTCGGCGTACAGGGCCAGGGCGGTTTCCAGGCCGATGATCCCGAACGGCGCGGCCGGGAGCGGCTGTCGTTTCTCGTCCGCGGCGTGCGGGGCGTGGTCCGTGGCCAGCACCGTGATCGTCCCGTCGGCGACGCCCTCGCGGAGGGCGACCATGTCGGACCACTCCCGCAGGGGCGGGTTCATCTTGGCGGCCGTGCCGTGCGTCTCGATGGCGTCGTCGGTCAGGAGCAGGTGGTGCGGACTGGCCTCGCCGGAGACGGGGAGGCCCTCGGCCCGGGCGGCCCGGATTAGCGCCACCGTGCCGCCCGAGCTGACGTGCTGGACGTGGTAGCGGGCGCCGGTCCGCCGGCAGATCTCTACGTCCCGTTCGACGATCGACTCCTCGGCGCGCCGGGGCCAGCCGGCCAGCCCGAGCCGGCGCGACACGCGCCCCTCGTGCATGACCGACCCGACGGTCATCGCGGGGTCCTGGCAGTGCTGCATGAAGACGCGGTCGTGGCGGGCGCAGGCCTCCATGACGCGCTCCATGACCGCGGCGTCTGCGATGGCGTCCCCGTCGTCGGAGACGCCCACGGCCCCCGCCGCGACGCAGCCGGCGACGTCGGCGGGTTCCTTGCCCCGGCGGCCGAGGGTGCCCGCCGAGACCGCGAAGACCCGGCAGCGGCCCTTCCGGCCGGCCCGGGCCGCGAGGTCGCGGACCGCTTCCGGCGAGTCGATCGCGGGCCGGGTGTTGGGCATGCAGCAGACCGTGGTGAACCCCCCCGCCACCGCGGCCAGCGTGCCGGACGCGACGTCCTCCTTGTGGGTGAACCCCGGCTCGCGCAGGTGGACGTGCGGGTCGATGAGTCCGGGAACGACCAGGCAGCCCGCGGCGTCCACCACTTCGACGCCGGGCCCGGCCGGGCCGTCCCCGATGCGCTCGATGCGCCCGGCGCGGACGAGCACGTCGGCCACGCGGTCGGTCCCGGAAGCGGGGTCGATCACCCGGCCGCCCCGCACAAGCATCGCTCCTGCCACGTCCCGTCCGTTCGGCTCGTCCATGCCCCAAGGATAGTGGCGGCCGGCCGGGGGACGCCCGATGGACGCTCCGGGGGGGGCGGCATACCATTCCGCCCGGGGTGCGGGCCGCTGGTCGGCCCCGGGACACAACCAGACGGGGTGTAGCGCAGCTTGGTTAGCGCGTTTGACTGGGGGTCAAAAGGTCGGAGGTTCGAATCCTCTCACCCCGATTCGCGGAAAGCCCCGCAGGTCCTGGACCTGCGGGGCTTGTCGTTTTGATGCGGGGCGTTCCGGAGCGTGCCGGTCGGGGCCGGCCGAAACCGGGGGGCCGGCGTCGGGTAGCATGGGCCATGATCCACAGCCCGTACAACGCCGTCCCCGCGATGCTGGACGTCCACGCGATGGTCACCCGGTTCCTGCTGGAGACCGTCGAGGACGTCCCCGAGTCCCGCATGACCGAGCAGCCCGGGGGCGTCGTCAACCACCCGGCGTGGACGCTGTCGCATCTCAACGCCTACGCGGGAACGCTGCTGGCCATGCTGGACGCGCCCGTCGTGACCGCGGCTGGGGACGAGGTCGAACGGTTCGGGTACGGCACCACGCCCGTGCCCGACCCCGCGGCGTACGCGTCGAAGCGCGAGCTGCTGGACCGGTTCCGGGAGCGGAACGAACGCCTCGGCGCGGTCGTGGCCGAGAAGCACGCGGCGTACTTCCCGAAGCCCGCGCCGGAGGTGTACCGGCCCTTTGCGCCGACCCTCGGCCATCTTGCCGTCACGCTGCTGGTGGCGCACCCGCCCCACCACCTGGGCCAGCTGAGGCAGTGGCGGCGCGCGGCCGGGATGGCGTGAACGGCTCGGTTTTCGTGTTCCGGCGAGCCCGCATGATCCAAGAAAGCCCCGCGGGCCGTCCCGCGGGGCTGTCCCGTTCCGGCCTTTCCGGACCCGCGGCGTCAGCGGCGGGTGAGGGTGAACTCCATCATCTTGTACTGCTTGCCGCTCTTGGGGTCGGCGCCGTGCATCTCCATCTTGCGGGTGTTGGCGTCGACGATGCGGTAGACCTCGCGCATCTTGGTGGGCTTGCGGGTGATGGGGCACATGTACTCGAAGGTCCAGGTGAGCGTGTCGCCGGACTTGGCGCCCGTGCCGTTCATGATGCCGGTGCTGTGGTTGTCGATCCAGTTGGAGACGAAGCGGCCGGCCACGTTGTCGTAGCCGGAGATGCCCTGCCCGGTGTACATGCCCATGCCGGGCATCTCGCCCTCCATCTCGGTGCGGATGTACCGGCCGTCCATGATGGCGGTGACGGTCATGGTGCTCTCGAAGGTCATGGGGTTGGCGTCGTCGGGGCCCATCCACATGGAGCCCTTGCCGCTCCAGGTGCCGACGTCCTCGGCGAGCCAGGCGTGCTGCTCGCCGGGGGTGCCGGCCTCGATGCAGGCCATCATGTCCTCCATCGTCCACCCCTTGGGCAGCTCGAACTCGGGCTGATCGCCCGGCTGGGAGAAGCCCGCCCCGATGGCGAAGGCGCCCAGGCCGAGGACGCCGCAGGTGAGAAGGCCGAAAAGCTTGTTGCGCTGCATGGTCGAGCTCCTTTGTTTCGTGCGTGAGAGGTCCGTCACCACGCCGCGTTCGCGTGGCGACGCTTCCACGGGACGACGCGCCGAACGTCGGGGTCCCGCAGGATGAGTCCGAGCCAGGTCGCCCCGGCCGTGAGAACCGGCACGCCGACGGGGTCGCCGGCGATGAGGTGGGCGGCGACGCCGCCGCCCATGTATGCCGTGATGAGGATCGCTCCGAGAACGCCCGTCCCCGGGATCAGGTAAAGGACGGCGCCCGTGATCTGGGCGACGCCGATGCGGACGGCGTTGTCCGCGTCGTACCCCAGGCGCCCCAGCTCCGCCAGGGTCGCCCCCGTGCGGGCGAGCTTGCCGCCCGCGCTGGCCAGCAGCACGCAGGCCGTCAGGCCCGCGATCGCCCAGCCGAGGCGTTGCGCCCAGCGGTCAGGAAGCCTGTCCCGCTGACCTTGGTCCGATGCGGCTGCCACGGGAACGCTCCATCCTGACCTGCCCGGAGCGGACTCCAGGCTTCCGCCGGGGGCCTTTCTCCGGATGTCAGCGTAGGGCGGGCGGCCCGGCGTACGCAAGGATTACTTGGCGCGCCGGTACTCGAAGCACATCATTTCGTTCCAGCTGCCGTCTTCCTGCCGGCAGGCCGCACGGAAGATACGGGTGTCGTCCCCCCGGAACTGGTTGGAGTCCCGGTACAGGGCGGTCTGGCCGGGGGCGTCGCAACGCGGCCCCTCGGCCTCGAGGACGAGCGTGTCGTCGTTCTCGATCCAGCCGGAGTAGACCCAGAGGTGGGCCATCATCGACCCGATCCAGGTGCCAACGAAGCGCTTGGCGTCTGGATTGTAACCCACGGTGACGATGGACGTTGCGGCCCCGCCGCCGGGCATCTGGCCGGTGGACTCGCCGACGATCCAGAGGTCGCCGATCATGCGGACCACCTCACGGCCGCTGAACTTCATGGGCTCCTTGCCGGGCTCGCCCGGGCAGGATCCCTCGTAGGTCCACTCGCCGACAAACCGCTTCAGCCACTCGTGTTCCTTGACCGCTTCCACCTTCATGCGTTCCTCCTGTGCGTGATGGACAAAACACCCTCTCCGACCAAAATCCAAAATAGAAGGCCGTTCGGGATTTGTCAAGACTTTTCCGCCAGCTGGCGGATTCTTTCAAGGCCGTGGTTCCAGCCGGTCGCGACGCCCGCGCGGTGGTCGGGGTCGATCTGGCCCATCGCCCGGTGCGTCAGGCGGAGCCTGGTGCGGGACCCGCCCAGGTCGATCAGCCGGTACTGCACGTGGGAGATGGCCGGATAGGACATGAACAGCGGGCCGCTGATCTCGAGGAGCGTGGGCGGCTTGATGACCTGCACGGTGCCCCACCAGTGCCCGGCGCCGTTGCCCAGGTCGCGGTACCACCGGCCGCCGGGGAAGGGCTCGAGCACCATGGGGAAGGGCGTGCCGTCGGGCGTCTGGCCCTCGGGGCCCATCTCGGCGAGCACCGCGTCGAAGACGGTGGCCGGCGGGGCGTTGATCTCGGTCTCGCGGACCAGCGTGATCGTGCTGACTTCGTGCTCGGCGACTTGCGTCATGGCTTGTTCTCCGCGGCGCGGGCCGAGGCCTCGGCGCGCGCCTTGATGCGATCCGTCTGTGAGGCCCAGAACCGCTCGAAGGTCCGGGTCCATTCGTGCACCGCGCGGATCTTCTCGGCCCGGAGCGCGTAGAGGCGCTCGCGTCCCTGCCGGCGCACGGACACCACGCCGACCTCCCGGAGCACCGCGAGGTGCTTGGAGGTGGTGGGCTGGGTGAGGCTGAGGGTCGCCGCGATGAAGCCGACGGGGCGCTCGCCCTGGGCGAGCAGGGACAGGATCTCGCGGCGGTTGGGCTCCGCGATGGCCTGGAACACGTCGTTGCCCGGGGTCGGCATGAGGCACGATATATGCCGCTTGAGGCATATGTCAAGCCCGGGGGGATCGGTCGGTTCCGGGGTTGCCCCGGGGCGGCGGGCTCGCGCCAGGACGGCCCGGATGCGACACGACCGCGGCCCTGGGGGGACCGCGGTCGCGATTCGGAACGGGACGGGGCTTATGTCAAGCCCGGGGGGATCGGTCGGTTCCGGGGTTGCCCCGGGGCGGCGGGCTCGCGCCAGGACGGCCCGGATGCGACACGACCGCGGCCCTGGGGGGACCGCGGTCGCGATTCGGAACGGGACGGGGCGCTCAGCGCCGGTAAGTAATGCGGGCCTTCGTCAGGTCGTAAGGGCTGATCTCGACGGTGACGGTGTCGCCTGGCAGGATGCGGATGTAGTTCTTCCGCATTTTGCCGGACACGTAGCCGAGAATTTCGGATTGCTGCTCGTTGGGCAGCCGGAGCTTGAACATGGCGTTGGGGAGGGCCTCGATGACCACCGCTTCCATCGTGAACTTGTCGTCTTGCTTCGCCATGCAGCCCTCGGAGGTCGGGTCCGCGCCGGCGTCCGCACGCCGCGCCGCGTCCCTTGTTGTCAGGATCCGCCGGGGACCGGCGGGCTCCAACAATATCATCGGCGGGGCGGGGGGCCAAGCCTCCGCGCCGGGAAAAGCCCCGCGCCGCCGGGGACCGGCGGGGTTCAGCCGTCTTCCCGCTCCGCGGCGGGGCCGGGGGTCGCCGGTTCCGGGGCGGTCGCGGCCGGGTTGAGTCCGTCGGAGTCGGGGTCGAGAAGCTGGTTGAGCAGGGCCCCGAGTCGCACGCCGCCCTGGCTGAGACGCAGGTGGATCACGGGCAGCGTCTCGCGGACGTAGCCCTCGCCGATGCCGGCGCCGGGCCCGACCGGGTAGGCGTACCGCTCGGCGAGCCGGTGGCTCTCGAACACCCACCGCCCCACCGTGCCGACCAGGTCGTCGTGCTTGGCGTCGGCGAGCCAGGCCAGCCGGTCGGAGGGACGGATCTGTTTCCAGAGACGCTCGGAGATGACCGGCCAGGGTTCGGGGTCGCCCGCGTTGAGGATGCCCGAGTCCCAGATGCTATGCAGGTTGCGCTCACGCCCGTAGAAGACGGCGGTGACGTCGTTGCCGCCCCGGTCCTCGGGCCGGCCGGCGTGCAGGGGCTGGTGCAGGTCGCCCACAAAGTGGATGACGAACTTGAGCGCGTCCTCGCGGGTCCTGTCGTCGGGGGCATCGAGCAGGAGCCGGGCGAAGTTCTCGATCCCGGACACCACGCAGCCTACCTCAGGACAGTGGGCGGCGTGGTCGTACGAGTCTGAGCCCGCGGGGATGTTCACGTAGTGCATCGGCCCGGTCCACGCGTAGGCCTCGGTGCGTCGCACCTGGTCGGCCCACGCCGCGACGGCGGGCATGTCCTGGCCGGCGAGGATCGCGCGGGCGCGCTCCCGCGCGACGGGGGTCATCTCCCGCCAGGCGATGTCGGCGATGATGGCGTGGCCGTCCCGCCCCCACCCCCCGAGCGGTGCGGCGACGAGCAGGGCGAGAACGGTCAGGAGCAGGCGGGTCCGCATGCGGGATGGTACGGAGCCGGGAGCGGTCACCCGGGGCGCGTGCCGTCCGGGTTGATGCCGAATGGGCTGGGGGCGCCGTCGAGCATCACGCCGACGGCGTGCCGGGCGGTCAGGTGGCCCATCGACATGCCGTGCCCGGTCAGCCCGCCGCAGAACCACACCCGCCCGGCGGGGTCGCAGGGTCGGACGATCGGCAGGCCGTCCGGGCTGAAACCCATGATGCCCGACCAGCGGGCCGTGACGGTGAAGCGGGGCGTGATGAGCTCGCGCGCCCACTGTTCGAGCCGCTCCTGCACGGCGGGGTTGATCTCGTCGACGCTGGTCTGCTCCTCGGTTTCACGGTGTTTGCGGCTGCCGCCGACGAGCATCAAGCCGTCCGGCCCGGCGCGGAGGTATTCGGCGCCACGGTTGAGGTAGTAGGCGTACAGCAGAAGTGCGTCGCCCGGGTTGTCGGGCCGGAGGGAGAGCATCTGCCCGCGGTTGGGTCGGACCAGCGGGGCGAGGTCGGGCAGCAGCTCGCGGGCGTAGGCGTTGGTGCAGACGAGGGCGCGGCCGGCGCGGACCACGGTGCCTCGGGCGTGGACGGTCACGCCGCCCGGCCCGGGCTCGACGGCGTACACGCGGCTGGACTGGAGCACGGGCGTCGATTGCAGGCGCGAGCGGAGCAGGCCGACCAGCTCGATCGGCGAGCACACCGCGTCGTCCGGGTTGAGCAGGCCGAGCAGCGGGCGGCCGGACCGCCAGATCGGATCGGCGGGGGCGTGGGGGCCGGGGCGGACGAGGTCCACGCGGAAGCCGTCTTCCCGCATCATCGCGGCGGAGGACTCCAGCTCGGCCGCCTCGGTTTCGTCGAGGGCGGCCAGGCAGGACGCGCGGTCGGCGAAGCCGGGGAGCGACGCGACGCCCAGCGCCCGGAGGGCCAGCAGGTTGTCCTCGGTCCACTTCCACAGGAAGCGCGCCCGGTCGCGGCCCAGGTCGCGCACCGCGACGGCGTAGTTGTCCGCCGCGCCGCGCATTAGGTAGCCCGCGTTCCGGCCGCTGGCGCGCGAGCCGGGGAAGTCCTGCTCGATGACCACCGCGCGGAGGCCGCGGTGCTCGCATTCCAGCGCGGCGGACAGGCCGCTGATGCCCGCGCCGATAATGGCGACGTCGGCGTCGATTGTCTCGGGCCGTGGTTCGAGGCGCTGCCAGAGGCTGACGGTCATAGGTCTCTCCACCAGAGGAGGGCGAAGTCGTTGACGTTGGTCCCGGTCGGGCCGGTGCGGAGCAGGCCGCCGAGCATCTCGACCGCGTGGTACGAATCGTGGCGGTCCAGGGCCGCGGCGGCGAGCGCGGACGCGCCGGGTCTGGCGAACATCTCGGAGCAGAGCACGGCCCCCGCGGCGTCGGTCGGACCGTCGACGCCGTCGGTCGCGAGGGTCAGCAGCGCCCACGGGCGGTCGGTCGGCAGGGAACGAGCGGCGGACAGTGCGAGTTCGAGGTTGCGCCCGCCGAGGCCGGTCGCGGACCCGACCCGGACCGTCGTCTCTCCCCAGGCGAGCACCGCGTTGCCGCGTTCGGCGGGCAGGGTGGTCAGCCGGGCGGCCAGCGCGGCGCCGGCGGGGGCGGCCTCGCCCTCCACGGGTGTGACGACCTCGACGCGGAGCGGGCGGGCCGCGAAGGACGGGGGTTTGGCCAGCTCGGCGGGGAGCGCATCGGCCACGGCGCGGCCGCTGAACAGCACGGAGACCGTCGCCGGCGGCCGGACGCTCGGAGATCGCGCGGCACGCATCGCTCCGAGCAGGCGGGGCTCGACCGAGACCCCCCACTTCTCCAGCACCGGCCCGGGATCCGCGGGCGGGACGGTGTTCAGGGGGCCGGAGGCGACGACCGCCGGGTCGTCGCCGATGACGTCGGACACGATCAGGCCGTAGACGCGGTCCGCCGGGCAGACCGCCCGCAGCCCGCCGCCCTTGAGCTGCTCCATCGAGCGGCGGACGGTGTTGAGGTCCGTGATCGGGGCGCCGGCGAGGAGCATCGCGCTGGTGACACGCCGCACGTCCTCCAGTGTCACGCCCGACCGCGGCAGGGTCAGGTGGGCCGATCCGCCGCCGGACATGAGGACGAGGACGCCGTCGCGTGGGTCGGCCTCCATCGCGCACGCCGCGAGGGCCCGGGCGGCGGCGACGTTCCGCTCGGTGGGCGTCGGGTGGTCGACGGGGTGGACCTCGGCCAAGGGGTGGCGCACGAGGCCGGCGAGTTCGGGCGGGGTCAGCACGACGGCCTTGTCGACGCGGCCTTCCAGCCGGGCCATGGCCGCGCGGGCCATCGGGGCGGACGCCTTGCCGAAGGCGAGGATGCGCAGGCGCAGACAGTTGGCCAGCTCGTTGAGCGACAGCCAACGGTCCACGGCGGCGCCCGTGTCGCACAGGTTGAGGACGCGGGCGACGGCCTCGGCCGCGGTGTGGGCGACGTCGGCGGGGAGGCCGTCCGGGATCGGGGAATCGGGCGTCACGCCAGGGCCGCCCGGAGGCGGCGCACCGCCTCATCGATGGTGTCCTGACGCTTGCAGAAGGCGAAGCGGACGTAGCGTGAGCCTTCTTCGACGTCGTTGTAGAAGGCGCTGGGCGGGATGGCGGCGACGCCCGCCCGGGTGGTCAGCCAGCGGCAGAAGGCCGCGTCGCCTCGGACGCCGAGGCGCTCGGACACGTGGGCGTGCTCGGCCATGAGGAAGTAGGCGCCCTCGGGCTCGAACACGCGGAAGCCCAGCTCGGAAAGGGCGGGGGCCAGGCGGCGGAGCATGGCGTGGTCGTGGGCGGCGGTGCGCGCCGCGTACGCCTCGCCGCTGTCCAGCATGACGGCCGCGCCGTGCTGGAGCGGCGTGGCGACGGCGTAGGCGAGAAACTGATGGGCCGAGCGGACGGCTTTGGTCAGGTCCGGCGGGGCGACCGCCCAGCCGACCTTCCAGCCCGTGAGCGAGAAGCTCTTGCCCACCGACGAGATCACCACCGTGCGCTCGGCCATCCCCGGCAGGGTGGAGATCGAGCGGTGCGGGCGGTCGTCCCGGTAGGTCAGCCGCTCGTACACCTCGTCCGAGACGGCCACCGTGTCGTGCCGGCGGCACAGGTCGGCGATCACGCCGAGTTCTTCGGGCGTGAACACGGTGCCGGTGGGGTTGTGCGGCGAGTTGACGACCACCGCCCGGGTCCGCGGGCCGAACGCGGCACGCAGCTCGTCGGGGTCGAAGGTGAACCGACCGCCCTGGGGGCGGAGCGTCACGAACCGTGGCACGGCCCCCGCCATGACCACCCCCGCCCGGTACGAGTCGTAGTACGGCTCGAAGAGCACCGCCTCGTCGCCCGGGTTGAGCAGGCCGAGGAACGCCGCGGCCAGCGCCCCGGTGGCTCCCGTGGTGACGGTCACCTCCGCGTCCGGGTCACGGTCGATGCCGGTCGAGCGGGCGGTCCAGGCCGCGACGGCACGGCGCAGCGCGGGCACGCCGGCGAGCGGCGCGTACTGGTTGTGCCCCGCCCGCATCGCCTCGGCCGCGGCGGCGTGGGCTTGCTCCGGGCCGCCGTCGTCGGGGAACCCCTGGGCCAGGTTGATCGCCCGGTGCTCGTTGGCCAGGGCGGTCATCTCGGCGAAGATGGTGGTACCGAACGGCCTGAGCCGGTCGGCGGTGCACTGCTCGGTGTCGATCATGCCCACAGCGTACCCGACGGGCCCCGCGCCGGAGTGGAGCGTCGGCGGCCGGTCGGGCTTCCGCCAACCCCTCCTATCCTGCCCCCATGCTCATGACGCTCGCCCAGCAGCCCCCCGGAGGCATCCTCTGGCTGTTCCGTGAGAGCTTCGACCTGTTCACGGTCGTGCTGGTCCTGGGTTCGCTGACCGCGGTGACGCTCATCGCACGCCTGGCGATCGAGACACGGGCGGCCGTGGTCGCCCCGCAAGCGCCGGGCCGCAAAGTCCGCGACCAGATCGCGCAGGGCGAGTTCGACCGTATCGAGCGCGTGCTCGGCACGGAGGACGGCATCGTCGCCTCCGCCGTCCGCGCCGCCTGGAAGGCCCGCGACCGCGGGCGGGGCGCCATGCGCGAGGCCGCGGAGATCGCCGCATCCAACGCCTGCGGGCGATGGACCCGCCCAGTGGACGTGCTGCGCACCATCGGGGAACTCGGCCCGCTCGTCGGGCTCGCGGGCACCGTGTGGGGCATGATCCTCGCGTTCGTCACCCTGGGAGAGACGGGCGGCAGCGCCGGCCCGGGCGACCTCTCGCTTGGCATCTCCAAGGCCCTGTTCCACACGCTGCTCGGGCTGCTGCTGGCCATCCCTTGCGTTCTCGCGGCCAGCATCTTCCGGGCCCGCCTCGACCGGCTGTGCAACGAGGCCATGGCCGAGGCCGCCGAGCTGGTGGACCGCCTGCCGGAGTCCGGGGCATGAACCGGCGCAGCGTGCTGGACCGGGCGTCGGCCGGCGTGCGCGTCAACGTCGTGCCCATGATCGACGTGGTCATGTGCCTGATCGTCTTCTACCTGATGGTCGGCCAGCTCGCCCTGGACCGCGCCGCGGGCATCGAGATCCCCGATACCCCGCAGGGCGCCCCCGCGCGTGAGCCGGCCGGCGACCCCGCCGTCATCGGCGTCCGGGCGGACGGCTCCCTGCTGCTCAACGGCGACCCCATCGAGCCCGCCCGGCTGACCGGGGAGCTCGCCGGGCGCCTGGCCCGCAACAACCAGACGCGGGTCGAGGTCCGGGCCGACGAGTCCGCCGCCTACGCCGCCGTCCGGCCCGTGCTCGACGCCGCCCGCGCCGCGGGCGCCGCCGAGATCGAACTCGTCACGGATATCGCCCGGCCCCGCACGCCATGACCGCCCGCCCCTTCAAGCGTCGCAGCCTGCTGGACCGCGCCCCATCGCTGGGCGTGCCCAACATGACGCCGATGGTGGACGTCACCCTGGTCATCCTCATCTTCTTCATGGCCTCCGCGACCATCGCCGGGCCGGAGTGGTTCCTCAGGGCCGGCCTGCCCGAGCCCACGCCGCCCGTCTCGTCCTTGAACCTCCCGAGCCCGGTCCTGCGCACGGAGGTGTTCACGCGGGACGGGGCCACCCTCGTCCGGGGGTTCGGGCCGGAGCGATCCCTCGACGACGCCGTCGCGGCCGTCGAGGCCCTCGACCCGACCGTCGCCTCCGGCCTGGTCGTGGAGATCGAACCGGCGGACGACGCGCCGTACGCCCAGGTCGTCCGGCTGCACGCCGCCCTGGTCGCCGCGGGCGCGGAAGTGCGTCTCCGCTGACCGCGGGGAAAAAGAATCAGGCTTTCGTTGCGAAGATCTGCAGCCGGTGCCCCTCGGGGCGCAGCCCGCGCGCCCGGCACACCGCGTCGCGCAGCGCGACCAGTTCGGGCATCTCCAGCACCTCGACCTCGCCGGTGTCCATCCGCACGAGCAGCGTATTGCCGCGCCGGCCGTAGGCGAGCTGGTAGTGCGACTGGTCCCGGTCGAACAGCACGCGTTGGACGATCCCGGAGTCCTCCAGGAGCTTGAGGGTCCGGTACACCGTCGCCTTGGACACGCGGTAGCCCTTCGCCTTCACGCGGGCCAGGAGCTGGTCCGCCTCGAAGAGCCCGTCCAGCTCGATGATCGTGTCGAGGATCTGCGCCCGCTCGGGCGTGTACTTGAGCCCCACGTCCTTGAGCGAACGCCGGAACACCGCGCACAACGGCTCGATGATGTCGTCCGGCAGCGACGGATCGGTGGGGAGCAGGGCCATGCCGCATTCTACCGCCCGCGCTGCGCCGCCCGTAGAATCAGCCCGTGCCGCACGCCGATCAGCCCGCGACCGCACCCGTCCGCGCCCGCGGCTGGATCCTCCCCGCCGCGTGCAGCGCGGCGTTGCTGATCGTCCTGACGCTCGGCCCTGCCGAACCCGTCCTCGGGCGTGCCGCCGCGTTCGCGCACGCGACGCTGACCGCCGCCTGGGCGCCCTCCGTCTATCTCCTGTCCGCGACCGGATGGGGCGTGGTCGCACGGCGCTGGACGCGCGGTTGCGCACACGCCGCGGCGCTCCGCGCCGGCGTCGGGCTCGCCCTGACGCTGACCGCCACCCACGCCCTCGGCGTGCTGGGCGTGCTCAGCCCGGTCACCGCCTGGGCTTGGACCGGCGCCGGCCTCGTGCTGCTCGCCATCGCCCTCCGACGCCGCCCCGCCGGCCCGGACCGCGCCCCATCCTCGCCGCTGCGCACCGCCCTGCTCGCGTTGGCGGCCGTCGGACCGGCGATCATGCTCATGGCTGCGGCCTCCCCGCCCGGGGCCCTCTGGGATTCCGAGTTCGGGGCCTACGACACGCTCGCCTACCACCTCCAGCTCCCCGCCGAGTGGCTCGCCTCCGGCCGGATCGCCCCGTCGGCCCACAACGTATACGCCTTCCTCCCGGGCTACGTCGAAGCGGCCTACCTCCACGCGGCCCACCTGGCCCTCGCCCCGGCGCTGACCCCCGACGGGCTCAGCGGGTTTCTCGCGCCCGGCGGCCAGCCCGCCCTCGCCGCGCAGTTCCTGGGCGTTGGCCTGACCATGCTGGCCGCCTGGTTCACCGCCGCGTTCGCCAGCACGCTCGCGGGCCGCGTCGGACTGACCGACCGCGCCCCCGTCGGCGTTATCGCCGGCGTTTTCGTGCTCCTGACGCCCTGGACCCAGGCCGTCGGCTCGATGGCGTACAACGAGCCCGGCGTGCTCGCCCTCGGCGCGGGCGCCCTGCTCGCCGCGGCGGCCCCAGGCCTTCCTCCCGCGCGGCGTGTAACCCTCGTCGCTTTCCTGCTCGGCGCGGCGGGCGGCTGCAAACCGACCGCCGTCCCGTTCCTTGCGCCCGGAGCCGCGATCCTGATGGCGGCTTCGGCCCCGCCGCGCCGCTGGATCCCCATGTTCGCACTCGCCGCGGTGGTCGGGGCCGCCACGCTCGCGCCCTGGCTCCTCCGCAACGCGGTGTACGCCGGCAATCCGGTCTTCCCCCACGCCAACGGGCTGCTCGGCCACGCGCACTGGACGGCCGAGCAGTCCGCCCGCTACGCCGCCGCCCACGCCTTCCAGGGAAGCCCCGCCGACCGCTTGGCGACGCTGTTCCTCCCGGCCGCCGAGCCCGGCGCCCCGGCCGTGGTGCGCTGGCGCGGGCTGACCAACCCCCAGTGGGCGGTCACCCCGGCCCTGGCCGCACTCGGCCTGGTCGCGTTGCTCGCGACACCGGCGTGCAGGCGCACGGGGCTCGCCCTGACGGGCGCGATCGCGGCGGGCCTCGGCGCGTGGCTGTTTTTCACGCACCTGCAGAGCCGCTTCCTGATCCCACTCCTCCCGCTGTTCGCGGGCGCCATCGCCCTGGGCGCCGCCGCCCTCCCGGCCCGGGCCCGCCCGCTGATCGCCCTGGCCGCCGCCGTCTCCGGCGCGTGGTCGGTCGCCAACTTCGCCGCCCAGCGCCACGCCGACCCCAACGGCCTGCTTGTTCTCGGCACGGGCGTGTTCACGGGCGCCCTGCCGATCCCCGGGCTCGGCGACCAAGTGCCGTGGGCGGGCGTCAACGAGACCGTCCCCCCGGGCGAAACCCTGCTTCTCGTCGGCGACGCCACTCCCTTCTACCTCCGTCGCCCCCTCCTCTACGCCACGACCTGGGACGCCCACCCGCTCGCCGAGGCGATGCGCCGCCACCCCGGCGAGCCCCGGGCCTGGTCCCGCGATTTGTATGATGCGGGCGTCCGCTGGGTGCTTGTCGCGCCGGGCGAACTCGCCCGGCTCGCGGCGTCCGGCTGGACCGATCCCCTGCTCACGCCCGAACGCGTCGCCGGGTGGTGCGATACCCTCGGTGACCCTGTCCGCGCCTGGCCCGATCACGGCCGAGCACTCTACCGACTCCGGAGCGAGCCCTGACCACCGACCCCCTAGGCATCCCGCCGCCCCCCGACACAGCGAACGCCCCGGAACCGGCCGCCCCCGCGGCGGAGCCCACCGGCCGCCGCCCCGCGTCCGCGTGGATCCGCACCGTGGTGCAGCTCGCGGGGTTCGGCGTCGGCGTCGCGCTGCTCGTCGCTTGCGTGCGGGTCGTCCTGTCCGAGGACAACCGCGCCGCCCTCAACCGGCTGATGGACGCCCCGCCGGGACACCTCGCGGCCCTCGTCGGCATCGCGGCCGCCAGCATCCTGTTCAACGGCTTCATCTTCTGGGCCACCATCCGCCCGCTGCACCGCCTGCGCTTGTCCGACACCATCGCGGTCAACGCCCTGGCCACCTTCCTGAGCTACCTGCCCTTCAAGATCAGCGTCATCGCCCGCTGGCTGATCCACATGCGCCGCGACCATGTCCCCGCGTTGACCGTGGGCGCGTGGTTCGTGGTCGTGGCGGCGCTGACCGTGATCACGGTGACGCCGATGTGGCTGGCCTTCGTCCGCCCCGACGGCGCCGGCCACGCCTGGTGGCTGGTCGTCGCCGCGGGCATCGCCGTCGCGCACCTCGTTGCCTGGCTGGCCGCGCGGTTCCTCCGGGGCGAGCGGGGCATGGCCCGCATGCGTCGGTTGGGCCTGCCGCCCGGGATCGCCCGTCGCGAGTGGTTCCAACGCCTCCACGGCGGCGCGTCGATGGCCGCGGACCCCCACGCGGTGTGGAGCACCACCACCGCCCGCGTGCTCGACGTGGCGAGCTTCGGCCTGCGCTTCTGGATCGCCGCCGGGATCCTGGGGGTCGGCCTGACGGTGGAGGAGGCCCTCATGATCGGCCTGGCCTACTTCGTCGTCGGCGTGGTCAGCCCCTTCGGCACGGTCGGCACGCGTGAGGCCGGCGCCCTCGCGATGGCCGTCGGCGCGGGCGCGGTCTCCGCCGACGCCGAGCAGGACGCCCTCCTGACGGGCATCCTGCTCGTTTCCGTGTCCGAGGCCGCCACCAGCCTTATCGCGGCGGGTTTCGCCGTGGTCTGGCTCCGCGCCGACCGGCTCCTCCGCCGAGTGGCCGAATAAATCCATCCCCTTTGTCGATGGCCGGGGACGGCCCGGCAGCAAAATGTAGCTACGGCTACAATCCGCCATGCTCAGAGCCGCCCTCGCCCTGGCCGCCCTCCTCCTCACCGCCTGCGGCGACGCCCCCCCTGCCCCCGGGGGGGACGCCGGGCTCCGCGTGGTCGCCACCACCGCCATGATCGCCGACCCGGCGCGGGAGATCGCCGGCCCGCACGCCGTCGTCACCGCGCTGATGGGCGAGGGTGTCGACCCCCACCTCTTCAGCCCGGCCCGGGCCGACATGGCCGCGTTGCTCGCGGCGGACCTCGTCCTGGCCAACGGCCACCACCTCGAAGGACGCATGAACGACGCCTTCGAGCGCGTCGCGGCCCGGGGCACACCCGTCGTCCGGGTCGCCGAAGCAGTCGATGATTCGATCTTGCTCGCCGAGCTCCCACCCGGCGGCTCACGACGGATTGACGTGGACCCCCACCTCTGGATGGACCCCCTCGCTTGGCTCGAAGCCACCAACGCCATCGCCGACGCCCTCGCCGCCGCCGACCCCCCCAACGCCGAGTTCTACCGCGCCAACGCGGCGACCTACCAGCAGAAGCTCCGCCGCGTGCACACGCACGCCGAGACGGCCATCGCCTCCATCCCCGAGTCCCAGCGCGTCCTCGTCACCGCCCACGACGCCTTCAACTACTTCGCCCGGCGCTACGGCATCGAGGTCCACGCCATCCAGGGGCTCTCCACCGAGTCCGAGGCGAGCGTGCGGGACGTCGAGAACCTGGTCGCCCTCCTGGTGGAACGCCGCATCCCCGCCGTCTTTGCCGAGTCCTCCATTTCCGACCGCAACGTGCGCGCCCTGATCGCCGGGGCGGCCGCACGCGGGCACACGGTCGCCCTCGGCGGCAGCCTGTACTCCGACGCCATGGGCCCCGCCGGCACGCCGGAGGGCACCTACCTCGGGATGATCGAGCACAACGTCCGCACCATCGTCACCGCCCTGGGCGGCGCCGTTCCCCCGCCCGAGGAACGCTCGGAAGAGGCGCCATGACCACCACCGCGTCCGGCCCCGCCCGATCCCGCCTCGACCCGCTGCCCGAACACTCGGCGGACAACCCGCTGTCGGTCCACGCCCTGACCGTCGCCTACCAGCGTAAGCCCGTGCTGTGGTCGATCGACTTCAACGCCCCGCCGGGCACGCTCACCGCCGTGGTCGGGCCGAACGGCGCGGGCAAGTCCACGCTCATCAAGGCCTGCCTGGGCCTCTTGCCCAAGGCCACCGGCGTCGTCGAGTTCTGGGGTCAGCCCCTGCGCAGAGCCCGCGCCCGCATCGCGTACGTGCCGCAGCGAGAGTCGGTGGACTGGGACTTCCCCGTCTCCGCCCTCGACGTCGTGGCCATGGGGCGGTACCGCAAGGTGGGCTGGTGCCTGCCCGTCTCGAAGAAGCACAAGGAGGCGGCCCGCGAAGCGCTCGCGCAGGTCGGCATGGCCGACCTTGCCCACCGCCAGATCGCCCAGCTCTCCGGCGGCCAACAGCAGCGGGTCTTCCTCGCCCGGGCGCTCGCCCAGGAGGCCAGTCTCTATTTCATGGACGAGCCGTTCGCGGGCGTCGACGCCGCCACCGAGCGGACCATCGTCGACCTGCTCAAGAGCCTGCGCGACCGCGGCAAGACCGTGGTGTGCGTCCACCACGACCTGACCACCGTGCCGGTTTACTTCGACCGCTGCCTGCTCCTGAACACCCGCGTCATCGCCCAAGGCCCCGTGGCCGAGGCGTTCACGGACGAGAACGTCCGGCGCACCTACGCAGGCAAGCTCACCCTCCTCGCCGAGGCCGCCCACCTGGCTTCCGGCCGCGCCCCCTGACGCCCGGCATACGTTCGCAAACCATGCAACCCCCGCCCGATCCAATCTTCCTCCACGGCCTCTGGACCGTGCTCACGCTCCGGGCCGGCTTCAACACCACCACCGTCCTGCTCGGCACCGCCATGCTCGGCCTCGCCTCGGGCGTGGTCGGCTCGTTCGCCCTGCTCCGCAAGCGTTCCCTGACGGCGGACGCCATCGCCCACGCCATGCTGCCCGGCGTCGCGTCCGCTTACCTTGTCGCCTCCGCGCTGGGCGCGCAGGGCAAAGCCCTGCCCGTCTTGCTGCTCGGGGGCGCGGCCGCCGGGATCACCGGGGCCGCCGGCATGCACGCCATCACCCGGCTGACACGCCTCGAAGAGGACGCCGCCATCGGCATCACCCTCTCCGTGACCTTCGGGCTGGGCGTGGTCCTGCTCTCGTACGTCCAACGCGGCCCGCGCGGGGCCGCGGCCGGGCTGCACCACTTCGTCTTCGGCCAGACCGCCGCCATGCTGCCGCACGACGCGGCCCTCATGGGCGGCATCGCGCTCGCGGCGTTGCTGCTCGGGGCCCTGCTCTTCAAGGAGCTGCGCCTGGTCGCCTTCAACGCGCCCTTCGCCCAGTGCATCGGCCTGCCCGTCCAGGCCCTGGACCTCGCCCTGCTCACGCTGATCGTGCTGGCGACCGTCGCGGGCATCCAGGCCGTGGGCATCGTCCTCGTCATCGCCCTGCTCATCATCCCCCCCGCCGCGGCCCGGTTCTGGACCGACCGCTCCTCGCGCATGGTCGCGCTCGGGGCCGCCATCGGAGCCCTCAGCGGCTACCTGGGCGCCGCCGTGTCCGCGCTGGCCCCCGACGTCCCCGCCGGGGCGGCCATCGTGCTCACGGCCGGCGCGATCTTCTTCGTCTCGATGCTCTTCGCCCCGCGCCGGGGGGCGATCGCCACCGCCGCCCGCGCCGCGTGGCACCGTTTCCGCATCGCCACCGACCACGCCCTCGAAACCCTCTACCTCGCCCACACCCAGGACCAGACCCACCCCCCGCGCCGCCAGGTCATCACACGCCCCGTCGCGTGGTACCTCCGCGCCGCGCGGCTCGCCCAATCCTCCCGCGTCGCCGACGGCGGAGGCGCCCGCCTCGCCCCCACCCGCGCCGGCCTCGCCCTGGGCGCCCAACTCCGCCGGAACCACCTCCTCTGGGAGGAGTACCTCGTCGCCTACGCCGACATCGCCCGCACCCACACCGACTGGCCCACCGACCAGGCCGAGCACATCCTCGACGACGCCATCATCCAACGCCTCGAAACCGCCCTCGAAAAACGCGGCATCCAGCTTCCCCCCTCCCCTTCCTGACGTGGGCCGAGTTCCACGGCATCTTCTCCCCTCCCCACTCCGTCTCTTGACCTCTTCCCCCTCCCATGAACTTCCTCACCCTCGATTTCGCCCCCCTCCTCGCCGCCTCGCTCGCGGCGTGCGCCTGCGCGCTCGTCGGCAACTTCCTCGTCCTCCGCCGCCAGTCCCTCATGGGCGACGCCATCGCCCACGCCGTGCTCCCCGGCATCGCCGCCGCCTACATCCTCACCGCCTCCCGCGACCCCGTCCCCATGCTCCTTGGCGCCGCCGCGGCCGGCATGGCCACCGTCGCCCTCACCGCTCTCATCCAGACCCTCGGCAAGGTCGACCGCGGCGCCGCGATGGGCGTGGCCTTCACCACCCTCTTCGCCCTCGGCGTCGTCCTGATCGAACGCCTCCCCCCCACCATCGACCTCGACGCCGACTGCGTCCTCCACGGCAACCTGGAGGCCCTCCTCTGGTTCCCGAAAGAGCCGATCAACCTCCGCTCGCTCGCCACGCTCCCCCGCCAGGTCCACACGCTCGCGGCGGTGATGGCCCTGACCGTCGCCTTCACGCTGGCGTTCTACAAGGAACTCCGCCTGACCTCCTTCGACCCCGCCCTCGCCGGGGCCCTCGGCTTCCGCCCCGGCCTGATGAACACGCTCCTCATGACCGTCGCCGCCGCCGCCGTGGTCGCCTCCTTCGAGGCCGTCGGCTCGATCCTGGTCATCGCGATGCTGATCTGCCCCCCCGCCGCCGCCCGCATGCTCACCAACCGCCTGGGCGTGCAGATCGCCCTCTCCCAGCTCATCGCCCTCGCCACCGCCGTCACCGGTTACTTCGCCGCCACACGCCTGCCCGCCTTCATCGACCCCGCCCTCACCCTCAACGCGGCGGGCATGATCGCCACCACCAGCGGCCTGTTCGTCCTCGCCGCCGCCATCACCGCCCGCCTCCGCAGCCGCCCCCGCCCGGACGCCGCCGAGACCAGCCCGGCCTCCCCGCAACCGTGATGGCCGATCCCCACCCCCTACCCCCACCCTACACCCCCCCACCCACCCCTCCGCCCCCACCCCCACGGGCCGGAGGCCCGATGACGCGAGCGAGGACCCGCCAATGACCACCGCCGACAACACCCGCGCCACCCTCCCCAACCCCCGCAACGTCGACCCCCACGCCGTCACCATCTCCGGCATCGTCCTCGACCCGGCCTACACCCCCGAGAACCCCCCGGCCTCCCTCCGCAACCAGCCCCGCGACATCCCCGCCCCGGGCCAGTACCCCTACACCCGCGGCCTGTTCCCCGAAGGCTACCGCACCCGCCTCTGGACCATGCGCCAGTTCGCCGGCTTCGGCTCCGCCGACGACACCAACAAACGCTTCAAGTACATCCTCAACGCCGCACGCACCACCAAGACCAAGGCCAACACCGGCCTCTCCACCGCCTTCGACCTGCCCACCCTCATGGGCCGCGACTCCGACGACACCCTCTCCCTCGGCGAGGTCGGCCGCTGCGGCGTCGCCATCGACACCATCGAGGACATGCACCGGCTCTACGCCGACATCCCGATCGACCAGGTCACCGTCTCCCAGACCATCAACGGCCCCGCCGCCGTCATCTGGGCCATGTACCTCGCCATGGCCAAGCAGCGCGGCATCGACTGGTCCACCCTCGGCGGCACCCTCCAGAACGACATCCTCAAGGAGTTCCACTCCCAGAACGAGTTCATCTACCCCCCCGAGGCCTCCACCAAACTCGTCGTCGACACCATCGAGTTCCAGTCCCAGCACCTCCCCAAGTGGAACTCCGTCTCCATCTCCGGCTACCACATCCGCGAGGCCGGCTCCTCCGCCACCCAGGAACTCGCCTTCACCCTCCGCGACGGCATGGAATACGTCGAGGCCTGCCTCATCCGCGGCCTGCCGATCGACCAGTTCGCCCCCCGCCTCTCCTTCTTCTTCAACGCCCACAACGAGTTCTTCGAGGAGATCGCCAAGCTCCGCGCCGCCCGCCGCATCTGGGCCCGCATGATGCGCGA
>CAYXFA010000034.1:0-36614 GCA_964464165.1 uncultured Phycisphaeraceae bacterium | reverse complement strand
GGCCTCGAGCGACGCGAACGCAGCCCGGAGTTCGTCGAGCATCTCCGGCGTCAGGGCGTTGCGTTTCTCGGACCGGGCGAGCGTGATCGTGGCCACGCCCTCGCGGATCTCCACGCGGATCATGCGATCAACTCCCCCGCGATGCGGTCAGCCTCGGCCTGGGCGGCGGGGTCGATGCCGGTGGCGAGGTCCATGGATTCCAGGGTGCGCACCAGCGTGGTCATGGCGAGGTTGCCCGGGGCCCGGCCTTGGGGCCCGGAGGCGTACGGGCACCCTCCCAGGCCGCCGGAGGACGCGTCGAACGACCGGACGCCGATCTCCGCCGCGGCCCGGACGCACTCGGCCGCACGGCCGAAGGTGTCGTGCAGGTGGAGGGTGAGGGTTGGGTCGCCGAACGCGTTGGCGGCCCGGCCGCCGAGCGCCTCGATGACTTCGAGCAGGACGGCCGTCACCGTGTCCGGGGCGCCCGCGCCGATGGTGTCGCCCAGGTCGATCTCGTCCGCGCCGAGTTCGAGCAGCTGCTCGACGACGCGGGCCACGGCGGTGGGGGGGACGTCGCCCTCGTACGGGCAGCGGATCACGCAGGAGACATAGGCCCGGACCGACATGCCGTGCTCGTGCGCCCGCGGCACGATCGGCCGGAAACGCTCGATGGTTTCGGCAATGGTCGCGTTGGTGTTCTTCCGGGCGAAGGACTCGGACGCCGCGGTGAAGACGGAGACCTTGTCGATCAGCCGCTCGACGCCGTGGGCCTCGCGGGCGTTCCGATTGACGGCCAGGGCGGCGTCGAAACCGCGCTCGTTGGGCACGAGGGCGGAGTAGAGGACGCCCGCGGGCTTGTCCGCCGCGAGCAGGGCGAACAGCTCCGAAGCGTCGCCGAGCTGGGGGATCCACTTCGGGCTGACGAAGCTCGAGACCTCGACCTCGGCCACGCCGGTCCGCTGGACGGCCCGCACCAGTTCGGCCTTGCGTGCGGTGGGGACCTGGGCGGTCTCGGCCTGCAGGCCGTCGCGCGGGGCGACGTCGGTGATACGGACCGCGCCGGTCATCGGGCGGGGTCACCTGGGACGGAGGCCGGGTCCGGCTGCTGCTGGGGGTCGGCCGCCGGCTCGGTCTGGGGCTCGGTTTCGCCTTCCGTCGTCTCCTCTTCCTCATCACCCGAGATCTTGAGGAAGGGGATCGTCCGGTCGATGTTGTTGATCGTCCGTCGGAGCGAGGCGAGGTGCGCGGTGATCGAGTCGAGCACCGGGCCGAGGTCGGCCAACCGGTTCTCGACCGAGCCCAGGTTCTGGTCGATCGTGCCGAGCTTGGCGTCGATGCTGGTCAGGTTCGCGTTGATGTCGGACAGCGTCTGGTGGATGCCGCCGAGCTGCTGGTTGGACAGCTCGATCTGGTCGTGGATGTCCTGGACGATGCAGCCCGGGAGCAGCACCGCGGCGAGCGACAGAACGGCGAGCACGGATCGGCGCATGGTTGGGTCTCCGGATGCCAACGGACCGTAGGCGGACGCGGGGAAGCGGTGGGGGGGATGGGGTCAGACCTGCAGGACGCCGGTCCGGAACGGCTGGTCGTGGTTCCAGCCCTGGGCGGCTGCGTCCAGGGCGGCGATCAGCTCCTCGCGGGTCTTGTGGGGCTCGATGATGCGGTCCACCCAGCCGCGGGCGGCGCCGTAGCGGATGTCCTGTTGCTCGTTGTAGCTGGCCCGCACCGCGGCGAGGATCTGCTCGTGGGTCTCGGGGTCGATCGTCTCGCCCTTGCGCTCCCGGCTCTTTTCCTCGATCATGGCCAGCGTGCCGGAGGCGGACGCCGCGCCCATCACGGCGCACCGGGCGCCCGGCCAGGCGAACGCCAGGAACTGGTCGAAGGCCCGGCCGCACATGGCGTAGTTGCCCGCGCCGTACGAGCCGCCCATGATCAGGACGATCTTGGGCACCACGCAGTTGGCCATGGCGTTGACCATCTTGGCCCCCGCGCGGATGATGCCCCCCTGCTCGCTGTCGCGCCCGACCATGAAACCCGTGGTGTCGTGCAGGAAGACCAGCGGGATGCGCCGCTGGTTGCAGTCCATGATGAACCGGGCCGCCTTGTCGGCCGAGTCGTCGTAGATGACCCGGGGCATGTTGGTGGACTTGCTCGGCCCGGCCTTCCCGCCCGGGAGCTGGCGGGTGGTCAGGGAACCCTGGTTGGCGACGATGCCGCAGGGGCGCCCGCCGATGGTCGCGTAGCCGCAGACCAGCGATCGGCCGTACTCGGCCTTGTACTCGTCGAAGTCGGGGGCGAGCGAGGTGTGGCCGTCGCCGTTGGGCTCGCCCCGGGCGTCGACGAGGCAGGCGATGATCTCCTTGACGTCGTACTGCTCGCCGGGCTTGTCCTTGAAGATGCCGTACACCTCCTCGCCCGGCCGGACGCTGTGCAGCCGGGCCCGATGGTCGAGAGCGGGGGGGTTGGCGGGGGCGGGGTACTTGGCGACCAGGGAGCGGACCCGGCGGAGGCACGCATCGTCGTCGGGCTCGCGGAAGTCGATCGTGCCGGAGATCTGGGCGTGCATGGCGGCGCCGCCCAGCTCCTCCTCGGTCGCGTCCTGGCCGATCGCCGCCTTGACGAGGGCCCGCCCGGCCAGGTACAGGCCGGAGCCCTCGGTCATGAGCAGGGTGTCGCAGAGCACCGGCAGGTAGCCGCCGCCGGCCACACAGAAGCCCATGATCGCCGAGATCTGCGGGATGCCCGCGGCGGAGATCACGGCGTTGTTCCGGAAGATCCGGCCGAAGTCGTCGGTGTCGGGAAAAACGTCCTCCTGCATGGGCAGGAACACGCCGGCCGAGTCGACCAGATAGATCAGCGGCAGGCGGGCGGCCATGGCCACGTGCTGCGCGCGGATGATCTTCTTGCAGGTCATCGGAAAGAACGCGCCGGCCTTCACCGTCGCGTCGTTGGCGATGATCATGTGCAGACGGCCGTGCACCGGCCCGATGCCGGTGACCACGCCCGCCGCGGGCGCCCCGCCGTGCTCGGCGTACATCCCGTGGGCGGCCCAGAGGCCGAGCTCCTGGAAAAATCCCCCCTGGTCGATCAGGCGTTCGATGCGCTCGCGCGCCGTCAGGCGGCCCTTGGCGTGCTGACGCTCGGCGGCCTTCACACCGCCCCCGAGCCGGATCTCGGCCTCCCGCTCCAGCACTTCCCGGGTGGCTGCGTGCAGACTCGATTCGGTGGTCACGTTCACGGTCGGCTCGACTTTCGTTTGGGCTTTCAGACGCGGGTTTTCCCCAGTTGGTGGGGGGCGGATGTTATTCGAGCAGGGGCCGCCGGGCTGGTTTCCACAAAAGCGCCGAATAGCCAAGCGGCGCTCGTGCTTCTTCCCTAGACTCAAGACGGCGCATGGGCTCGGGCGCCGCAATCCGTCCGTCGGGGAGACCGTATCCCCGGCGCGTTCGGAGCGAACATGCGAGCCGGAATCGAACCGTTGTCCAACCTGTCTCTGCCCCGCGGCGTCGATCCGACGTCCCCCCCGAACGCGTCCAGCTCCCCTGTCCATGAGCGTTCGGAGGCCATGGAGCCCACCCGGGCTGTCCGCATCGCCACCCTCATCACAATCGTCGCCCCTCTCGTCGGGCTCCTCGTCGGCATGGTGCTTCTGTGGCCCATCGGCTTCGGTTGGACCACCCTGGCCCTGCTGGTCGGCTTCTACGTGTTCACCGGGCTCGGCATCACCGTCGGGTTCCACCGCTATTTCACCCACAAGTCGTTCGACACCAACCGGGCCATGAAGTGGCTGCTCGGCATCGCCGGCTCGATGGCGACCGAGGGGTCCATCCTGTACTGGGTGGCCACGCACCGCTGCCACCACCAGCACTCCGACTCCGAGCACGACCCGCACTCGCCCCATCACCACGGGACGGGCCTGGGCGCGATGATCAAGGGCGCCTTCCACGCCCACGTGGGTTGGATGCTGCCGGGCGAGAAGCCCGACGTGGCCCGCTACGCCCCCGACCTGCTCAAGGACCGGGACGTGGTCCTGATGAGCCGGCTGTTCCCGCTGTGGGTGCTGCTCGGCCTGGCCATCCCGACCGTGCTGGGCGGCGTCATCACCCTGTCGTGGTCCGGGGCCCTGCTCGGGTTCATCTGGGGCGGGCTGGTCCGCATCCTCCTGGTGCACCACATCACCTGGAGCATCAACTCGGTGTGCCACATCTGGGGCAGCCGGCCGTTCAACAGCCACGACCACAGCCGGAACAACCTGCTGTTCGGCATCTTCGCCTTCGGCGAGGGCTGGCACAACAACCACCACGCGTTCCCGGCGTCGGCGCGGCACGGGCTGCGGTGGTGGGAGATCGACACCTCCTACATGGTCATCAAGGGGCTCTCGTGGATCGGCCTGACGCGCAACGTCAAGGTGCCCAGCCGCGAGCGCATCCAGTCGAAGATGAAGGCCGCCTGACCCCCTACCCGGCCCGGTCACGCCGCAGGGCGACCAGCACAACGACCCACCATCCCGCCAGCACCGCCTCGGCCGCCGCGTCGAGCAGGTAGATCGGCGGGATGGTGCCGTTGGCGACGTAGATCACGTCGACCGCCCCGAGCACGATCGGCATCCCCAGCCCGACCCAGACGGTGGGGCGCTCGAGCCGGCCACGCCACGCCGCGTCGAGCAGGACGGCCCCGGCGACCGCGATCATCGCGCCGACCAGTCGCACCAGCCACAGGTCCGTCTTCGGGCCGGTGACCGCCATGAACGAGCGGATGTGCGCGATCGGCCACACACCCGTGAGCAGAAAGTACCCCCCCTGCCCCCAGGCGAGCGTGCGCCACGCTCCCGGTGCGGCGCCAGCGCCGCGGATGGGTCCGGCTCTCGGCATGCCGCCATCATGCGGCCCGGTGTGGTCGCCGGCGAGTGAAAAGCCGCTCATCGTGCGCAACCAAGCGGGCTTCTGATCGCGCCGCACGGTGTTCCTGTCCGACCGCCGGGCCGCGTCCTTGCCGCACGCCGCGTTTGTTGTACCTTGGCTGCGGAGGACGCATGCCGCGCGATGCGCACGCCCGTGAGCCGGACCCCATCGGGGCGTTGCGCCCCGACCGCTTCCAGCGGCGGGAATGGGCCGCGCTCCGCGTCGCGCGGTGGGCGCTGATTGCCGGTCTGGTCGCGGCGGGGCTCGGGGCTTTTGGGGGCGGGCCGCTGAGCAGCGGGAGGGCGTCGTCTGGGCCGCTGCACGTGACGCACGAACGCGTCAGCCGCGTCGGAACAACCGCGGTCCTTGAGGTACGGGTTGACCCGGCCCCGGAGGGGCGTCTGACGCTCGAGGTCGGGGATTATCTGGACGGGGCCGAAGTCGTGGCGATCACCCCGGCGCCAACGGCCCAGCGTCGCAGCGGCCGTCTATGGCTTTTCGAGTTCGACACCCGGCCAGGCGAGCCGGCGGTGGTGGAGTTCCGCCTGCGATTCGACCGCCCCGGCACGCGGCCCGGCGCCGTGGGTGTGGCCGGCGAACGCGTGGCGTTCAGGGCGATGGTCCTGCCATGAGCGCAGCGGCCCGGCAACCAAGGAGAACGCCGTGGACATGATCCTGCGGGCCGCCGCGATTTACGCCTTCGTCTGGCTCGTCCTGCGCATCTCCGGCAAGCGGACGATGTCCGAGATGACGGCCTTCGACTTCGTCCTCCTGCTCATCTTCGGCGAGGCCACCCAGCAGGCGATCCTGGGCGACGACTTCTCCCTCACGAACGCGGCGGTGGTGCTCACCACGCTCGTCATGCTCGACCGGCTGTTCGCGATCGTCCATTTCCGCTGGCCGAAGTTGGAACGGCTGATGGAGGGTCGGCCGGTCCTGCTCGTCCACGACGGCACGCCGCTGAAGGACGCGATGGCCCGCGAGCGGGTCGATGAGGAAGACATCCTCGGCGAGGCCCGGCGTTCCCGTGGCCTGGTCTCGATGGACGAGATCCGGCACGTGATCCTGGAGCCCAGCGGCGGCCTGTCGATCATCCCGCGGGAGCGACCCGGATCGGCGTGAAGGGGCGGTCCGAGTCTCCACCATCGGTCAACCCCGCCCGAAAGCGGGCTCTCAACCCCGCCCGAAAGCGGGCTCTCAACCCCGCCCGCCGCCGCATCCGTCTCGACCGCACGAATTTTACAGAACATATATTCTCGGACCTTGGGCGTGCTGACGGATTAGCCGCCTTCCGGCGACGGGGCGTGGACCTTCAGCCGCTTCTCCCAGGTCCGGACCACGATCAGGCCGCCCTCGCCCTCGTCCCCGAGGGTCAGCGGCAGGCCGGTGCCGCCGGCCGGGCCGGTCATGCGCCGGCGCGGACGCTCGCCGTCTACCTGCACGGCGTTCATCGCCACCGGGTCGGCGGACCGGATCTCGAATCGCCGGGCACGGACCCGTCGGATGCCCCGCGAGCGCAGCTTCGACCGCACCAGGACCGCCGCCGCCCCGACCGAGGTCCGGTGCGGCAGCAGCGCCAAATCGAGCAACCCGTCCGAGGGGTCGGCGCTGTGCGCCGGGTCGATGCGCAGGGCGTAGGCGGGCAGGTTGGAGATCACGGCCGTGCCCGTCATGCCGCCGGGGGACGTCACGGGCTCGCCGTCCGCCGTGATGTGCAGGCGGGCCGGTCGGGGCCGGCACGCCTCCGCGAGGGCGGGCAGCACGTAGCCCAGGTGGCCGCCACGCCCCGAACGCCGCTCCCGCGCCGCCTCGACGCGGTGGATCACCGACGCGTCGAGCCCCACCGAGCACATCAGCGTGAAGACCACCCCGTTCGCCCAGCCCAGGTCGATCTCGATCGGGGGGTGAACCGCCTCGATTCGGTCGGCCGCGGCCTCCGGGTCCCGCGGCATGCGGAAGGTCCGCGCGAACAGGTTTTCCGTGCCCGTCGCGAGGTGGTACAGCGGCACGCCGGCCTCGGCCACGGCCTCCGCGGCGTGGTGCACCGTGCCGTCGCCGCCGACGATCACCAGGCGGTCGGCGCACCCCGGCATGCCCGCCACGCCGACCAGCACGGACAGATCCACGTCGGGCCCGATGTCCTTGCGTGCGGCCTCGTGCCCGCGCGCCGCGAGGATCTCGGCGAGCCGATCGGCGAGCCGGAGCGCCCGCCCGCGGCCGGATCGGGGGTTGGCGAGGATCGCGACTTTCATCCGTCACCCTGCCTTCCGCCGCCAGCGTCGTGGCGATCGCCCGTGCGGTGCGCCCGAGCCCCCCCTATCATCGCCGCCATGAGGCCCGCCGTCCAAACAGAAAACGACCTGGGCGGCGCGCGCGCCGCGGCGCAGCTCGTCGTCGAGATCCACCGGCGGGTGGCCGGTTTTCTCCGCCACGGCCAGACCCTCGCCCAGATCGACGCCTTCGTGGGACGCTGCCTGGACGACCTGGGCGCGGCGTCCTGCTTCTTCCGCTACAACCCGGGCCGCATGCCCCCGTTCCCCTCCCAGGCCTGCCTGAGCGTGAACGACTGCGTCGTGCACGGCACGGCCGGCTACCTCACGCGGCCGATGGAGGCGGGCGACATCCTCAAGATCGACATCGGCGTGAAGTACCGCGGCTGGATCGGCGACGCGGCGTGGACCTATTCGTTCGGCCCCCCTACCGACGAGAACCGCCGGCTGATGCAGTCCGGCAAGGAATCCCTCCGCAAGGGCATCGAGCAGCTCCGGCCCGGCAACACGTTCCTCGCCTGGGCGCGGACGGTGCAGCGCGTCGTCGAGACCGAGTACGGCTTCCACCTCATCCGGGGTTTGGGCGGCCACGGTTACGGGCGCTCCCTGCACGCGCCGCCGTGGATCTCGAACGTCGTGCCGACCTACCCGGGCGAATGGCCGGACGCGAACCTGCCCTGCACGCCGGGCATGCTCGTGGCGGTCGAGCCGATGATCGGGGTGGGCACCGGCGGCACCCGCCAGGGACGCAAGCAGTGGCCCATTTTCGTGGCCGACGGCAGCATGTCCGTCCACTACGAGCACGACGTGCTGATCACCGAGGACGGCCCCGTCGTGCTCACCGAGGGCCTCGACGACATCGAGGACGTGATCACCCGATGAACCGGATCGACGAGGCGTTCGCACGGCTGAAGGAATCCGGCCTTGGCGGGCTGATGCCCTTCGTGTGCGCCGGGGCCCCCACCGCCGATGCCCTGACCGAGGTGCTGCCCGCGCTGTCCGAGGCCGGCGCCGCGGTCATCGAGGTCGGCATCCCCTTTTCCGATCCCGTGGCGGACGGCCCGGTAATCGCCGCCGCGATGCACGAAGCGATCGGCCGGGGCGTCACGCCGTCCCGCGTGTTCGAGCAAGTGCGTGCCGTGCGGGACCGGGTCCGGTGCGGGCTCGTCGCGATGGTCTCGGTCAGCCTCGTGCACGCGGGGGGCGGGCCGGACGCGTTCTCCGCCGCGGCCCGCGAGGCCGGCTTCGACGGCTGCATCTTCCCCGATGCGCCGCTGGAGGAATCCGGCCCGCTCGTCGAAGCCTGCCGGCGCGTCGGGCTGACCTGCTCGCTCCTGGTGGCCCCCACCACGCCCGAGGCCCGCGCCGCGGCGATCGCCCGCGCTACCTCGGGCTTCGTCTACCTCTTGTCGCGGGCGGGCATCACCGGCGAACGCTCGGACGCCCCGGAGATCGCCGACCGCGTCCGCGTGATCCGGCAAGCCGCGACGATCCCCGTTGCGTGCGGCTTCGGCATCGCGACGCCCGAGCACGTCGCCGCGGTGGTCCGCCACGCCGACGCGGCCATCGTGGGCACGGCACTCGTGCGTCGGCTCGAGGCTGCGCACCGCGACCGTCAGCCGCTCGCACACGCGGCGGCGGAGTTCATGGCGGAGCTGTCCACCGGGCTGATCCCCGCGTCCTGAACCACGTTCGGCCGTTTTCCGCATACGATCAGCGTGAGGCCCCGTAGCTCAGCGGTGAGAGCAAGCGACTCATAATCGTAAGGTCCCCGGTTCGAATCCGGGCGGGGCTATTGACGGTTCACCGGGCCGGCGGCGGGCGAACTCGCCCATCCCCCGTTGCCGCCGGCCCGCTGCACCTCACCCGATCGGGCTCCCCACGAGATCGGGACACTCCCCTTCATCCCCGCGTCAGCCGGATCGGGACCGTGCGTCCGGCCTTGATCTCCAACCGCGCCTCCGCGCCGGCCCCCTGCCCGGGCGCACCCCGCACGGGCTCGGACGCCGCGTCCTCACGCAGCGGCTCGGCGTTCAGCACGGCGTCCAGGAACCGCGCATCCGCGTCGGGGCGCAGACCCGTCAGCACCTCGTCCAGACGCGCGTTTCTCCGGCTCTTGGGATCCATGCTTTCTCCCCCCTGGTTCCGGCGGCCGCGACGGACGCATCGACGCTCTCCCCCACATGCTATCGAACGGGTAGAACTACGCAAATGAATTCTGGTGACAGGTTTCGCGTCCGCGTCAGCCCACGTCGATGTCGGCCACCACCATCGCGTGGTCCGACACTTCCAGGCCGCTCGCGCGGTCGATGTGACAGTCGGTGACGAGCTTTTCCGCCGCACGGTTCGCAAGGAGGTAATCGATGCGCCACCCGCGGTCGAGCGCCCGCGCCTGGCCCCGGTTCGACCACCACGAATAAGGGCCGTCGCGATCGCCGTACTTCTGCCGGATCAGGTCCGCCCACCCCTGCGCGAGGAACTCCCCGAACCACGCACGCTCGTGCGGCAGGAAACCCGAGGTCTTCTCATTACTCTTGGCGTAAAAAATGTCGCGCTCCGTGTGCGCGATGTTGAAGTCGCCGCCGAGGATCGTCGGCACGCGCGACTTCACGAGCGTCTCAGCCCAGCCCAGGAAGAAGCCGAGCCAGCGGTCCTTTTCCGCCTGCCGGTGCGGCCCCGCCGATCCGCTGGGCAGGTACACGCTCACGAAGCGCACCGGCCCGACCCGGGACACCAGCACGCGGCCCTCCGTGTCGGCCCGACCGGCGCCGCGGGCCTCGTCCCGGCACTCCGGGCACGACCACACCGCCGTGCCCGCGTAGCCCGGCCGCTCGGCGGGGTGCCAGATCGCGTGCCAGCCCGGCGGCTCCCGCCAGGGGTCCGGGATTTGCTCCGGCGTGGCCCTGACTTCCTGCAGCAGCAGCACCTGGGGGTCCACCCGGCGGAGGTGATCCGCGAAACCCTTCCGCAGCGCTGCCCGGATCCCGTTGACGTTCCACGTCGCGACTCGCATGGGTCGGCATCGTACGCGGCGAGTATGCTCACGCATGCAAGACCAGCGTCAAGCCGTCGTGATGGCGGGCATCCCCGCCAGCAACCTCGCCCTGTACCACCGGGTGCGCTTCATGGTGGGCGACCCCGCCGCGGTGGCCGAGATCCCCGCGCCGGACGGCTCGTGGACGCGGGTTTTCATCGTGCGTGACATCGAACTCGAGCGTGCCCGCCGCCACACCCTGGCCGACGCCGTCCACTGCCCGGCGGACTTCACGCCCGCGGACGGTCTCTCGGGCGACCGGGAAACCGCCACCGCACAGGCCCTCGCCGAGTGCCTCTTCCGGGCCGGCGTCTCCCGGGCGGTCGTCGACCGCAGCCTGCCCTACGTCTTCGCCCACCACATCACCGAGCGGGGCATCGAGCTGGCGTACGACCCCGCGCTCGGCGTGGCCGCGCGCCGCGCCAAGGACGACCAGGAGATCGCCCACCTCCGCGCGGCGCAAGCCCTTACCGAGGACGCCATGCGGATGGTGTGCGAGACCATCGCCCGGGCGAAGGCGGACGCCGACGGCGTGCTGCACCACGACGGGGCGCCGCTGACCTCCGAGCGCGTCCGGACGATGATCGACGTGTTCTGCCTCGAACGCGGCGCCGCCACCGCCCACGGCTCGATCGTCGCCGGCGGGCCGATCGGGGCGGACTGCCACCACCGCGGGGAGGGGCCCCTGCGCACCGGCCAGCCCGTGATCGTCGACATCTTCCCGATGGTCAAGGCCACGCACTACCACGGCGACTGCACGCGGACCGTGGTCCACGGAAAGATCCCCCCCGCTGTCGCCGCGATGCACGCCGCGGTCATCGAGGCCAAGCGAGCGGCCGAGGAGACCGTCCGGGCGGGCGTGACCGGCGAGCAGGTGCACCTGGCGGCGATCGGCGCGATCGAACGCCACGGCTACGCCTCCGGCCTGCCGGCCCCGGACGCGGACCCGTCGTTCACGAGCATGGTCCACGGCACCGGCCACGGCATCGGACTGGAAGTACACGAGCCCCCGCTGCTCGACCGCAAGGGCCCCGTGCTCGTGGCGGGCGACGCGCTGACCGTCGAGCCCGGCCTCTATTGCAAGGCGATCGGCGGCGTACGGGTCGAGGACATGGTCATCGTCACCCAGAACGGCTGCGAGAACCTCAACCGGCTGCCGACCGGGCTGGAGTGGGCCTAAGCCTGTTCGAGGTCGTCGACCGCGGGGCCCATGATCCAGCGCCCGTACGCATCGAAACGGCTGCCGTGGCACGGGCAGTCCCACGACGCCTCCGTTTCGTTCCAGCGCACGATGCACTTGAGGTGCGGGCACACCGCCGAGCAGCGATGCACCGTCCCTTGGGGGTCCTTGTACACCGCGAGCTTGCGGAGCCCGTCCCGCACCAGGGCCCCGGCGCCGGGCGCAACGTCGTCCGCCGAGCGGGTCTCGCCCGGCGTCAGGTACTCCCGCAGCGTGCCCGCGGCGTCCAGGTTCTCCCGGACGAACTCCCCCACCCCTTTCGCCGGGCCTCGGTCCGGGTCGTACACGCCCGTCCAAGGGTTCTCGCGCCCGCGGATCAGGTCGGCCACCAGCATCGCGCCGAGCGTGCCGTGCGTCATCCCCATGCCGCTGTCGCCCGTGATGGCGTAGCACGCGCCGTGCCCGCCGGTGGGGACCCGGCCAATGAACGCGACGCCATCGACCGGTTCGCTGACCTGGCCGGACCAGTGGTGCGTCACGACGCCCAGGCCGGGGTACCGCTCACGGGCCCAGGCTTCCAACTGGGCAAACGGTGATTTCCCGTCGCCCGGCCCGTGCCCGGCCTTGTGGTCCGCGCCGCCGACGATCACGACGTCCCGCTCGCCGGCGGGCTGGATCCGCACGTAGTGGTACGGGTCCTCCATGTCCCACACCAACGCGTCGCGCACGCTCCCGGCCCGGGCATCGAACGCCACGACGTAGCTCCGGTACGGGGCCATCTTCGTGTAAACCGCGACCCAGTTGCTGATCGGGCTTGGCACGTTGGTCGCGGCCACGCCCGCGTCCGCGTTGATCGTGCGCCCGTCCGCGAGCTCGGCCCGCACCGGCCCGTCTCCGGAGAGCGATTTGACGCGCCCGGAGACGAACCGCACGCCCCGCCGCCGGCAGGCGTCCGCGAGCCCATACAGGTACTTCAGCGGGTGGAAACGGGCCTGGCCCGGGAAACGGACGCAGTCGGCCGCCGGCCCTCCGTTCAGGTGAGCGGCGGTCGTCCGTTCTACACCCGGCACACCGACGCGCACGGCGGCCCCGTACTCCTCGTCGAGATCCGCGAGGCCCTTCGATTCGCCCGGGAACAGCAGCCCGTCCACCCGGGCGAAATCGCAACCGATGCGCTCGGCTCGCACGGCCGTTTCGATCCGGTCGATCGCGGCCGCGTGACTCTGGAAGTGCAGCCGGGTGCGTTCCAGGCCGTGGCGCTTTTCGAGGTTGGCGAAGCGGTCGTCGAGGGCGCTGGCGAGGTGGGCGGTCGTGCGCCCCGTCTCGCCCCCGCCGACCGGCTTCTCGTCGATCACGGTCACCGCGGCGCCCTCAAGGGCGAGCAGGTACGCGGTGGTCAGCCCGGCGATCCCGGCCCCCACCACGCACACGCCCGTGTCGGCGGGCTCGGACCACGTGATCGGCGGCGCGGGGGCCCCGTCGTGCCAGAGCGACGCGGTCTGGCCGCTGCGCAGGCGTTCCTCGCGGTAGGGCTCCATGGCGGCTACTTCCGCTTCGCCTTGCCGTCGGCCTCCTCGGTCCGGCCCTCCTTGGACCGCTGCTTGTTGACGGTGCGCGCGGCGATCTCCTTGGCACGCTCCGTCGAACGGCCCTGCTCCAGCTCGCTCTCCTTGACGTGCTTGTACTGACGCTCGTCCTTCGACGACCATGACTTGGGCATGACGGGCTCCTTCCGGTCGGTTCGACCGGGTCAAGCCTGACACGCCGTCGTGACGGGCCCATGAACGCGGGGTGAACCCCCGCTCACGGACGATCGTTTACCGCGATTTGCCCTGCGCGGCCACCGCCGCCATGGCGGCTTCGACCTCGGCGGGGTCGCCGAGGTAACGCCGCGCGAGCGGGTTGAGGTTCTCGTCCAACGTGTACACCAGGGGCATCCCGGTCGGCACGTTTAGGTTGACGATGTCGTCGTCCGTCACCCCGTCGAGGTGCTTGATGAGCGACCGAAGCGAGTTGCCGTGGGCCGCGATGAGCACCCGCTTGCCCGCCCGGATCCGCGGCACGATCGTCTCGTTCCAGTACGGCACGACGCGGGCCACCGTGTCCTTGAGGCACTCGGTCACCGGGAGCTCTTCGGGGTTCAGCCCCGCGTAACGCCGGTCGTGGCCCGGCCAGCGTTCGTCGGACTGCTCGAGCGCCGGGGGGCGCACGTCGTAGCTCCGACGCCAGATCTTCACCTGGTCCTCGCCATGCTGGGCCGCGGTCTCGGCCTTGTTGAGCCCCTGCAAAGCGCCGTAATGGCGCTCGTTGAGTCGCCACGAGCGGGTCACCGGGATCCACAGCAGGTCCATTTCCTCCATCACGTGCCACAGCGTCCGGATCGCCCGCTGGAGAACGGAGGTGAACGCCTCGTCGAACTCGAACCCTTCCGCCTTAAGCAGCCGCCCGGCCGCGACGGCCTCTTGGTGGCCCTTCTCGGACAGCGGCACGTCCTTCCAGCCGGTGAAGCGGTTCTCGCGGTTCCAGACGCTCTCGCCGTGGCGGATCAGGACCAGTGTGTGCATCGCCGAATTCTCCTGCTGCGAACTGAACCGATCCTAGCCGGCGACGATCAGCCCGCTCCCGGGATCAAGCACCGGGACGGTGGCCGTGACCGACACCCGGGAGCAGAACCGCACGTCGTCCGCGAACCCCATCGCCGCGAGCCGCCGGGCGTGCGGAGACCGCGCTACCGCGGCCTTGACCCCGCCGGAGGCCCCCACCGAGCCGGTCGCCCGGTCCACCGCGTCATCCGCCCCGTGGGTCCGTTCCCAGCCGCGGAGCCGCTCGACCAGCATCCCGGCCGCCAACTCGTCCTCGTCCGAGCGTCCCCCGTCCGTCCCGGCGCAGACGAGCACCGCGTCGAGGCGGAGCCCGGCCAGCCGCGCGGCCAGGGCGTCCAGGTTGGTCAGCGAGCCCATGAACACCCGGGGCGAGCCGGACGCCCGGGCGACCGCCCGCGTGCCGTTGGTGGTCGTCATGATGACCACCCGGCCCCGGACCGCCCCAGGGTCGAAGCCGACCGGCGAGTTGCCCAGGTCGAACCCCGGCGGCGCGACCCCGCCCCGTTCTCCCGCGAGCACGCACGAGGGATCGGCCGCCTTGAGGGCCCGGGCATCGTCGACCTCCCCGACCGCCCGGACGCCCGCCGCGCCCGCGTCGAGCAGCGCCGCCATGGTCGTGGTGGCGCGCAGCACGTCGAAAACGACCGCCAACGGGGGCGGCGGGTCGGGCACAAGCCCGGGCAGCACGGCGACGTGGACGATGGGCACGGTCAGGGCCGGTTGGCGGCGCGGGCCATCAGGTCACGGAACGCGGTCACGTCCCTCGCATCGACCGAACCGTCGTCGTTGACGTCGGCCCGGCGGCTCGAGGCCTGGTACAGCTGCAGAAAAGCGTTGAGGTCGACGGTCGTGATCCGCCGGTCGCCGTCGGAGTCGTAGCGGCTGACGAAAGCTTCGATCTCGCGGCGTTCGCGCAGGGTCTGCCAGGCGGTCGCACGCTCGTCGGCGTTGAGTTGCCCGTCGCCGTCGCGGTCGAACTCCTTGGCCATCAGGTCCATCTGCTCCTGGCGGCGCCGTTCCATGTCCTCCCGCATCGCCCGGCGCTCCTCGGGGCTGATGACCCCGTCCCGGTCGGCGTCGTAGCGCTCCAGCATCTGGGCCTCCTGGGCCGCCCGACGCTGCTCCTCCTCGGCGCGCAGGGCCGCCCGTTCGGCGGCGTCCAGCAGCCCGTCCCCGTTCTGGTCGAACCGGTCCAGGATCCGCCGCCCCATCGGCGAAGCCAGGGCCGCGTCCAGACGCTCGTCGTCGTCGACCTTGCCGTCCCCGTTGGTGTCCAGCCGGGCCTCGAACTCCGCCCGGGCCGCCCGCATCCGGGCACGCCGCTCCTCGGGGGAGAGCTGCTGGTAGCTGCTCCAGTCAAAGTTCTCCAGGCGGGCCATCCAGTCCTGGTCTTCCTCCGGCTCGGCCCGGGCGTAGTCGCCGAACACGGGCGGCGCGGGGGCCGGCACGACCGGGACGGCCGACGGAGCCCCGCCAGGGGGCATTCCCCCGGTATGTGACGCCGACGGGGCGTCCCCGCCTTGGCCGGACAGCCAGGCCGCGGCCCCCACCCCGGCCAGAGCGATCCCCGCGAATCCCACCACGAGCGGTTTCCAGTTCATCAGGAGGTCTCCTGCATGCCTTTTCGGTCCAACGCCCCTCTAGGCGTGCAATTGCACCGAACGCGAAACGCCCCGACCGGGGATACCGGCCGGGGCGTCGTGAGTGGCGAGGGGGAGACTTGAACTCCCGACCTGAGGGTTATGAATCCTCCGCTCTAGCCAGCTGAGCTACCTCGCCGCAGGTTGATGAGGGCCATCGTAGCCGCGGATCCGGCCCCGACCAGCCCCGAACGGGCGATGGAGCGTCAGACGGACGGCTCGGACCGGGGCGACTCAACGCCCTGGGCCACGCGGTGCTCGGCGCCGGCCGTCGGGGGGCGGGCCGACTCGAACCGAGGCGATTCCGGGCGCGAGGACTGGACCTCGATGTCGTCCCCGATGTCCTTCAGGCCCTTCTTGAACTCGACGATCCCCTGGCCCAGGCTCCGGCCGACCTCGGGCAGGCGACGACCGAACAGGAGGAGCAGGATCACCCCCACGACGAGCATTTCGGTCCAGCCAATGTTCGGCAGGAAGGCGAGTGTGTGCATACGGGATGAAAGGGGCCCGGACCGGCCCGGTCAACGCGGGACAACCCGGCGTTTCAGCCGCCCGCCCCGGCGCAGGCCGCCTCGGCCGCGTCCACCACGTTGTGCAGGAGGACCGCCACCGTCACCGGGCCCACCCCGCCCGGCACGGGGGAGATCCACCCCGCCACCCCCCGCACCTCCTCGTACAGCGCATCCCCCACAGTCCGCATCGAGCCGTCCACCGCACGCACCCGGTTCACGCCCACGTCCACCACGATCGCGCCCGGCTTGACCATGTCCGCCGTGATCAGCCCCGGCACCCCCGCCGCCGGGATCAGCACGTCCGCCGAGCGGCACAGGTCCCCGAGCGAGCGGGTGAACTTGTTGCAGCTCACCACGGTCGCCTCCCGCTGCATGAGCAGGACCGCGATCGGCCGGCCCACGTGGGCGCTCGCCCCCACCACCACGCACCGCTTGCCGCGGAGCTCCTCGCCCGTGTGGTCGAGCATCCTGAGCGTGGCCAGAGCCGTGCAGGGGGCCTTCATCGACCGCCCGTACACCACGTTGCCGATGTTCGCCGGGTTGACGCCCTCCACGTCCTTGTCGGGGTCGATCCGCGCCTGCACGGCGTGGGGGTCCACGCCCTCGGGCAGCGGCATGTGGACCATGACCGCGTGGACGCCGGGGTCCTCGTTGAGCTCCCTCAGCGCGCTCAGGATCGACGCCTGGTCCGACCCGCGGGGCAGCTCGTGCAGGGTGTAGCCGATGCCGAGCTGCTCGCAGGTGCGGGCCTGGTTCTGCGCGTACACCCGCGCCCCGTTGTCCCCAGAGTCCACGAGGACCGCGTCGAGTCGGGCCGGCCGGCCCCGGTCGGCCAGCTTGGCCGCACGGATGCCCACGTTCAGACGCAGGTCCTTGGCGATGGATTGGCCGTCGATGATCTTGGCGGGCATCGGGCCATCGTACGCCGCAGCCCCCCCGCTTCCCGGTACGATGGGGCGTGAGCAAAGCCGAGACAGCCCGCCGGATCACCGAACTGCGGTCCCTGCTGCACCGGGCCAACCGGGCCTACTACGCCGCCGAAACCCCGCTCATGTCCGACCGGGAGTTCGACGATCGCCTCCGCGAGCTGGCCGAGCTCGAGGCCGCCAATCCCGAGCTGGACGACCCGAACTCCCCCACCCGGCGCGTCGGCGGCGAGCCCATCAAGGGCTTCCGGGCCTACCGGCACGCCGTCCCGATGCTCTCGATCGACAACACCTACTCCGCCGCCGAGGTCGAGGCCTGGGTCGCCCGGGTCCGCAAAGGCCTGGCGGGCAACCCCGGCGGTGACCTGTTCGGCGCCGGCGAGCCCGTCCGCTTCGTCTGCGAGCCCAAGATCGACGGCGTCGCTCTCTCCGTCCGCTACGAGGGCGGCCGGTTCGTCCGCGCCGTCACCCGGGGTGACGGCGAACGCGGCGACGACGTCTCCCACGCCGCACGCACCATCGCCTCGCTCCCCCTGGTCATCGACGGCCCCTGCCCGGACGTGCTGGAGATCCGGGGCGAGGTGTACATCCCGCTCTCCGTGTTCGAACGCATCAACGCCGAGCGCGAGGCCGAGGGCGAGGAACTGTTCATGAACCCGCGCAACGCCTGCGCCGGGACCGTCAAGAACCTCGACCCCGCGGTCGCCGCGGCACGCCGTCTCGGCTTCGTTGCCCACGGACGCGGCGAACTCTCCGCCCCGCTCGGGGACGGCCACGCCGCGTTCTGTGAACGCCTCGCCGAGATGGGCTTCCCGGTCGGGGAACACCGCACCATCGCCGAGAACCCCGCCGAGATCCACGACGCCATCGCCCGGATCGACGCGCTCCGCGGCAAGCTCGAGTACGCCATCGACGGCGTGGTGATCCGGGTGGACTCGTACGCCCAGCAGGACGCGCTCGGCTACACCAGCAAGTCCCCCCGCTGGTGCATCGCGTACAAGTACCCTGCCGAGCGCAAGACCACCCGGCTCATCGGCGTCGACCACCAGGTCGGCAAGACCGGCAAGATCACCCCCCGGGCCGTGCTCGAGCCCGTGGTGCTCGCGGGCACGGTGGTCCAGCACGCCACCTTGCACAACTACGGCCGCGCCCGCGACGCCCAGGCCTTCGACGCCGGGCGCCTTCTCGACCAACGGACCGATCTCCGCGCCGGCGACACCGTCTACGTCGAAAAGGCCGGCGAGATCATCCCCCAGGTGATGGGGGTTGACCTCCCGAGCCGCCCGAAAGACGCCCGACCCATCGTCCCGCCGCCCGCCTGCCCGGTCTGCGGCGGCACGGTCGAGATCGAGCCCCCCGAGGCCGCCGAATCGCCCGCCCTCGAAACCGTCCGCCGCTGCATCAACCCCGAATGCCCCGCCCAGGTCCGCGAGAAGCTCATCTGGTTCGCCGGGCGCCGGCAGATGGACATCGAAGGCCTCGGCGAGAGCACGATCGACCAGATCCGCGCCACCCACCTCGATCCTTCCGACCCCCGCCGCGCCGAGCTCGGCGTGCCGCCCGACGTGCCCCCGATCCCGCTCAGCCATTTCGCGGACATCTTCCGCCTGCCCTCCAGGCGGGAGGACCTGCTCCGCCTCGACCGCATGGGCGAACGCAAGGTCGACAACCTAATCGCGGGCATCGAGCGGGCCAAGGAGCAGGGCCTCTCGCGTGTGCTCGCGGGCATGGGCATCCGCCATGTCGGCGCGTCCACCGCCCGCGCCCTCTGCCGGCTGTACCCCGACCTGGACGCCCTGCTGGCCGCCCCCGAGCCGGCCCTTCGCCCCAAGACGCTCAAGAAGGACGAGGCCGCCCAGCTCGGCTTCCCAGAGGACCCCAAGGACCGGCCCGAGACCGGCCTGGGCGCCCTGACCGCCCCCGCCGTGCACGCCTACCTGCACTCCGACGCCGCCGGCGCCGCCTTCCGGGCCCTGCGCGAGGTCGGCGTCGACCTGACCAGCCGCGAGTACGCCGCGGCGGAACCGGGCGCTGGCGGCTCCCCCTTCGCCGGCAAGACGGTCGTGCTGACCGGGACGCTCGGGAAGTTCGACCGCACGGGCCTGACCGAGCTGCTCGAAACCCTGGGCGCCCGCGTGTCCGGCTCGGTCAGTAAAAAGACCGACCTGGTCATCGCCGGCGAATCGGCCGGCTCGAAGCTCGACAAAGCGCGTGACCTGGGTATCGAGACGTGGGACGAGGCGGCGCTGCTCGCCGCCCTTACCGCAGCGGGGATCGAAACGCCGTGAAGAACGTCGAGTACAAAGCCGAGCTGCGCGACCCGGACCTCGCCCGGGCCATCGCACGCGAGATCGGGGCTCGGTTCATCGCCCGGCTCCAACAGACCGACACCTATTTCAACGTCGCCGCGGGCCGGCTGAAGAAACGCGAGGCGGTCGTCGTCGACCGCGGCGTGGCCGAGCCCGAGCCCGTCGAGTTCATCCTCTACGACCGCCCCGACCAGATCGGCCCGCGCGTGTCGGACTACGCCGTGATGACCGAGCCGGAGATGCGGGCCCGCTTTGGCCAACAGCCCCTGCCCGTCTGGCTCACCGTGTCCAAGCTCCGCGAGCTCTGGATGTGGCGCTCCGTCCGCATCCACATCGACAAGGTGGACCATCTCGGCCCGTTCCTCGAGATCGAGTCCCTGGTCCGCGAACCCGCCGACGAACAACACGCCGCCCTCCTCGCCGACCAGCTCCGCGCCACCTTCGCCCCCGCCCTCGGCGAACCCGTCGCGTGCTCGTATTCAGACCTCTTGGCGCAGCACCGGGAGTTGGAGGGGTAAGGGGGGCCGGCTCCCTACTTTACCCATTTTGCCACCACTTCCAGCACGCGGCGGCTGCGCCCAAGCACGCCCACTTCATCCCTTCCGACCACTGACACCCGTGTGTCACCCTCGGCGAAATCCGGCGCCCAGCGCACGCACAGTGCTGGGTGAATCTGGTACATTGCAACGACGACGCTTCACGGACCGTCTCACTCGTCCGAGATGGGCGACGCAGCGCGCAACGTCCGTGGATACAAAGACATAGCCGCATCGATGCCGAGCACGACGGAACGATCGCACAATTGATTTGCATAAATGGAGTGGTACGCACACAGCCTGGACGGTCCCGCCTCCGATTGGGAGCAGCTCGACGTCCATCTTCACCAAGTGTCCGAGCTCGCCGCGGAGTTCGGCCGGGCCTTCCAATGCGAGAACCTCGCTCGGCTCGCGGGGCTTTGGCATGACGTCGGGAAGTACCACCCGGACTTCCAGCAGAAGCTCCACGGAGCCCGGGTGCAGATCGAGCACGCGGGGGCCGGAGCCTTGCTGGCGTACGAACGCCGGTGCGTCGAGCTCCTGCCCGTCGTGTTCGCGATCGCGGGGCACCACGCCGGGCTGTCCAACCTGCAATCGAACGCATCCGCGGAGGCCGCGGGCGCTCCGGACACGTCCCGCCGGCCCCTCAAGGAGCGCCTGGCTGCGAATCAGCCACTTCTGGATGTCATCCGAGACGTGATCCCATCCTGCGTGCTCAATGCGCCGTTCACCCCCGCGCAAACAGACCGGACGCACACCCTGGACACCGAGGCGCGGTCCAGGGGCCTCGAAATGTTGACCCGGATGGTGTTCTCCGCCCTGGTTGACGCCGATCGGCTCTGCACCGCAGCTTTCTACGCACGGCTGGACGGTTCTCCAACGCGGCGAGACTTCCAGTACGACCCGCTTCCTGCCCTGCTCGAAAAACTCCGAGCGAAACAGGAAGGCCTCCCGTGCGATACCCCGTTCGCGGCGATCCGTCGGGAGATCCTCACCGCGTGCATCTCCGCGGCGGCGTGGCCGGCTGGAATCTTCTCGCTCTGCGCCCCGACCGGGGGAGGGAAGACGCTCAGCGGGATGCGGTTCGCGTTGGAACACGCCGTCCACCATGGCCTGCGCCGGGTGATCGTGGTCATCCCATACACGAGCATCATCGAGCAGAACGCACGCGTCTACCGGGAGGTCTTCGGCGCTGAGAACGTGCTCGAACACCACTCCAATCTCGACGAGCAGAAGCTGGAACGCGAGGACAGCGAACTGGAGATCCGCCGCAAGCTCGCCGCCGAGAACTGGGACGCGCCCATCATCGTCACGACCAGCGTCCAGCTCTTCGAGTCGCTCTTCAGCGACCATCCGTCCAGGTGCCGCAAGCTGCACAACATCGCACGGAGCGTCGTACTGCTCGATGAGGTCCAGACCCTCCCGCCAAGCCTGCTGGAACCAATCCTGGATGTTCTCGGAGAACTCGCGGGACCGCGCATCGGCTGCTCGGTCGTGCTCTCCACGGCCACGCCGCCGGCCCTGATCCAACGCGACGGGTTCTCCTTCGGGCTGCGAGACGTCCGTCAGATCATCCCGGACCCCGCCTCGCTCGCAGACCGCGCCCGGCGCGTGCGCGTCAGGTGGGAAACGGACGCCCCCATCCCTTATCCGGCCCTCGCCGAAAGCATGGCTCGGCACGACGCCGTGCTCGCGATCGTGCACCGCCGCCAGGACGCGCGTGAACTCGCGGAAGCGCTCGAGCGCGAGGCCGGCGCCGAGGGTCTGTTCCACCTTTCCGCGCTGATGTGCCCGGCCCACCGGCTGGAGGTGCTGCGCCAAATCGCGGAGCGCCGCCGTGTGGGCGGCGTCTGCCGGGTCGTCGCGACCCAGCTCGTCGAAGCCGGCGTCGATCTTGATTTCCCGGTGGTCTACCGCGCCCTCGCCGGCCTCGACTCCCTCGCCCAGGCGGCCGGGCGGTGCGACCGGGAGGGACGGCTCACCGAGGCCAACCGCCTCGCCGGCCGCCCCGGGCCGGGCGGTGAGCTGATCGTCTTCCAGCCCCCCACGACTCCGCCGAAGGGCGTGCTGGAAAGCGCCGCAACCACCACGCGCACCATGCTGCGCAACCGTGACGCCCTGGACATCTTCGACCCTGGTGTCTGCGAGCGGTTCTTTGAACTGTTCTATAGCCGGTCCGAGTTGGACACCAAGCGCATCCAGCTCCACCGTAGGAAGCTGGATTTCCTGACCACCGCGCACTGCTTCCGCATGATCGAGTCCGACCCGCAACCGATCGCGGTGCCCTGGGGCGAGGGAGCGGAGCGGATCGAACGGTTCCGAGCCGACCCGAACCGCCGCACCCAGCGTGCCCTGCAACCTTTCATCGTCCAGGTAAGCCGGTTCCACCACGACGCCCTGCGAGCCGCCGGGGTTATCGAAACAGTCCACGAACGAGTCGGCGTGCTGCTGGAGCAGCACACCAAAGCCCGGTACAGCGAGCGGTTCGGGCTTGATCCGCGTACCGACGGTGTCATCGATCCTGAAGTAGCCATTGTCTAAAGAGAGGCACGATGAAGACTGACCCCCCCTTAGCCCTACGGGCCACCGGCCCCCTTGCGTGCTTTACCAGACCGGAGCTCAAAACCGAGCGAATGACCTACCCCGTTCTGACCCCCTCGGCCGCCCGCGGGATGTGCGAGTCCGTGCTGTGGAAGCCGCAGATGCGATGGCGCATCGAGCGCATCAAGGTGCTCAGCCCGATCGCCTTCACCAGCTTCCGGCGCAACGAGGTCGCGGTCGGTGCACCGACGCCCCCGCGGTCGGCGCTCGACTCCGGCGGGGAATACGACACGCTGATCGTCGAGGACCGGCGCCAGCAACGCAACACCGTCGCCCTCCGCGACGTCGACTACGTCATCGAAGCCCGCATCGAGCTCACCGACCGCGCCGGGTCAGGCGATTCGCTTTCCAAGTACGTCGCCATGTTCCAGCGTCGGCTCGAACGCGGACAGCACTTCCACCAGCCCTACCTCGGCTGCCGCGAGTTCCCAGCCGATCTCGAACCCGTCGACGAGCACACCCCCCAGCCGATCCCCGAGACGCGCGATCTCGGCCTCATGCTCTGGGACCTCGAGTTCACACAGAGTCAGAACACGAAAGGCCCACGCCGCAAGACGATGGCCTGGCGCACCCCGGACGGCCCCGTCGAGGGCTTCGCCCGCCCCGTCTTCTTCGCCGCCCGCCTCGTCAACGGCGTGCTGGAGGTCCCCCCGACCGCCGAGGCCGCGGAACGGGGCATCCGTGAAGCCCTTTGCCAGCCGGAAGGAGATCGCCCATGATCCTCCAAGCTCTGCACCGGCTCGCCGAGGCCGAAGCCCTCATCGGCGACCCGGACTTCGAACGCAAGCCCGTCTCCTGGGTTGTCGAGCTGACCGAGCACGGCGAACTGATCCAGATCGCCCCGCACCGCATCAACCTGAACGAGAACCAGACCGACAAGAAGGGCAAGCCGCTCAAGCCCAAGTGGGTCGGCAAGAGCGAGGAAATCCCCCTCCAGCCGGGACGCACGAGCGGAGACCTCGCCTTCGCCTTCGTCGACAAGGCCGAATACCGCCCCGAGCAGAACGGTTTCAAACCGTTAGATTGTGCCCTGGCGCTTCAGAAACGCCGTTTCGGGGCTCTCGCCACCTCCTTCAGCTTGTCCGCTTGACCTCCGGGATCGCCGGGTTCGTGTTAACCGGATCGCGCCTTCTCATGGTTGCGCTGGTCGGGCCGTCGCCGGCGGGGGTCGGCCGTAGGCCGACGTCCGTTGGCGGGCCCGATGCCGTTCCCGGGCCGCCAGGGCGGTATGCAAAAACCCCGGCCCGCTGGTTTCGCCCCAGGACGCGGGCCACACTCGGGGGATGATGAGTTTGCTTCCACTCCTGCTCCGGCTGGTCCAAGCCGACCACGCGGCGCTGGCCCGGCAGGTCGAGTACCTCGTGGTCGAGAACCGCCTGCTCCGCGCCCAGATCGACGGCCCGGTCCGGCTCAGCGAGCGGGAGCGGGGCAGGCTGGTCCGGTTCGGGACGGCCGTGGGGCCAGCGCTCAAGGACCTCATTTCGATCGTCCGGTACGACACCTTCCGTCGCTGGGCCCGGGGGGTGAAGCGGAAGAGCCGCAAGGCGAAGCGGCCGCCCGGCCGGCCGCGGACCGCGGCCTGGGTCGAGGAGTTGGTCGTCCGGCTCGCGCGCGAGTCGGGCTGGGGTTACACCAGGATCCTCGGCGAGCTGCGGAAGCTGGGGGTCAAGTCCGTCTCGCACGGGACGGTCCGCAACATCCTCAAGCGGCACGGGGTCGAGCCCGCTCCCGACCGGCGGGACCCGCTGTGGGACACCTTCCTCCGCCGGCACGCGGAGACCTTGTGGGCGTGCGACTTCTTCACGACCAAGGTGCTGACCAGCCGCGGGCTGCGGCCCGCGTGGGTCCTCGCCTTCATCCATGTGCGGTCCCGGCGCGTGATCGTCACGAAGGCGACCTTCCGGCCCACGAGACGCTGGACAGCGGACGCCGCCGCGTGCCTGGCGGATGAGGTGGAAAAGCAAGGAATGCCCAAGCCGACGATTGTCGTGCGGGACAACGACGGGAAGTTCGGGGGCGAGTTCGACGCCGAGCTCGCCGAGCAGGGGATCCAGGGCGAGGCCCTGCCCATCCGCGCCCCGCTGTGCAACGCCCACATGGAGCGATGGATCCAGTCGCTGCGACGCGAATGCCTGGACCACTTCATCCCCGTCGGGCTCAAGCATCTGGACCACCTCGTCTCAGAATACCTTGAACACTATCACCTGGAAAGGCCGCACCAGGGGTTGGGCAACAGATTGCTGGTCGACCGTCAAGCGGCCGGGCATGATCCGCCGAGGGATGAGGGCGAGGTGGTCTGCCGGGTCCGGCTGGGCGGAGTGCTCAGGCACTACGAACGGCGACGGGCGGCCTGAAACGGGGCGGGACCGAGTATTTGCACCCCGCTGCGGGGAGGCTTCAGTCGCCGTTTCGCCCCGGATCAGTTTTGCACACAACGGAAGCGGGTTTCGAGCTTCGGAACGGCGATCCCTTCTTTGCCAGAATTCAGTTTAGCATACGACGATGCGTGGCCAACAGTCAACCATTCGACTCATGACAATCCACCAGCCTGGCAACTCTTATGAAATATATTGAATCTGGATTGAGTGCCAAAAGACGATCTCGTTCATCTTCACATGCTTTTTGACTAAAGTAGGCTTTCGTAGCAACAACACTATCAGATGACGGAGTAACGCCATCATAAAAATCCATCCGAATGACCACAAAAATATGGCGGTGTTTCGAGTGCTCAGTCATTCAACGCTCCGTTCCAAGTGATTTATCAGTGAGAGAGCCTATTTTTTCGCCTGTCTTGGAATTATAAACATCTCCAGTGCGCCCGATTGCCACATCGTCCGCGGGACCAAGCCCCGCACCCTCTTTGATCTTGTGGAGCCGATTGCTTGCAACATGCTGCGGTACTCCATGATGCTTTTCAAGGTGAGGAAATGCGTTCTCAGGCGCCTTCTTTCCCTTCCATGCGTTTCCTGGAATGTTTGGCTCACCTCCACCCCGCCTAACTCCTACCAATCCGGCTAATGCATACTCACACATCAAGCCTCTGGCCGCCTGACCGCCCTCTCTTGCCGCCGTAGATAAGAATTGGCCGTTTGTTCGATCGAAGACTTCAAGCAGATCGGGATCGCCCATCTCCTCAATCATTCGTCTGTTTTGCTCGATTGCCCTGCGCGTATTGTCGCCTAAGCCAGATCCTGTTTCAGTCTTTTCATTCTCACCAAGAAGTCCATCTACGATCGCATCGTAGGCCCTTCCTGGGAGAGACAAAAGCCATCCTGCGCCCTTTGTAAACCAATTGCCTCCTCCCCCACCGTCGTCCTCCTCTTCTGGGGAAAGACCCATTGGATCTGAGTAAAATAAGGGGCGCTGAGCCACATACCCGAACAAGCTCGCCCCATCGACATACCCGGCCGGGTCCTTGCTGATCCATGTCCCGTTCAGCGGGTCGTACCAGCGGTGCCGCACATGGTACAGCCCCGCCGCGGGCGTCCACTGATATCCCGCGTACCCAGCCCGGTGCCCATACGACGACAGCACGCCCCGCCCGATCGGGTCCGATCCCAGCGCGCTCGCCTGGTTCACCGCCAGCGACAGGTCCGTGAAGTCCACGTCGCCGTCGAGGTCGTTGTCGAACGTCACGTCATAAGGCAGGCTGATCGCCGCGGCCTGCAGGTCCAGGTCGGCCTGCTCCAGCAGCCCGTTGCGGTCCTTGTCCGACGCCGGAATCGAGATCGGCACACCGTACGGGGTGTACCGCATCGACTCGATCCACCGCCCAAGGTGGTCCACGATCGCCACCACGTCGTGCCGCCAGCTCTGGCAGTAGTAGTGCCGCTCCTCCAAGGACCCGTTGCCGTCCGCGTCCCGGTCGCGCAGGACCAGCGCGTCGATGTATGAGCCGGTGCCCACGCCGTCCAAGCCGGCCGCGTGGTAGATGAACCGCTCGTGCAGCGCCTCCGTGTCCTGCACCGCGTCAATCCGGTACGTTGCCACCACACGCCACCGGGCGTCGTAGACCAGCCGCGTCCAGGGATCGTCGGCGTCCACGTCGCCGTCGCCGTCCAGGTCCACGTGCTCGGCGATCCGGTGGCCCAGGGCGTTGTACCGGAACGCCGCGACCAGGTCGTCGTTGCCGCCCCCCCCGACCCGGATCTCCATCAGCCGCCCCAGCACGTCCCACTTGTACGCGTGGCCCTTCTCGGAGTCCGAGATCAGGTTACCGTTCGAGTCGTACACCCGCGTGATCGCCCCCGACATGCGGATGGGGCGGTATTCGGCTGCCAAAGAGGCTGGACGCCATTATATGAGAGCAGGCCGTGGGCTGCAAGGGTCAGGATCAGATTGCCGGCTGTTCGCCGGGTATGACCCGCTCCGCTCCGGAACGAGGACGAGGTGGTGTGCCGGTCGAGACTGGGGGGCGACACTACAAACGCCGATCGGCGGCCTGAAAGGGGGGCGGGACCGAGTAATTGCACCCCGCTGCGGGAAGGGTCCAATCGCCGTTTCGTCCCAGATCCGCTTTGCATACCGACGGGACGCGGGGCGAACGCATGCCGAAGGACCGAAAACGGGAGCTGAGGTCACTGACCGACGAGTTCGAGCCGCGGTTCTGTGAACGCCGACGAGTCGCTCGAACAAGGTGGAACCGAATGTGAGTCCCGCCGGGAGGCGGGTTTCAAGCTTCTAGCTCTGATCCAGCTTGGGTTACTCATGCATCGATACGCATCGTTCGTAGACTATCGAGTAAAACCCAGTCGAGAGTGTAGCTCAAGAATCATTGACTCGATTCTACTTCCTTGAGGCGCTGGTGCTACACCAAGGGCGACAAGGGATGTCTCCAGACGCTGCAGCAAGTCGGCGCGGGACGTGTCGTCACTCAGAAAAAACTGAAGATCAATGGTTCCTCGCTGCGAATCTTTAGATGGAGAAACAGAGAGCCTGGCCGGGCTGCCGTCAGCGCGAAAGACAACATATATTCCCTCGCGAACATCAATAGGCTCAAGACAACGCACTACCGCATCTGGTGATTCAAATATCGAAACATCATGTCCTTCAAAGACGACGACGGCATCGTTTAGTGCCGGATTAGTGTCTTTCGCTTGATCATTCACCATCTCGGCCCTCCTCCGCCTGGGGTATCCCACGGTCGATGCCACCTCATCCCGCCGCCAGAAACAGGATTGCCTTGTCCGTCAAAAATTCGCCTGTGATAATGCGGGAATCTGCCAGTAGGATGCCCGGTTCGATTTCCCCAGGGCGCAATTCGCAAATTGGGGCCAAAGCAGTATTCGCGCCCAGTTACCGCGTGCCGCGCGGCAATGCCTAGTAGAGCCGTCACTGCTACTCGCCCGCTCCATTTCCCCGAGTCATAAGCACCTGTGTCATCATGCCCGACAAAATCAAGGACCTCATCCTTGTACCCAAGGAATCCATAATCCTCGTCAAACAAACCGCCAGTAAAAGTCCCGACAACTCCGTAGGTCGATTCGGAGTACTCGTTCCATCCGGCAGCAGCAGCTTCGCGACCGTGGAAGCCTAATAGTCCAGGAACACCATACTGGAGAAGATCCCTATCCCACTTCCACAAGCCCATCGGATCAACAGTGTTGATGGGCTGCTGAGCCACATACCCGAACAGACTCGCCCCATCCACATACCCCGCCGGATCCTTGCTGATCCACGTCCCGTTCCCCGCGTCGTACCACCGATAGCGCACATGGTACAACCCCGCCGCCGGGACCCACTTGGCCCGTTCGGGCCACCCTTCGCCGCAACGTCCGCCGGATGCTGGCCAAGTACGGCTACCCCCCGGACCTCTCCGAAGACGCAACCCAGCTCGTCCTCAAGCAGGCCGAACTCTCAACCTCGAACTCGGACTGACCGCTCGCGGTCAAAGGGTACTGATCGCCGATCCCAACCTTCCCGTTAACCAGACCGCCCGACTCTCAGAGTTTCCGCGAGAGCGCCGGCCCGAATCGAGCGAATCGACTACACGTTCGCCTCGCCACCCCGGAGGCCGCCCAAACCCGAGATCGCCGGAGAGCCTTTCTAACCCCCGCCCGGGCCAACTCTTGCGACCCGCCCCCTGTAAACCAAAGGGCCCGCGTCCGGGGGGACGCGGGCCTCTGAACGCCCCGCGTAGAACGGTTTCAAACCGCTAGATTGTGCCTTGGCGCTTCGGAAACGCCGTTTCGGGCCGTCCACCACCTCCAGCATGTCCGCCTCGGTGCTGGCGCGCATTCATGTCCAGAGCCGTCGGGTGATCGTCACCGGGGCCACCTTCCGGCCCGGCGCCCGCTGGACGGCCGATGCCGCGGCGTGCGTAGCGGGAGAAATCGAGAAGGCGGGCCTGCCTAGGCCGACCATCGTCGTGCGCGACAACGACTCGAAGTTGGGGGAGCCGTTCGACGACGAACTGGCCGGGCAGGGCATCAAGGCCGAGCGGCTGCCCATCCGCGCCCCGCTGTGCAACGCCCACATGGAACGATGGATCCAGTTCCTGCGGCGCGAGTGCCTGGACCACTTCGTCCCGATTGGCTTGAAGCACCTGGACCATCTGGTGGCAGAGTACCTCGAGCACTACCATCTGGAAAGGCCGCATCAGGGATTGGGGAATAGATTGCTGGGCGATCGGCGAGGGACCGGGCACGACCCGCCGAACGAGGGTGAGATTGTGTGCCGTGATCGGCTGGGCGGGGTGCTCAGGCACTACGAGCGGAAAGCGGCCTGAACAGGGGTGGGACGGGGTTTTTGAACACCGCCGCTGGCGGGCTTTCAAGGCTTCAGGCGGCCGCTCCGCCCGGAATCAGTCTTGCACACGACGTGTCTCGCCCGGAATCAGTTCTGCATACGACGGCCGCCGTTCCGTTGCCGGATTCAGTTTTGCACACGATGAAGCTCGCCCCAGTAAAGATTTGTGGCGCGCGACACATCAACACCTTCAGCCTCTTCCACAAAATCCACAAGTACATAAACAAAAACGATATCAGATTCATCAGAATGGACGCTAGTCCCTTTATGTCTAGCAAGGAGGCCTACCATATGATACTGCTTAGACTCTACCACAAGCGGTGGAATCGGAGAAGCAAGGAGGATGTCGCGATCGTCGGTAGTTTTGCCAAATCGCGTGTCCGCCAGCTTCCTGGGAGGGCCAAAGTCCTGAAAATCTGCTGCCGTCAAGGTATAGGTGACCATGTCAAAACTCCGGATTCGCACCGGACACGCCGGTGAGATTGATTTGACCGTTGGGATCGGGAACCACAACTTCATCGAGGCCCCCTGTATTCCCATGAAGTGGATCTGCCTGCTTCCTTATGACCCCGGTGTTGTCTACCAATGTTCCTTCTGACACAAAGCGCCCAGTGTTCTGAGAAGGCAGACCGGCAGCATCTCGATAGTTGTCTACGGTACCGGGGTTTACCGTGGTCCACGAATGTCCATCTGGCTTTGCACCATCGCCCCAAACACGGTAGACCTTCGTCCCTTCTTCAACTATCTCGTCTCCTTTGCGAAGTACGGCCCCAGGAATGAGTGGTATCGGAATAATCGACGCCCAGTTCCAGGGGTTCGCCGGGTCTTTCCACGTCTCGTAAATCCCCAGGCCCACGTCCACCGGTTCGCAGAGAATCGACAAGAGGAAGAGGCCGATGTCGTCCACGGGGCTGTTGTAGTCCCGCGGCCCGCTGGGATTTCGATTGCGATTCGGGTGATAGAACTGCTCGTCCTTGTCGTGCGCCCCGGCCCCCCATCCGGGGCCGCCGGCGCCGTCTCTCGGCGCGTAGTACACGAGGCCCGTCGGATCGACGGCCGCAACCGGTTGCTGCATCACATACCCAAACAGGCTCGCCCCGTCCATGTACCCCGCCGGGTCCTTGCCCAGCCACGTGCCGTTCCCCGCGTCGTACCACCGATAGCGCACATGGTACAACCCCGCCGCCGGGACCCACTTGGCCCGTTCGGGCCACCCTTCGCCGCAACGTCCGCCGGATGCTGGCCAAGTACGGCTACCCCCCGGACCTCTCCGAAGACGCAACCCAGCTCGTCCTCAAGCAGGCCGAACTCTCAACCTCGAACTCGGACTGACCGCTCGCGGTCAAAGGGTACTGATCGCCGATCCCAACCTTCCCGTTAACCAGACCGCCCGACTCTCAGAGTTTCCGCGAGAGCGCCGGCCCGAATCGAGCGAATCGACTACACGTTCGCCTCGCCACCCCGGAGGCCGCCCAAACCCGAGATCGCCGGAGAGCCTTTCTAACCCCCGCCCGGGCCAACTCTTGCGACCCGCCCCCTGTAAACCAAAGGGCCCGCGTCCGGGGGGACGCGGGCCTCTGAACGCCCCGACCAGGGCTCGAACCTGGAACCTAGCGGTTAACAGCCGCTCGCTCTACCATTGAGCTATCGGGGCACCTTGGGCCCGGTCCGGGGGACCGGGCCACAACACTAGCCGATCCGTCCGATCGGTCAAGGACGCCCCGGGCTTTGCGGAAACACGCCGTACGCCCGCCCCGACGGGGCCGCCGAGCGATATCCGGCCCGACCCGCCAAGCCCGCCACGCCTGGCGCCCCATCCCGTGCCCCTCCACGGATCCCCCCATCGCGCCCCGGCCGAGGAGGGTACACTTTCCCCGATGCCCTCGCCCGAAACCACCCAGCACCCGCTCTGGGACCAGGTCGCGTTCGTCGTCGAACGTATCCGCCCGGCGGTCCAGGCCGACGGCGGCGACATCGAGCTGGTCGAAATCACCCAGACGAACACCGTCCGGATCCGCATGCACGGGGCCTGCGTCGGCTGCCCCTCGGCCTCGATGACCCTCCGCATGGGCATCGAGCGCAATCTCCGCGACAGGGTCCCCGGCATCGACGCCGTCGAGGCCGTCGACTGATCCGCCGCGGCCGAAGGTATCGGACCGGCGGCGCAATTCCTGCCACCACACCGACTTGCGGCAAAACAACCCTTGGATCCTCCGCCCCGGCACCGTATACTCCACCGAGCGGCTGAGGATCGGCCCCACTACGACGATCGCGGCGGCAGGGAGCAAGCGATGCTGGTGATCACCCGCAGAGAAGGCGAAGAAGTTGTGATCGGAGACCCCCGCAATCCCATCGGGGTCGTCCGGATCGCCTCCGTCAAGGGCGAAAGGGTCCGCGTCGCCTTCGACTTCCCCCGCGACGTCGAGATCCACCGACGCGAGATCGCCGACCAGATCGTCGCCGAGCCCGCGGCCGAGTCGGCGCCCGCCGTCATCGGCAGCATCAAACCCGCCGCGTCCGTCTGACCGACCGCCACCTCCCGGAAACGCAAACGCCAGCCGCGGGAACGGCTGGCATCGTTGCTTTTGGGCTTGGTCGGGGCGAGGCCCCGGCGGCTCACTCGGGGGCGCCGCTCGCCATGTCGTACACCCAGGCGTTCACGGCCCGGTTGTAGTCCAGCACCTCGCCCGGCCCGAAGAACAGGCCCAGCTCGCGCTCCGCGGCCTCGGGGCTGTCCGACCCGTGGATCAGGTTGAAGCTGTTCGACACGCCGAAATCGCCCCGGATCGTGCCCGGCTCGGCCTTGGAGCCGAAGGTCGCGCCCATCATCTTCCGGGCGATGGTGATGGCCCCCACGCCGCGGACGGCCAGGACGACCACGGGGCTGGAGGTCATGAACGACACCAGGCCCTTGTAGAACGGCCGCTCCTTGTGGGCCTCGTAGTGCTTGGCCGCCAGCTCGGGCGAGATCTGCATGAGCTTCATCCCGACGATCTGCAACCCCTTCTCTTCGAAGCGGGTCAGGATCTTGCCGGTCAGCCCCCGCTGGACGGCGTCGGGCTTCAAGATGATCAGGGTGGTTTCCATGGGGATTTCCTCTCAAGCGGGTCGCCGGCGGGGCCGGGATCGGGTCCGAATCGGGCCGCAAGCCTAGGCCGAGCCACGGCCCCGTGCGGCCCAATCCGGGCGTGAAAACGCCCGCCGACACGCGGGCGGACGGAATCCCCGCTATCCTCACCTCCCAAGCACCACCACCAGGCCAAGGAGGGCATGGATGGCCAAGAAAGCCGCCTCGAAAGCCGGAAAACAGCGGGCCACCGCGGAGACCATGGCCGCCAAGCAGCGGGAGATCTCCGTCTCCGAGTTCTTCGCCAAGAACCGCCACCTGCTCGGCTTCGACAACCCCCGCAAGGCCCTCCTGACCACCGTCAAGGAGGCCGTCGACAACTCCCTCGACGCCTGCGAGGAGGCCGGCATCCTCCCCGACATCACGGTCGTGATCGAGGACCTCCAGCCCGGCCGCCCCGCCTCGGCCAAGTCCTCCCGGTACCGCGTCACCATCATCGACAACGGCCCCGGCATCGTCCGCAAGCAGGTCGAGCACATCTTCGGCCGGCTCCTTTACGGCTCGAAGTTCCACCGCCTGAAGATGTCCCGCGGCCAGCAGGGCATCGGCATCTCCGCCGCCGGCATGTACGGCCTGCTGACCACGGGCCGCCCGATGGTCATCCACACCCGCACCAGCCCCAAGGCCAACGCTCACCACATCGAGCTGGCCATGAACACCAAGACCAACCGGGCCGAGGTCACCGTCGACAACGAGACCGACGACTTCCCGCCCGCCCACTTCCGCGACCTCACGCCGGGCACCCGCGAGCTGTCCGCCTCCGGCGAGTTCCTGCCCGCCTCGATCTACCCCACGGGCACCAGCGTCACCGTCGAGCTCGAGGGCCGCTACCAGCGCGGGCGCGGCTCCGTCGACGAGTTCCTCGAGCTGACCGCCATCGCCAACCCCCACGCCCGCATCGTCTTTGTCGCGCCGACCAAGTCCGCCGACGCCGACCCCGAAGACGGCCCGGTCCTGGCCCCGGACGCCGCCGACCCCGAGACCGGCGCCCGCCCGGACACCGCCGTCGCCCCCACCCATCTCGAGGCCCTCGCCGCCACCAACACGACCGAGCACAAGGGCGTCGTCATCTACCCCCGCGGCACGGCCGAGCTGCCCCCGGAAACCCAGGAGATCATGCCCCACCCCAAGGGCATCGAGCTGGGCATGCTCCTCCAGATGCTCCGCGACAGCGAGCACGAGCAGAAGAACCCCACGATCGTCTCTTTCCTCTCCGACCGCTTCTCCAAGGTCTCCCCCGCCACCGCCTCGAAGCTCTGCCAGGACGCCAAGATCTCCGTGCGCACCCGCGTCGGCGACGTGGACCACGCCCAGGCCGAGGCCCTCTTCAAGGCCATGCAGGAGGCCAAGCTCCCCAACCCCCCCACCAACTGCCTCGCGCCGATCGGCGTCAAGACCATGCTCGCCGGCATGGTCAAGGGCGTCCAAGCCGAGTTCTACACCGCCTCCACCCGCACCGCGACCGTCTACCGCGGCCGCCCCTTCCTCATCGAGGCCGCCATCGCCTTCGGCGGCAACCTGCCCGGCGACCAGCCCGCCCGCGTGATCCGCTTCGCCAACCGCGTCCCGCTCCTCTACCAGCAGTCCGCCTGCTCCTCCTTCAAGGCCGTCACCGAGACCGCCTGGAAGAACTACGGCCTCTCCCAGCCCCGAGGCTCCGCCCCCGTCGGCCCGCTCGTCGTCATGATCCACATGGCCTCCGTCTGGGTCCCCTTCACCAGCGAGTCCAAGGAGGCCATCGCCGACTACGACGAGATCCGCAAGGAGATGAAGCTCGCCCTGCAGGAGTGCGGCCGCAAGCTCGGCGCCTACGTCCGGCGGCGCCAACGCATGAAGCGTGAGGGCGAGAAACGCGACGTCTTCGAGCGCTACATCGGCGAGATCGCCAAGGCCTGCCACGCGATCACCGGCTCGGACGCCAAGGCCGTCTACGACGCCCTGCTCGAACAGGCCCGCGCCCGCACCGAGATCGCCGACGCCCAGCTCGACGAGGAGGGCCGCTTCATCAAGGACGAGCACGGCCGCCTGGCCAAGGACGAAGACGTCGTCATCATCGGCGAGAACGGCAAGCCCGTCATCGCCTCCCCCCCCGCGTCCGAGGCCGAGCCCAAGCCCACCAAGCCGCGAGCGGCCGCCCGCAAGCCCTCCGCCGACGCCGGCCCCGCGCCCAAGAAAAAGGTCGTCAAGAAGATCGCCCGCAAACGCCAACCCGCCGGCGCGGCCCTCTTCGGGGACGAGTGACCTCCCTACAAGCCGCGCCCGTCAGGAAGCGGCCCGCACCACCCGCAAGTCCGCGTGCCCCCGAACGCCCGAGTTGAACCATGGCCAAGACCCCACCCAAAGCCCCCTCCGGCAAGAAAACCTCCAAGAAAGCCGCCGCCAAGCCCGCGACGCGGTCCGCCCCCCGGCCCAAGACCGCCCACCGCGCCGAGCGTGACGTGCGCACCGCCGAGGCCATCAACAAGCTCGCTACGGGCGTCGTCTCCGCCGCCCTCTCCAACATCGAGCCCGAGATCCTCGTCCCCACCCGCGCCGCCTCCAACACCAAGTGGGACAAGAAGGCCGGCATCCTCCGCATGGGCGACGCCGCCAACACGCGCCAGCTCTTCAACCTCGGCCAGGCGCGCAAGTTTATGCAGACCCTCATCCACTCCAACGGCATCCTCAACCTCATCGACCAGAACAAGACTTCCAGCCTCCGCGGCATGTTCTACGCCGGCCTCCACACCATCGAGGGCACCAAGGAAAAGACCTTCGACGACCAGACCGAGTCCGACGCCATCCTCGAAGACCTCGAGGTCACCCTCGGCTCCCTCCGCGAGGAGCTCCACGTCTTCGCCAAGAAACGCGGCACCATGGTCGGCAACATCACCGTCATCGACAACGGCGACGAGATCAACTGCCGACGCATGGGCACCGGCGGCTACGGCATCCCCTCCATCTGCGAGCCCGACGTCATCCAGTTCAAGAACGTCGAGGCCGACTTCGTCCTCCACGTCGAAAAGGACACCGTCTGGCAACGCTTCAACGAGGACCGCTTCTGGGAGAAGCACAACTGCATCCTCACCGAGGGCTCCGGCCAGCCCCCCCGCGGCGTCCGCCGCCTGCTCCACCGCCTCAACAAGGAGCACAACCTGCCCATCTACTGCCTGCTCGACTGCGACCCCTGGGGGCACTACATCTACTCGGTCATCAAACAGGGCTCGATCTCCCTGGCCTTCGAGTCCGAACGCCTGGCCATCCCCGACGCCAAGTTCATGGGCATCCGCGCCATGGACTACGACCGCTGCGAACTCTCCGACGACGTCAAGATCGACCTCAACGACCGCGACGTCCAACGCGCCAAACAGATCGCGGCCTACCCGTGGTTCAAGGACCACAAGGGCTGGCAGAAGGAGATCAAGCGGATGCTGGACAACGGATTCAAGATGGAGGTAGAATCCCTCATCACCAAGGACATCTCGTATGTGACGGAGGAGTATGTGCCGGCGAGGCTGAAGGCAGAAGATTGGCTCGGATGATCGCCGCATGAAAACCTCCTCAACACCACTGGAACCTCGCTGATCGGAGTCTACGGATAGTTTATCAAAGCGACGCATCACAAAGGCCGCCATCTCATCCTGCGGTAGCGCAAGACGATTTCGCCTGAAACGCTATGGCTCCGCCAGTCGTCTTGACCACACCCAGTTCATGATTAGGATAATCAAGGAGCGTGCGCCACTAGCGGTATTCGCTCGATCGTTGATCTTCACTGTGATCTTCCGACGTCGCAAATCCGCCGGCCACCCTGGCGCAATCCAGGTGGCCTACCCGCTCACCTTGGCCGTGGTTGCCGGCTTGGTCAGTCTCGCTGCAGCCAACGCCATCGCCGGCCTCGTCTTCATGGCTTTTGGGCGGCCCTGGTCCGCTGCCGCCCTCGACGGCAATCCTTGGCCCTTGGCCATCGCCGCGGTGGTGTGGGGCGTGTGGCTGATCGCGAGCGTCTTTGCCTCGGTACGTTGGGCGGGCCCCTGGCATGTCCGGCGCACCGTGGCCGCCCGCATCCGCCGCGGCCAGTGCCCCCGCTGCGCCTACCCCAACCCCGACCAAGCCCTCCGCTGCCCCGAGTGCGGCACGAACAGACCATCCCCCTCCCATGATGGCTAACGGCGGGTGACCGTTGGCTGATCGCTATCCTTGGCCCCCCCGGGGGCCCCCCCCCCCCCCCCCCCCCCCCCCCCCCCCCCCCCCCCCCCCCCCCGCCCCC
>CAYXFA010000033.1:0-36651 GCA_964464165.1 uncultured Phycisphaeraceae bacterium | reverse complement strand
CTCCATCGCCGCCTGCAGCGCGCAGATCGGGTCGATCTCGGTGACGATCACGCGGCAGCCCTGGCCCTTGAGCGCCTGGCAGCAGCCCTTGCCCACGTCGCCGTAGCCGCAGACCACCGCGACCTTGCCCGAGAGCATCACGTCGGTCGCGCGGTTCAGTCCGTCGATCAGCGAGTGGCGGCAGCCGTACACGTTGTCGAACTTGCTCTTGGTGACCGAGTCGTTGACGTTGATGGCCGGGAAGGGCAGGACGCCCTTGCGCTCCATCTCGTACAGGCGGTGCACGCCGGTGGTCGTCTCCTCGGAGACGCCCCGGACCGCCGGGGTGATCTTCTGGAACCAGCCCGGGTTCTCGGCGATGGTGGTCCGGATGGTGTCCAGGACGTGCTTCCACTCCTCGGGGTCCACGCCCTTGCGGAAGTCCGGCACGGCGCCCGCCCTCTCGTACTCCAGCCCCTTGACAAGGAGCATCGTCGCGTCGCCGCCGTCGTCGACGATCTGGTCGGGGCCCGAGCCGTCCGGCCAGGTGAGCATCTGCTTGGTGCACCACCAGTACTCGGCCAGCGTCTCGCCCTTCCAGGCGAACACCGGCACGCCCGAGGGGCGGTCCCGCGTGCCGTCGCGCCCGACCACGACCGCCGCGGCGGCGTTGTCCTGCGTGGAGAAGATGTTGCACGACGCCCAGCGCACGTCCGCCCCCAGCTCGGTGAGGGTCTCGATCAGCACGCCCGTCTGCACGGTCATGTGGAGCGAACCGGCGATCTTCACGCCCTTGAGGGGCTTCTTGGCGCCGTAACGCTCGCGGAGCGCCATCAGGCCGGGCATCTCCTTCTCGGCCAGGCGCAGCTCTTTGCGCCCGGACTCGGCCAGGCCGAGGTCACGCACCTTGAAGTCCATCCCGTTGAGGACGTCTTTCTCCATCGTCGGGTTCGTCGCGGTCGCCGTCATCGTCGCTCCTTCGCCCGCGCCCGGCGGGCCGGTTCCTCAGTCTGCGCCCAACCGCCCGGTCGCCACGAAGAGGGCGGGCCCGGACGCCTCCACGTCCGGCGCGAGCGTCCGGACGCACACCCGGCCGAAGCCGGCTTGTTCGAACATGCCCCGCACCGCCTCCGGGGCGAACCCTTGGTGACGGTGCCCCATCTCGTGCCGGTACTCCGCCCGGTCGTGCCGGGTGATGTCCACCACCAGCGCCACCCCGCCCCCCCGGGCCGTGCGCAGCATCCGGGCCATCTGGCGGATCACCCCCGCCGGCTCCTCGACGTGGTGCAGCACCAGCAGGCACACGGCGGCGTCCACCGAACCCGCCCGCACGGGCGTCCGCGTCAGGTCGGCCTCGACGAACCGCACGTTGGCGTACTCGGCCAGGCGCCGTCGCGCCGCGTCGAGCATCTCCGGCGACGAGTCGATGGCCACGACCTCCGCCACCCACGGCGCGAGCATCTCCGCCGCGTTGCCGGTCCCGCACCCGAGATCGGCCACGGTCCACGAGGGGTCGATCAGGCCGAGCAGGGCCCGCTCGGTGAAGCGGCTGCCAAACAGCTCGGCCCGCAGCTCGTCCCACCGCCCGGCGTGGCGCCCGAAGAAAGAGGTCGAGTCCGACATCCGCTCGCTCAGCACCGCCGCGAGCCGGGCGTCGTCCTGCGAGCTGTCCGGATCGCCCCCGGTGTGGTCCCGCACCGCGACCCAGATCGCCCGGGCGTCGCCCGGCAGGTCGTCCAGCACCACCCGGTAATAGGTGGCCGGGCCGACCGGCCGGCGCACCAGCCAGCCGCCCTCGGCGAGCACCTTCAGGTGCCGGGAGGCCGAACTCTGGGGGATCTGCAGCACCCGGGCCAGCTCGCCGACGGCCAGCTCCTCACGCTCCAGGACCCGCAGGGCGCGCACCCGCACCGGGTCGCCGAGCTGTGAGAGCCGGTCGACCACCGCCCGGGTCGGGTTGCGATGGGCTCCTGCGGGCATGCCTTCATCCGTCAATGCGGATGGAAGCATATGGATCCGCTCCGCGCTGGTCAACCCGCGTTATCAACGCCGCGCGGGGGCAGGGCCAGGCTCGGCCCGGGGATGACCCCCAGCTCCTTGAGCCGCTGGTTGGCCTCGGCGTCCGACACGTTGAACCAGAGGACGGTCCGCCACGCCTCGATCTCGCGATCCGGGTCCCCGATCTGGCGGGCCAGCTCGGCCAGCCGCCGGTAGGGCACGTCCGAGCGGGCGCCCTCCAGGGCCGCCGCGATGCGCAGGGACTCCTCCGCCTCGTCGATCAGGCCCGCCCGCTGGGCGTACTGGGCGTACCGCATGCGGCCCGCGGCCAGCCCCCCCTCCGACATGGTGTCCCGGAGAAGCTGGAACAGCTCGTCCCGCTGGCCGCTCTGGTGCAGCGCCTCGGCCAGGGCTTCCAGGTACTCCATCCGGTCAGGGCGCAGGTCGTGGGCGACGCGGAGGTGCTCCGCAGCGGCGGCCGGCTTGCCGGTGCGCATCAGGACCAGCCCGAGCCGGTGGCGGGCCATGGCCTCGTGCGGGCGCCGCTCGATGTACTCGGTCCACAGCTCCAGGGCCGTCGCGTCGTCGCCCTGCTGCTCGGCGTAGCCGGCGTGGTTCTGCAGCTCGTTGAGGGCCAGCGTCCGCTTGACCTTGTTGGCGGGCTGGCATCCCGTCACGAGCAGGGCCGCGGCGAGCAGGAGGATGGATGAACGCATGGCGTGGCTCCGTCTTGCGCTGGGTGCGGTCGTGGGGCGAATCTTAGCCGCGGGCGTAGGCTAGCGGATGCCGCGAACCGTGGTGCTCGAACACACGCTGCCGGACGGGTCGGTCCATTTCGATTGGATGATCGAGACGCCGGACCACGCCGACGAGCGCCGTCTCGCGACCTGGCGTTTGCCCGGTTGGAGGCCGGATTTCACCGAGCTGGCCGGCGAGCGCATCGGCGATCACCGGGCTGTTTACCTCGATTACGAGGGCCCCGTCTCCGGCGGCCGGGGCCGGGTGCGTCGGGTCGCGGCGGGGGAGGTCGTGGGGCTGGAGCTGTCGGCCGACGCCGCGCGGTTCGAGATCCGCTGGGACGGCCGGGCGGAGCCGGCGCGATACACGGGCGAGGGCGGGCCGGGCGGCGCGTGGCTTTTCCGCCCGGCGTGACGCGGGGGGTCGACGCCGGGGTCGGTTTGTGGTATGTTCAGCCTGACCGGCGCACGCCGGCAGGGAGTTCCCGCATGTCGCCCATCGACCGCGACGCGTTGCCGCCCGAGTACTCCGGCGGCGCCCCCGACCCCCGTGGCAGGCCCAAGCCGCCGGACGACGACGACCTGTCGCTGGACGACACGCTCCCCCTGGACGTGAGCAACGAGCCGGTCCCCGTCGCCCGCCCCATCAACCCCGACGCCGGGGCCCAGAAGATCCGCACCTTCGAGCAGAAACTCGGCGCGGGCCGCCACGAGGACAAGTGGTCGCGCACGCCGAACGCGACCGGCACGGGGGCCATCCACGTCAAGAGTTTCCACTGCCGCCTGACCGGCGACTCCCTCGAGTTCCTCGACCAGCAGATCAACGAGTGGCTCGATGCCCACCCGCAGTACGAGGTCAAGATGGTGACCAGCTCGGTGGGCATGTGGAGCGGGAAGCTCAAGGAACCCAACCTCATCGTCAACGTGTGGGTCTGACGGCCCCCCGCCCCGTCCCCCGGAGCCCGCCCGTGAAGTACGACACCATCATCGTGGGCGGCGGCCCGGCCGGGTTGAGCGCGGCGCTCGTGCTGGGGCGGTGCCGGCGGCGGGTCGTTGTCATCGACGCGTCCAAGCCGCGCAACGCCGCATCCCACCACATGCACAACTATCTCTCGCGCGACGGGATCGCCCCCGCGAAGTTTCTTGGGCTCGGGCGGGGGGAGCTGGAGCGCTACGGGGTCGAGTTCCGGCCAGGCTTCGTCCGCCGGGCCGAGTGCGCCGAGGACGGCTTCCGCGTCTTCGTCGGCCGCTCCCGTCTGGAGTCCCGCACGCTGCTGCTCGCCACCGGCGTGGTGGACGAGCTGCCCGAGGTCCGCTCGCTGCGCACCTTCTACGGCTGGGGCGTGCACCACTGCCCGTACTGCGACGCGTGGGAGTACCGGGACAAGCCGATCGCGGCCTACGGCGACGGCAAGCGCGGTCTGGGCCTGGCGATGAATCTGCTCACCTGGACGGACCGCGTGACGGTCGTCACGGACGGGCGGCCGATGTCCGCCACGGACCGCCGCCGGGCCGAACGCCTCGGGATCGCGGTGCGCGACGAGCCGGTGCGCCGGCTGGCGGGGCGCACGCCGGAGGGGCGCCGGCCGAAGCTGGAGCGGGTGGTGTTCGAGAGCGGCCCCGACCTGCGCATCAGCGCGTTGTTCTTCAACACCGATCAGTACCAGCGCAGCCCCCTGCCGGGCCTGCTGGGGTGCAGCATCGGCGAGGACGGCGGCGTGCAGCGCGACCGTCGCCAGCGCACGGGCGTGCCCGGCCTCTACCTCGCCGGCGACGCCTCGAAGGACGTGCAGTTCGTCATCGTGGCCGCGTCGGAGGGCGCCCGCGCCGGGGTCGGCATCAACAGCGACCTGCAGCGTGAAGACCTCCGCCGGAAGCCCGGGCGGAGCGGGTGAAAGACCCTGCGCGCCGCGTGCGCGGGTTGGTACACTGGCCGCCATGCGACGCCTTGCACCGTTAGCCCTGTTTCTCTTTGCCAGTCTTTGCATGCTGGGGGCCGGCGAGCCGACGCCGGAGGGCCCGCCGGAGCTGGTCGCGCCCGACCCCGAGCGGAGCAACGAAGCCGTCGTTTTATCGGTCCAGGACGGCGACAGCGTCACCGTGCTGCTCGACGGCGAGCTCCGGCGTATCGAGCTGCTCGGCGCCGACGCGCCGGAGTGGCTCGAACGGGCCGCACGCCAGCGTCCCTACGCCGAGGAGGCCCGGCGTTTCCTGGTGAACCTGCTGCACGGTGAGCGGGTGCTCGTGTTCGAGCCCGAGCCCGGGGCGACCGACCCGCTCGGCCGACGCCGCGCGTACCTCTTCCGCCTGCCGGACATGGCGTTCGTCGACCTTGAGATCGTCCGCCAAGGCTACGGCCGGGTGTCCACCAGGGCCGACGAGCCCTACGCCGACGCCCTGCGCTGGTATGAAACCCGCGCCAAGGAACTCGAACGCGGGCTCTGGGGCCTACCGTTAGAACCGGAGAACGCCCCGCAGCCCGCCGTCGTCTCGCGTCCGGCGGCGCCCGTCGCGGCCGAGCCCGCCCCGGCGAAGGCCCCCGAGAAGCCCGCGCGTGAGCAGCCCGCCCCGCCCGGGAACTGGGTCTGGGTCACCCGCTCGGGCAGCAAGTACCACCGCGAGGACTGCTCGCACCTGACCGCCTCCCGCACCCGGGTGTCGCGGGAGAGCGTCCGCAACACCCACGAGCCCTGCCGGTCCTGCAACCCGGACACCTGACCGGGAATCCTTGGGGCGGGGGGCCCCGAACGGACGATTGAACCGGCCATGTGCGGCGTGCTCGGCGTCTTCGGCCTCGGATCGGCGGTCAGCCTGGACGACCGGGCGGTCGAGCGCATGCGCGACCTGATGGCCCACCGCGGCCCGGACGGCGCCGGGCTCTGGCGCTGCCCGTGGGCGGTCTTCGCCCACCGCCGCCTCGCCGTGGTCGTCCCCGGTCCCGAAGGCGCCCAGCCCATGGTCACGCCCGACGGGCTGCACGCGCTGGTCTACAACGGCGAGCTGTACAACGACGCGGAGATCCGCCGGGAACTCATGGCCCGCGGCGTCCGCTTCACCACGGCCAGCGACACCGAAACCGTGCTCAAGGCCCTGGCCATCTGGGGCGAGAGCGCGATCCCGCGTTTCCGGGGCATGTACGCCTTCGGCTACGCGGACGTCGCCCGGCGCCGGGTGATCCTCGCACGCGACCCGCTGGGCATCAAGCCGCTCTACGCCGCCCGCGTGGTCACGACCGACGGCCCGCAGGTTGTCTTCGCCAGCGAGCCGCCCGCGGTGCTCGCCCACCCGGCGATGCGCACCGAGCCGGACTGGGTCACCGCCGCGGCGTACCTGGCGTCCGTCCGCCCGACGCTCGGCCCGCGGACGATGTTCGCCGGCCTCGAAACCCTCCTGCCGGGCGAAACCCGCGTGTACGACGCGGCGTCGTCCGGACCGCCCCGCGTGCTGGACGCGTGGTCGGCGGGAGGGACGGTGGGGGCGGGCCCGGCGGGGCCGGGCGGCACGCGGGAGATCGTCGCCGAGTCGGTGCGGTCGCACCTGCGCTCGGACGTGCCCACCTGCGCCCTGCTGTCGGGCGGGCTGGATTCCGCCGCGATGGTCTCCGTGATCCGCGCCGCGTCGGACGGCCCGCTGAACACCTACTGCGCCGGGGCCCGGCTGCCGGGAGCGGACGACGATTTCGCGTTCGGGTCAGAGATGGCCCGGCTGCTGGACACCAACCACACCGAGGTCGAGGTCACCGAGGACGGCTTCGTCGAGCGGTGGTTCGAGCTGGTCCACCGCACAGGCGTGCCGGTTTCCACCCCCAACGAGATCGCCATCTACGAGGTGTCGCGCCAGCTCCGAGCCGACGGCTACGTGGTGGCCCTATCCGGCGAGGGGGCCGACGAGCTGTTCGGGGGCTACGGCCCGCCGCTGATGCAGGCCGCCCAGCGGGTCGCTTCGCTGGGTGGGCGCCCCGAGACCGAGGGCGGGCTTTTCCATCTCATGTCCAACGCCTGGATCACGCCCGGAGAGCGTGCCGGGCTCGTCGGGGACGGGCTAACTCCTCCGGATGCGGACGCCGCCGTGGCCGAGGCGTACCGCGTCGCCTTCGACCGCGTGAGCGCCGCGGCGCCGGGCGACTCCCCCCTGCAGGCCCACCTGCGATTCCACCGGGCCATAAACCTGCCGAACCTGCTCCGCCGTCTGGACTCGACCACGATGCTCGCCTCCGTGGAAGGGCGGACCCCTTTCGCGGACGCTCGGGTGGCCCGGTTCGCCGAAGCGCTCCCGATGCGGTCCAAGTTCGAGCCCGGCGACCCGCCCCGGACCAAGATCGCGCTCCGGGACGCGTTCCGCGCCGACCTGCCGCAGGGCGTGGTGGACCGGCCCAAGGCGAGCTTCCCGCTGCCCTTCCAGGCGTGGATGTCCCGCCCGGCGCTCGCGCTGGGCGACGGTGATTTCGCCCGGCGCGTTCTCGGCCCGGACGCCGCGGGCGTGCTGGCCAACCCCGCCGGGGCGTGGCGTGCGGCGTGGCCGCTGCTCAACCTGCTGATGTGGGGCGAGCGATGGTGGGGCCGCGGCCTCGAACCGGGGATGAGCGGCGCGGGCCTTCGGAACGCCGTCGCCTAGACTCTCCCGGAATGAACCAGCGATCGACGAACGGGAACGGTGTGGTCAAGGTGGGCCTGACGCAGTTCGCCTGCGTGGAAGACCCCGCCGTCAACCGCGCGAAGCAGATGGAGCTGATCGAGCGGGCCGCGGCCCAAGGCGCGCAGGTCATCTGCACGCAGGAGCTCTTCACCAGCCTGTACTTCTGCCAGGGCGAGGACCACCGGTTCTTCGACTACGCCGAGCCCATCCCCGGCCCGTCCACGGAGGCGATGCAGAAGCTCGCCGCCAAGCACGGTGTGGTCATCGTCGGCAGCCTGTTCGAGCGGCGGGCCCAGGGCCTGTACCACAACACCGCGGTCGTGATCGACGCCGACGGCTCGCTCATGGGCGTGTACCGCAAGATGCACATCCCCGACGACCCGCACTACTACGAGAAGTTCTACTTCACGCCCGGCGACACCGGTTTCCGCGTGTGGGACACGCGCTTCGGCAAGATCGGCGTCCTCGTGTGCTGGGACCAGTGGTTCCCCGAGGGTGCCCGCCTCACCGCCCTCCAGGGCGCCCAGATCCTGTTCTACCCGACCGCCATCGGCTGGCACCCCGGCGAGAAGGCCGAGTACGGCCAGGCCCAGCACGAGTCCTGGGAGATCATGCAGCGGTCGCACGGCATCGCCAACGGCTGCTTCGTCGCGGCGGCCAACCGCATCGGCCACGAGAAGGTCCTCGACCCGGACGGCAAGCCCTACAGCGAGGCCGGCATCGAGTTCTGGGGGCAGTCCTTCGTGTCCGCCCCGGACGGCCGCGTGCTCCAGCGTGCCCCGGTCGACCGCGAGGAGGTCATGGTCGTGCCCTGCGACCTGGCCCGCGTCGAGTTCAGCCGCACGCACTGGCCGTTCCTGCGCGACCGGCGGATCGACGCCTACGAGCCGATCACGCGGCGGTTCATCGACTGACCCCCCGCGCCATGGCGAAGTCGCGACTCATCACGGACCGCACGCCCGCGGAGATGGGCTACACCTTCCCCGCGGAGTGGGAGCCCCAGTCGGGAACCTGGTTCTCGTGGCCCAGGCCCGAGGGCATCTCCTTCCCCGACCGGTACCACACGATCCCCGCGAGCTTCGCGGCGATGTTCCGCGCCATCACCCCGCGCCAGCTCGTCCACGTCAACGTGCCCAACTCGAACTACGAGCGGATCGTCCGCGAGACGCTCCGCGAGCACGGGGTCAACACGCGCCGCGTGCGGTTCCACCACGTCCCCACCAACGAGAGCTGGTGCCGCGACCACGGACCCGCCTTCGTGGTCCGCGAGCGGCGCGAGATGGCCGTGGTCGATTGGGAGTTCAACGCCTGGGGCGGCAAGTACCCCCCGTACGACGCCGACAACGCCGTCCCCGCGAAGATCGCCGAGGAGCTCGGCCTGCCGCGGTTCCGCCCGGGCATCGTGATGGAGGGCGGCGCCATCGACGTCAACGGCAGGGGCTGCCTGCTCACCACCGAGTCCTGCCTGCTCAACCCGAACCGCAACCCGGGCCTGTCGAAAGCCCAGATCGAGAAATACCTCTGCGACTACTACGGCCAGACCCACGTGCTCTGGCTCGGGGACGGCATCGACGGCGACGACACCGACGGCCACGTGGACGACCTCGCCCGGTTCATCAACCCGTCGACGATCGCGATCGCCCTCGAACCCAACCGCAAGGACCGCAACCACAGGATCCTCCGCGAGAACCTCCGCCGGTGCGAGAAGCTGCGCGACCAGGACGGCCAGCCGTTCGACCTGTGCGTCCTGCCGATGCCGCGCCCGGTGGTGATCCAGGGCCAGCGGCTGCCGGCGACCTACCTGAACTTCCTGTTCGTCAACGGGGCGTTGCTGGTGCCGACCTTCCGCGACCGCAAGAACGACGCCGCGGCCCTCGACGCCCTGGCCCAGGCGCTGCCCGAGCACGAGATCGTCGGCGTCGACTGCCGTGATCTGATCTGGGGCCTGGGCGCCATCCACTGCGCCAGCCAGCAGGTCCCGAAACCGTGACGCCGCCCCGGATGCGGGGGCCGCGGAATGACCGCGGATTCATGCCGGTTCCATCGGCGGCTCACGCGCTGGCGTGATGCTTGGCCCCGTCACGCGTCCGAGGGCGCTGGCGGAAAGGAGCCCGGCATGAACCACCCCAGCGGCCCGGAGCAGTGTCTGCGTGACTGCGCCGAGTGCGCCCTCATCTGCACCAAATGCTCGCACCACTGCCTCGGCATGGGCGGCGAGCACGCCGGGCAGGAACACCAGAACGCGATGCGCGACTGCGCGGACGTGTGCGGGCTGGCCGTGTGCTTCATGGCCCGCGAGTCGAGGCACGCCGAGCACATCTGCGCCGAGTGCGCCGAGATCTGCCGTGCCTGCGCGGAGTCGTGCGAGCGGCTCGCCGACGGCGACGAGATGATGACCCGCTGCGCTCAGGCCTGCCGGCGGTGCGCCGAGTCGTGCCGGCAGATGGCCGGAGCCGGCGGGGTCGGACGCTGACCACGCGACGGGGCCCCGGGCGCCGGTGGAGCGCCCGGGGCCTTGGCGGTGGAAGTCTTCAGTGAACCGCGGCGGGCGGCGTCGCGACGGACCGCACGTGCAGCTCGCGGAGCTGCTCCTCGTCCACCACGTTGGGCGCCTCGCACATCAGGTCCTGCCCGGTCATCGTCTTCGGGAAGGCGATGACCTCGCGGATGTTCTCCGTCCCCGCCATGTGCATGACCAGCCGGTCGAGGCCGAACGCGATGCCGCCGTGGGGCGGCGCGCCGAACGAGAGGGCGTCCAGCAGGAACGAGAACTTGGTCTTCGCCTGCTCCTCCGTAAGCCCCAGCAGGCTGAACACCTTGCGCTGCACGTCCTGCCGGTGGATGCGGATCGAGCCGCCGCCGATCTCCGACCCGTTGCACACCATGTCGTACCCGTCCGACACGACGGACTCGATCAGGTCGACGTCCGCGGGGTCGGCGGCCAGGAAACGCTCCGTCTCCGCCGCGGTCGGCGCGGTGAACGGGTGGTGCAGCGAGTAGTACCGCCCCGTCTCGGCGTCGTGCTCGAACATCGGGAAGTCGTACACCCAGAGGAAGTTCCAGGCCCCGGCGGGGATCAGGTCCAGGTCCTTGGCCAGCTTCTGGCGCAGCTCGCCCAGGGCCTTGGTGCATACCGCGTAGGTGTCCGCGCCGAAGACCACCGCGTCCCCGTTCTCCAGCCCCAGCGTGCTCACCAGCTCGTCCGCCACGGGCGCGAGGAACTTGGCCACGCCGCCCTCGAAGGCCCCGTTGACGAACTTGGCGAACGGCACGCCCCCGGCCCCGAACTGCTGCACGAAGGCCGCGTAGCCGTCCACGGCCTTCCGCGACAGCCGCTCCGCGCCGCCGGGCACCCGGATCGCCTTGACCACGCCCCGGCGCTTGGCGAGCGCATCGCGGAACACGCCGAACTCCGTGCGCCCCGCGAGGCCCGAGACGTCGACGAGCTCCAGCCCGTACCGCGTGTCGGGCCGGTCGATGCCGTACCGGTCCATCGCCTCGCGGTAGGTCAGGCGCGGGAACGCGCCGATCTCCACCCCGAGCACTTCCTTCCACAGCGTCCGCGCGAAGCCCTCCATCGTGCCCATGACCGTCTCGCGGTCGACGAACGCCATCTCGAGGTCGATCTGCGTGAACTCGGCCTGCCGGTCGAAGCGCGGGTCCTCGTCCCGGAAGCACTTGACGATCTGCAGGTACCGGTCCGCGCCGGCGATCATCAGGATCTGCTTGAACAGCTGGGGCGACTGCGGCAGGGCGTACCACATGCCCTCCTGCAGGCGCGACGGCACCAGGAAGTCCCGCGCCCCCTCGGGCGTCGAGCGGCACAGCATCGGCGTCTCGACCTCAAGGAATCCGTGCGCGTCGAAGTAGTCCCGCGTCACCTTGGCCACCCGGTGGCGGATCCGAAGGATCTCCTGCATCCGCGGCCGGCGCAGGTCCAGGTAGCGGAACTTCAGGCGGGTCTCCTCGTCCGGCAGGTTGGCCTCGTCGGACGGCACGAACGGCAGGCGGGCGGTCTTGGACAGGACCTCCAGCTCCCGCACGACCAGCTCCACGGCCCCGGTCGGGATCTTGGGGTTGGGCTTCTCACGCAGCCGGACCACGCCGCGAACGGCGACGCAGTCCTCGTTGCGGAGCCGGCCGCCGGCCTCGATGACCGCGTCGGGTGTCGAGCCCTGCTCGAAGACCACCTGGGCCAACCCCTCCCGGTCGCGCAGGTCGACGAAGACGAGCCCCTGCCCGTGGCCGCGATAGGCGTTGACCCAGCCGTTGAGGGTGACTGTCTGACCCGCGTGCTCGGCGTTCAGCCGGCCGCAGTGATGGGTGCGTGTGAGCATGCCGAGGGCCCGCCTTCCTGGTGTACGCAGGCCGGCCCGGCGCTCGTGCCCGGGCCGGCGATCCGAGGGCGGGATGGTAGGCGGGCGGGCCGAAAAGCCGACCCGTCACCAGGCCAGCGGCGTGCCGTCGTGGTTGATGAACGCCCCGTTGTCCTTTGCCGAGAGCCGCCCGATGGTGTCGAGGATCGACGCCGCGGACTGCTCCGCGGTGAGGTGGGCATTCGGGCCGCCCATGTCCGTCTTGACCCAGCCCGGGTGGATCGCCACGGAGGTGACCCCGCGGGGCCCGAGCTCGTTGGCCATCAGGGCGTGGGCCATGTTGAGGGCCGCCTTCGAGCTGTGATACGCCAGGTTGCCCGTGCTCTTGCTCTCGACCACGTGGGCGATGCTGCCCATGATGCTCGACACGTGAACGACCAGCCTGCGCTCCGAGGCCTCGACCATCGGCAGCAGGGCCCGCGTGACCAGCAGGGGGCCGATGGCGTTGGTCTTCAGGCAGGCGAGGTACGCGCCGGGGTCGAAATCGCCGAGGTGCTTGGCGTCCGCCGGCGAAACGCCCGCGTTGTTGATCAGCACGTCGACCGGCGTCCCCGCGAGCCGCCCGGCCAGGGCCGCGGCGGAGGCGTCCGAATCGGCCTCCAGCGCCTCGACCCGCACCGCCCCGGCGGGCCCGGAAACGGCCCGCAGCTCGTCCGCCCGGTCCGGGTTCCGGGCCGTCCCGATGACGCGGTGCCCGCGCCGGGCCGCCTCACGGGCCAGGGCGAGCCCGATGCCCCGGTTGGCGCCGGTGATGAGGATGGTGGTCATCTGGTCCTCCGTGTTCCGCGGGCGTCCTGCCCGGGCATGAATCAACGCCGGCCGAGCGCCGGTGTTCCCGATCACGCCATCTCGATCGCCATCGCCACCGAGTTGCCGCCGCCCAGGCACAGGGCCGCGACGCCCTTCTTCCCGCCGGTGCGCCGGAGCTGGTGGATGAGCGTCACGAGCACGCGGGCGCCCGAGGCCCCGATCGGGTGGCCCAGGGCGATGCCGCCGCCGCACACGTTCAGCCGGTCCTCGCCGATCTTCAGCTCGCCGATGTTGCAGAGCACCTGGGCCGCGAACGCCTCGTTGATCTCGAACAGGTCCACGTCGCCCGCCTTCCAGCCGGCCTTGTCCAGCACCCCGGCGATGCCCGTGATGGGCGCGGCGAAGATGTCCTTGGGGTCCACGCCCGAGGTGTGGTACGCGACGATGCGGGCCATCGGCTCGACGCCCAGCTCGGCCGCCTTGGACGCGGACATGACCACCGTCGCCGCGCCGCCGTCGGAGATCTGCGACGCGTTGCCGGCGGTCACCGTGCCGTCCTTCGTGAAGGCCGGCCGCAGCTTGGCCAGGGTGTCGGGGGTCGAGCCCGGGCGCACGCCCTCGTCGGCCGCCACGCCCCCGTCGGGGCCGGGGTTCTTGCGGTTGCCGACCTGCTCGCCGGTCAGGGCGACGATCTCGGCCTTGAACCAGCCCTCGGCCTGGGCCTTCTCGGCCCGGGTGTGGCTCTGGGCGGCGAAGCGGTCCTGCTCCTCGCGGGTCACGCCGTACCTCTTCGCGATGTGGTCCGCGGCGTCGCCCATCGGCCAGCACTCGAAGGCGCAGCGCAGGCCGTCGAAGGCCATGTGGTCCTCCATCTGGGCCGGGCCGTACTTGACGCCCGCCCGGATGTTGGCGAAGTGGGGGGCCAGGGTCATGTTCTCCATGCCGCCCGCGACCACGCAGTGGTTGTCGCCGGCCTTGATCGACTGGGCGGCGAGCATGACCGCTTCCAGGCCCGAGCCGCAGACCTTGTTGACCGTCTTGGCCGAGATCGTCGAGGGCAGGCCCGACTTCAGGGCCGCCTGACGGGCGGGGTTCTGGCCCAGACCCGCCTGCAGCACACACCCCATCACGCACTCGTCCACGTGGTCCTGGACGCCCGGGACGTCGGCCAGCGCGGCCTTGATCGCGAAGGCGCCCAGCTGCGGGCTGGGCACGCCGGAGAGACCACCGAAGAACTTGCCGATGGGGGTCCGGCGGGCGGCGACGATCACGGGCTGGTTCGGCATACGGCGGGCTCCCTCAAACGGTGCGGACGCGTCGAAATCTGGACATTCGCCCGGGCCGAGCCCGGGAGCCGATGGTAGGTGTCCGGAGCGGCCCCAGGGGCGGAAAGGCGCGTATGGCGGTGTTGTTCGCGGTTCTGGCGGGCCTCTGCTGGGGCGTGGGCGAGGTCTGCGCCAAGTCCGTCCTGCACGGCGGCAAGATCGGCCCCTTCCTCGCCGTCGCCATCCGCTCCTCCGTCGCCCTCCCGCTCATCTGGCTGGCCTTCGCGGCCGCCCACCGCGTCGCGCCCGCCGGCCCCGGCAAGGCCCTGGCCGGCATGGGCGGTCTCACCCCGCGCGAGTGGCTGCTCCTGCTCGTCGGCTCGGGCGTGATCGCCGGCGCCGCCGCCATGGTCTGTTTTTACGTGTCGATCAGCCTGGGCGAGGTCTCGCGCATGAAGCCCATCGCCTTCACCGTCGCCCCCGCGGCGGCGGTCCTGCTGGGCGCCTTGTTCCTCGGCGAGGCCCTCACCCCCCGCAAGCTGCTGGCGGTCGGCCTGGTCGTGGCGGGCGTCCTGCTCCTGGCCACCGCGTCCGGCCCCGCGCCGTCGCCGTCCCCGGCCGATCCGCACGCGACCTGACCGCCAACAGTAACGAAAAACGCTCCCGCGTGGCGGGAGCGTCAGGGTCGGTTGCCTGGATGTTCAGCGGCTCCGCCGGCGCCAGCCCCGGACCACCGCGATCATGCCGATCGTGCCCAGCCCCGCCCAGACGGCCGGCGGCAGGGGGATGGTCGCGATGGTGGTGTTCAGGAGCTTCTCGCTCTGGCCGCCGAGCCACGCCTGGTAGTGCATCGCGAAGCGGATCTCGCCTGCGTTGATGGCCTCGATGAGTTCGCTCAGGCTGAACGAACCGTCGTGGGTGAAGCTCAGGGTCAGGGACTCCCCGCCGTTGACGCCGTTGGCAGCGGCGCCGTTCTTCTTGATCTCGAGGAAGGAATCGCCCCACGTGGTGCCGCCCGGCCCGTTCCAGTTGCCGTTGGCCAGCTTGAAGTCCACGCCCGGGCCGTTGCCGATGGACACCGACGCTGCGTCCACGCCCGCCAGCGCATCCCCGCTCTCGATGTAGAACGCCCCGATGAACCCCAGGGCGCTGCTGTTGGCGATCGTGATCGAGAAGGTGCTGGCGTCCGCCGCGAGCGTCGCGGTGGTCAGGATCCCGGCGGTGTTGCCCGAGTTGTTCGTGTACGCCAAGAAGTCCACGGTCGCGCCCGATGCGTGGGCGGCGATGGCGGACAGAGCGATCGCGGCGTAGGTCTTCATCTCTCCTCCAGGCGAGCGGCCGACCCCATGAGGCCTTCGCCCGATAGCCTATCCAACCCCCCTGCTCAAGGCGAGGAAAACTCCCGTTCGGAGCGTTATTTTGAGCGGATCTGGCATTATCGGACGCTCTGCCCGCCGTCCGCATCCGCCCCCGCCTCGGCCCACAGCGGGCCATTCGCGCCCAGCAGCCGCAGACGCAGCATGCCGAGAGCGGTCGAGGCCGACCAAAGCCGGATGGCGTCGCGCCCGCCCTTGAACAGGAACCGCCGGGCATCCGAGAAGCCGTCCGCGGAGGCGCACGCGATCCACACCGTGCCGACCGGCTTGGTGTCGGTGCCCCCGGTCGGCCCGGCGATGCCCGTGACCGACAGGGCGTGGTCGGCCCCGGTCCGCTCCAGCCCGCCCTTGGCCATGGCCAGCGCCACTTCCCGGGACACCGCCCCGTGCCGCTCGATGAGCCCATCCGGCACCCCCGCGAGGGCGGCCTTCGCCTCGTTGGCGTAGGTCAGCAGCCCGCCGACGAACACGTCCCCCGACCCCGACAGCCGGGTGATCATCTCGGCCAGCAGCCCCCCGGTGCAGGACTCGACCGTCGCCACGGTCTGCGACCGCTCGCGGAGCAGGTCCGACACGGCGCGGACCAGGGCCAGCCCGTCGTCCTCCTTATCCTCGTCCAGGAGCACGGCCGTGCCGAGCCGCGCCCTGACGCGGGCCGCGGTGTCGTCCAGGGCCCGGTCGGCGTCCGCGCAGTCCCCGGTCGCCCGGATGCGGCAGGTGACGATGCAGCCCGAGGCGGTCGTGCCGACCAGCGGGTTGCGGTCCCGGTCCATCAGCTCGCCCAGGAGGTCGGCCACCGCGCTCTCGCCGAGCCCGAAGGTCGGGATGGCCCGGGTCCGGACGGCGTCCTTCGGGTCGATCGCGAGCACGGGGAGCACCTCGCGCTCGAACATGGGCCGCATCTCGCGCGGCGGCCCGGGCAGGCAGAACACCCGCACCCCGTCCACCTCGACGCTCAGCCCGGGCGCCGTGCCGTGCGGGTTCGGCAGCGTCCGCGCCGAGCGGGGGCGCATGGCCTGCGCCCGGTTCGACCCGGGCATCGGACGGGCCCGGTCGCGGTGCCAGGCGTGCAGCGCGGCCAGGGCCTCCGCGTCCTCGACGAGCGGCTCGCCCAGCACGCGGGCCAGCGCCTCGCGGGTCAGGTCGTCCCGCGTCGGGCCGAGCCCGCCGGTCACGACGACCACGCTCGACCCGCCGGCCAGCCGGCGGATCGCGTCCGCGATCCGATCGAGGTCGTCCCCGACGACCCGGTGCTCGACGGTGCGCGCGCCGGCCTCGCCCGCCCGCACGGCGATCCACGCGGAGTTCGTGTCGGGCCGCTCGCCCGCGGCCAGTTCGTCGCCGATGGCGAGGATGGAGAGGATCATGGCCCAAGCCTACGGCCGGGCCTCAGTCCCACGTGTTGAGCGTCCCGTTGGCCGCCACCGGCTTGCGGGCCGCGTCCGAGTCGGCCGCCGCCCGCACCTCGCCCGGCGCGTGATGGTCCTGACGCCAGGATTCGGGGTAGTGGGGGTCGTCCATTTCCAGCGCCGCCTTGGTGGGGAACATCGGCCGGAACGTGTCGCACATCACCGCCAGCTCGTCGGTGTGCGTCTTGCCGAGCGACGCCTCCACCGTCCCCGGGTGGGGGCCGTGGGGGATGCCCTGCGGGTGGACCGAGATCGACCCCGAGGTGATGCCGCGGCGGGCCTTGTAGTTGCCCTCCACGTAGTACAGGATCTCGTCCGAGTCGATGTTGGAGTGGTTGTACGGCACCGGGATGGCTTCCGGGTGGAAGTCCAGCAGGCGGGGGCAGAACGAGCAGATGACGAAATTGTGCCCCTCGAACGTCTGGTGGATCGGCGGCGGCATGTGGACCTTGCCGACGATGGGCGCGAAGTTGTCGATGTTGAAGGTGTACGGGTAGTAGCAGCCGTCCCACCCGACCACGTCGAGCGGGTGGTACGGGTACACGTACGAATGCACCCGGTCGCGCGCCTTGATGCGCACCTCGAACTCGCCGCGCTCGTCGAAGGTCAGGGGCAGCTCGGGGATGTTGAGGTCACGCTCGCAGTACGGCGCGTGCTCCAGGAACTGGCTGGTCTGCTTGGACAGGTAGCGGGGGGGCGGCCCGATGTGGCTTGCGTTGGCCGTCTCGAAGCCGACGAACTTGCCGTACGGCATCTGCTCTTTGGTGTAGCCCCCGAAGGCCTCCACGTCCGACCCGTCGTCGGGCCGCTCGTCCATGATGATGGTGTAGATGGTCCCCTTAGGGATCAGCAGGTAGTCCTTGGGCCGGATCTTCAGCGTGCCGAACATGGTGTGGCACACGCCAGACCCGTAATGGAAGAACAGGCACTCGTCGCCCTGCCCGTTCTTGAAGTGGTACGCCATCGGCTCGGCCGGGTTGCAGACCGACATCTCCACGTCCGCGTTGCCGAACAGCACGACGCGGCCCGTCACCGGGTCGCCCTGCGGCGCGAAGTGCTGCGTGCGCGTGTGGCGCATCCGCATCACGTCCTGCTCGACGTACTCGGGCTTGGTCGAGTACAGCGCCTTCCATCCTGTCACCTGGGTCGGCGGGTGGATGTGGTACAGCGTCGAGGTGGGCCCCACGAACCCCTCGGTGCCGAACAACTCCTCGGAGTACAACGCCCCGTCCGGCCGGCGGAACTGCACGTGGCGCGTCCTGGGAATACTCCCCAGCTTGGTGTAGTACGGCATGGCTCCATCCTCGGTCTTCTCCGCGCCGGGATCGGTCACGCCGGGCCGGCTGGAGAGGGCGTGGGTGTCGGCCGGGGGGCCCTCGGCCCGCGGTCGTCCCGACCGGACGCCGTCCGACCCCGTATTCTAGCAAATCCCGCCCGCGACCTCTCGCTCCGGCCCGCCGGCCGTCCTTTGGAGCCCGCGGGCCCGTCGGGCCGACACTGGGTTGGTCCGCCCCCGCGTGAAAGAAGCGCATAGACTGGGCCGGACGCGAACGCCGGCCAACCCGAGCTTCGCCCCGAGCGGCAGGACCAGGCCGCCGAGCAGTCGCCACGAGACGCTGTGAACAGAATCGGCCCGTACAGATTGATCAGGCCCCTGGAGCCCGTCCGCGGCTGGGAACGGTTCATCGCCCTGCACGAGGGCAACGACACCGACCACCTCGTCTACCGCCATCCGCCCCTGCACGACGGGGCCGAGCGGCGCCGGCTCCTCGCCCTCATCGCACCCGTCGCCACGGTCCGCCACCCGCACCTGCTCGAGGTCACGGCCTACAGCCTGGACGAGCAGGACCGCCTCTGCCTGGTCACCCCGTACACGGGCAACCAGGAGGGCCTGGTCACGCTGGCCGACCTCGTCGAACGCAAGAACGGGCGCCTGGAGGTCGCGGAGGTCGCCCGGTGCGTCGAGCACCTGCTGAGCGCCATCGCCGAGGCCCGGCGCGGCGGGCTGGCCGACGGCCCCATCGACGCCGACCGCGTCCAGGTCGACCGGCGCGGCTCCGTCCGCATCGAGCTCTACGGGCTGCCCGCCGCGGACCGCCGGTTCCGGGGCGTCTGCACCGCCGCCGACGAGGTCCGCGCGATCGCCGAGATGGCGGTATGGCTGCTGACCGGGCTGCGTCAGGACGTCGCCCCCGTGGGCATCGCCCGCATCGCGGGCCGCGGCGCCCGGGCCTGGGAGCCCTGGCTGCAGGCCGCCCTGGACCCCCTCGGCGGCTTCGAGACGCCCGAGGAAGCTCTGGCCGCCCTGCCGACCCGCAGCGACGACGTGCCGATCCCGGAAGTCGTCGTGACCCCGCACGCCACGCGCCTCGCGGGCGTGCTCCGGCGATTCCGCCGGGCCGGCGCGGAGAAGTCCCCGCCCCGCTAACGCCCTCGAACCCTGCTCGGTTAACCCTGCTCGCTCGGCGCCGCCGGAGCGGGAGCCTCGGGCTCCCCGGCCGCCGCACGCTCCAGTTCCGCCCGCCGCGCCGCGTCCAGGCGGTCGCTGAACCGGTCCAGGATCGCCGCCGCCAGCGTCCTCCGCTGCGACGAAACCGCCGGCGTCCACGACCACGCCGTGAGCCATTCGTCCAGGGCCGAGTCGTCCGCCCCGGCCTGGCCCGCGTGCTCGCCGGACATCACGGCCCCGACGCGGTTCAGCCGGGCGTGCGCCTCGGCCTGCGAGCGTGACAGCGTCGAACCATCGATCGACCGGAGCACGGCCATCGCGTCCGCGGGCCGCCCGAGTTCGAGCCTCGTCTCGGCCAGCAGCAACAGTCCGTCCAGCACGCCGGGCGTCCGCTCGCGTTCCGGTTCGGCCAGCCGCGCCAGGATCGGGGCGCGGACGGTCGCGGGCAGCCCCGCGGCACGCACCGCCGACGCCAGGTCTCCCGGGCGCAGACGCGAGGCCAGTTCGATCAGCGCCGTGTCCCGCACGCCCGGATCGATCGCCGGGAGGCTCGACAAACGCCGCAGGCCCTCCGGCGTCGGGGCGTGGTTGACGATGGCCCGCGCCGCCGCGCTGAACAGCCGGGGATCGGTCGACGCCGCGTCCACCAGAACCGCCGCGCCGTCCGGGCTCTCGGCCAGGGCCGCCGCCGCGGCGTGACGCTGCGGGTCCTCCGGCGACGCGAGCATCGCGGACACGCGGTCCAGGTCGTCCCGCGTGCCGAGCCGGACCAGCAGTTTCAACGCCGGCTCGCCCCCCCGCACCGGGTCGCGCCGCCGCAGCGTGTCGACCACCCGGTCGCGGATCATCGGGTCCGTCAGCAGGTCGGCGTGGGCCAGCGCCCACAGGGCCGTGGTCACCGCGCCCAACGGGGCGTCGTCCCGTTCCAGCCACTGCACGGTGGGCAGGACCGCCTCGTCGTTCGGCCAGCGGGCGACGCTGAGCAGCATGGGCTCCGCCGCCCCGGGGTCCGTCTCGGCCCGCAGCGCCCGCGTCAGGGTCACCATCGCGTCCGGCGGCACGAGCCGGCTGACCAGGGTCGCCGCGCGGGCACGCGTCTCCGCGTCGGGGTGAGAGAGCCGCGCCGCCGCGGCCGCCGCGACCTCCGGCCCGAGCTGTGTGCGGGCCGACAGGTCCCGTCCAGCCAGCTCGAAGCCCAGGTCCCGCAGCGGGGCCCGGTCGTCGCGGATGAGCTCGGCCAGCAGCACCGTCCGCCCCGGCGCATCCAGCTCCACGTGCAGTCGCCGGTACAGGGCGACCACCTCTTCCCCCAGCCCCCGGCGCGAGGCGGTCAGCGAGCGCGCCCGCGCGGCCTGGCGGCTCAGCACCACGCTCGTCCACACCCGGTCCGACCAGACCGCCGAATCGATGCCGAAGGCCTGCCACTGCTCGGTGGTCCAGTTCTCGCCCAGCCCGGTCAGATCGACCAGGCTCTGCCGGGCGGCCTGCTCCAGCACTCCGGTCGATTCGCCGAGCAGCGCGATCAGGCGCGTGGCGGCTTCGCGGCTGCCGAAATGGGGCAGCAGCCGGGCCGCGGCCACGCGGGTCGCGGTCGGGTAGGCGTCCGTCGTGCAGGTCGAAACCCCCCGCCACAGCGAAGGCGGCAGGCGTTCGAACCCCGCCAGGCCGGCCAGAACAGCGTCCGCCGTCTCGGGCGAGCGCAACAGCCGGGTGATCTCAGCGTCGGCGTTGGGCGTTTCCCGCGCCAGGGCCGCCAGGGCCCGGTCGACGGTCGTGGCCGCGGGGTCGGGCATTTCCGGCTGGACCGCCTGCGCCCCATACATCGGGGGGGTCCAGAGGCACGCCGCCAGGACCGCCGCGCGGAAAGTCGCACCCACCGGGGGCAAACGCCGAAAGATGATCGGACGGGATGTCGGTCTGCGGATTGCGGTCATGGGGCGGGTCGGTTACGATCAGGCTCTGGCGGGCGACAGGCTCTTGGGGCGGAGTCCCCTCGGCGGTGCGGCATGAATGACTGGATGGACGCGGAACATCATGTCGAGCGGGCCCACGAACTGTACGATGCCGGTCGTTGGGACGAGGCCGAAACCGAGCTCCGGCGCGCGCTTTTTCTCAATCCATACCAGGCCGAGTGGCATTTCAACCTCGGCCTGACGCTCGAGGCCGCCGGACGCCACGCCGACGCGGCCTCCGCCTTCGAGCGGTCCTTCGAGCTGCACTCCGACGAATCGGCACGCGACGCGAACAGCGCGATGCTCGTCGGCGTGAACCTGCTCCGCGCCGGCCAGCCCGAGGCCGCCCTCCGTTGGCTCGACCGCGCCGCCGAGATCGAGCCCGACAGCGTCGCCCCCTTCGTGCACCGCGTCGAGGCGCTCGGCGAGCTCGGTCGCCACGACGAGGCCGAGGAGGCGTTCTACCTCGCCCAGCAGATCGACCCCGAGAACGCCGAGCTCTACGCCGCGATGGCCGGCGTGCTCTCGGTGCGCGGCGACCACGAGCGCTCCGTCTGGTGCCTGCGCGAGGCCGCCCGCCTGGACCCCGAGCTGCCCCGCGTGCGGGCCCGGCTCGCCCGCGCCTACGCCGACTCGGGCCGCCTCGAGCGGGCGCGTCAGCTCTACGTCCGCGAACTCCGCGACGACCCGGGCGACGTCGAAACGCTGCTGGACCTCGGCGAGCTGCTGATGGACATGCACCGGCTGACCGAGGCCGGCGAGAAGTTCCGACGCGTCCTCGAGATCGAGCCGGACCACCCCGACGCCCACCACCTGTTGGGCGAGCTCGCCGAGCGGGAGGGCCGCACCGCGGACGCCCTCGTGCAGTACGACGTGGTCCTCCGCCTGGACCCCGCCTTCCCCGGGGCGCGGCGTCGCCTCGCCAAGGTCATGCTCGACCGCGGGCGCGAGGAGGACCTGCCCCGCGTGCGCGACCTGCTCCGCCGCGAGCTGCGCGACGCCGCCTCCGACGATCAGACCGACGCGGAGGAGTTCGAGGAGCTCGGCCGCCTGATGCTCGACGCCGGCGTGCCCGCCGACGCCATCCGGGCCTACCGCGAGCTGCTGACACGCCAGCCCGGCAACCACCGCGGGCACCACGGCATGAGCGTGGCCCTGCTGGAAGTCGGCCGCACGAGCGACGGCATCGAGGAGGCCCGCCGGGCGCTGGCCCTGCAGCCCCGCTTCGTCCCCGCCATGCACAACCTCGCGCTGGCCCACCTGCGCGAGCACCGCTGGGTCCGCGCCCGCTACTGGGTCCGCCAGGCCCTCCGCATCGAGCCCGACGACCCCGCCCTGCGCCGCCTGCGCCTCAAGCTCCGCCTGCACTCGGTGCTCGGCCTGACGACATGGGCCGGCCGGTCGATCGCGCGGCTCGGGCGGCGTGCGCGTGCTCTGTTCGGGCGTCCGTCCCGCTCCGGGGCCTGAGCCGTCAGTCCTCGACCGTCTCCCGCCCTTCCAGCAGCCGCGCCGCCTCGGACACGTCCTTGTCGCCGCGTCCGGACAGGTTGATCACCAGGTTCGCCTCCTTGGGCATCTCGGCCGCGATCCGCACGCCCATGGCCACCGCGTGCGCCGTCTCCAGCGCCGGGATGATGCCCTCGTCGCGGGCGCACCACAGGAACGCCTCCAGCGCCTGCTCGTCGGTCACGGCCGTGTAGCGGACGCGCCCGGCGTCCTTCCAGAAGCCGTGCTCCGGCCCCACGCCCGGGTAGTCCAGCCCCGCCGAGCACGAATGCACCGGGGCCGTCTGGCCGTCCGCGTCCTGCAGCACGTACGACAGCGACCCGTGCAGCACGCCGGGCTTGCCCAGCGACAACGCCGCGGCGTGCTCGCCCGGGCCCGCACCCCGTCCGCCCGCCTCCACGCCCACCAGGGTCACGGCCGCCTCGTCCACGAACGGGTAGAACATGCCCGCCGCGTTCGAGCCTCCGCCCACGCACGCCACGATGGTGTCGGGCATCCGCCCGAAAAGGCGCAGCGACTGTGCCTTGGTCTCACGCCCGATGACGCTCTGGAAGTCCCGCACGATCATCGGGAACGGGTGCGGCCCGACGACCGACCCGAGCACGTAGTGGGTGTGCGTGACCGAACCCATCCAGTCCCGCATCGCCTCGTTCGTCGCGTCCTTGAGCGTGCGCGACCCGGCGTCGACCGGGATCACCCGGGCACCCAGCATCCGCATGCGCACCACGTTGAGGTGCTGGCGGCGCACGTCCTCCGAGCCCATGTACACGTCGCACTTGAGCCCGAGCTGGGCCGCGGCCGTCGCCGCCGCGACGCCGTGCTGCCCGGCGCCGGTCTCGGCGATGATCCGCTTCTTGCCCATCTTCTTGGCCAGGAGCCCCTGGCCGAGCGTGTTGTTGATTTTGTGCGCGCCCGTGTGCGCCAGGTCCTCGCGCTTCAGCCAGATCGTCGCGCCGAGCTCCTTGTCGGGCGCCATCGACCTCGCCCGGCGCGACAACCCGCGCGCCTGGTAGAGCGGCGTCGGACGCCCGACGAAGGAACGGTTCAGATCCCCCAGCCGGTCCCAGAACGGCCGGTCGTTCCGTACCTGCAGGTACAGCTCCTCGAGCTGGCGCAGCGCCGCGACCAGCGTCTCGGGCACGAACACGCCGCCGTACGCGCCGAACCGCCCGCGTTCGTCGGGAACGGCGGAAAGTCGGGCGGGCGGGGCGGGCGTCGGAGCGGCGGGCTGGTCCATGCGCCAAGCCTATTCGGCCGTCGGCGCCGGCGCGGGCTCTCCCTCCGCGCCCGCCGCGATCCCCTCCGCCTCGCGGACCCGGAACAGCAGGACTAGACCCGCGCCGAAGCACCCGGCGACCACGCACAGGGCCCCCGACATGCCGAGCGCGGCGCTGACCTTCCCGAACGCCACGATGCCGCAGATGCCGGCAAGCTTGTAGACCATCCCCCAGACCCCGAAGAACTCCCCCGCCCGGGATTCCGGGGTGAACGCGCCCACGAGCGCCCGGCTGGCCGTCCCGATCCCCCCGAGCGCGAACCCGATCATCCCCGCGACCACCCAGAAGAACCCGTCGGGCAGGTCCGCCCACCCCGCCGCGGCCATCGTCAGCGTCGCGACGATCCAGGCGACGAGCAGCACGGCGATCGTCCGCACGTGCCCCACCCGGTCCTGCACCCGCCCGACGAACGCCGCGCTCGCCCCGGCGGTCACCGCGACCACCAGCGCCATCAGGATCAACTGCCCCAGGCCGAAGCCCAGCTCGTTCCCGATGAGCCCGAGGAAATAGATCACCGTCATCGTGCCGGTGCTGTACACGAAGAACGCCAGGTAGAACCGCGCCAGCTGCCGGTACCGCGCCGTCTCCCGTGCCGACGCCGCCAGACGCACGAACGCGCCCGAGACGGTCTCCACCAGCCCGGCCCGCCCCGCCACGGGCTCGGCCCGCTCGCGCAGCCACAGCACCGCGGGCAGCATCCCCAGCAGGAACCACAACCCCGAGAAAACGAACATGGGCCGCATCCGGCCGATCTCCGATCGGCCCAGGCCGAAGGCGTATAGCGCGGTGATCCCCAGCAGCAGCAGGGCCCCCACGTAGCTCATCGTCCACCCGATCGCCGACACCCGTCCCACGGTCCGCGGCGTCGAGATCTCGGGCAGGAACGACCCGAGGAAGTTCTCGCCCAGCCCGCACGCGATCGCCGCCGTCACGTACAGCGCGAACCCCAGCCCGACCCGTCCCGGCTCCAGCATCCCCAGCAGGCAGGTGAGCACCGCGCACACCAGGCCGGTGGCGATCAGCATCTCCCGCTTCCAGGCCCGCACGTCCGCGATCGCGCCGGCCACCGGGCTGAGCAGCACCACGCCGACCAGCGACACGGACGCCATCGCGCTCCACACGCCCTTGCCCCGTCCCGGCTCGGTGACCAGCACCCCCTCGACGAACAGACTGAACAGCAGTGTGTTGATCAGCAGCTGGAACGACTGGTTCGCAAGGTCGTACACGCCCCACGCGAACACCGCCCTCGGGTTGGGGAGCGAACGGAAGGGCGGGGGCCAGGCCATGCGGGCAGCGTATCCGGGGCGGGGCCTCAGCGTGCGCCCGCCAGCAGGACCTCCGAAAGGAACTCGACCTGCAGGTTCTTCGCGTCGCTGGCGTACCGCCCGAACCCGGCGTGCTCCTGCGGGGCGCCCGTGTCCCGGAAGGTCTTCAGCCTGATCAGCCCAGGGTCTGCCCCGCGGGCGCGGTAGTGCTCGCCCAGCCGCCCGAGGAACGCCCGTTGGACCTCCAGCGGCACGAGCTCGTCGCCCTCGTTGTGCAGGGCCAGCAGGGGGATGGGCCGGAACCCGTCCAGCCGCGACGCCGCGTCGACCCGGTCCACGGACGCCCGGTCGTGGGACACGGGCCAGGAACGGCCGTGCCCCGCCGGCGGAAAGTACAGGGTCTGCAAATCCCCCGTCGTGCCTTCAACCGCCGCGCACAGGAACCGGTGCGGGTCGCACAACCGCCGGAAGGTCGCCATCCCGCCCGCGGACATCCCCCCGATGCCCGCCCGCGTGTGATCCAGACGCGGAAATAGATCGCCCAGGCTCTCCAGCACGCCGTCGATCTCCCCGGCCATCTGGGCGATCACCGCGGGCCCGTTCTCCGGGCTGTCCCCGCCCGGCACGGCCCGCTCGCCGTGCCCCGGCAGGTCAACCGCCACCGCCGCGATCCCGGCCCGGATCCAGCGCAGGTACCGGCCCGGGTCGAGCTCCTTGCTCGCCGTCCGCCCGTGCATCCAGAGGACGAACGGCGTCGGCCCGTCGCCCTCCGGCTGCGCGACGAGCGCCGGCACGCCGTCCCCCAGCACCGCGTGCGTGGTCCGCTCGGCCAGCGAGCGGGGCAACCTGGCGAAGCGTTCTTCCATCAGAGCAGCACCGTGGCCCCGGGCTTGATCTCGTCCGGCAGGTCCGCCCGGGCCAGCTCGGTCGCGTCCTGCGCGGTCAGCGGCGAGATCTCGATGATCGCGTCCACCGTCCCGTCGCTCAACCGCGGCACCCGCACGCCGCAGGCCTCCAGCCAGCGGGCCGCCCGCTCGGTCTGGAGCAGCTTGCTCGACTCGATCGAGTCGCTGCCCGTCGCGTTCTTCACCGGCGCGAACTCCTCGACCCGGTCGGCCTCGACCACGATCGACCGCTCCGCCAGCGGGATGGCGTCGAACACGAACCGCTCCAGCTTGACCGCGTTGGGCTTGTCGGGGTCGACGTGCTCGCCCCGCTCGGGGTCGTAGTGGGGGACCTTCTTGACCGCCCGGTGGAACGGCAGCGCGAAATCCGGGTCGCCCGAGACCTGTTCGATGAACCGCACGCCGATCGCGTGGATCGCCACCGACCCCGCGTTGAACCGCAGCCGCCCCTCCGCGTCGGTCTGCTTGGCGAGCTCCTCGGGCAGGTCGGAGTACTCGATCACCCGCGTCCGCCCGCCCGACCGGCAGAACACACCGACCTTCTCGTCCCACGAGGACTTCGCGACCATCTTCGAGCTGAACTGCCCCGACGACGAGGGCGACGACGCGTGCAGGCCCAGGAACACCGGGTCCACGGGCCGCGCGTGCGGGTTGTCCACCTGGAAGTAGGACAAGTGCTCGACGCCGCGGGCCTTCATGTCGTCCAACGCGCCAGACACGCGCAGCGCCCGGAACGCCCCGCCGTGCCCGTCCGGGTTGGTCGCGATCACGCCCGGCTCGGCGAGCAGGATCCGCCCCGACGCAAGGTCGAAGCTCGGCATCACGCCCTGCGGGAAGAACCGCACCGCGCTCGGGTCCAGCCCGAAGTACTTGTGCTGCGCGAAGAAGGCCACGGTCGCGTCATGGTTGAGCGGGCTCGTCATGACGTACCACGGGATCGTCACCTCGTACCGGGCCTGAGCGCCCGCGATCCCCTCCGCGAAGATGCGGAACAGCGGCTTGCCGGTCGCGCAGGAGGTCGGGTAGCACCCCTTCGGCCCCTCGTAGCCCAGGCGTGAGCCCTGCCCGCCCGCCACCGTGAAGCACGCCACCTTGCCCGCCCGGATCAGGGCCTCGCCCGTGTGCCGCGCCGGCGTGCGGGCCGGGTCGCCCAGCCCGATCACCTCCGCCGGCGCCAGGTCCGTCGGCGTCGGATCCGACCCGTCCGCCCGGACGTACCGGTTGATCAGGGGGCCGAGTTCAGCGGGGTCCAGCGTGGCCAGCTCGGCCAGGAACCGCTCCCGCGGCGTGGGCTGGAGGCTCTCAGCATGCCGCAAGAGGTGGCCCTGCCCGATCGCTTCCAGGGCTTTCGCGTCGATCCGGGAGTGCTCGGCGTCGGTCATGGGGCGATCTCCGTCTCCTGACGCCGATCCTACGGCCCGAGCCGGAGAAACGCCCGGACCCGAGTAGAGTTGTGCATGGCGAAGATCGACCCGTTCAACGCGCCCCCGCGCCTGCCGCTCATCGCGCCCTCCATCCTCGCGGCTGATTTCGCGGACCTCGGCCGCGACTGCCGCGATGCGCTCCAGGCCGGCGGCGACCTCCTCCACGTCGACGTGATGGACGGGCACTTCGTCCCGAACCTCTCGATGGGCCCCGCCGTCTGCGCCGCGGTCCGCAGAGCCTGCCCGGACGCCTTCCTCGACGTGCACCTCATGGTCACCGACCCCGACGACTTCGTGGACCCCTTCGTCCGCGCCGGGGCCGACCTGATCTCGTTCCACGTGGAGGTCCGCGACGGCGCCAGGGCCCGCGACCTGATCCGGCGCATCCGCGACGCCGGCGTGCGCACCGGCATCGTCCTCAACCCCGACACCCCCGCCGAGCGGGTCATGCCCTTCCTGGACGCCGTGGACCTCGTCCTGGTGATGAGCGTTTATCCCGGTTTCGGAGGCCAGGCCTTCATCCCGGACGTGCTGGAAAAGGCCCAAATGATCCGGCCCGGGCTCCGCGCCGACCAGCGCTTGGAGATCGACGGCGGCATCGCCCCGGACACCGCGGGGGCGGCCATCGAGGCCGGTTTCGACCTCCTCGTGGCCGGTTCGGCCCTGTTCGGCCGTTCCGGCCCCCAGCGGGCTGAGGCGATCACCCGCATCCGCGAGGCGGCTGGGACGGGCGTGCGGGACGCGGCCCATACATAGTGCTTACAAACTTTGCCCGGGCACGCGGGCCCCGGGCATCGAACCGCTTTCCTTGATAGACTTATGGCTCCGCGCGCCCGGCCCACGCCGCGGCGCCGAGCGTGGGTTCCGGGACAGATTTCCCCGGCTGGAGTCCGTTCGACATGGCCAAACCGACCACCGTCACCCTCGTGCTGCTGTCCGCCGCCCCGACGGCGTGGGACGAGGCCGGGCGACTTATCGGGCGATCCGACCTCCCCGCGACCGACGCGGGCGCCGACGCCCTCCACCAGAAGGTCAAGGCCACGGTCGGAACCCTCCCCGCCCCGTTGGACCTGGTGCTCTGCGGCCCGGAGGACTCCACCCACGCGTCCGGCGCCCTGCTCGCCGAGGCCGCCGGCTGCCGCCTTCGCAAGGTCGACGATCTCGCGAACGTGGACCTGGGCCTTTGGGAAGGCTCCCTGAGGGAGGAGCTCGAAGGACGCTGCCCCTCAACCTTCAAGGCCTGGCGGGACCAGCCCGACCGCATCCGCCCGCCCGAGGGCGAGTCGATCGGCGACGCCGGCCTCCGCGCCATGGCCGCCCTGCGCAAGGCGATGGAAAAGATGAAGGGCGAGCGCCCCGTGGTGGGGCTCGCCGTCCGCCCGCTGCTCTGGGCGGCGCTGCTGACCCTCCTGAACGAGGAGCCCTGGTCGGCGTACTGGCCCCTGGCCGACTCGGCGGGTGAAATCAGGACCCTGACCCGCCCGATCGCCGATCTCAATCCCGAGGCGATGCCCGCTTCGGCTTGACGCAAACCCGTCCCGCCGCGGCACCGATCCGCGGCGGCGAGGACCGACCCGATGGCACCAACCGCGACACGGACCTGGGCGGACATCAAGCAGGAACAGACCGTCGCACGGCGGTCGATCCCGGAAGGCCTCTGGCTGCGCTGCCCCGGCTGCGCCCAGATGATCTACCGGCGCCAGATGGAATCGAACCAGCACGTATGCCCGGAGTGCGGCCACCACTACCGGATCGGCGCCGCCGAGCGCATCCGCCAGCTCGCCGACCCCGACACGTTCGTGCCCATGTTCACGAACCTGCGCGCCAGGGACCCGCTCTCCTTCACCGACCTCAAGTCCTACCCCGACCGGCTCCGCGCCGAGCAGATCAAGACGGGGCAGAACGAGGGCTGCCAGGCCGGCGAGCTGTTCATCAAGGGCCGCGCCGCGATGGTGGCCTGCCTCGACCTGACCTTCATGATGGGCTCCATGGGCAGCGTGGTGGGGGAGATCCTTACCCGGTCCATTGAGCACGCCACCGAACGCAAGCTGCCCCTCGTCATCGTGAGCTGCTCCGGCGGCGCCCGCATGCAGGAGGCCGGCCTGAGCCTGATGCAGATGGCCAAGACCTCCGCCGCGCTGGCCCGCTTCGACCAGGCCGGCGGCCTGTTCATCAGCGTCCTCACCGACCCGACCACCGGCGGCGTCACCGCCTCATTCGCCATGCTCGGCGACGTCATCCTCGCCGAGCCCAAGGCGCTCATCGGCTTCGCCGGCCCGCGGGTCATCCAGCAGACGATCCGCCAGGAGCTCCCCGAGGGCTTCCAGCGCTCCGAGTTCCTCCTCAAGAAGGGCATGGTGGACCGGGTGGTGCACCGCCACCAGCTCCGCAGCGAGATCGCACGCCTGATCGACTACTCCGGTGCCTGAACCGACCGCACGCACGGCCCAGACCCGACCCGGCCCGAGGCTCCGCGCGTTCGGCCTCGGCCTCGCGCACGCGGCCCTGTTCGCCCTCTGCTTCCAGCCCCTCGGGTGGTGGTGGGCCGCCTTCCTCGCCCCGGTCCCCCTCTTCGCCGTCGCTCGCCGGCCCGGCGCCTCGCCGCTCAGCGCCGGCTTCTGGGCCATGCTGGGCGTGCTGCCCTTTTGGGTCTGGACGCACGGCTGGATCGCCAACGTCTCGGCCGCCGGCGTGTACCCGCTCGTCGTGTACCTGGGCCTGTACGCGTGGGCCTTCATCGCCCTGGGTGCGGTCATGGTCCGGGCGCGGCGCGTGCCCCCCGCGATCGGCCTGGCCGTGCTGTGGGTCGGGCTCGAGTTCTTCCGGGCGCGGATCGCCTGGTCGGGCTACCCCTGGTACCTCACCGCCCATCCGCTGATCGACGCCCCCGGCCTGGCGGCCCCCGCCGCCCTCGGCGGCGTCTCGCTGGTCTCCCTGCTGACCGTCCTGCCCGGCGCGTGGTTCGTCTGCCGGCGTTCGTCCGGCCGGGGCCTGCCCGCCGCGATCGCTGGGGTAATGCTCCTCTGGGCGGCGGCGGGGGTGCTCTGGTCCGGTCGGAGCCGACCCGACGCCGTGCCCGTCCGCGTGGGCGTCGTCCAGACCAACGTGCCGCAGGACAACCGCCTCTCCTGGACCGTCGAGCAGCGGCTCATGGACTGGCTGAAGATGCGCGACCTGACGGTCCGCGTCGCTTCCGAGGACCCGCCCCCGGAGCTGATCGTCTGGCCGGAGGGCCTCGTCCCGGGCTGGACGATGGACCCGCGCTCGCTGGAGCAGGAGTTCCGCCGCGGCATCATCTGGCGGCTCGACCCCGCCACGCCCGAGGAGTTCGAGGCCATCGGCCACTACGGCCGGGCCGTCCCCGCGACGCAGGTGGTCGAGGAGCTGCTGGCGATGCAGGCCGCCCTCGGCATCCCCATGCTCGTCGGCTCCGTCGCCTACGACGGGCTGGACATCGTGATCGACGATTCGGTGCGGTACGAGTCGGAGGCGATGTACAACAGCGCCTTCCTGCTCCGCAACGGGCGCGTGTCCGACGTGTGGTACGACAAGGTCCACCTCACGCCCTTCGGCGAGACCATGCCCTACATCTCCCGCTGGGACTGGCTGGAGGAGCGGCTGCTGGCGATCGGGGCCCAGGGGATGACCTTCGCCCTTTCGCCGGGGCGCTCCGCGCGGACCATCCCGCTCGACCGGCCCGGCCTGCCCGGTGTGGAGCTCGCGACCCCGATCTGCTTCGAGGCGACCATGCCCGCCGTCTGCCGCACGCTCGTGAACCGGGCGGGCCGGACCGGCCGGGCGGTCCTGATGGTCAACATCACCAACGACGGCTGGTTCGGGGCCACGGACCGCGGCCGGCTGGCCCACGAGCTGTCCGCCCGCTGGCGGTGCGTCGAGCTGGGCGTGCCGATGGTCCGCTGCGCGAACACCGGGGTGTCCGGCCTGATCGACGCGAAGGGCCGGGTGGTCTTGCGGACCGCCCCCCGACGGACGGAGACCGTGGTGGTCGAGGCCCGGGCCGCCGCCCCCCGCACGCCCTTCGCCCGGTCGGGGGAGTGGGCGGGCTGGGTCTGCCTGGGCGGGGCGCCGGTGCTCGTGTGGCTGGGCCGGCGTCGAAATTCCACCGAACCGGCGGGCCGGGTCGAGTGAAGTAGTCGGGTGAACTATCAATAGGAGCCGGGCCGTCGCCCGGCGGGGGGCCCGGGTGGGCCGAACGCGAGGATCACGCATGCACACCGCTCGATCGGTCGGGACCGCTGCCCTGCTCTCCGTCATGCTGGCCGGGGCTCTCCCGGGGTGCGGGTTCAAGATCGAGCCCGACCCGGCGTTCACCGCCGCCCACCAGCCCGCGCCGGGCACCAACGCCGCCCGCGAGCGGTCGATGCGGGAGCAGTCGATCCAGCGTCTGCTGTCGATGGCCGCCAGCCGCAACGCGCAGGTCCGCGCCAACGCCATCGAGGGCCTCGAGGCGGCCGGCCTCCGGGCCGAGCCCGCCGTCGCGCTGGGCCTGCAGGACGAGAACCCCGGCGTCCGCTCGGTCGCGGCGATGGTCGCGGCCCGGGCCGGGATCGCGGCCCTCGCCCCGACGTTGCGCGACCTGACGCGGGACGAGTCCGAGTTCGTCCGCGCCTCGGCCCTGGCCGCCCTGTTCATCCTCGGCGAGCCGGTCGACCCCAGCGAGCTTTCCACCCTGGTCCTGGAGTCGCGCAACCCCCGCGTCCGGGCGCACGCGGCCTTCCTGCTCGGCGAGATGGGCGACCGCACCGCCGCCCCGATGCTCCGCCAGGCCTGGCAGACGCCGATCCGCGACGCCTCGGAGATCGAGCGCCGCCTGCTCCGCCTGCAGATCGCCGAGGCCCTGGTCAAGCTCGGCGACGACACCAGCATGGACGCCATCCGCGCGGCCCTGTACCCCGCTCGCCCGGACGAGCTGGAGGCCACCGCGCTGGCTATCCAGATCATCGGCGAGGTGCAGGACCGCGGCGCGATCGACCAGCTCATCTACCTGGCCGACGACTCCCAGCCCCGCGTGATGCCGGCGGAGATCCGCCTGGCCATCGCCGAGGCCCTCGCCAAGATGGGCCTCGACCAGGGCGGCTTCATCGCCGACCGCTACGCGAGCGACCCCGCCGAGGTGGTCCGGGCGCTGGCGGCCAAGGTGTACGGGCGCACCGGCCGCAACGAGCACGTGCCCAGCCTGGTCGCCATGCTGGAGGACCCCTCCGAACTCGTGCGGGTCGCCGCGGCGGCGGGGCTGGTCGACCTGCTCTCCGCCCAGACCCAGGCCCGGGCCGATCGTCCCTGAGACCCATTCCCCGCCGGGCGGATCCGCTCGGCTGACACGGGCGTAGAGAACGGCCCGGGCTGGCGCTGTGGATGGGTTCTCCGTCCCGTGCAGACTCCGGGCCGGGCGGCTACACTTCCGCCCCATGCGTTCCAGGGCGGGCCGGATGCCCGGTTTGGGTTTGGTTCAGGCATGAGTCGAGGAGCAAGACCGTGCACATTCTCACGAAGGTCTTTGTCCTGTTCGCCGCGGTGCTGAGCATCCTCATGGCGGCCCTTTCCATCTCCTACACGGTCAACGCGGACCGCGTGGTGGCGGATTACAGGAACGCGATGGCCCGGGCTGACCTGGCCGTCAACGACATGAACGCCCTGAAGAGCAGCAGCAGCCAGCTCGTCGCGGCGAAGGAAGAGGAGCTGGCCGCGGCCCGCGACGAGCTCGCCAGCCGCGTCGCCGACATCCGCCGGCTCGAGGCGGACAACTCCGAGCTTCGCATCGGCCTCCGCTCGGCCGAGGCGGCCCGCGAGTCGATCACGGCCAAGATCGCCGAGCTCGGCGTGGCGGTCGAGACCCAGGCCCGCATCATCGACGAGTACAAGAACGAGCTGTCCCGCCTGCGTCAGGCCGAGCTGGACTACCGCGACGAGCGCCTCGACCTCGAGAAGCAGCTCTCCGACCTCGAGAGCCAGGTGATCGTCTACGAGCAGGTCAAGCGCGCCCTCGAGGAGCAGCTGACCGAGGTCCGCAACACGCTGGCCGACGCCACCACCCGCGGCGGCGCTGGTTCCGACGCCTCCCGCGCGGCCCCCAGCACCATCCCGGGCGCCCAGATCCGCGGCTCGATCGACGAGGTCACCACCGACCCCGCCAGCGGCCAGCTTCTGGTCAAGATCAACCTGGGCTCGAACGACCGCGTCCGCGAGAACTCCCGCCTGTACGTTCACCGCGGGCAGACCTACCTGGGCGAGCTGGTCATCTTCCGGGTCGACCTGAACCACGCCATCGGGCGCATGTCGTACACCGTCGCGGGCCAGAGCGTCGAGGCCGGCGATTCCGTCCTCAGCCGCCTGGACCGCTGAGCCAACCCCGCACAGAAGGAGCACGCCATGAGCAACTTCGGCATGCAGATGCCCGGCGGGGCCCGCTCCCGCGGCCCGACCCCCGACGTGTACACGGCGCTGATGTGCGTCGGCACCGTGTGCATGCTGGCGGCGGTGGTCCTGCTCTACTTCGCCGGCACGAAGGTCGCGCCCGACGGCCAGCCCTGGCGGATCCAGGACCCCTCGCCGAACCGCATCAGCCTCCCGCGCTGATCGCCGCCGGCCCCCAAAGACCGGCGAAAAACGCGACACACCCCGGGCCGCTGAAGTTGACAGAACGGCCGCCCGGCATACGATTGACGGCGATTCCGGCCCATTTCGGATCGCACCGGCCCGGATGGGCGACAACTTGGGGCGGTAGCTCAATTGGTTAGAGTCCCGGACTGTCGATCCGGTGGTTGCGGGTTCGAGTCCCGTCCGCCTCGCTTCTAGGCCCGGTTTTACCGGGCCTTTTTCTTTGTGGCTACACGGTGGCTACATCCGCCCTTCCACGGGCCAAGTGGGGCGGACGCAGTTCCGATACCATTTTGGTTCCGAACGCGGAGGAGTAGAATCGAAGCCCTCAAGGCCATCCCGGAGCCGACGGCGAAAGAGTGGGTCAGTGTGGCCTACCTCGAAGCCATCGCCGCGCAAGCGGGCTTGAACAGCAAGCGCCCCCGGTGGGACTCGGGAATCGACATCGAAGTTGGCTCCGACAAGCCCATGTTCGGAAACCTTCGTTTCCCCAACCTCTACATCAGCTTCCAACTCAAGGCGACAGAGAACTGGAAGGTGGTGGACGGCGCAATCGACTTCCGAGTTGATTCGGCCACCTACGACCGGCTCCGGGACGGTGATCGCATTTGGCCGATCTACCTCGCGCTCTACACACTCCCTCACTCCAGGGCGCATTGGATCGTCTCCGGCACCGAGTGCGCGGAGTTCCGGGACAAGGCGTACTTCGTGAGCCTGAAGGGGCTTCCTGAACTCCGGGCGCTGCCCAATGGAAAGCGTCGCGGGTCGCGGACAATCCGCGTTCCGGTCGCAAATCGCCTATCCGCAGCCTCCTTGCTACGCCTGTACCGCGAGGCTTGCGAAGTTGCCCGGCAGTTGGGGGCTGCGCTGTGATGAACCTCTCCGACATTGAGGCGGTTCTCAAGCGAGTTGATCCGGCATCGGTCGCGCGATTCTTGACGAAGCGGGGTTACAGGCGCACGGGTGGGAAGGAAGGCGTTGTTGAAGTCTTCGCAGGAACCTCCGGGGACGTGCTTCTCGTTCCGCTTAGGCAGGATGATCGGGACTACCCACGGCGCTTGCATGAACTCGCGGCGTTGTTCACGACATCGACCACCACCCTTGATGACGTGGTGGGTTCGATTGTTCTCCCGGATTCCGACATCTTCCGCTATCGGATTGAGACGCCGGAGACGGCTTGGGGACACCTTCGGCTCAACTACACGCACGAGGCAATGCACGCACTCTACGACCTTCTCCGATACACGGCAGCCGGGGTGTCCAGTCAGAAGACGGACTATCGCAACGTATCGGAATCCGCAAAGGCATTCGCGGATCAGTGCCGATTTGGACAGACGGAGTACGGAAGCTTCGTGCTCAAGGTGTTCTGCCCGACCAATCCCAACGGAGCACGGGATGAAGTCGGCGAACCCTTCGGCAGGGTGACAACTCGGGCTGTCGTTGAGAATCTTGTCTTTCTGTCGAGTGAGAAGTCCGAAGACCCGTCGGAGCCACTCCCGCCTACGCTTAATCGAAACGTCGCCAGCGCGGTGGAACGATTGCGTCCGCGTGTCAGCCTTGGTGCAACGACCGAAGTGCGAATGCGATATGCGCCTCTGATGGACGAGACGCCCGGACTCGTCCCGGTGATTCAGCAGCCCGAAGAGACGGCTGCTCTTGATCTTGGTCCCTTCATCTTCAGCCGCGCCCAAAGCGTTCGTGACCGGCTGAAGAAGGCGGAAGAGTTTGAGCGAGAACTCCTCCGGGGGCATATCACCGACCTGCACAAGGATCGACCAAGTGACGCGACCGAGCAAAGCCATGAAGTCACTCTCGAAGTGAAGTTCGGGTTGTCGTGGCGACATCTGCGCGTTCGGCTCCTGCCGAAGCAGTACCGCGATGCGATGCGTTGGCAGGATCAGAACTTGCTCATTGACGTTGACGCTGTGGTAGATAAGCGCTCGCGGGTGTGGTCTGTCTCGCAACTCTTTGGATTCCGCCCAGCCGATCGCGGTGAGGGCGGGCCGGGTCTCTTCGATGTTGTCCCTGCCGAGCCTGATCCTCCGCCACTTCCCCAGAGAACGGACGATCCTAAGACGCCTCCTCCCCAACTACCCCCACCGCCCTAACGGTTATGACTATTCGCCACGCCCCTCCCGGTCATTGGCCCGGAGCCGTTGCACGAGCGGGGCCGACTCGCCCAAGGTTTCGCATACCGAATCGAGAACCCGGATCATGGCTTGATATGCCATGAGCGGGCCGATTGCCCGGACGGCGCGGCGGGTCGCGGTGTTCATGGCGTCGCTCGCGCGGCCTCGCCAGTAGATGGGGTGGGTCCGTTGGCTCGCGTGGTAGAGGATGACGTGTCGCGGCGCGTCCGTTTCCAGAAACCCGGCCAGCGCTTCGCCCACGATCCCGGCCCAATCGCTCCACCTCCCGCCCGCCGCTTCGATGCGCGAGCGCACTTCCTTCCGGGCTTCGGCCACGATCCGATCCCGGACCATGCGGGCGACGTGTTGCGCCCGCGTCGCGTGGACGTTCTCGGGGTTCATCACGCCGCACCTCTCCGCCCGCGATACGGAGCGCGGTCGGCGAACTCGGAGCCGTGCCGCGCAGCAAGTTGCTTCGTGAAGTTGGCGTGCGAGGAGGAGGAGTCTTCGAGGTGCTTTGGGCTTCGCGCCGAACTTCTCGAACGCGAGACGAAGGGGGGTATCCACAGGTCGATCGGGGGAGTTTGCCGTCAACAACAGC
>CAYXFA010000032.1:0-36776 GCA_964464165.1 uncultured Phycisphaeraceae bacterium | reverse complement strand
GCGAAACACCGGCCGCATCCCCCGATTGTTGCCCGCCCCAAGCCGTGCGTTGCGCCCCCCCCCCCGCCCCCGCCGGGCCCGATACGAGAAAGAAAGCTTGCAACCCCGGCCCCGACCGGTGTATGTTGTGCCCGGACCCGGGGAGGAGCGCATGGCCCTGCTGCCGATCGGCATCGCGTGCGTGCTGAGCGCTGGGGTCGGGCGAGGCGACTTCGACGCCCGGATATGCGACGCCGTGGACGACCTGAACGCGGACGTGGCGTTCGGCTACGCCGGGGGCTGTGCGCTCGACGCGGACGCGTGGCGGGATCGCCTGGTCTCGATCCACGACCGGCACGCGCGCCTCAGGAACGCCCTCACCGCGGCGGAGGCCGCCTGGCGCAACGGGCGGGACCGGGCGGTCAGGAACGCGCTCGACAACTTCTACCGGATCCTGCGCGAACGACCCGGCGTCGGCCCGGCCGCGTGGCGGCCCGGCGAGTCCGCCGCGAACGCCTACAAGGTCCTCGGGCTCGACGACCGCATCGCCATCGAGGCACGCGCCCGGCCCGACCCGGCCGGGGGCTTCCGCTTCGAGCCCGGCGGGACCGTGACCATCGAGGCGGAGGGCGCATCCCACACCCTGACCATCCAAAGCGGGTCGCTCGGCCTGACAACCAACGAAGAGACGGATCCGCGCACGGTCCCGACCGAGTTCGTCCTCGGCCTCCGCGGCGGCGGCCTGGACGCCCTGCTGCGCCTCGACCCCGCCTGCCCGCACAACGGGCTCGTGACCGACGCCGACGGGCGCGGGCGGCTCGGCGTCGCCGTCACGCTGGAATCGACCGCGCCCGCGCTGGGCCGCCTGGCCTCGGCGCGTTCTGGATGGTCCTCCCCGTGGAGCGGACCGCCGCGGGCGGCCTGCGCATCGACACAGCGGGCCCCGTCGACGCCACCGACGTCTTCCCCCTCCAGCCCGCGACCGTCGCCGTGCTGATCGGCGACACCGGCGCCCTCAACACCCTGCCCACCGGCCGCGAGCAAACCTGCGCCGACGCCGACGGCAACGCCATCCCCGACGGCGCCGACGAGCTGATCCACAACAACAGGAACCTCGCGGGCCGCTGCCGCTGAGCCCCGGCCCGCGCCGATCCCCGGGTACCATCCCCCGATGGCCGCCAAGCGCCCGGACATCCCGATCTCCCGCGCGCTGGGGCGTTTCGTCGGCCACATCTGGCACGCCGCCAAGCCGGCCGGCCCCGACAAGCGCACCGTCAGCCGCAGCACGGAAGAGACACGGGCCGAGATCGACGGCCGCCCCGTCACCCTCCGCCGGACCATCATCGAGGAGATCGAGTTCAAGGAACTCCCCGGCCCAGACCCCCGCCAGCCCTGACCCCACACACCCCACCCGAACCGGGAATCCGCGGAACCGGGCGGGCCGCTGCCAGGTGTGCGTGCGGAAGTCTGAACGGGGGTTCCGGGCCCTGGTCGGGCGGGTGTACGCGCCGGCGGTGCGGGCCCGGCGGGCGGCCCACCGCCGGCTGCGCGGGGCGGGGTGGCGGCCCGGGGCCGGGGCGCTGGTACAGTCTGCCCATGAGCACGCCCGCGGCCCGCCTGGTCGGCACCTGCCACGCCCTGTTCTGCTTCGACGTGGGCTTCCAGGTCGACCTGGCGGCGCTGGAGCGGCGCCTGGCCGAGTCCTCGCGCCTGCGCTCGATGCGTCTGCGTCGGCCGGCGCCGGCGTGGTTCGAGTACGAGCCCGCGCCGGTCGGGGTGGCCGTGTCGGGCGACCCGATCGCGCTGGGCGCGTGGTCCACGGACGCGGCGGCGGAGTGCTTCGTGTACGACTTCGGCGGCGTGGCGGTGCGGTACCGCGTGCCGTTCGAGGGCACGCCGGAGTCGCTGGTCGAGCTGGGGGCGGCGCTGTACGACCACGGGGGGCTGCTGGCGGACGCGCGGGGGCGGGTGGACCGGCTGTGCCGGGACGCGGGGAACGCGATCGACCGGCACGCGGTGTCGGTGCTGACCGAGGATTACGCGGTGTACGCCGTGAGCGACTGGGGCGGGGGGTCGCCGGCGGCGGTGGTCGAGGCGCACGCGCCGGCGCTGGCGCGCCTGCTGCAGGCCGAGCGGGGGGAGCTGTCCGCCGAGCGGGTGGCCCAGACGCTGGGGGCGCGGATCGGGTACACGCCGGGCGACCTGGCGGTGATCGACTGGAACGCGGCCCTGCTGTTCGACCCCGAGCCGGCGGACATGCTGGCGGTGCTGACGCACGCGAACATCGAGCTGCTGGAGATGCGGCTGCTGGACACGCAGCTGGACGGGCTGCTGGAGCGGGCCCACCAGCTGATGGGGATGCTGGCCAGGCCGTCCAACCTCTGGCCGGGCGGGCAGACCGGGCGGCAGATCCGCCGGTTCGCCGAGCTGCAGACGGACTCGGCGCTGCTGTTCGAGGGCGTGAACAACGCGATCAAGCTGATCGGCGACCAGCACCTGGCGCGGGTGTACACGGTGGCGAGCGACCGGCTGAACCTGCGCCAGTGGGACGCGAGCGTGCTGCGGAAGCTGGGCGTGGCCGAGAGCGTGTACCAGAAGGTGGCCGACGCGGCGAGCACGAAACGGATGGAGATCCTTGAGTGGATCATCATCATCCTGATCCTCATCTCGACGATCGTGCCCTTCTTGTGAGCCACTCGGGCCTCCATCACTCGCGTTCGGGGTTCCCTGTTGGGCGCGTTCCGGGCGGAACGCGCCCCGGTGGTTCAGCGGTGGAGGTGTCCGGCGGCTTCGGGCTGGTAGTCCAGGCCCTTGACGAGCAGGCGCTGCGTGCCTCGGCGGGAGCGGAACTCGATCTCCTCGCCGACCCAGCGTCCGAGCAGCTCGCTGCCGAGGGCGGCGTGGACGGTGATCCACTCGACGTCCTTGGCGGGGTCGTCCGGGTAGACGAGGGCGTAGGCGTCCTCGTCGCCGGTTTCGGGGTCGAGGACGCGCACGACGGAGTTCATGGTCACCAGGTCGGGGGGCACGGCGGCGGGTCGGACCTCACGGGCGGCATTGAGGCGTTCGACGAGGCGGGCGAGGTGGTCCGGGGGCGTGCCGGAGGGCTCGATGGTTTCGAGGACGCGTTGCTTGTCCAGACTGTTCACGAGCTGAGCGCGACGCATGCCGGCTCTCCTTCCTGAAAGTGGGTTGAAAAGGGGGTTGAACGGAGGCCGCGGGTGCGGCGCGGCCAAGTGAGACCATATGCCCGCCCCGGCGAAAAGCCAGCCCCGACCCCGAACGGAAGCCGTTTCGCGACGGGGGTTTGGGTGTCACGGGCGGGTGCGGGCCGGGGGGTGATCCGGGGGGTTGGTAGGGAAATTCTCCGTCGGGCCTGGCACCCACCCGGGTGGGTGGGAAAATGGGCGTCCGCCGCGGGCGGCAACGGGAGGTTCGCATGGGTTTGCGCGTGATCGGTGCGGGGTGGGGTCGGACGGGGACGGCGTCGTTGAAGCTGGCTCTGGAGCGGCTTGGGTTCGGCCCGTGCCACCACATGAGCGAGGTGCTGCCGGACCCGGAGCGCGTGGCCCTGTGGTCGCGGATCGGCGCGGGCGAGGACCTGCTGGACGCGGCGTTGGAGGGGTACCGCTCGACGGTGGACTGGCCGGTGTGCAACCACTGGCGTGCGCTGATGGAGCGCCACCCGGAGGCGAAGGTGGTGCTGACGGTGCGGGACCCGGACTCGTGGTTCGAGTCGGTGAACGCGACGATCCTGAACCCGCGTGCGGCGGGGGTGCTGGCCCCGACGCCGATGGGCGAGATGCTGCACCGGAACGTGTGGCGCTTGTTCGAGGGCCGGCTGGACGACCGGGCGTTCATGCGTGATTGCTTCGAGCGGCACACGGAGGAGGTGGCGGGCTCCGTGCCCGCGGACCGTCTGCTGGTGTTCCGCGCGAAGGACGGGTGGGGCCCGCTGTGCCGCTTCCTGGGCGTGGCGGAGCCGGAGACGCCGTACCCGCACGTGAACACGAAGGAAGAGACGGCGAAGATGATGGAGATCCTGGCGGCCCAGCTCGGCGGGGGCGACCTGCGCGAGGCGGCGGGCCGGATGTTCGCGGGCTGAGGTCAGGGCGGGCCGTTCGGGCCTGCGGCCGACAGCGCGGGGGCGTCGGGCTCGGTTGAACCGTTGGTCTCGGCGGGTGTGTCGGGCGACGCCTGGGGCTCGGCTTCGGGGGCGTTTTCGCTGCGTGCGGGGGTGCGGGCGGGCTCGGCCTTGGCGGCGCGGAGCAGGGCGCTGGCCGCACGGCGGATGCATTCGGTGTGGGTGGGGGTCGTGGGTTGCTGCCGGGTGATGGCGTCGAGTGTGGCCAGGGCGCGCTCGCGCCGGTCGGGCGCGAGGGCCTTGGCGCGGAGTTCCTCGGAGGCGATCAGGGCCTCGGCGGCTTCCTGGAACTCGGCGGATGCGAGGATTCGCCGCAGGTCCGTGATGGGGACGGCGTGCCTGCGGCAGACGTCGAGGGTGGGGATGCGGGGGTCGAGCAGGTCGTTGAACAGGTCGTTCGTGAGTTCGTGTGTGTCCATGGCCCGAAGGTAGCGGGTCGTTCGGGGGGTGCAAGGGGGAAGGGGGGTAGGTCCACGAAACGGCGCACAGATGCGGACATAGGGGCAAGATTTCGGGCTACAGACGTCGGTGCCGTGCTCTTGGGCTTTGGCAAGAGCACGCCTGGGCGTCGGGATCGGGGCTGGGCGGTTGGGGGTGACGAGGCGTGCTCTTCTGGGACGAAGAGCACGGCACCGAGCACTGAGCGTGACCGATTTCGCGTGCAGAAGGCTTCGCCGTCTGCACGGCACCCGCTCCTATTCGTCTGGCCAGATCTCTACCGAGTCGTTTATACGGGACTTTCCGGTAGACGAGCGAATTCGTCCGATTTTGATCTGTTCTGAAACTACCCTTTTTATCTCACCCGTCGGGAATCGCCCAAAATGAAGGCGAACAATCTTGATCACCAGATCACGCCGGCGCATTTTGGCGGTCAACTCCGCTCCCACTACTGCCCTGACTTCGTGTGGGTCCGGTACGAATGTCACAGGAGCAGTTTCAAAGAGGAAGCTTGTTCTGTCTCGGCTTTCATCTACGAGCGCATCGCGACTCTTTACCATTTCATCGTTCATTAATAGTAATGCGTCAGGATGACGAGAGGCGAAGACCAGCACGTACTTGGGAGCAACATGATTAATGTGCTCGCGGATTTCGTGGAAGCACACCTCCGCAAAATGTTTGCGAAGTCGCGAACAGTATCCCGACACCAACTCGGCGACCTCGTTGGCGAATGGGAGACGCTTTTCTACGACACCCTCCCACCAGTCGCCGCCGGCAAAATCGGATAGTTCATCCTTTGTAATAGAACGGAATATCTTCTCATCTTCGGGCTCATCGCCCGTTTCTGTCTTCATTGCTGCTCGGGCACATCTAGCGAACGCAGTGGCATTGAAATTGATCAACACCTCGACGCTTTTTCGTCGTTCCAGCCATTGAAAAATCTGTGCAAGTGACCGGAGACTCAGGCCTTTGATCGCAAATGGATCGAGGTACAGAAAAACAGAGTGGGACGGAACTTCGCTCAGGATATCCGGAAGAGTACTGAGGAAGTCGGTGTGTTTGCAAGTCACGAAGTCGAATTGAGAAAGCAAATCAGCCAGCTCTCTCGCAGAATGTTCGTTGGCCTCGATCGCCCAAAGTTTCGCTGGCTTACCGCTCGATTGAATCGCATGTGCAATGATCAACGGTGAGCCAGGTGATCCATCTTTAAACTTGCCCGGCCCGGCAAAGCCATCCACGACCAATATGGGCAGGCCTTGTGTGGCAACTTTGGGCAAGTAGGCGGCTAGATACGACCCGAGGATCCGATCTTTTCGCTTGCTCCATGAGCGCTTGCTGTCGAAAAATTCGGATCCTGCAGCGTGTGTCATTTTTCAAACCGCCTGGGCGACTATTGGCATTTCGTCCCAAGTCTGACCTTCGAGTTCACGGCCCGTGATCTTCTTGTTCACCCCTCCCCACTGCTTAAAGAAGAACGGCACACCTTTCTCGTCGCACTGGCGCTTGATCTCTAGGACCCAACCGCCCTCCATGGACCTTGCGCCTGGACCCGACTCTCCGCCGACGATAACCCAATGAATTCCCTTGAGCGGCATGCGAGGGAGCGGCCCGAGGAGCGGTTCGCACGACAGGAACCGAACCTTGGCCGGGATACTCTGCAGCAACCGGATCCGCTCGTAGTAGCGGGCGGTCTCCACGCTGGTCCCCATCCACACATTGGGGACCCACTTCAGTTCACTCGCCAGTTCGAGCGCACGCTCCGGCCGCTTGGTCAGCACCTGAAACGTGTGCTGCGGGCACGACTCCATGACGGCGAAGACCCGCTTGATGAAGTCCAGCGGCACCTGCTCGTGGAACAGGTCGCTCATCGAGTTGACGAAGATGATCCGCCCGAGCCGCCACTGTCGGGGCAGGTCCAAGGAGGCTTCGTCGAGGGTGATCTTGCCAGCGAAGACGGGGCGGCCATCACGGGCCCGCTTGGCTGTGCCGCGGTACTTGTCCCCGGTGCCGTTGGGCATGTTCTGAAGCCGAAGCGCCATTCTGGCGGCGTAGCAGTTGAGGCATCCGGGCGAAACCGGGGTGCATCCCGCGACCGGGTTCCAGGTGCACTCCGTCCATTCGATGCGTGATCCCGCTGCCATCGCCACTCCTTGCGAACAATAACCGAATAACTGATCGTCTGCAAGCCTTTCACGCACATTTCGGGCCAAGACGAGTCGAATGCTCTGATCCGACTTTCGCATGGGCGCATTTATCCTGTCGAGACGGGGTGTGCGGGCTCCGGAGGCGTGCTCTTCGAGGGCGAAAAGCACCGCACGGGGGAGGTTGGAGATGTCGCGGGCCGTCACCCCTCCGGGGTGAGTGCGTTGGGGGGTGGGTGTTCCACGGGCTGCGCTGCGCTTCGCCCGTGGCAACTGGCGGGGCGCCCCTTCGGGGCTGAGGGCGGGAGATCGGGCGGGCGGCTGGTGGGATGGGGTTGGGGCGTGCTTTTGGTGGACGAAAGGCACGGCACCGGGGGGTGACGGGCTGGAAGCCCGTCCCACTGCTGCTCCCTAGAATCGATCGGTTCGCCCCTGACGAACCCCGTTCAAGCCTGATTCCTCCGACCCCCCGGAGCCGCCCGCGATGCCCAAGAAGACCTGGGAGAACACGCTGACCGAGCACGTGCTGCTGAAGCGGATCCCCACGCCGCCGTTCGGGGACATCCGTGACCGGCGGATCGTCGGGTACGACGAGTACGTGAAGACGGGCGGGTACCAGGGGCTGCGCCGGGCGCTGACGATGGCGCCCAAGGACGTGACGGAGGAGGTCAAGGCGTCCATGCTGCGGGGGCGCGGGGGGGCGGGGTTCCCGACGGGGCTGAAGTGGACCTTCCTGCCGCCGCCGGACGGGGGGCACCGGTACCTGGCGGTGAACGCGGACGAGTCCGAGCCGGGGACGTTCAAGGACCGGCTGCTGATGGACTTCGATCCGCACCTGCTGCTGGAGGGGATCGCGATCTGCATGTACGCGTGCCGGCTGGACCGGGCGTACATCTTCATCCGCGGTGAGTATCACCACCAGGCCCATGTGCTGGAGGAGGCGCTCAAGGAGGCATATTCCCACGGCATCTTCGGGCCCAAGGGGATTCACAACCAGGGGTCCAACGCGTCGGGCGATGCGTTTGTGGGTGATTGCTATGTGCATCGCGGGGCGGGGGCGTACATCTGCGGCGAGGAGACCGCGCTGCTGGAGGCGATCGAGGGCAAGCGCGGGTGGCCCAGGATCAAGCCGCCGTTCCCGGCGGTGAAGGGCCTGTTCGGTCGGCCGACGATCATCAACAATGTCGAGACGCTGTGCCACCTGCCGTTCATCATCGAGCGGGGGGCCAAGGCGTTCATGGAGCAGGGGGTGGAGTCGAGCGTGGGCGGGCCGCCGAGCTTCGGCACGAAGCTGATGGGCGTCTCGGGTCATGTGAACAAGCCCGGCTGCTATGAACTCGAGCTGGGCATCCCGCTGCGGACGCTGGTTGAGGACTACTGCGGCGGCATGCGCCACGGCAAGAAGTTCAAGGGCGCCATCCCCGGCGGCGTGTCGATGGGCATCCTGGGGCCGGACCAGTACGAGGCGGAACTCGACTTTGACATCGGGCGCAAGTACAACGTGCTGGGGCTGGGGACGGCCGGGCCGACGGTGTTCGACGAGGACACGGACATGGTGGCCGTGGCGCGGAACATCGCGCGGTTCTACAAGCACGAGTCGTGCGGTCAGTGCACGCCCTGCCGCGAGGGCTCGGGGTGGCTGTACCAGCTGCTATGCCGCATCGAGGAGGGGGACGCCAGGACGAAGGACCTGGACCTGGCGCTGGAGATCGCGACGAGCATGGGCTCGATGCCGGGCACGACGATCTGCGGCCTGGCGGACGGGAACAACTGGGCGACCCGGACGATCATGAACAAGTACCGCGACGAGTTCGAGGCGCGGGTGAAGCGGACCTATGTGCCGGTGAGCGTGAGCGTGGGGGCGGGGCGGTGAGCGTTCCTAATTACCAGGCGTTCATGCTGCCGGTGCTGCGACTAGCTTCAGACGGGCTCGACCACAAATTGTCGGAAGCGGTTGACAAACTCGCGGATGAGCTGGACATCAGCGAGCAGGGCCGGCAGGAAATGCTGCCGAGCGGGTCGCAGACCAAGCTGTACAACCGGGTTGGGTGGGCTATCACCTACCTCACGAGGGCTGGCGCCCTGGAGAAGCCCGGACGCGGGCTGTTCCGCATCACGGCGCGTGGCAGGAAGCTGGCGGCCGACCATCCGGAGGGCGTCAGCAACGAGACGCTCTCTCAGTTCGAGGAGTACCAGCAGTTCCGTCGGGCCAGGCAGCAGGATAACGGCGGGGCCGAGGTATTGCAGGAGACCACGATCACTCCGGAAGAGCTGATCGAGCAGGGTGTTCAGGAGCTGCACAAGGCCCTGACCGCCGAGATTGGCGAGCGATTGGCTTCGGTCCATCCAGCGCGCTTCGAACAGATCGTCGTCGATCTGCTTGTGGCGATGGGGTACGGCGGTTCCCGCAGCGACGCGGCGCAGGTCGTCGGTAAATCCGGGGACGGCGGCATCGACGGGGTGATCAAGGAAGACGCCTTGGGGCTCGACATGGTGTACGTTCAGGCCAAGCGGTGGCAGAACACCGTGCAGCGGACCGACGTGCAGGCCTTTGCCGGCAGCCTGGAGGGCGAGCGTGCGTCGAAGGGTGTGTTCATCACGACTTCGTCGTTCGCGAGTGGCGCGATCGATTACGTGCGGCAGATTCAGAAGCGGATCGTGCTGATCGACGGGGAGCGGCTGGCGTCGTTGATGATCGCTCACGGCGTGGGGGTGACGGTGGCGACCGTCTACAAGGTGTCGAAGCTCGACAACGACTACTTCGACGACAACTGACCGGCGTCAGCGGAGCGCGTAGACCAGCAGGCCGGCGATCGCCAGGTGCCCCACCACCGTCGCCCAGAATACCCGCATGAAGGCCGCTTTGCGTCGCTTGTGCTTGAACAGGCGCATGGCGAGCAGGGCGCCGGGCCAGCCGCCGAGGAGGGCGAGCTGGTGGAGGCGGGCTTCGGGGATGCGCCGGGCCCCCCGGATCGCGGCGTGTTTGTCCCAGCTGTAGATCGCGAACGCGGCCAGCGAGAGCAGCGCGTGCCAGGCGAGCGTGATGGTCCACCAAAGCTGGGGCACGGGCGATTGTTGGGGTCGGGGGGAGCGGGGGGCGAGGCCGCTAGGATCACGGGCACGGGCGGCGCCCGTGGGCGTCCGCGGGCCGGTTTTCGGCCGGACGCGACCGGAACCAAGGAGGAGCCGTGGGCCTGAACAAGGATCAGATCCGCCAGTGGCTGCGCGCGGTCGAGCACCCGGGGGGCGGGGACCTGGTGTCGCGCGAGGCGGTGGTGGGCGTGGCGGCGTGCGAGCGGCACGCGCTGGTGAAGCTGAGCCTGGTGTCGGGCCCGAACGATCCCGAGCCGCCGGCGGAAACGGTGGCGGCGCTGGCGCGGCGGGTCGAGCAGGTGGTGCGGGCGGGGGCGATGGCCGCGGGGGAGGACGAGATCGCGCTGGGGATCGAGTTCGTGAACCACGCGGGCAAGACGGTGGCGCGGTTCGGGGCCGCGGGCGAGCCGGGCGGGGCGCAGGGGGGGGCGGGCCAGACGAAAGGCGCGGGCGCGGGCTCGGGCATCGAGGGCGTGACGCACGTGATCGCGGTCGGCGCGGGCAAGGGGGGCGTGGGCAAGTCGACGGTGTCGGTGAACCTCGCGGTGGGGCTGGCGCGCCGGGGGCACGCGGTGGGCCTGCTGGACGGTGACATCTACGGTCCTTCGCTGCCGACGATGCTGGGGCTCGGCGGGATGGACCAGATGGTGCTGGAGGGGGCGTTGCAGCCGTTCTTCGTGCACGGCGTGAAGGCGGTGACGATGGGCAAGCTCGTCGACCCCGACAAGCCGCTGATCTGGCGCGGCCCGATGGCGCACGGCGCGTTCACGCAGCTGACGGAGCGGACGCGCTGGGGCGAGCTGGACTACCTGGTCATCGACCTGCCGCCGGGCACGGGCGACGTGCCGCTGACGATGGCGCAGTCGCTCAAGCTGACCGGCGCGGTGGTGGTGTGCACGCCGCAGAAGGTGGCGCAGGACGACGCGGTGCGTGCGGCGAAGATGTTCGAGCAGCTGGGCGTCGAGATCCTGGGCGTCGTGGAGAACATGAGCTTCTTCGTGGGCGACGACGGCAAGGAATACGACATCTTCGGGCGGGGCGGGGCCGAGCGGATGGCCCAGCGCCTGGGCCTGCCGTTCCTGGGCTCGGTGCCGATCAACACGGCGCTGCGGCGGAACTCCGACTCGGGCGACCCTTCGGCGAACTTCGAGCCCGAGCGGGCGGGCGGCGCGGCCCTGCCCGCGGCGTTCGAGAACCTGGTGCGCAACCTGGAGGGGCAGGTCAACCTGGCCAACCTCAAGCAGGGGCGCACACGCCCGACGCTGACGGTGCGGTGAGCCTCAGGCCTCGGCTAACCCGGTTTGCGTGAACCTGCCTGGCCGACGACGTTGAACGTACGCTTCACAGCGTCCGGATGATCCGGGCGGGGTTGCCCACGGCCAGAACCCGGGGCGGGAGGTCGCGGGTGACGACCGCGCCGGCGCCCACGACGGTGTCGTCGCCGATGGTGACGCCCGGGCGCACGATCACGCCGCCGCCGAGCCAGACGTTGTTGCCGATGGTGATGGGGGCGGAGCCCTCCCACTTCGCCCGGCGGGGTTCGGGTTCGAGGGGGTGGGTCGGGGTGAGCAGCTGGACGTTGGGGCCGATCTGCACGTCGTCGCCGATGGTGATGCGGGCCACGTCCAGGGCGACGAGGCCGAAGTTGGCGAAGGTGCGGTCGCCGATGAAGACGTGCGAGCCGTAGTCGCAACGGAACGGCGGGCGGATGACGACGCCCTCCCCGACCGAGCCGAGCAGCTCCCGGAGGATGCGGTCGCGCCCGGCGTGGTCGTCCGCGGCGGTGGCGTTGTATCGGTCGGTCAGCCCGGCGGCCCGCTCGCACGCCAGGAGCAGCTCGGGGTCGTCGGCGATGTACTGATCGCCGGCGAGCATGCGCTCGCGGTTGGTGCGCCCGTCCGGCCGGAAGCGGGGATCGTCCACGCCGCATCCTAGTTGGGGCGGCCGGTGGAGTCCGTCTTGCGTACCGACCGGGGCCCGGGTACACCATGGCGCGGGGGCGACGGTCGGACCCGACCCCCCACCCCCCCCACCCCTCACACACAGGAGAGAACCGATGGCGAAGACCGCGAAAAAGACCGCCCGCAAGACGGCGAAGAAGAGCGCGAAGGTGGCGAAGAAGCCGGCCCGCGCCGCCGCGAAGGCCCCGGCCCGGAAGGCGGCCCGGTCGACGGCCCGGCCGATGGCCAAAAAGACGGCGAAGAAGACGGCCAGGAAGGCCGCCGGCCGGGCGAGCGGGCCGAAGAAGGTTTCGTCCGGGCGGGGCGCGACGCCGGGCGAGATCGGGCGGGCCCTGGTCGAGCACTTCAACGCCATGCAGCCGGACACGGAGCTGTGGAAGCGGCACTTCCACCCGCGCTTCGTCTCGATCGAGGGCTCGGGCGAGTCGTGGGCCGGGGTGAAGGCGATCGGGGCCAAGTGCCGGGCGTGGATGGACGCCCACGTGGTCCACAGCGCCCGCGCGACGGGCCCGTTCGTCGGGGCGACGGGCTTCGCGGTGGAGTTCGAGATGGACGTCGAGTCGAAGGACGGCTCGATGCCCCGCACGCGGTTCCGCGAGATCGGCGTCTACACCGTCAAGAACGGCAAGGTCGTGCAGGAGGAGTTCATGTACGGCGGGATGTGAGGCGGTCAGTCCGTCCGGGACGACGCCCGGTTCGCGCGGCGGTGGGCGCGCTCGGCGACGACCGTGCCCACCGCCTCGTCGATGGCGCGGTCCAGGTCGTCGTTGACGATGAAGCGGTCGTACGCGCCGCAGCGGTGGGCCTCGGCGATCTCGCGCTGGGCTTCGGCGAAGCGGCGGCGGATGAGGGCCTCGTCCTCGCGTTTGCGGTTGTGGAGCCGGCGCCAGAGTTCTTCCTCGCTGGGCGGGAGGATGAAGACGCCGAAGGCCTCGGGCATGGCGCTCTTGACCTGCTTGGCGCCCTCGACGTCGATCTCGAGGATGACCAGGCGGCCGCGGGCGAGCTGCTCCTCCACCCAGGCCCGGGGCGTGCCGTAGCGCTTGCCGAATACGCCCGCCCATTCGAGGAACGCGCCGGCGCGGACCATCTCGTCGAAGCGGGCCTCGTCGACGAAGTGGTAGTCGACGCCGTCCACGTCGGCCTCGGTGCGGGCGCGGGTGGTGGCGCTGACGGAGAAGACCGAGCCGGGGATGGAGCGTTCGACGGCGCGTGTGATCGTGGTCTTGCCCACCCCGGACGGTCCGGAGATGACCAGGAGCATGCCGTCGTCGGTGTCGGTTGGGAGGCGTGGGTGACGCTCGGTCGTCATGGCCGAGGGTAGGTGGCCAGGCGGCGGACGGCCTCTTCCAGGACGGCGGCGCGGACGCGCACGCCCGCGGCGACCTGGCGGAGGATAACGGAGCGCGGGCCGTCGGCCACGACGCCCTCGATCTCCACGCCCCGGTTCATGGGCCCGGGGTGCATCACCACGGCGCCGGGCTTCATCCGCTCGGCCCGCTCTCGGGTCAGGCCGAAGGCGCCGTGGTAGTCGAACCCTTCCGGCAGCAGGGCGCCCGCCCCGCGCTCCAACTGGATGCGGAGCATCATGGCGGCGTCGGCCTCGGCCAGCGCGGCGTCGAGGTCGTGCAGGACGGGGCAGCCCAGGGCCTCGCCGAGCTCGGGCGGGGCCATCGGGGGCGGGCCGACCAGGGTGACCCGGGCCCCCAGGGCGGTCAGCAGCCCGGCGTTGGAGCGGGCGACCCGGGACGAGACGCAGTCGCCGACGATGGCGACGCGCACGCCCCGGAAATCCCAGTCGGTGCGGCCGAAGGACTCGCCGAGGGTCAGGGCGTCGGCGAGGGCCTGGGTGGGGTGCTGGTGGGATCCGTCGCCGGCGTTGATGACCGCGCAGCGGGCGTGCTCGGCGAGGAGGCGCGCCGCGCCGCTGTCCTGGTGGCGGACGACGACGGCGTCGAAGCCCATGGACTCGATGGTCCAGAAGGTGTCCATGAGGGTTTCGCCCTTGGACACCGACGAGCCGCGGCTGGACCAGTCGACGGTGGCGGCGCCGAGGCGCTGGGCGGCGAGGGAAAAGCTAACCCGGGTGCGGGTGGAGTCCTCGAAGAAGACGGTGGCGACGGCGCGCCCGGCGAGGGCGTCCGGCGCGGGCGCGCCGTCACGGGCGCGGTCGAGGACGGCCCGCGCTTCGGCCGGGTCCGGGTCGTGGGTGCTGAGCAGGTGCGGGCCGTCCCACACGGGTCAGGCCCCGTCGCCCTGGGCGGGTTCGGAGCCGTCGAGCTCCACGGCGGGCTCCGGCGCGTCGGGTTCCGGGGCCGCTTCGGGCTGGGGCTGGGTTTGGGTTTGGGCGGCGCGGGCGTCGCGCTCGGCCTGCTCGCGGGCGGCCTTTTCGGCCTGGGCGATGGCGTCGAGTTCGGCCTGCGGGATGGGCGTCCAGAGTGGAGGCACGGGGACGGTGCCGGGGGACCAGTACTGGCCTCGGGAGACGCGCCAGGGGCGCACGCCGGCGTTCATCCAGGCGGTGACGCCGCGTTGGACGGGCCGGCCGAGGCCGTCGGTGGAGGGGAAGACCACGTCGACCTTGGCGTCGGACAGGCGGATCCAGACGCGTGACACGTGGTAGACGGGCAGGTCGCCGGTGGCCTCGTCGGGGAGCTGGGCCATGGGGCCGACGGCCTGGGCGATGGCCTCGGCGGTTTCGAGCGAGGTGCCGGCGGGGAGGTTGAGCACGAACGGGCCCTGGACCGGGTGGCGCTGGATGACCCACTGGAGGGCCGCTTCCGTGGCGCGGGCGGCCTGGCGGGCGTTCGGGTTGTCGCCGGCGAGCGGGGACTCGGGGCCGGGGACGCTGGTGTAGCTCGTGCAGCCGGCGAGGGGGGCGAGCAGGGCGCCGAGCAACGCGGCGGACAGGGGGATGAGCTGGCGGCGTGGGCCCATGTGTTGACCTCCCGGGCCCCGCGTGGGGGCCTCGACGCAGACTCTAAGCGGGCCGCGGGGCCCGGGTCCGGGTGCGGCGGGCAGCGGCGGCGCCCGGCGCGGGGTCCGGCGTCGTCCGGGGTGGCCCGCGGGCGGGCCTGTATGATGGCCCATGCCGATGGACGTGCCGCGTTCGGAGCCGCCCGCGACCCTCCCGGAGCCGTCCGGGCGGACGTTCGTCGTGGGGGTGTCCGGGGCGTCGGGGGCGGCGTACGCGGTGCGGACGATCGAGCAGATGCTGCTCGGGGGCCACGCCGTACACCTGGTGGTGACCGAGTACGGGCGGCGGTTGCTGTTCGACGAGCTGGGCGTGCGCGAGGTGAGCCTGGGGGCCCTGTGCCCGCACCTGAGCGCGTCGGACGGGGCGGGGTACGCCGGGCGTTTGACGATCCACCCCAACAAGGACGTGGGCGCGGTGATCGCCAGCGGGAGCTTCCTGCACGACGGGATGGTGGTCGTGCCGTGCTCGTCGGCCTCGCTGGGGGCGATGGCGTCGGGCTCGGGGAGCAACCTGCTGGTGCGTGCGGCGATGGTGACGCTGAAGGAGCGCCGGACGCTGGTGATCGCGCACCGCGAGACGCCGCTGAGCCTGATCGACATCGAGAACATGCGGACGCTGACGCTGGCGGGGGCGATCGTGTGCCCGACCAACCCGGGGCTGTACCTCCTGCCGACGGCGGTCGGCGAGATCGTGGACTTCGTCGCGGGCAAACTGCTGGACCTGCTGAAGGTGCCCCACGGGCTGAAAACGCGGTGGGAAGGCGGGGCGTGAGGAAGCGGGGGGAGAGCGAGCGGCTGCGCCGCTCCACGGTTCCCGGGTTCGCGGTGCCTTGGCGCATGCTCTCTTGGCTGGCGGTGGTTTGGGCAACGCTGTTTGGGGCGTCGCTGTGTTGGTTGTGCGTGGTGGCATGGCCAGCGAACGTACGCCCCGTCGCGATGATCGCGGGCGCACCGTTCCTGGTGTCAGCGTTGCTTGGGGCGTGCCTCATGGCGTGGTCGGGCGACGCGCTGTCGTGGGCGGTTCGGGGCGCACGCATCGTGTGCGGAGCCGTTGTCGCGGCGGGGGTGGCGCTGGCAGGCGCGGCGTTCATCGGAGCCGGCGCGTGGGGGCCGTTTCCCGAGGTGGGTTTGATGGTGCTGGTCGTCTGGTCATTTCTGGTGCTGGCGCCGCTGGTGACGCTGGCGCGCCGGTTGGCTCTGCGTGCCGCCGCCGGTGATCCCGCGTGGCACCCACACATGGCAACGGGGAGCCAGCGGGGGGACGCCGTCCTGGCGTTCTGCACGGCGGTGGGCGCGGTGTCGGGCGGGCTGGTGATGTTCGTTTCGACCGTGCTGGACGGGGGTGCGCTCGACCCGGATGCGTTCCTGCACGTCGGCTGGGTGGGCGCTCTCGGGTTCGTGATCGGCGCGGTGGTCGGTTCGATCCCCGGCGCGTGGCTATCGGTTTACCTCAACGACCGGAATCTGGCGCGGTGCCTGCCCCCCATCACGATCGCGGCGCCGCTGACGGGGATGGCCGGGGCGCTGATCGGCCCGGGCTGGGGCGTGCTCGGTGTGGCGGCGGCCATCTTGGTAGTGGGTACGGTCATGGGTCGGCGGCACAAGATCTTCGAGCCCCACCGCTGCCAGTCGTGCGGCTACGACCTCACGGGCCTGCTGCCCGAGGGCGGCCCGTGCCCGGAGTGCGGGTCGATCGCCCCACCGCTCGTGGGTCCCGTCCCGACCGGGGCGCCGGACAAGCCGGGTCAGGGCGGCGGCGGTTCGGCCTTCTGACGCTCGGATTCCTGTGACAGCATGGCCTGGAACCGTTCGGGCGACGCCGCCAGCGCTTCCAGCACGAATCGGTCCCGGTCGGTCGCGGTCCCGGCGTCGACGCGGGCTTGCAGCACGCCGCGCACCTCGAGCGCGAGCCGGGCGAGGCCCTGTGTCAGGCGGAGCGACTCCTGCTCGGCGTCGGGCAGGGCGGCGAGGCCCTCGACCTCGGACCAGGTGCGCGGCGAGCTCCCGACGCGGCTCTCGGCCCCGTCCTGCGTTGGTTCCGCGCCCCACAGGTTGAGCCGCTCGCGCAGGCCGCCGACGAACCACAGCAGGCCGCCCCGCACTTCCGCCTCCGACGCCGGCCGCTCGGACACGTCGTCAAACCGGTCGGGGTGCGTCAGGAACCAGGCGATCTCGGTGTGCACGCCGAGTTCGTCGCCGGCCTGGTTCAACTCATTGATCAGTTCACCACGCAGCTGGGCGTTGTCCGGCTCGGCCGCGATGCGCTCGCGGAGTTTCGCGGCGGGCGAGGAGCCCGACCGGAGCAGTTCGTGCCATTCAACGAGTTTCTTGGCTTCGCCCGACGTCAGGCCGTACCGCCGTCCGCGTTCCTCCCCGCCGGTGAAAACGATCGCCGCCGGGAGCCGGTCGAGATCGAGCAGCCAGCACGCCGCGCGGTGCTCGTCGACGTCGGCGTAAACCACCCGGACGTGTTTACTTTGGAAATATTTCGTCGCGTCCGGATCGGCCCAATCCGAGCGTTGCCAATCCGTCTGCGTGTACTGCTCGTTCCCAACGACCAGCACCATGGACATGCTGGGCCAGCCCCTGGCGACGGCCTCGTCGAAAGTGGCGTCGGAGAACACCGGCAGATCCGGTGCGGCGGCGATCAACACGGCGTGGAGCGCAAGTGTCGCGAGCATGGGTCCTCCCGAGGCCAGTGTACCGCGAACGCACCTGCCACCGGCCACAAATTCCGCGGGAACAAAGTTTCTCGCCGGGGCGATCAGGCCGTCGACGCGCCGGATATCACGCCCTCCGTCTCGATGATCCGCATCAGTTCCGGGCAGTACCAGGTGCGGGCGTAGGCGGCGTCCGAGGTGGGGGCGAGGATGCCGACCTGTTCGAAGAGTTCGACGTCCTTGCGCGCCGTGGGGTTGCTCACGCCCAGGTGTTCGGACGCGGAGCGGGCCGAAACGACCGGGTGCTCGAAGACCTTGTCGAGCAGGCGCAGGAGCCGGGCGGGGGCGTCGCGGGCGATCAGGGCGTCGGTCCAGCGCCGGTGCAGGGCGATGATGCGCTCGGCGAGGACGCGGGCGGTGACGGCCTCCGCGGCGAGGCCCCGGGTGAAGAAGCGGATCCAATCCGTCCAGGCGCCGTCGGCGGAGACGGCGAAGAGCAGGTCGGTGTAGTCGCGCCGGTGGCGGTGGAAGTGGCCGCTGGGCGAGACGACGGGGACGTCGAGCAGGCCGCGCCGGCAGAGCTGGTGGAGGATGAGGGCGCGACCGATGCGTCCGTTGCCGTCGCGGAAGGGGTGGATGGCCTCGAACTGGTAGTGCATCATGGCGACGCAGGCGACGGGGGGGATCTCGGGCCAGTCGGTGTTGGCGAAGCGCTCGAGGTCGGCCATGAGCCGGTCGACGGCGCGGTCGTCGGCGCGCTGGGGCGGGGGGATGTAGCGGGCGTCGGTGGGGTCGTTGGGCGAGCCGATGTAGACCAGGCCGTCGCGGAACTCGCCGGGGCTGGAGTGCTGGCCGCGGACGCCGACGAGCAGGGCGCGGTGCATGTCGCGGATGAGCCGGGCGCTGAAGGGCAGGTCGGACTCGAGGCCGGTGCGGACGGCCTCGACGGCGTTCCAGGCCTCCTTGGCGGGGTTGGTGCCGGCGACGCCGGAGCCTGCGAGGACCATGTCCAGGGCGGTCGTGTGCACGTCCTCGATCTGGGAGGAAAGCCGGGCCTCGCGCAGCCACAGGGCGTGGCGCAGGATGCCCGCGTTGGGCACGCCCTGGGTCAGGCCGTTGACGCGGGCCATGGCGGCCTGGGCGCCGGCGAGGTCGTCGAACAGGTCGGCCTTGATGGCCCGCCAGTCGAGCCGGGGCGGGAGGGGGTTGGGGATGAAGGCGTGGGTGTGGACCCGCTCGTCGCGTCCGGCCCGGCCGGCGCCGGGCTCCAGGCGCACCCGGCGCAGCACGACCGGCACTAGCCGGCCCGGGGCGTCCGGGCCGAACCGTTCCGGAAGCATGCTGGGAGGGGCGGAGAGGGCCATTGGATTGAAAGAAGATCGGCTTTTGCTTTCAATCTACGCGCAAGATTGCAACCCCGCTTTCAAAGTCGGGGCACGCGTTCTGATTCGTTTGGTTATAGTAAGGTATATGGGCGGTCTGTGTCAAGATAGGAAAGCAAAAAAACCCGGGCGTCGGCCCGGGTTCGAGAGAGAGGAGAGAGTCTGATGGATCACCGGAGGGAATCGGCGATCCGTTTTTCGGTGTTGCGGACGAACCGGCCCACGCTCACCATGGGTTGTTCGCCCGGTCGGCCCATCTGGTTCTTCTGGACCGGAGAATCGGGGGTGGCGGGGCCGAGATCGGGCACGGCGCCCACGGGTTCGGCCTTGCGGGTCTGGAACCGGCCGCGGCCGTCGACGCTGGGGCCCTCGGTCCACCGTCCGACCGGCGGCGGCGTGCCGTCGATCCCGGTGGTCATGAAGGCGTAAGCGACTTCCGACAGCTCCTCTTCCTGCGGGAAGTTGTTGGGGATGGGATGGTTCTCGCGTCCGCCCATCTCCTCCCACGCCGCGAGCCACTGGTTCTGGTGCATGGTGTCGCGGGCGATGAGGAAGCGGAGCATGTCCTTCATGCCGGCGTCGTCGGTCATTTTGTAGAGCTGGACGGCGAGCATACGTCCGGTGGACTCGGCCATGACGTTGGAGAGCATGTCCGCGGCGGCGTTGCCGCTGGCGTACACGTGGGAGCAGTTGAACGGAACGCCGCTGGCGTCGACGGGAAGGGCGCACATGGCGGAGGTGAGGACGTGCTGGATCTCCATGCCGCCGAGGATCGCGGCGATCATGGGGTCCTGTGCGGCCTGTTCCTCTTCGAGCGGGGCGCCCTTGAGGTTGAGGGCGACGGCGGTGCACAGCATCTCGATGTGCGCGAGTTCCTCGGTGCCGGTTTCGAGGAGCATGTCGCGGTACTTCTTGGGTCCGCGGGCGCCCCATGCCTGGAAGAGGTATTGCAACGCGACGCGGATCTCTCCCTGAACGCCGCCGATGGCCTGCTGGAGCGCCTTGGCGAACACGGGGTCCGGCCGGTCGACGCGGACGTGGTACTGGAGTTTGCCGCCGTCGTGATAGAACATCCTGTTTCCTTCTCCGGATTTGCCGGCTTGCGTCAGGAAACAGGATCGGACGCCGCGGTGAGCGTGCGGTGAACACCCGGTGAAAGCAAAAATCAATCGCGCGGGCCCGCTCCCGGGGGGTTGGGCGGCGTGGGGGGCGTGGGGCGGGTCAGTTGCGCGCGAACTGCTTGCGCCGGTCGTCCTTGTTGAGCTCGATGGACACGCCGCCGGCGAGGCGGACGGAGTCGTCGCCGAGTTCGCGGCAGAGGGCGCGGACGAGGTCCGGGCGGAGCTGGGCGTGCTTGACGCCCTTGGGCTCGACGAGGACCCAGGCGTCGTCGGTTTCGATGATGATCTCGACGGGGCGGGGGCTCTTGGCGAGGGAGAGGTCGGCGGGGTCGGGCTCCCGGCGGAGGATGTCGCGGGCGGCGGCGATCTTGGCGGGGGCGCTGCCGTTGAGGCGCGGGGCGCGGAGCATGACCTGGATGGTGCCCTGTTCGAGCGGGTGCCCGTCGATGGGCACGACGCGGTCGACGATGATCTGGGCGTCGCCGCGGGAATGGTCGAGCCGGCCCATGAAGAACTTGGGCTGGTCGGACTCGAAGAGGTGGCCGAACTGCTGGTAGACGTTGGCGAACATGACGGCGTCGGTGGCGCCGGTGGCGTCCTCGATGGTGAGGATGGCCATCTTCTGGCCGGCGCTGCGCCCGTTCTTGACGACGATGGTGCGCAGGCTCTGGACCATCGCGGGGACGATGACGCGCTTGTCCTGCGGGAGGTCCTTGAGCGCGGCGACGGTCAGCGGCGTGAAGGCGCGCGCCCAGTTGCCCCACTCCTCCAGCGGGTGGCTGGAGACGTAGAAGCCCAGAGCCTCCTTCTCCTGGCGGAGTGTCTCGGCCTCCGGCCAGGGGTCGACCTTGGCGAGGGGGGCGGTCTCGGTGGTGGCGGCGGGCTCGGGCTCGGCGAACATCCCGCCGCCGAAGAGGGCGCCCTGGCCGGCGGCCTTGTCCGCGGCGAGCTTCTGGCCGGCGGAGACGGCCTGGTCGATGGTGGCCACGAGGGCGGCGCGCGCGGGGCGCCCGTGGAGCGAGTCGAAGGCGCCGGCCTTGACGAGGGCCTCGATGGTCGCCTTGTTGACCACGGCGGAGGGGACGCGTTCGCAGAAGTCGAAGAGGGAGGTGTAGGGCTTGGGTTGGGCGTCGCCCTTGGCGTGGTCGCCGTCGCGTTCGGCGACGATCGCCTCGATGGCCTTGGCGCCGGCGCCCTTGATGGCGCGCAGGCCGAAGCGGATCTGGCCGCGGTCGGCGCGGCGGGGCTCGTCCTTGCCGTAGACGACGAAGAAGTCGGCGCGTGAGAGGTTCACGTCGGGGGGCATGACCTCGACGCCGTGGCGGACGGTGGCGCCGGTCTCGGGGTCGATCGAGCGGGTGCGCTTGCAGTCCTCGAGGTAGGGGATCCAGTCGCTGACCTTCTGGGCCTGGCTCTCGTAGGTGAGGAAGGCGGCCATGTAGTGGGCGGGGAAGTAGGTCTTGAGGTAGGCCGTCTGGTAGGCGACGATGGCGTAGCCGGTGGAGTGGGACTTGTTGAAGCCGTAGCCGGCGAACTTGAGGATCAGCTCGAAGAGCTCCTCGGCCTGCTTGGCGGGCAGGCCCTGCCTGCCCGCGCCCTCGACGAACTTGGGGCGCTCGGCGGCGATGATCTTCTCTTTTTTCTTGCTGATCGCCTTGATGAGGCCGTAGGCCGAGCGCAGCGGGATGCCGCCGAGCTCGTGGACGATCTGCATGACCTGTTCCTGGTAGACCATCACGCCGTAGGTCTCGGCGGTGAACTTGTCGACGATGGGGTGGACCTTGGGGACGGCGTCCTGGCCGTGCTTGCGCCGGTTGTAGTCGGGGATCAGGTCCATCGGCCCGGGGCGGAACAGGGCGTTGGCGGCGATGAGGTCCTCGAGCCGGTCGGGCTTCATCTCCGTGAGCAGGCGGCGCATGCCGCCGGATTCGAACTGGAACACGCCGGTCGTGTCGCCGCGTCGGAACAGCTCGAAGACGCGCTGGTCGTCGTAGCGCAGGCGTTCAAGGTCGAGGGGGTCGGGCCCGCCGTCGCCCGGGCGGCGGCCGACGGCGCGGAGGCGCTCCTCGCGGGGCAGCGTCTCGCGGATGAGCGACTTGCAGCGCTCGATCACGCTGAGCGTGCGCAGCCCGAGGAAGTCCATCTTCAGCAGGCCGAGCTTCTCGCAGGTCGGGCCGTCCCACTGGGTGACGATCTCGTTGTCGGCGGCCTGGGGGGCCTTGTAGAGCGGCACGACCTCGTGCAGGGGGCGGGTGGCGACGATGACGCCCGCGGCGTGGACGGAGGAGTGGCGGGCCTGGCCCTCGAAGGTTCGCGCGGTGTCGATGATGCGGCGGACGGTCTCGTCGCGGTCGTACCAGGCCTTGAGGTCCGGCTCCTGGGCGAGGGCCTTGTCCAGGGTGATGTTGAGTTCCTCGGGGACCAGCTTGGCGAGCTTGTCGGCCTCTCCCAGGGGGAACTCGAGCACGCGGGAGACGTCGCGGATGGCGGCGCGGGCCTTGAGCGTCCCGAAGGTGATGATCTGGGCGACGTGGCCGTATTTGTCGCGCACGTAGTTGATGACGTCGCCGCGACCGTCCTGGCAGAGGTCGATGTCGATGTCGGGGTATTCGGAGCGGTCGGGGTCGGTGAAGCGCTCGAACAGCAGGCCGTAGTGGACGGGGCAGGCGTTCGACAGGCCGAGCACGAAACCGACCATGGTGCCCACGCCCGAGCCGCGGGCGTTGGCGGGGATGCCGCGCTGGCGGCCCCAGTTGACGAAGTCCCAGACGATGAGGAAGTAGGCGGAGATGAGCTTGTCGGCGAGGATCGTCAGCTCGCGGTTGAGGCGGGCCCACTTGTCGAAGCCGGGGCGGTCCGCGTCGGCGCAGGCCTCGCGTCGGCGCCTGGCCTCGTCCGTGCCCTCGATGAGGTCGTGGCGCTGGGCGAGGATCTCGGGGCCGTAGCGCCAGACCATGCCGGCCTCGGAGAGCAGGCGGAGCGTGCGGTCGCACTCGGCCTTGAGGACCTCCTGGCGCAGGCCGGGGTCGGTCGCGGGCTCGAGCGTGAAACGGGCGCAGAAATCGGTGAACCACGCGGTCAGGTCGCCGGCGTAGGCCGGGTCGTCGTGCTTCGGCAGCAGGGCGGGGTCGGGCGCCTTGACGACCACGACGGGCGCGTGGTTGGCGCCCAGGGCGAGGTCCACCTCGCAGCGGTCGGCGATGGCGACGGTGTTGGCCATCGCCTCGCGCCCCGCGTCGCCGTAACGCTCGTTGTTGTACTCCCCGGAGTGGAAGATCGCCTCCATCTCCTCGGGGCTCTTGACGAACAGCTCGGTGGGGTAGCGCATCCGGTCCGGGTCGTTCTTGACCTTGCCGGTGGAGATGCAGATGAGCGTGTCGTGGGCGTCGTGGTCGGACTCGAGCAGGAAGTGGCTGTCGTTGTCGCAGACCAGGGGCAGGCCGAGCTCCCGGGCCAGCCGGATCAGGTGGGGGTTGATCGAGTTCTGCAGGCCGATGTGGTGCTGGATCTCGACGTAGAAGCCCGGGCCCTTGTCCGAGCCTTTGAAGACCCGGGCGTGCCACTTGGCGACCTCGACCGCCGCGTCCCAGTGGGCCTTGTCGCGGGTTTCCTCGTACTTGACGAGGTGGAAGGCGAGCTCCGAGCCGAGGTGGCCGTTGATGGCGATCAGCCCCTCGCCGTGCTTCTCCAGCAGCTCGCGGTCCATCCGCGGCTTGAAGTAGAAGCCCGTGAGGTAGGCCTCCGAGCACAGGTAGAGCAGGTTCTTCCAGCCGGTCTCGTTCTCGGCCAGGAGCACGAGGTGGTGCCCGCCGTCGGCCACGCCGGTGTAGGTGCGGTCGCGCCGGTCGCCGGGGGCGACGTAGGCCTCCACCCCCAGGATGGGCTTGATGCCGTTCTTGCGGGCGGTCTCCCAGAAGGACACCGCGGCGTGCATGTTGCCGTGGTCGGTGACCGCCACGGCGTGCATCCCGAGTTCCTTGACCCGCTTGACCAGCTTGTCCACGCGGTTCCCGCCGTCCAGCAGCGAGTACTCCGAGTGGAGGTGCAAGTGGACAAACGAGCCCCGGGTCACGCCCTCAGACACGCACGAACCCCTTCCGATGGTCCGGAGGGCCCGGCTCGGGGCCCCGCGGGGGCAATCATAATCGAACACGCCGGCTTGTTCGAGCCCGCCGACGATTTCCACGGGCCATCTCTTTGTGCGGGCGGAACACCCGGGGCTTCCACGCCCACCGGAACGGGTACCGAGAAACGCGGCGGGGCGCTCCCCGTACTATCCGGGGTGGACCAGGACGCCCGGAACATCGCGGCCGGTTTCCGCGTGGTGTACGCCGAGCGCGGGCGGTCCGTGCGCGTGCCGGCGCTGCTCGCCCGGCTGCTGGGGCTGCTGATCGTCCTGGGCCTGGTGATCGTCGGGCTGGTCCTGTTCGTCCCGCTGGCGATCTTCGGGGCCCTGGCGCTTTTCGTCACGCTGGGCGTGGTGTGGGTGCGCGCGAAGATCGCGCGGGCGAAGGCGCCGAACGGGATTCTCGACGGACGGCGGAACGTGCGCGTCCGGGGGTGAAGCGGTCTAGCGCAGGCGTTCGCGCAGCGAGCGTGAGACCTCCCCCACTTCCCCGCTGCTCACCGGCTCGCGCTCGATCGCCGTCACGGGCAGCACGCACCAACTGGAGTTGGTCAGGAACACCTCGTCGGCGTCGAGCAGGTCCGCCACGCCCATCATGCGGCGTTCGACGGACAGGCCCATCTTCTTCGCTTCCTTGATGACCCGGGCCCGGGTGATGCCGGGCAGGACGGGGCTGGGGATCGCGCCTTTGCCGCCGATCTCCTGCTCCTCGCCGCGGGCGATGGGGGTGGTGAGCGTGCCGCCCTTGACGGCGAAGACGTTGGACACGCACCCGCCCGCGAGGTGGTTGGAGACCTGCAGCACGATGGCCTCGCCCGCGCCCTTGGCCGCGGCGGTCTGGAGCTCGCGCAGGCGCCACCAGTAGTTGAGCGTCTTGTGCCCGGCGGTGGGGTCGAGCGGGTTGGCCTTGGCGTCGGCGATGACCGCCATGACGCCTTTGGCGAACATCTCCTCCGGGTAGCGCGTGGCGGGCTGGGCGTCGATCAGGACGGTCGGGGTGTGGCGGCCCCGCCCGGCGGTGCGGAGCAGGTTCAGGTCGCCGCCGGTGACCGTCAGCCGGACGCGGGCGTGCCCGTGGCCGGAGCGCCGGACGGTCTCGGTGACGGCCTCGCCCAGGGGGCCGGTGCGCAGGTCGGTGCTCAGGCCGAGGGCCGCGGCGGAGGCCTGGAGCCGGTCGAGGTGCTCGTCCAGCGCATCGACCACCACGCCGTCCGCCGTGGCGCGGGCGGTCATCGTCTCGAAAAGACCCACGGCGTGCAACAGGCCGGCGTCGGCGGCGCCGACCCGCGCCTCGTCGCGCTCCACGAACGAACCGTTGACGAACACCTCGGGCATGACCCAAGGCTAGGGGCGGCGGCGGATCGCCGGGGACGCCCCGAAAGCGGGCGGGCCGGGGCGCGACCGTGCCTGCCGGGGTCGCCGGAACGGCCCGGGCATAAAAAAGCGCCGGTCGCCAGGGGACCGCGCGACCGGCGCGAGAGCCGCCGTTGCTTCTCCGCGCGGACGAACGCACACGCGGCTGCACCAAACAAGGCGGCCTGGATCGGGACTGTTCGGACCCCGACGGAGCGCCGGGGCGGGTCGCCCGAAGACGGGCGGGGGAAACATCGGTCGGGTCAATGGGTGGAAATCACCCCGGTCGTCCATACGCGGCCGGGGGAGGTCGGTTCCCGGAGTTTCCGGGCCACCCGCAATCGACAGGACCAGCCGGGCTCGCACGGCCCGGCCGGTCCAGAGGCGGCTGCGGCGCCGCCGGCGGGGATCGCCCCGGACGCGCCTCTCTCCCCGGCGTCCGGGCGGCAGCACCACGCCGGGACCCGGGCCAGCGGCACGGGTGCGGCGTGATCGACGCCGGAAGCGATCCCCGGGAAGCCCTACCCACCCGGTCTCCAGACGTCGCGCTGCCAAGCGCCGGGCGTCAGGGGATAACGCCCGGCGTGCTGCACCAACCATCAAGCCTCGCGCGGTCGCACGCACGCGCGCACCGATGGCCGGGCCGTCTCTCGGCTCTCTCTCAGAGCCAAACGTGAAATCAGGAAATCGATCTTCTCAACACCCCGACTCGGGGCCGGTCAGCGAGACCCAAACGGATCTCGCCAGCCGATACGCCGCCCGCGCATGTCGGTTCCACCCCGATCCGGCTCCCGCAAACACGGATTTCAAAAGTCGGGGGATGAACCCAACGGTCCGCCCCGGTGGCGGTTCGTGACCCGGCTGCGCGCCCGCGCCCGGCCCGGATGGGCCCGGTCAATCCGGGGCGCCGCCCAGCCCGTCGAGCGCGCCAGACGCGACGAGCGCCTCCCCCAGCAGCCGGTGGCCGAGCCGGTTGGGGTGGTTCCAGTCCAGGCGTTCGCCCAGGTTGTACACGAACGCCTCGCCCACGCCGTAACGGGCGCGGGCGGCGGGGTCGCGGTCCGGACCGATAAATCCGGTCAGCCCGTCGACCACCACGCAGTCCGTGATGAACTCGGCCAGCAGGTCCTGGGTGGCGCCGTCGATGAAGGCGTCCTCCCAGGTGTTGCCGGCCTGGGCGTACACGGCCGCGGCCTCGTCGCTGATCTGCATCTCGTACGGCGGGATGAGCACGATGAACCGCACGCCGCGGGCGGCCATCTCACGCCCGATCTCGGACACGCGGCCGGCGGTCTCCTCGATCACGGAGCGGTGCTCGGAGGGGAACAGCTCGTAGGCCGGAGGCCCGCCGCCCGGGTTGCGCAGGTCCTTGGCGATCTGGCGGACGTAGGTGTACAGGTACGACCGCCCGCGGAACCACTCGGCGGCCTTGAACAACGGGTTGGTCTGGAGGGCTTTGAGCGAGTCGCGCCGGGCGGTGGGTCGCACGTCGTTGAGGTTGAGCATGTAGACGATGGCGTCGAGGTCGTAGCGCTCGCTGAACCGCAGCGCCTTGTCGCGGACCTCCAGCGTGCCGCCGCCGAGCCCGCCGGTCAGGTTCATGTGCTCGTAGCCCGGGTAGGCCGTTTCCATGAGCTCGGACACGCGGTGGCCGTGCCCGGCGCCGACCCCGAAGCACACCGAATCGCCGAGGTAGCCCACCCGCGGGCGGGACTTGACGGGCTCGAAGTCGTCGTCCGCGAAGCCGTCCTGGTTGTAGCGGATCTCGCCGTAGGGGTACGACACGACCGTGCCGGGCGCGGGGTCGGAGAAGGCGACGTAGTAGGACGGGTCGGAATCGACGAGGACGCGCAGCAGGCACTCCGACGCCGCGAGCGTGCCGACGCCGAGGTACGCCGCGTACGCCATCCGCCGGATCACGGTTCTGTCCATCGCGCACCTCAGAACTGGAAGTAGATGAACTGCTGGTCACCGACCTTGGGGGCCAGGAGCCCCCCCACCACCACCGCGCCGTAGAAGGCGGGGCGGGCCACCGCCCAGAGGGAGGTGCCGTGCGCCTTGCGCGCCCGCAGCGCCCCGGCCAGCATGTGCGCCACGGGCAGCGCCAGCACCGCCCACGCCGCGACCTCCCAGTTGAACCACGGGGCGGACAGGGCCCGCATCGCCTCCAGGTCCGACCAGTCGAACAGCCCGGAGATGACGGTCATCGCGTCGCCGAAGGTCCGGGCCCGGAAGAAGATCCAGCCGAAGCACACGAGGTGGAAGGTGCCCACCACCGCCAGGCCGCGCCAGAGCCAGTGGTCGACCAGCGGCTTGTCGGGCGGCACGCCGAGCCGGTCGTGGACCCAGCGCGTCGCGGCCAGCGCTACGCCGTGGAACACGCCCCAGATGACGAAGTTCCAGCTCGCCCCGTGCCACAGCCCGCCGAGGGTCATGGTCAGCATGAGGTTGACGTAGGTCCGCCCGGGGCCGCGCCGGCTGCCGCCGAGCGGGATGTACAGGTAGTCCCGCAGCCAACTGCTCAGCGTCATGTGCCAGCGGCGCCAGAAGTCCACGATGTTGCCCGCCAGGTACGGCCGCGCGAAGTTGATCGGCAGCCGGTAGCCCAGGCAGGCCGCGCAGCCGCGCCCGATGTCCGTGTAGCCGCTGAAGTCGCAGTAGATCTGCACCGCGTAGGCGTACACCGCCAGCCAGGTGACCGGCCCGCTGTACGCCCCCGGGTCGCCGAAAACCCGGTCCACGAACGGCGAGACCTGGTCGGCGATCAGCACCTTCTTGAGCACGCCCAGCGCGATCAGGTCCAGCCCGTGCTTGAACAGGTTCCAGTCGAACCGGCGCTTGTCCGCCAGCTGCGGCAGGAACTCGGTCGTCCGCACGATCGGCCCGGCGATCAGCTGCGGGAAGAACGCGATGAACAGCGACATCTTCAGCGGGTTGCGGATCGGGTCGCAGTGCCGGCGCGACACGTCGATCACGTACGCCATCATCTGGAAGGCGTAGAAGCTGATGCCCAGCGGCAGGAAGATGCCGAACGACGGGTCCCAGTGGTCGTCCGAGACGCGGTTCCAGCCCCAGGCGATCGTGTCCGCCAGGAAGTCGGTGTACTTGAAGTAGGCCAGCAGCCCGAGGTTGAACACCACCGAGGCCACCACCCACCGCTTCGCCTCCCTGGGCGAACCGTCCCGCGCGCGCCCCACCGCCAGGCCGAACAGGTAGTTGGCCAGCGTGACGATCAGGAACAGCACGAGGTACGGCGGGTTCCACCAGGCGTAAAAGAACCAGCTCGCGGCGAGCAGGAGCGCCAAACGCCCGCGGTGCGACGGCGTCATCCAGTAGCCGCAGAAGACCACGACGAAGAAGATCAGGACGGAATACTGTTGAACAGCATCGGGCGGCACTCCGGGCCTGTCGCGCCGATCGCGGGCCGGGCCCCGATCCGCCGCCGCCCAGTCTAGCAAACCGGCCCGGCGGAACGAACCGTCGACCGGCTCGCCCGTCCGCCGGCCACGCCCAAAGGGCGGGCTCAAAGACACGACGGGGCCGACGCCTCCGCGCCGGCCCCGTTGCGATCCTAGCGATTACCCGATCAGACCCCGTGCGTCTGGCCCTCGGCCTTGGTGAAGCTCATCGTGGTTCCCGCGGCGTCGACGACGATGGTGTCGCCGGCCTCGAACTCCCCGGCGAGGATCCGCCCGGCCAGGGGGTTCTCGATGCGCTTCTGGATGGTCCGCGACAGCGGGCGCGCCCCGTAGGCCGGGTCGTAGCCCTCGCTGGTGAGCCGGTCGAAGGCCGCCTCGGTCAGCTCCAGCGTGATGCCGCGGGCAGCCAGGCGCTTCTTGAGCCCGGCGAGCAGGATCTCGGCGATGCCGTGGAGCGTCTCCTTGCGGAGCTGGTGGAAGACCACGACCTCGTCGATGCGGTTGAGCAGCTCGGGCCGGAAGAACGGCTCGCGCACGCCCAGGTTGAACCGGGCGCTCATCTCGCCGGACTCCGAGTCCGGGCGCAGCCCACGGGCGTCCAGGTCGGCGCCGGGGCCGCGTCGGATGAGGTCGCGCACCGCGGCCTCGATCTCCCAGTCCTCCGCGCCGGACTCGGCCATCTGCAGGATCTTCTGGCTGCCGATGTTGCTGGTCATGACGACGATGGTGTTCTTGAAGTCCACCGTGCGCCCCTGGCCGTCGGTCAGGCGGCCGTCGTCGAGCAGCTGCAGCAGCACGTTGAACACGTCCGGGTGGGCCTTCTCGACCTCGTCGAGCAGGATCACCGCGTACGGTCGGCGGCGCACCGCCTCCGTGAGCGCTCCGCCCTCCTCGTACCCCACGTAGCCGGGGGGCGCGCCGATCATCCGCGCCACGGCGTGCTTCTCCATGTACTCGGACATGTCGATGCGCACCAGCGCGTCCTCGGTGTCGAAGAGGAACTCGGCCAGCGCCTTGCAGGTCTCCGTCTTGCCCACGCCCGTCGGGCCGAGGAACAGGAAGCTGCCGATCGGCTTGCTCGGGTCGCCCAGCCCGGCCCGCGACCGCCGGACCGCGTCGGACACCAGGCGCAGGGCCTCGTCCTGCCCGACCACGCGCCGCTTGAGGAACTCCTCCATGCGGACGAGCTTGTCGCGCTCGCTCTCGACCAGGCGGGACACCGGGATGCCCGTCCACTTGGCCACGATCTGGGCGACCGCCTCGGGGTCGACCTCCTCGCGGATGAGCACGTCGCCGCGGGCCTGTCGCTCGTCGATGACGCGCTCGGCCTCGGCCAGGCGCTTGTTCAGCTCGAGCAGCTCGCCGTACTGGATGCGCGCGGCGCGCTCCAGGTCGCCCGTGCGCTGGGCCTGGTCCAGCTCGGTCTTCTTCTGCTCGATGCGGGCCTTGATCTCGGAGGCCGCGGCGAGGTCGCGTTTCTCTTCCTCCCACCGGGCCGTCAGCGTGCGGTTCTTCTCCTGCAGGCCGGCCAGCTCGGCCTCCACCCGCTCGATCTCGCGCCGGTTGGCGTCGGACGCCTCCTCGAGCTTGATCGCCTCGCGCTCGATCTCCAGCTGCATGATCCGGCGGCGGAGCTCGTCGAGCTCGATGGGCATCGAGTCGATCTCCATCTTCAGGCTGCTGGCCGCCTCGTCGATCAGGTCGATCGCCTTGTCGGGCAGGAAGCGGTCGGTGATGTACCGGTCGCTGAGCGAGGCCGCCGCGAGGATCGCCGCGTCCTGGATGCGCACGCCGTGGTGCGTCTCGTAGCGCTCCTTCAGCCCGCGCAGGATGGCCACCGTCTCCTCGACGCTGGGGGCGTCGACCAGCACCTTCTGGAAGCGCCGCTCGAAGGCGGCGTCCTTCTCGATGTGCTTGCGGTACTCGTCCAGGGTGGTGGCGCCGATGCAGCGCAGCTCGCCCCGCGCCAGCGCCGGCTTGAGCAGGTTGCCCGCGCTGACCGCGCCCTCCGCGGCCCCGGCCCCGATGATCGTGTGCAGCTCGTCGATGAACAGGATCACCTGGCCCTCGCTGGCGTTGACCTCGCGCAGCACGGCCTTGAGCCGGTCCTCGAACTCGCCGCGGTACTTCGCGCCCGCCAGGAGCTGGCCCACGTCCAGCGCGATGATCCGCTTGTCCTTCATGCCCTCCGGGCAGTCGCCGTTGACGATGCGCAGGGCGATGCCCTCGGCGATGGCCGTCTTGCCCACGCCCGGCTCGCCGATCAGCACCGGGTTGTTCTTGGTCCGGCGGCTGAGCACCTGCATGCAGCGCCGGATCTCCTCGTCGCGCCCGATCACCGGGTCCAGCTTGCCCGAGCGGGCCCGCTCGGTCAGGTCGATGCCGTACTTCTTGAGCGCCTCGAAGCTGCTCTCCGCGCCCGGGTCGGTCAGCTTCTCGACGCCGGAGGCCTTGCGGATCTCGGCGATCGCCCGGCGCACCTCGGCCGTGGACGCCCCGCTGACCTTCAGCGTCTCCTTCGCCGGGCCCTCGACCTGGGTCAGCGCGACGAGCAGGTGCTCGGTGCTGACGAAGGCGTCGCCCATCGACTTCGCCTCGGCGTCGGCCTTGCCGAGGATGTCGAGCATCGCCCGCCCGGCCTGGCCCGCCCCCGACGACGCCGTCGGCAGCCGGCGCAGCTCGCTTTGCACGATGCTCCCGATCCGCTCGACCGCCGCCCCGGCCTTGCGGAGCACCGCGACCGCCGGACCGGCGGGGTCGTCCAGCATCGCGCTCAAGACGTGCAAACCCCCTACCTCGGGGTGCGACGCCGACGCCGCCGCGGTCTGGGCGCTGGCCAGAACCTCCTGAGCCGCCGTGGTGAACCGATCCATCCGCATCTGCCGCCTCCTGTCCCCGGGCCCGACCGGCCCGGCCCGGAAGGAGAAGCAACAAGCGCGCCGGACGGTTCATGCCCGCCCGGGAGGCCCCAGGTCCCAAACGCACGCCATGGAAGGGATTGCGCCCCGCGCCCGCCTGCCACTCCGGCAGCCGGCCCGCCCGGCCATGCCGCGCCCGCCGTCAGGCGTCCGGCGACAAGGCCCGGCCCAGTGCCGCCCGGAGTTCCTCGCCGGCCGGGCCCTCGACCGGCCCGGCGAGTTCCAGGTGACGCTCCCGCACCGCCCCGGCCTGCAGCGCCCGGCGGCACAGGGCCTCGCGGGCCTCCGGGGTGTCCAGGTCCTGCAGCAGGGCGTCCGCCGCCGCCCAGGCGTCATTGTCACGCCCCGCGGCCAGGCAGGCGGCGTGGTAGACCGCCAACTCGTCGGCGTAACGCTCGTCCAAGAGCTTGACGACGCGCTCCGCGTCCTCGAGCTGATGCACAACACCCCGCATCATGGACCGGACGCTCCGCTTCTCGAAGACCACGCCGAAGGCCGGCAGTTGCACCTCCCCCAAGCGGACCCAGTGCCCGCGTTCGGCCATCCAGCCGTACAGCAGGTAGCTCAGGGCCCGGACCGTCTGCTTGCCGGTCGGCCGGTCCCAGATCCGGTCGAGCCAGGCGTCCACCGCGTCCTGATCGTCCAGCACGCGCAGGTTGAGGACCAGCCAGTCCGTCAGGTTCTCACGGGAGGTCTCCCCGGCCTTCAGCCGCTCCGTCAGCCCGTCGCGCAGGGCCGTGAACGCCTCCATGGCGGCGGGCTTCTCGCCGGCCAGGTCGCGCATCACGTGCGTCAGGTACGCCGTGCGCACGCCGGTCATGGACTCGTCGTGGTCGAGCATGTTCTCCCACAGCCACGCGTACTCCTCGGTCGCCCCGGCGTGGTCCCCGGCCGCCGCGAGCTCGCGCGCGATATCCAGACGCTCCTTGACGTCCACCCGCCCGTCCGGCCCGGCGCGGCGCCCGGCCTTCTCGCGCAGCGCCACCGCCCGGGTCCGGCCCGCGCGGACCTCGTCCAGCCAGCCCGTCAGCGCCCCGGCGTTCATCCCCCCCACCTTCCGGTCGAACTCCGCCCCGCCGCGGTACACGACCATCGTGGGCATCGCCGAGATCCGGTTATCCCTGGCAATCTCCTCGTGCTCGTCCACGTCCACGGGGATCACCGTGATGCCGTGCTCCTTGAGGTACGCCACCACGCCGTCGTCCGACCAGGTGGTCCGGTCCATCACCTTGCACGGCCCGCACCAGGCCGCGGTGAACTTGACGATCAGCAGCCTGCCCTCGGCCGCCGCGTTGGCGGCGATGGCCTGCTCGTACGGCATATCGGTGAACGCTGGCGGCAGGTCGGCGAGCATCAACGGGGCAACGAGCGCAACGGCGGGGGCTATCAGCACGGATTTTCTCCTTGGCCCCGCAGCATACCAGACGCCGCCCGAGCGACCAAGCCTTCGCTCAGCGCGGGGCCAGATCGACCACCTGCGCCTTGTGCAGGCCCCCCGGCGTGCCGAGCAGGCGGTAGCGGGCCGCCCGCCACCCCCCGCCGTACAGCGCCAGGTCGATGTGCCAGTCCGCCAACGCCAGCAGCGCCCGCTCGGCCCGGCGCGTCGCCCGCGGCGTCCACGACCGGGCCCGCCCCCATCCCGCCCGCGCGAACGCGTCCTCCATCCCCGGCACGAACACCTCCAGCGACGCCGACCCCCGCAGCGTGTTGAAGTCGCCGATCACCAGGTCCGGCGCCGGCGCCCGCACGGGCTCGCCGCCCGACCGCCAGCGCCCGGCCTCGTCGCACACCATCGCCGGGGCCTCCCACGCGGCCACGGCCCGCGCCGCGTTCGCCATCACCGCCCCGCGCCACACCGACGGGTCGCTCGGAAGGTCCACCACCCACACCACCACCGGCCGGCCCAGCGCGGCGAACCGCTCGCCCGCCTCGATCTCCAGCCACAGCACGAAGCCCGGGTCGCGCGCCGTGCGCCACGACGCGTCGTGCCCCGCGACCGGCGACAGGGACACCAGCCCGGCGCGCAGGATCCGCTCGCGCGAGCCCACCAGGGTCATGCCGGTCGAGAAGAAGTGCCCGGGCTCGGTCGACGCCGTCACCCGCCCGTCCAGACGCACCTCCGACCCGCCCGGCGCGAGCCCCCCCATCGCCGCCACCACCTCCCGGCGGAAACGGTCGAAGCGCGGGTTGACCACGATCGCCAGGTCCGGGTCCGATGCGCGGATCAGCTCGGCCCCGCCCGGGGCCATCGCCGCGGCCTGGTTCCAGTGCAGCACGCGGAGCGTGCCCGCCCGCGCCGCCGGTCGCGGGCCGACCACCGCGCGGTGCAGGTTCCACTCGCCCAGCGTCAGCCATAGCGACGCCGCGACGCACGCCGCCAGCGCCAGGGGACGCAGCATCACCCCGCCCGGATGCAGCGCCGCCCGGCCCGCCAGGGCCGACAGCCCCAGCAGCGTCCACGCCGCCCCCAGCGTCCACAGCGCCGGCGTCCACCACAGGTACTGCGACCAGTGGGCCGAGTCGGTCAGCGCCCGCCCCGCCGCGTACGCCCCCACCGCCCCCAGCGCGAGCAGGGCCAACAGCCGCGCCGCCCAGGGCAGCGCCCGCCGCCGGACCCAGCGCCCCGCCCCCCGACCGCCCGTTCCGCGTCCCTCAACCATCGCCTCGCCCGGGCCGCCCGCCCGCGCCCGGCTCACGCCCCGAACGCCGCTCCGGCCGGGCCAGTCTATCGCCCGCCGCCCGGCCCCGGACCGACCCGGGCGTCTTCCCCGTATCATCCGCCCGCCGCACCAAGGAGCCCCTTCCATGCCCACCACCGACTGGTCCACCCAGAGGGTCATCGTCACCGGCGGCGCCGGATTCCTCGGCCGCCACGTGGTCCAGGGCCTCCGCGCCCGCGGCGTCACGGACGACCGCATCTTCATCCCCCGCCGACGCGACTACGACCTCACCGAGCAGGACGACTGCGTGCGCCTCTACCGCGAGGCCTTCGGCCCCGACAAGGCCACCATGGTCATCCACCTCGCCGCGGAGGTCGGCGGCATCGGCGCCAACCGCGCCAACCCCGGACGCTACTTCTACGCCAACATGGCCATGGCCCTGCACCTCATCGAGCAGGCCCGCCTCGACGGCCTCGGCGACCGCGGCGGCAAGTTCGTCCAGACCGGCACCATCTGCGCCTACCCCAACCTCACCCCCGTCCCCTTCAAGGAGGACAACCTCTGGAACGGCTACCCGGAGGTCACCAACGCCCCCTACGGCATCGCCAAGAAGGCCGCATGGCAGATGCTCGACGCCTACAAGCTCCAGTACGGCATGAAGGGCGTCTACGTCCTGCCCGTCAACCTCTACGGCCCCCACGACAACTTCGACCTGTTCTCCTCCCACGTCATCCCCGCCCTGATCCGCAAGTGCATCGAGGCCAAGGAGGCCGGCGCGGACCACATCGAGGTCTGGGGCACGGGCAGCGCCTCCCGCGAGTTCCTCTTCGTGGAGGACTGCGCCGAGGGCATCCTCACCGCCGCCGAGAAGATGGACGACCCCGAGCCGATCAACCTCGGCACGAACATGGAGATCACCATCCGCGACCTCGTCCACCTCATCGCCCGGCTCACCGGCTTCGCGGACGAGTCCACGATCGAGCAGAAGATCCGCTGGGACGCGACCAAGCCCGACGGCCAGCCCCGCCGCTGCCTCGATGTCGAGCGTGCCAAGCAACGCATCGGCTGGCAGGCCAAGGTCGGCTTCGAGGAGGGCCTGAAGCACACCATCGAGTGGTTTGAGAAACACCGCCATGAGGCGGGAGTCCGGGTCTGATTCACTGCCCGTGGAATCCGATCCCCAACAATCCCCCTGCCCCGAAGGGGCAGAGGAAACTCCTCTCCTTCCGTCGATCACGACTCCTAACCTTTCGACACTCACTCCACCACCCACCACCCATCAAACCCCACGCCATGTCCCTCCCCCACCACCTCCAATCCGCCCTCGACCGCGAACTCGACGAGGGCGAGACTGTCCGCTGGGCTGACACCCCACGCCACCACGCGCTGCGACGCAAAACGATTGAGGGTGCCATCGCTCTCAACACCATCCTGCTCATTTTCGCGGCCGGATGGGTCACGCTTGGGTATTTCGCGAGTCTCGACCCCGAGCGATCCCGCGGCGACATCTATCTCCCCATCGCCATCGGCCTCGCCATCGTCCTCCTGACCATCGCCGGCACCATCCTTGCCTTCCGCAACACCCGCCACGCCGCCGCCAACACCGTCTACGCGGTCACCGATCGGCGCATCATCATCCTGCGTGTCAAGCGCAACAGATCGATCACCGAGGACGACTACCGCCGCGACCAGATCGCCCACATCACCCGCGAAGAGCACCCGGACGGCACCGGCTCGCTCACCCTCGATGTCACAGGTTCGCCCAGCCGCACCCGCCACCAGCTCGCGGGTGTGGCCGATCCGCTGGTTGTCGAACGGCTGATACGGATTCCACTTGAAAACCGGGTTTGACCCGATCGACAAGCCGCGACTGCAAGGGAGCGGCCGAGCGACGCACACGCCCTTCGCGGTCAGCAAGCCACGGCGAGCCGCAAGAGCCGACGCGCTCTGGTCGAAAACACGATGTGATACAACATCTGCGAGTCTGTCCCCGCCATCACGCCTTCTCCGTCCCTTCGGGACGGGCCAGGTTTCTCGCCCAACGCACCACGGGTTCCGCGACGGCTGCGCCGCCGCTCCACCCGCGGCGACACACCAACGCCCCTCCGGGGCGGTTCGATGCAATGTCTCTGGCCGCCGCCGGCCCGTGCCGTGGTACGATACGGACGGATGCCGGACACCCCCCACATCCAGTTCTGCTCCCAGAACCCCCGCGGCCTGGCCGAGTTCGATTGGCTGATCGCCGCAGGCTGCGAACTCCGCGACTGCCTCGGCCGGTGCAGCCTCTGCTTCGAGACCCGCTTCGTCGTGGTGGATGAGACCCTGACCATCGAGGGCGAGGACTACGCCGCCATCCTCGCCGAGGCCCGCCGCCTCGCCGCCGACCCCCCCGAGCCTTCCGACCC
>CAYXFA010000031.1:4402-38540 GCA_964464165.1 uncultured Phycisphaeraceae bacterium | reverse complement strand
CTCTCCGAGGTCCGGCCCTCGCTCGCCGGCCCTCGCCGCCCGCAGGACCGCGTCGACCTCCGCTCGATGAAAGCCCAGTGGCACAAGGAGCTGGCCGACACCTTCGGCAAGCCCGTCCCCGCCCAGTCCGTGGGCGTCAACCGCTGGGCCGGCGAGGGCGGCGAGAGCGCCACCGGCCTGGACAAGCCCGTCAACGCCGCGGGCGACCAGTCCGGCGCGGGCTCGGCGGGCGGGCGCACCGGCGGCGGCGCGAGCGGCCAGCCCGCCGACACCGCCATGGTCGAGATGGACGGCCTGCGCTTCCCGCTGACCCACGGCTCGGTGGTCATCGCGGCCATCACGAGCTGCACCAACACCTCGAACCCCGACGTGATGATCGCCGCGGGCCTCGTGGCGCGCAAGGCGCGCGCTCTCGGCCTGACCCGCAAGCCCTGGGTCAAGACCTCGCTCGCCCCCGGCTCGAAGGTCGTCACCGAGTACTACGACAAGGCCAACCTGACCGAGGACCTCGAGGCCCTCGGCTTCCACACGGTCGGGTACGGCTGCACCACCTGCATCGGCAACTCCGGCCCCCTGCCCGAGGCCATCGAGCAGGCCATCATCGACCACGACCTGGTCGTCTGCAGCGTGCTCAGCGGCAACCGCAACTTCGAAGGCCGCATCCACCCCGGCGTCCGCGCCAACTGGCTGGCCAGCCCCCCGCTCGTCGTGGCCTACGCCATCGCCGGCACCACCGACATCGACATGCTCAACGAGCCACTGGCCACCACGCCGGACGGGCGCGAGGTCTACCTCAAGGACGTCTGGCCCACCAACGCCGAGGTCCAGAGCGTCAAGGCCCAGTGCGTCACCGCCGACCAGTTCGAGCGCAAGTACGCCCGCGTCTACGACGAGAACGAGACCTGGAACCGCGTGCCCGTCTCCCAGTCCGAGCTGTTCCCCTGGGACGACGACAGCACCTACATCCAGAACCCGCCGTTCTTCGAGGGCATGACCGAGAACCCCCCCGGCTTCGAGCCCGTCCGCGGGGCCCGTTGCCTCGCCCTGCTCGGCGACAGCGTCACCACCGACCACATCTCCCCCGCGGGCCGCATCGAGCCCGAGACCCCCGCCGGGCAGTACCTGCTCTCCAAGGGCGTCCACCAGAACGACTTCAACTCCTACGGCTCCCGGCGCGGCAACGACCGCGTGATGACCCGCGGCACCTTCGCCAACGTCCGCGTCAAGAACCGCATCGCCGCCACCGGCGCCGCCCAGCCCGAGGGCGGCTGGACCCGCAACTTCACCAAGGGCGCCACCATCGAGGACGCCCCGGTCGAGTACATCTACGACGCCGCGATGGACTACAAGGAGGCCGGCGTTCCCCTCGTCGTGGTCGCGGGCAAGGACTACGGCATGGGCTCTTCGCGCGACTGGGCGGCCAAGGGCGCCATGCTCCTGGGCGTCAAGGCCGTCATCGCCGAGTCCTTCGAACGCATCCACCGCTCCAACCTCGTCTTCATGGGCGTCCTGCCCCTGGTCTTCAAGGACGGCCAGAACGCCCGCACCCTCGGCCTCCGCGGCGACGAGACCTTCGACATCATGCTCCCCGACCCCTTCACCCCGCGCAGCGACGTGCTCGTCCGCGCCGTCGCCCCGCACGGCCAGGTCACCGAGTTCACCTGCATCGGGCGCGTCGACACCCCCGTCGAGATCGAGTACTTCCGCAACGGCGGCATCCTCCAGACCGTCATCCGCAAGAAGCTCAACGAGGCCCGCCAGCCGGCCTGACCGGGCCCCGGCTCCGCGTACACTGCGGGGAATAAACCCCACCAGCTCCAGGGAGGCCCTCATGTCCGAGTGCAACAGCGAGAAGAACCGCGTCGTCTGGCTCGACATGCCCGTCGCCGACCTGGACCGGGCCTGCGCGTTCTACGGGGCCGTCCTGGGCATCAAGGTCCACCGGGAGGAGTACGAGCAGTACCAGTTCGCCGTGCTCGACCACGAGGACGGCAACGGCGGCTGCCTCGTGCTCCGGCCGGAGGACGTCACCGACAAGGGCCCGATCGTCTACTTCAACGTGGCCGGCCGCATCCGGGACGCCGTCGCCCAGGTCCCCGCCAAGGGCGGGCGCGTCGTCGAGGACGTCCACCCCATCGGGCCCTACGGCTTCCGGGCCATCGTGATCGACAGCGAGGGCAACCGCCTGGCCCTGCACTCGCAGACCGACGCCTGATCCACCCCGCCGGCGGGACACCGCCGGCGGGGCATTCCCCTCCGGGCCTCCCCCCGAGGCCGAAGACCTATTCCACGCCCCGCCCCCCGCGCCGGGTCAACCCACCCCGTTTTCCCGCCGATCACACCCCCACCGCCGCGTCCGCGGCGGCCGGAGGCCGATCGGATGAGCAGGGATTGGTCGCTGACCGGCCACGAGCGCCGCTTCGAGCCGGACGAACTCATCGTCTCCAAGACGGACCTCAAGGGCCGCATCACCTACGCGAACCGCGTGTTCCAGCGGGTCTCGCTGTACACCGAGGCGGAGCTGCTCGGCCGGGCCCACAACATCGTCCGCCACCCGGACATGCCCCGGTGCGTGTTCCGCTTCGCCTGGGAACGCCTGCAGGCCGGCCACGAGGTGTTCGCCTACGTCCTCAACCGCTGCAAGAACGGCGACCACTACTGGGTCTTCGCCCACATGACGCCCAGCTTCGACGCGGGCCGCCGCATCACCGGCTACCACTCCAGCCGGCGCGTGCCGTCCGCGTACGCGCTCGACCAGATCCGGCCCTTCTACGCCGACCTGCTGGCGATCGAACGCCGCCACCGCCTGCCGGGCGAGCAGTGGGCGGCGTCCCTGCCCGAGTTCCACGCCCGGCTCGCGGCCCTCGGCGTGAGCTACGACGAGTGGATCTTCCGCCTGTGTACCGCCGAATCCCCGGAGCAACCGACATGCCCCTCCCCGACACGCCCGCACCGACCCGGCTCTGCCGCGAGCAGCCCCGCCCGGACGACCGGAACTGGATGGCCGACGCGGCCCGGGTCTGCGAGCGTGCGGCCCGCGGCGACCTGGAAGCCCGCGTCCTCAACATCGACGACGCGTCCCCCGCCGCGCCCATGCTCCACGCCCTCAACCACCTCCTCGACATGACGGACGCTTTCGTCCGCGAGGCCTCGGCCGCCCTGTCGTTTGCGGCGGAGGGCAAGCACTTCCGGCGCGTCCTGCCCGAGGGCCTGCTCGGCTCCTTCGGCGCCGCGGGCGCCATGATCAACGGCGCCACCGAGCGCATGGGCCGGGAGGCGGAGGAGCTCCGCAGCGCCCGCACCGAGCGCGCCGACCTCTTCGCCGACGTGTCCAGCGCCCGCCAGGTCTGCGACACCCTCACCCGCTCCACGCGCGACATCGACCGCATGGCCGAGGTCATCCGCACCATCGCCGACCGGACCAACCTCCTCGCCCTGAACGCCACCATCGAGGCCGCCCGCGTCGGCGAGGCCGGGCGCGGCTTCGCGGTCGTCGCCGAGGAGGTCAAGAAGCTCGCCACCCAGTCCGCCTCGGCGGTCGGCGACATCCGCGCCGACGTGGACGCCGTCAAGTCCTCCTCGGACGCGACCATCTCGTGCATCGAAAGGATGTGGAGCATCCTGGAACGCGAGAGCCGGCAGCGTGACGCCAAGCCCGACGCCCCCACGCCGCCCACCAAGCCTTAAAACCCCGAACGCCGCCTCAGCCCAGCGCCGACCCGCACCGCGCGCAGAACCGGTCCCCCGCCCGCCCCGCGGCCCCGCAGGACCCGCACCCCGGGCGCATCGGTTTCCCGCAGGCGTCGCAGAACCGCGCATCGGCGTCCTGCGTCTCCCCGCACGCCCCGCACGGCACGCCCACACCCTGCTGCAACCCCGCCGCGACCGCCCCGGCGACGGCCCGCACCCCCTGCGCCGCGCCCAGCGCAACCCGGTTGACCCCCTCGACCGACGCCGGGACCCCTTCCCGCACGCCGTACTTGGCGATCGAGCCGGCCCAGCCGAGCAGGCACATCTGCCCCCCCACCCCGATCATCAGCAAGCCGGGGAACGTCAAGAAAATACGCAGAATGTTCGGTTCGTGGGTAAGGTCGTTGGCGTGCGTCAGCGCCGAGACGAAACCGCTCAGCCCCACGAGAAACACCACCACACCGAACCCCGCCACGACCACGCCCGCGACGCGCAAACTCTCCCGTGCCTTGATGTGCTCCGGCGGCGGCGTCAGCGGCTGTTGCGGGTCGATCTCCATGCCGGAAACATACCAGAGCCGCCCGCCCGGAACCAGCGCCTTACCAGGGTTTGCCCCACGGGATTCCGCCGGGCCTGTACCATGGGCGCATGCAACGCCCCGTGCTCCTGCTGACCGCGCTGGTCCTGCTGGTCCTGCCCGCCTGCCGGGTGGACTACCGCACGCTCCGCCGCGCCACCCTGGACCTGCCCGACCCCGACGCCGCCGTCGCCGAGCTGCCCGCCGAGTTCCGCGACGGCTGGATCATCGTCGAGGCGAGCATCAACGGGCGCGGCCCGTACCGGTTGCTGCTCGACACCGGCGCGCCGTTCGGGCACGTCAGCGTCGCCGCCGCGACCGAGATCGGCCTCCGCCCCACCAACCAGAGCGAGGTCACGGACATCACGGACGAGACGCGCCGGATGCCCGTGGCGTACTCCCGCTCGGTCGAGATCGGCCCGCTCCGGGTCACGCACCTGCCCTTCGTGATCTCGGACAGCATGCCCGAGGGCTTCCTGAACGAACTGGGGGTCGTGGGCTTCCTCGGCTACGACGCCTTCGAGCTCCACACGCTCGACCTGGACTACCCCGCCCGCGCCCTCCGCGTCCACACCCGCCGCCTCGACCCCGACGAGCCCGACGCCATACCCATGCGCTTGGAAGGGCACAAGCCCCACGTCGAGCTCCGGCTCGGCGCCCCGGACGCCCCCGCACGATGGTTCACCATAGATTCCGGCGGCAAGCTCGTCCTGCACCTGGACGCGGCGGCGGACGGCTGGACCCGGCAGGACCTCGCCACGCTCATCGAGCCCACGGCCGGCCTGCACGGGGTGAACGCCGACCTGCTCACCGCCCCGCTCGTCCCCCCGCTGCGCATCGGAGAGCACGAGGTGTACCACGCGGTCGGCGAGATCAAGGCCCCCGGGTGCATCATCGGCCACCCGCTCCTGAGCCGCTTCCGCGTGCGGCTTGACGCCCGCTCCGGCCTCGCGTCGTTCACGCCCGCCGAACGCGACGGGCCGGTGCTCGCCCCGCGTCCGGCCACCGTGGGCATCATGCGCACCGTCCGCCTCGAAGACGGGGTATGGATCCTGCGCGTCCGGACCAACTCGCCAGCCGCCCGCGCCGGCGTGCGCCCCGGCGACCAGCTCCTGACGATCGACGACGCTTCCGCGACCGACCGCCGGGCGTCGCACGGCCTCGGTTGGCGCTTCGACCCGCCCGCCCCGGTGCGTCTCACCCTGCTCCGCCAAGGCGAGCCGGCCGACCTGACCCTCGTCCCCGAGCCGCTCTTCCCCGACGACCTCGCCGACGCGACCCCCGCGGGCCCCGACCTCGAACTCCCCTTCCTCCGCATCATCACCAACCCCGACGGCACGCAGGAAGGCATCCTCCCCAACGGCGTCCGCGGCGTCATCACACCCGCGCCCGCCCCGTCGGCCCCCGCCACGCCGTGAGCAGCCCGACCCCACGCCGACCCCCCGTCGCCCGATCTCCGGCATCTGTCCGGATATACCCTTCCCCGTGTCCACCGCCGCAGGCCCCATCCAGGACGCTGTCCGCCGCGTCTGGGGCTTCGACGAACTCCGCCCCATGCAGTCCGCCGCCATCGCCGCGGGCGTCGAGGGGCGCGACTGCCTGACCGTGCTGCCCACCGGCGGCGGGAAGAGCCTGTGCTACCAGGTCCCGCCCCTGGTCACCGGCAAGGCCACCATCGTCGTCTCCCCGCTCATCGCCCTGATGCGCGACCAGGTCCGCGGGCTGGAACTCAACGGCTACCCCGCCGCCGCCATCCACTCCGGCGTGGACCATGACGAGGCCCGGGCCATCCTCCGGCGCGTCGTGCAGGGCGAGATCAACCTCGCCCTGGCCGCCCCGGAGCGGGTCGTCACGCCCGGGTTCAAGGCCTTCCTCGCCGCGCTGGCCGACGCCGGCCGGCTGGGGGCCATCGCCGTCGATGAGGCCCACTGCATCAGCCAGTGGGGCCACGACTTCCGGCCCGAGTACCGCCGGCTGGCCGAGCTCCGCGAGGTCGCCCCGGGTGTCCCCTTCCAAGCCTTCACCGCCACCGCCACGCCACGCGTGCGGGACGACATCGTCCGCCAGCTCAAGCTCGGGCGCGTCGGTTGCGACGACGGGCCGCCAGAGGTCCTCGTCGGCACCTTCGACCGTCCCAACCTCACCTACCGCGTCCGCGCCCGGCGCGACGCCGCGGAGCAGACCGCCGAGGCCGTGCGCAACCACCAGCGGGCCGGCGACGGCGGCGGCGCGATCGTCTACTGCCTGAGCCGCAAGGACACCGAGAACCTCGCCGAGCAGCTCCGCACGCACCGCATCAACGCCGAGGCCTACCACGCCGGGCTCAACGAGCGGACCCGGCGCGACGTGGAGCACCGCTTCAGCAACGAGACGCTCGACGTCGTCGTCGCCACCGTCGCCTTCGGCATGGGCATCGACCGCTCCAACGTCCGCCTGGTCGTCCACGCCACGATGCCCAAGTCGATCGAGGCGTACCAGCAGGAGACCGGCCGCGCCGGGCGCGACGGCGAGCCCGCCGAGTGCCTGCTGCTCTACAACCCCACCGACGCCACGCGCTGGGAGCGGCTCATCCGCGCCAACGCCGACGAGCAGGGCGCCGACGACGAGGCCACCCAGGCCCAGCTCGGCCTCGTGCGCGAGATGCGCCGCCTGATCTCCGCCATGGGCTGCCGCCACCGCATGCTCAGCGAGCACTTCGGCCAGGCCTACACGCCCCCGGACGGCGGGGCCACCTGCGGGGCCTGCGACGTGTGCCTCGGCGAGACCGAGCCCGTGGCCGACGCCGAGCGCATCGGCCGCATCATCCTCTCCGCCGTCGCCCGCACCGAGCAGCGCTACGGCGCCGCCCACGTGGCCGACGTCCTCCGCGGGGCCGACACCGAGCGCATCCGCGCCGCCGGCCACGACCGCCTCTCCGTCTACGGGCTGCTCAAGGACCACCGCAAGGCCGCCCTCGCCTCGTTCATCGACCAGCTCGTCGCGGCCGAGGCCCTCGAACGGGTCGTCGACGGCCACTACGAGACGCTGCGGTTCGGCCCCCGGGGCGTGGCCGTCATGAAGGCCCAGGAATCGGTCCCGCTGGCCCGCCCCGTCGGCACCGGCAGCGCGAAGTCGGAACGCCGTCGCCGCGACCGGGCCACCGACGCCGCGCCGCTCTCGTTCGAGGAAAAGCAGCTCTTCGAGAAGCTCCGGCGCGTCCGGGCGGAGATCGCCGCGGAACGCGCCGTGCCGCCTTACGTGGTCTTCTCCGACGCCACGCTGCGCGACCTCGTCCGCGTCCGCCCCGAGAGCCTGCAGGCCATGCTGGAGGTCAAGGGCGTGGGCCGGGCCAAGCTCGAGGCCTTCGGCGAGACCTTCCTCGAAGCCCTCAACTGATCCCACGAACGACAAAGCCCGCGACCGCCGTCCGGCGATCGCGGGCCTCTGCTTTTTGTACAAGCACGCGGGGCAGCCCCGTCACACGCGCTCGCGCGAGACGTCCTCGACCGTCAGCCCCGCGCGCCGGGCGACCTCGGCGAGGTCCACCTTGTTGCTCAGGCCCAGCTTGGCGCCGATCGAGTCGCGGTGACGGCCCACCGTCTTCTCCGAGCGGAACAGCACCTTGGCGATCTGCTTGATCGTCAGACCCTGCCCGAGCAACGCCAGCACCTCCAGCTCACGCGGCGAGAGGACGTTCAGCTCGCCCAGCCGCGCCACGCTCGAAACCTTCACCTTCGTGTCCGGGTCCGTGCCGAGCTGCTTGACGTCCGCGTCCGACTCGCGCGAGACGATCAGGAACGTGTCCTTCGCGGTCTCGTTGTCCGGCGGCAGCGGGTACATCCACGCCAGGTACTGCTTGCCCTCCCAGATGGTGCGCAGCAGCACCGGCTCGCCCGTCGTCCGCATCTCCCGGAATAGCGCCAGGCGCTCCTCGATCCACGCGTCCGGGAAACCCAGCTCCTTCCAGGTCTTGCCCACCACCGCCCCCTGCGTCGCGGTGGGCCCCACGTACATCCGCAGACCCCGCTCGTTCACCCACAGCACCATGCCGTCGAGGTCGCACACGGCGACCCCGGCGCTCGGGTCACGCGTCAACGCGTTCCAGAGCACCCCGGCGTTGGACGGCGGTTCGGTCTCGGGAGTCGCGCCCGGAAGATTCTGTTCGTCGGACACGGATTCGTCTCCTGGAAGCCCCACATGGGGTTGAAAGCCCATCATAGCAGCACCCCCGCCGAGCGGGGGTGCCGTGGGCTGTACTTGGTTGTGAAAACAGGGGTTAAACCCGGGTCTTCTCCGCATCGTCCTGCTTCAGACCCGCCCGGCGGGCCACCGCCGCCACGTGCACGCGGTTCGGCAGGTTCAGCTTGGCCCCGATCGAGTCGCGGTGGTTCTGGATCGTCTTCTCAGACCGGTGCAGCATCGCCGCGATCTCGCGGATCGACAGGCCCTGACCGACCAGCGCCAGCACCTCGAGCTCCCGCGGCGAGAGGATGTCCAGATCCCCCAGGCTGATGAAGCGAGACTCGAAGATCTTGAAGGCCTGGCCGTTCTCGCCGCCCGCCAGGTCCGGCGCGAAGCGAGAGACCACCAGCAGGCGGGCCTCCGACGCCGGCGAGTCCGCGTCCAGCGGCGTCACCCAGGAGAGCACCTGGCGGCCGAGCCACACGGTGCGGACCATCGCCGGCTCGCCGGAGCGCACGACCTGGGCCCCGAAGTCGGCCAGCTCCTTCACCCACGTTTCGGGGAAGAAGCTCCACAACGAGCCGCCCAGCACCTCGCCCGGCGTCTTCTCACCGCCCAGGAAGATGCCCACCGCGGGCTCGTTGGTGTACACGATGTCGCCCGACAGCCGCAGAATCGTCACCCCGAGTTGGGGGTCTGTGACGATCCCGGCGACGAGCGATTCGCAGTCAACATCCGGCAGAGCCGACGATTGGGGAGAGGGGTTCATGATCATGTCGAACCGTATGACAACCTCCGAAAAACCTCCCTTCGGGCACTTCCCCTCACGGTCCAAATAAGGCGATCGCCCAATGGCCTAAGTCGTTGGAATACACCTGTTTCCAGGCTTGTCGTAGGTCTTAAGACCCACCGGGAGCACTTACATCCGGCCCCGTACCCGCCCGGCGCAGCCCGGCGCGCATGTTGACAAGTTCCACACCCAGCGCGAAGGCCATCGCGAAATAGATGTACCCCCTGGGAAGGTGGCGTCCGGCGCCCTCCGCCACCAGCAGCACGCCGATCAGCACCAGGAACGCCAGGGCCAGCGTTTTCATCGTCGGGTGTTTGTGGACGAACCGCGCGATCGGGCCCGCGAAGAGGAGCATCACCCCCACCGCCGCCACCACCGCCGTCGCCATGATCCAGTAGTTGCTGGTCATGCCCACCGCGGTGATCACCGAGTCGAGGGAGAACACCAGGTCCAGCAGCAGGATCTGCACCAGCACGCCCGTGAATGACGCGGCCTTGCGCCCCAGCCCGGGACGCACGCCGGGATTCTGCCGGTGCGCACCGCCCTCCTCGACCGTGTGGTGGATCTCCATCGTCGCCTTGGCGATCAGGAACAGCCCGCCCGCCAGCAGGATCAGCGACTTGCCGGACAGCTCGATCTCCACCACCGGGATCGTGGCGAAGGGCGTCTGCAGCTTCATGATCCAGTAGGCCGCCGCCAGCAGGCCCAGGCGCATCAACATCGCCAGCAGCAGCCCGACCCTGCGGGCCCGAGCCTGCCGCTCCGGCGGCAGACGCCCGGCCAGGATCGCCAGGAACACCACGTTGTCGATGCCCAGCACGATCTCCAGGCTCGTCAGGGCCAGCAGGGCCGCCAGACCCGCCCCGGACCAGAAAGCCACGTCCTGCGGCGTGCCCGCCGCCGCAACGTCGGCCGACACCGCCAGCACCGGCGCAATCAGCTGTTCCATGACACCGAGCGTAGAGCGATCGGCCCCCCGGCGTTCGCCCCGCCCGATCGCCCCTTCCCGGTGTTAGGTTCCCGGCGCGTAGGGCATCTCGTAGGCCAGGCCCACCGACGAGAGCACCACCGGGTACTCCACGCGCAGGCGCCAAGCCTCGAACCGGCGCGGGTCGCACCCGGACCGCTCCAGCGCCCAGCGCACAAGCTCGTCGTACCGGGGCAGCTCGCCCGTCGCCAGCACCTCCGTGCCCCGGCCGAGCCGCCGGACGGGCTCGGACTCGGTCAGACGGGAGGTCGTCCAGAGTTCCTCGGCCGCGACCATGGCCGTGTTCCGCGTGGCCATGAAACCGAACGGCGCGGGCGGCACGGGCAGCGTGCCCTCCTCGATCAGCAGGTCGATCACGATCACGCGGAACGGCTTGGCCACCTGCGCGATGGCCCAGCAGTGGGTCTCGTCGCCCCGGTACCGCGGCGAGATGCCGCACAGCTCGAAGCCCATCACCAGGTCGACCGCCCCCTTCATGCCCAGCTCGGTGTGCATGACCACCGCGTTGGACCGCCCGTCCGGGCCGGGTCGGACGATCACCTCGGGCAGCGGCCGCGAGCAGAACTCCGGGATCAGCCCGACCCCGTCGTGCCCGCCGCACAGGGGCCTGCGGTGGCCGACCGAGTACTCGTGCCCGCGTTTGTCGCGGGCGGCGAAGGTCTGTTCATACAAAGGCACCGGCGAGGGTCGCAGCCGGCGCACGCCGTACTCGGCCCGCAGGCCCACCTCGTCGAGCGTCATCGGGTCCGACGCCGAGGCGCGCTGGACCATGGTCATCACCATCGCGTCGGCCTGCACCCCCCACACGTGGCTGTTGGCGCGGAAGGCCGCCTGACGCTGGCGCAGGTCGATCTTCTTGCCGTCGTCCGCCTCCGCGTAGCCGCTGACCATCGAGTCGAAGGTGCGCCGGTCGCCGGCGTGCTCCCCGACGAACCGCTCGAACCGCTCGCTCGCCGCTCCGACCCGCTCGACCAGCGGCGCGGGAGCGCCCAGCGCCGACATCGCGCCCAGCAGGGTGCGCATGTTCGCCGTGCCCGGCACGTACCGGGCCGCCGACAGGTGGTCCGGGGCCTTGAGCACCCGGTACACCTTCCAGCACAGCTTCATGTCCAGCCCGGTCTGGCGCTGGAACTCGCTGGCCGTCCGCGCCGGCACGCACGCGACCAGCTCCTCCAGGTGGCCGCGCAGCTCGGCCACCCGGAGCGCGGCCTCCTCCTGGAAACGCGAGTCGGGCGGGTGGCGGTCGGCGGCCTGGGTGCTTGGCATGGACGGAAACATACTCACCATGCCCGCGCCTCCAACCCGTCCGGGGGATCGCCCACGCCCGGCGGCTCCGATCCGCCCCGGCGCGGCCCGGCCGACAGGCTCCGGCCAGGGCCCTCCGGTCGATCGGCCAGCCTCAACCCACCGCTGCCCGCCGACGCCCGGGGCCGCCGTTCCCCAGTTTCGCCGGGCTCGGGCCGGATCGCAAGATTTTTCACTGAATTTTTCGTGAAAACTATTGACCCATTCCCGCCCGCCCGTCAGACTGGGGCCGGCGGGCTCCGCGGCCGCGTCAGAAGCCGTGCGGCAGGTTCCCGGGCAGCCCGGGACGCGCACGGCCGGCCGCGGAAAAGCCCCGATGCATGGAGAGACCGGGATGTTCAACCTGTTGCGCCACGGCGTGTGTGTTCCCCTGCGCTGGACTGCGGCCGCCGCGTTGGCCGCGGCGGTCGGCGGCGCGGGGGCGGCCCCCGTCACCTACGTGGAAACCTTCGACGACGGCCAGAACCATTCCGGTTGGACCTGGGACCGGACCCCGCGCGGCCAGGTTGTCGCCAGCGGCGGCAACCCCGGCGGGTACTTCCAGTCCGACCTGATGGCCGTGCCCGCCCTGTTCGGCTCGGGCGCGGTCTTCACGGGCGACTTCCGAGCCCGGGCCGTCGGCTCGATCGGCGGGGACCTGGCGACCGTCCAGTTCGCCACGCCGGGGACCGTGATCTCGGTATCGCTGGGCCACCACAACGGCCAGCCCAACAACCCCCTGGCCCACACCTTCGCCTCGTTCGTGACCACGATCGCGGCCCCGGTGAACCCCGACGACGGCTGGGTGTCCTTCGACGTGGACATCCCCTACGACGCCACCGAGACACCCGACGGCTGGACGCTCGGCGGCGTGATGCCCCAGCTGCCCCCCACCGTCGACTGGAACACGCTGATCACCCACGTGGACGAGATCGTCATCTCCTGGGGCGACCCGTCCCAGCCTGTCCTGCTCTTCGACGTGGTCCGCGGGGCGGACAACCTGCGCATCACCTGGAACGTGCCCGCGCCGGGCGGAGCGGCTGCGCTGGGCCTCGCCGCCCTGCCGCTGGCCCGCCGTCGTCGGCGCGTGCGGGACTGATCACGCCGACCCGGCGACCGGTTCGGCCTTCTGTACGGCGCCACGGCCCCCCGGGGCGTAGCGCCGCTTCCTTCCAGGAACGCCGCTCCGCGTCGACGCCCGGCCGGGCTCGCCCTCCCCCGGGCCCGGTCGGGCGTTCTCGTTGGGAGCCGGCTGCCGGTTACGGGCGGGCGGCGGCGTGGCCGTGCTCGATCGCCGCGGCGTCCGGGCCGGTGAACTCCGCGGCGTGGTCCGCCCAGGAGATCAGCCGGTCGCCCACCAGCAGCAGCACCACCACGCCCGCGGCGGAAACCAGTGCCGCGGCGTGGCGAGACGGGTACGGCGCGACGCGGAACCCGGTGTCTGCCGCGGGCTCGAGGTAGGCGGCCACGACGAGGCGCAGGTAGTACAACGCCGCGATGGCCGAGTTGACGCCGAGGATGACCACCAGCGCGATCTGCCCGCTGGAGACGCCCGCGGTGAACAGGCCGACCTTGCCCACGAAGCCCAGCAGCGGCGGGAAGCCGAGCAGCGACAGGCAGCAGAGGACCATCGACCAGCCCAGGTGCGGGTGCGAGCGGACGAGGCCGCGGACGTCGTCGATGTCGTCGGCCTCCTCGCCGCGGCGCTCCAGGCATGCGAGCACGGCGAACACGCCGGCGTTCATCACGCCGTAGCACAGGAGGTAGAACAGGACGGCGGCCAGGCCGTTGCGCCAGAAGGGCGCGCCGTCCGGGCCGGGGCCGGCGACGATGCCCACCAGCATGTAGCCGGAGTGGGCGATCGACGAATAAGCCATCATCCGCTTGATGCTGGTCTGCAGCAGGGCGAGCGTGTTGCCGACCGTCATGGTCAGGGCCGCGACCACCCACAGCAGGGCCTCGACCGGCAGGGGCAGGCCGACGCCGCCGGGGCCCCAGCCAGCCACGCCGGCGACGTGGAAGATGCCCAGGAAGCCGGCGGCCTTGGGCACGAAGGCCAGCATGGCCGAGACCGGCGAGGCCGCGCCCTGGTACACGTCGGGCGTGTAGAAGTGCATGGGCACCGCTGCGATCTTGAAGCTCATGCCGATCAGGGCGACCATGACGCCCAGCGTGCCGATCGGCCCCATGCCGCCCGCGGCGAAGCGGGCCGCGATCTCGGGGATGTCGGTCGTGCCGCTGGCGCCGTAGAGCAGGGCGAAGCCGTACAGGAAGATCGCCGCGCCCAACGCCCCCAGGAAGAAGTACTTGACGCCCGCCTCCTGCGACCGCGGGTTGCGGGTCGAGATGGACACCATGATGTAGGTCGGCAGGCTGGTCAGCTCCAGAGCCAGGAACAGCCAGATCAGGCTGTCGGCCGAGGCGACCAGCATCAGGCCCGTCAGCGAGAACAGGAAGAAGGCGTAGAACTCGCCGCCGTTGGAGCGGATCGGCTCGAACCGCTGGCCCCGGTCCGCGGCGGCCTCCATGTCGCGGTCGACGGTGCCGACGATCAGGGGGAGCAGCATCAGCCCGACCAGGGCGGTCAGGGACTTGGCGAAGGGGACCAGGTCGGGGAACATCCCGCCGGCGCGGGGCGAGCCCATCGCGGCGCCCAGCGCCCCGATCAGCCCCACCGCCGCCAGCCACGGTGTCATCCGGCGCACGGCGGTCGCCGGCCACTGGCCGGTGAGCATCACCACGCAGGTCGTGACGAACAGGACGATCTCGGGCCACACGAGGGCGACTTTCTCGATCACGGACGCACCCCCTGGGACATGGCGCTCTCGGCGCCCCACGCCGAAGCGGACCGCACCAGCTCGACCGTCTGGTTCACCGAGTCATGGACCGCGTCCAGCAGCAGGCCGGGGAAGAAGCCGAAGACCAGGCAGCCCGCGGCCAGCGGCAGCAGCGTGAGGATCTCGCGCGCGCACAGGTCGTCGGGCAGGACGGGGTGGTGATGATGGTCGTCGGGCTCGGTGAGCGGGCCGAAGCAGATCCGCCCGACCATGACCAGCAGGTACATCGCGGCGATGACCATGCCGATCGCGGCGACCGCGCCGAACCAGGGGCCGAGCGTCACGCCCGCGGCGCCGGGCTCGCCCGCCAGGGTCCACGCCTCGTCGGCTTGGAACGCCCCGATCAGGCACAGCAGCTCGGACGGGAAGCCGTTGAGGCCGGGCAGGCCGACCGAGGCCATCGCGAAGAACACCATGAAGGCCGCCCACACGGGCATCCGCGAGGCGAGGCCGCCGACCTGGCGCATGTCGCGCGTGTGGTAGCGCTCGTACATGAAGCCGATCATGAGGAACAGCCCGCCGGTCGAGAAGCCGTGGCTGAGCATGTACAGCACCGAGCCGGACAGGCCGCTGGCGTTGACCGCCGTCAGGCCCAGCACGCAGAAGCCCAGGTGGCTGACGGAGGAGTAAGCCACGAGCTTCTTGACATCGTCCTGCACCCAGCAGATCAGGCCGGCGTAGATGATGCCGACGATCGACAGGACCGCGATGGCCGGGGCGTACTCGACGAACGCCGCGGGCGCGAGCGGGATGGCGAAGCGGTAGATGCCGTAGGTGCCCAGCTTGAGCAGCACGCCGGCCAGGATGACCGAGCCCGCCGTGGGGGCCTCGGTGTGCGCCAGGGGCAGCCAGGTGTGCACCGGGAACAGGGGCACCTTGACCGCGAACCCGGCCAGCAGGGCCGCGAGCACGAGGGCCTGCTCGGACGGGCTCATCGCCGACGCGGCGGCGGTCAGCACGCCCACGTCCAGCGACCACGAGCCGTTGAGCCGGGCCGCGAAGTCCGCGACGTAGACCAGGCCCGCCAGCGCGATCATCGAGCCCGTGAAGGTGTAGAGGAAGAACTTCGTGCTCGCCGCCGCCCGGTTCGAGGAGCCGAACACGCGGATCAGCACGAACATCGGCAGCAGCGTGAACTCGAAGCAGATGTAGAACAGCAGCAGGTCGCGGCTGGCGAACACCCCCACCATCGCCGCCTGGAGCACCAGCAGCCACGCGTAGTACAGCCGGCGGTGCTCGGTGATGGCCGTCTTGCTGGCCATCACGCACACCGGGCCGAGCAGCACCGTCAGGCCCACCAGCAGCAGCGCCACCGAATCAAGGCCGACCGAGAGCTCCAGCCCGAGCTGGGGCAGCCACTCCAGCCGGCCCAGGCCCTGGAACTCGGCGGAGCGGGCGTAGTCGAACTGGAAGAGCATCACCGCCGCGGGGACCAGCGAGGCCACCGAGGCGGCCAGTGCGTCGCGGTAGGCGTTGCGGCCGGAGCCGAAGGCGACCAGGGCCGCGCCCGCCAGCGGGATCAGGATCAGCAGGACGATCATCAGAGGGCTCACGCCGCACCCCCCATCCGGGCCACCACCAGCAGCACCACCACCAGCAGCAGCGCCACGCCGCCGACCATCCCGGCCGCGTAGCCCTGCAGCGCGCCGGACTGCGACGGGCGGATCAGGGCCCCCAGCAGACGCGGCAGCACGCCGAACAGGTTCACGAGCCCGTCGATCACCAGCTTGTCGAACCAGTGGCACAGGTGCGAGAGGATCACCAGGGGCATGCGGACCACGCCGTGGTAGAACTCGTCCACGTACCACTTGTTCTCGGCCCATCGCGGGATCGGGCCGAACAGCCGCGCGATCTTGTCCATGCGGCACTCGGCGGCCGTCGTCCGCCCGGCCAGGTGCAGCCACCAGGCCAGCGCGATCCCGACCAGGCCCACCACGCCCGAAACATAATACATCATCGCGTGCGGGTCGCCGCCGATCAGCGGCATCTCCAGGGCGTGCCCGATCGTTCCCCGCGGCCCGACGCCCGGGTTGGGGGCGGCGTGCGAGCCGTGGAAGGCGTGCTCGCCGTAGGCCGAATGGAAGGACGCCGTGGACGAGGAGATCATCGTGTCCGCGTAGTGCTTGGTGTGGTGGTGGTCGTCGCCGCCCACGAAGTACAGGCCCGTGGCAAGCAGCGAGAGCGCCGTGAGCACGGCCAGCACCGTGTTGATGGCCCAGCCCGGGGCGTGGGGGTGGAAGGCGTCGCCGTGGTGGTCGTGGCCGTGCGAACCGTGCCCGGCGTGGGCCTCCTCAGCGAAGTGCTCGCCCTCGGCCAGGGCGTCGCCGGGCCGGACCGGCGCCGGCTCGGCCGGGTGGGCCGCGGTGCCGTGGTCGTGCCCGTGATCGGCGTGCGCGTGGGCGTGATCGTCGTCGTGGCCCTCGTCGCCCGGCTCGAAGTGCACCGGGCCCATAAACACGCGGAAGAACACCCGGAAGGTGTAGTACGCCGTCAGGCCCGCGGTGAGCAGGAGGATCCAGCCGATCGCGCCCGCCCCGGGCGTGACGAACGCCTCGGCGAGGATGGTGTCCTTGCTGAAGAACCCGGCCGTCAGGGGGAAGCCCGCCAGGTTCAGGCAGCCGACGAGCATGCCGACCGTGACGATGCCCCAGCCGGGAAGGCGGCGCAGGCCGGAGAGCCGGCGCAGGTCCAGCTGGCCCGCGAAGCCGTGCATCACCGCGCCGCAGCAGAGGAACAGCAGCGCCTTGAAGAACGCGTGCGTCAGCGTGTGGTACGCCGCGCCCGTCGGGGTGAGCACGCCCAGGCCCGCGAACATGTAGCCCAGCTGCGACACGGTCGAGTAGGCCATGATCCGCTTGATGTCGAACTGGGCCATGCCGATGGTCGCGGCCAGCAGCGCGGTGATCGTGCCCACCCAGGCGACGACCGGCAGGGCGAACTCGCTGGCCAGGAACATCGGGTAGGTCCGGGCGATCAGGTACACGCCCGCGGTCACCATCGTCGCCGCGTGGATCAGGGCCGACACCGGCGTGGGGCCCTCCATGGCGTCCGGGAGCCACACGTACAGGGGGAACTGGGCCGACTTGCCGAACGCGCCGACCATCAGCAGCAGCGGGATGGCCTGGGCGATGGCCGGGATGGCCGCGAAGTCCCCGGCCTTGGCCGACTCGGCGTAGGCCAGCAGCTTGGGGTCGCTGAACAGGGCGGCGTACTCGATCGTCCCGAAGTGGACGAAGGTCAGGTACACGCCCAGGGCCAGGCCCACGTCGCCGACGCGGTTGACGATGAAGGCCTTCTTGGCCGCCGCGACCGCGCTGGGCTTCTTGTAGAAGTAGCCGATCAGCAGGTACGAGCAGAGGCCCACGCCCTCCCAGCCCAGGTAGAGCATGACGAGGTTGTCGCCCATCACCAGGCAGGCCATCGAGAAGACGAACAGGCAGAACGCCGCGAAGAAGCGGCAGTAGCCCACGCCCGCGTCGTGCGACATGTACTCGCTGGCGTACAGGGCGATCAGGGTGGCCAGCCCGGTGACGAACAGCATCCAGTAGATCGTCAGGGTGTCGACGTAGAACGAGAAGTCGGCGATCAGGGACGCGCCGCCGGCCTCGCGCCCGCCGCCCCAGGACACGCGGATCCACTCCCACGCCCGGACGGTGTAGGCCCCGTCGAAGCCGGCCCACATCGCCAGCGTCGTGGCGAACGAGGCGCCGAGCAGCCCGACCGTCAGCCAGGCCGGCAGCTTGCTCCGCACGCGCAGGGCGGCGCACACGCCGCACAACGCCGAGCCGAGCAGCGCCAGGAACGGGATCAGCAGGACCCAGCCCGGGCCGGTCCCCACGGGGCCCGGCGAACCGGCCGGGGCCGCCGCCAGCAACGGCATCGAAAGCAGGTCGGCGCTCACCCGTTCAGCTCCTTCCACGCCTCCGCCGAGAGCGACTCACGACGGCGGAACAGCAGCACCACGAGCGCCAGCGCCATCGCCGCCTCCGCAGCGGCCACGCACAGCACGAAGATCACGAAACTCTGGCCATCCTCGCCGAGGTGGTGACGCCCGAAAGCGATCAGCGCCAGCCCGGCCGCCTGGAACATCAGCTCCGTGCAGAGGAACATGATGATCAGGTTGCGCCGGGTGATGAAGCCCACCATGCCCAGCGTGAACATCGCCGCGGACAGGAACAGGTAGTGCGCCAGCACCCCGCCCGGCAGGGCGTAGGCGGCGCCGGTGATCTCGGCCATCACGACGCACCCCCGCCGCCGGCCGCGCCGGGCGCCCCCAGGCGCCGGGCCTGCTCGGCCTTGAGCGACTCTTCCATCTCGACGTGCTTGCGCGCCAGCACCGTGGCGCCCAGCATCGCCATCAACAGGATCACGCCCGCGATCTCGATCGTCATGGGATGCTCGTGCAGCAGGTTCCAGCCCAGCCGGTCCAGGTTCGTCCCGACCAGCCCGTCCGGCCAGCGGTCGGGGCCGATCGGCCGCGTGGTGCCCGTGGCGTCGTTGACGACCACGATCTCCCGGGACGAGGCGTCCACCACCCCGCGCCCGTTGTCACGCAGCACCCGCTCGGTCGGGGCGATCAGGTCGGCCTGACGCAGAGCCCGCTCGACCTTGCCCGGCACGTTGGCCAGCACGGCGTCGGGCTCGAAGGCCGGGTCCGGCGCGGGCAGCGAGCCGATGCCCCGGAACAGCATCGTCGAGACCAGCCCGAGCAGCACGAAGCCCAGCACCGCCCCCACCACCGGCTCGCGGGCCACCGCGTCCGTGTCGTCCAGCTCGTCTTGCCGCGTGCCCGAGTCGGCCTGCGTGGCCAGCATGATGACGAACAGGTAGGTGATGAGGATCGCCCCCGCGTAGATGATCACCAGCGCGAAGGCCATGAACTCGGCCCCCAGCAGCAGGTACAGCCCGCTCGAAGCGATCACCGTCAGGATGAAGTACATCGCCGAGTACACGGGGCGCGGGTGCGTGATGACCCGCGCCGTCGCGACCAGCGCGATCACCGCGAACACGTAGAAGAAGAACCCCGGCCCGCCCTCGCCGGCGCCGGCCCCCGACAGACGCGAGCCCATGCTCACCGCCGCGAGCCCCGCGGCGCCCGCCAGCAGCACCCCGCCCAGCGCGACGACCTTCGACCCGCGGCGCGGCAACGCCAGCGCCAGCCCCGCGGCCCCGAGCACGCACACCAGGTACAGCACGATCGGGCTGATGAACTGTTCCAAGGACCTGCCTTCCGGTGACGTGCCCCGACGCCCGAACAAAGACCGCGGGCGCCCCGCACGGGCCGCGCGGACGCCAGACCGCCGCCAGCCCGTGAAGGGGTGGCACGATAGATCCGATCGCGGTGAGCGTCTACCAACAGGCCCCGCGGGCCGCCTCCCCACCGGCCCCGCTCAAACCGCCCCGGCGCCCCCGCGCAGGCTTGCGGCCGCGCCAGCGCCTCCTACGATCGACCCACATGAACCCCCACGAAATGCGCATGCACCAGCGGGTCGTCCCCGGACCCCTCCCGCAGCCGACCCGCAAGGTCCACGTGCCCAACCTGCTGACCCTCGGACGGGCGGCGCTGGCCGTCGTGGTGATCGCCCTGCTCGGCTCGGTCTCCGGCCGCGCCCTCCGCACGCAACCCTCCCTCGGCGACCGCCTGGGCGATCTCACCCACGCATCGACCGCCGTGCTCGTCACCGCCGCGGCCCTGTTCGTCATCGCCGCCCTCACCGACGCCCTGGACGGCCACCTGGCGCGCAAGTGGAAGGTGGAGAGCAAGTTCGGGCGCGTCATGGACCCCTTCGCCGACAAGCTGCTCGTCCTCGGCTCGTTCGTCATGCTCGCCGGGCCGGGCTTCACCTCCGCCGTCGAGGGCGTCGGACGCATCCAGGTCTCCGGCGTCGCGGGGTGGATGGTCGTCGCCATGATGGCCCGCGAGCTGCTCGTCACAAGCATCCGCGGCGTCTACGAGTCCGAGGGGGTCGACTTCTCCGCCGGCTGGTCGGGCAAGGCCAAAATGGTCCTCCAGTCCGTCACCGTCCCGATCATCCTCCTGGTCGTGGCCTTCGCCAGCCCCGGCCCGGACACCAACGCCCGCACCCTGCTGCTTTTCCTCACCTGGGCGACCACCATCGTCACCCTCATCTCGGGCGTGCCCTACGTTCTCCGCGTCGGGCGCCACGCCCTGGAGCAGCAGCAGCGGCTGCTCCAGATGATCAACGCCCAGAAGCCCCGCAAGCCCACCGCCATGCCCAGCCCCAAGACCCGCGCTCCCCGCCCCCCCAAGGGCGGGCAGGGCAAGAAAAAGCGCTAACCCCCCTCACCCCGGCCCCCTCCATGAACCGACCCGACCCAACCCACGACCTGTTCCTCACCGCCGGTGGCCTGGGCTTCTTCCGCCCCGCCTCGGGCACCTGGGGATCGCTCCCGCCCGTCGTCCTGGCCGCCCTGCTCATCATCGCGGGGGCCGGGCCGGGCTCGGCCCACGCCTGGGTCTTCGCAGCGGTGATGGGCGTGCTCGTCGTCGCCTTCGCCGCCTCGTGCGTGGCCTTCGGCGACGCGGCCGAGGCCCGGTGGGGCAAGGACCCCTCCCCGGTCGTCGCCGACGAGGTCGCGGGCATGGCCCTGGCCCTGCTGCTGGCGCCCCCGGCGGTGCTGTCCCACGAGCCCGTCTTCGCCCTGATCAGCCTCGGCGGCCTGTTCGTGCTCTTCCGGGCGCTGGACGTGGCCAAACCCTGGCCCTGCAACCGTTTGCAAGCCGTGCCCTCCGGCTGGGGCATCGTGCTCGACGACCTGGTCGCCGGCCTGTACGCCGCCGCCCTGGCCTGGCTGGTCTTCTGGATCGTCTAACCCCGGGCGCCCGAGGCCGCCGGGCCGCGATCAGCGCTCCCAGCGGTTGTTGCCACGGTCGGTGTCCGGGTAGACCCCGTCGGGGTCCAGCTCGACCCGCACGACCCGCCGGCCGCCCGTCGGGATCGACGCACGCCAGCGGTCCGTCGTGGACCAGATCTCCACCGGAAGCGACACGTCTTCGGCCGAGCCGTCGGCGTAGGTCAGGCGCATGAACACCGGCATGACCATCCGGCCGCGGTTGTCCAGCACCACGACCGACCGCTCGCCGTCCTCGAAGACCGCGCTGACGGCCTGGTCCAGGTCGGCCGCTTCCAGGAACCAGCCGCGCCAGAACCACGCCAGGTCCGCGCCCGCCGCGTCCTCCATCGTGCGGAAAAAGTCCGCCGGCTGGGGGTGCTTGAACGCCCAGCGGTCCATGTAGGCCCGGAACGCGGCGTCGAAGCGGTCCGGCCCGAGCACCTTCTCACGCAGCAGGTACAGGCCCAGCGCCGTCTTGCGGTAGTTCAGCGAGCCCACCCAGCGGTGCCAGTGCCGGTCCGGCTCGGTCATCACGGGCTGCGGGTTCTCGGCCTTCATCACGTCCAGCGTCTGGCCCACGTGGCGCGACACGTCGGGCTCGCGCTGGTGCAATGCGGCCATCGAGTAGATCCCGCCGAAGCTGTTGAAGCCCTCGTCGAACCACATCGCCCGGCGCTCGTCGGTGTTGACCACCATCGGGAACCAGTTGTGGCCGACCTCGTGGTCCGTGACGCCGGCCATCGCGTCGCCGTTCATCCGGCCGCCGCAGAACACGATCATCGGGTATTCCATGCCCCCCTCGGGCCCGTTGACGTTGGTCATCACGGGGTAGGGGTACGGGCGCCAGAAGCGAGAGTAGAACGACACCGCGTGCATCACGGCCCGCGTCGACCCGCCCGACGGGTGGGCGGGGTCCCACGCCTCGGCCTCGTGCGGGTAGAACGACTGGCACAGCACGCGACGCCTGGTCCCGTCCGCGTCCTCGATCTCCACCGACGCCGCGTCCCAGGCGAAGGCGTCGGACGCCGCCCACGCGAAGGTTCGCACGTCGTCGGCCTTGAAGCGCCAGGTCAGCTCGCCGTCCAGCGTCGGGCGAGTCTGGGCCCGGCCGACCTCCGCGGGCGCGATGATCCGCACCGGCACGTCCGTCGCGGCCGCACGCGCCAGCCGGCGCCGCTGCGTCGCGGAGAGCACCTCGCCCGGGTTCTCCAGCACGCCCGTGGCGGTCACGATGTACTCCGCCGGGACGGTCAGGTTGACCCGGTACGAGCCGAAGTTGGTGTAGAACTCGCCGGAACCCAGGTACGGCAGCGTGTTCCAGCCGTCCACGTCGTCGTACGTGCACACGTGCGGGAACCACTGCGCCATCTCGAAGATCTTGCCCCGCTCGACACGCTCCGAGCCCATCCGGCGCAGCGCCGGCGGCACCGTGAACTCGTAATCGAACGAGAACGAGAAGATCTGCCCCGGCTCGATCGGCGCGGGCGGGTCGAAGCGGCCCAGCGTGTCGTACTCGGCCAGGGCCATCGCCTCGCCGGACGCCGCACGCAGGTTCGACACCCGGTACCCGCCGCCCTCGAAGCCGTCGGTCAGCATCGCCATCACCGAGCCCGGCGTGCGCTGGAGCGTGCCGATCGAGCCGGACCGGAACAGGTTCTGCTCGAGCTGCATCCAGACGTAGTCCAGCCGGTGGGGCGAGTTGTTGTGGTAGGTCACGCGCACCGACGCCGTCAGACGCTCGGCGTCCGTGTCCAGCCGGGCGTCGATCTCGTAGTCCACCCGCTGCTGCCAGTACGCCGGGCCGGGCGCGCCCGAGCCCAGGCGGCGTTCGCTGGGCGTCGGCAGGTCGAGCGGCGCGAAGATGCTCCCGACCGGGCCCCCGCCCGCGCGCCGGAACGATTCCTCGACCGCGCCGACCGCGACCCCGCCGTCCCGCATCTTGATCGGTTCGACCCTCTCCCAGTCGCGATCGGCCCCCCGGTCACTCCGCCGCGCGTCCCCGGGCGCGGCGCACCCGGCGGCCAGCGCCCCGAACCCGACACAGACCGACAACCACACACGGACAGCGCGGCGCAACCCTTCCGACATCAGACCGGCTCCTTTCGCGTATCGGCACGAGGATATCCGCGAACGGCGACGGAGTGCGCCAGAGGCGCACCCCGTCACGCACACGGGAGAACCATCCATGCCGACGCGCCGGGGCCGTTCACCCGACGCGGGCCGCCCCCTCGGGCGCCGCGAAGGAGGCCAGCAGACGCTCCAGGTCTTCCCGCGCCGGGGTCGCCGACCGCTGCAGGCTCGTCTGCAGGAAGCGCAGCCCCAGGCGTGAGCCCGCGCCGGTCGGACGCGCCGAGCTGCTCTCGACCCGCGCCGCGATCCACCCCGCCGCCGGCCCGCCGGGCATCTCCAGCACCAGCACCGCGCCCGCCCGAACCGTGGCGGCGGCGCACACGCCCGCGCCGCCGCGCGACAGGTCGGTCATCTCGCCGCCCATCGCGCGGACCACGCCCCACTCACGCACCCACAGGCGCACCCGCACCCGGCAGGGCCGACGCTCGCTCCAGCGCCGGTCGCCCGGGGCTCCCTCGTCGCTGCGGAACCAGTCGGCGCACACCTCCAGGTTCTGGTCGGCCAGCCGGGCCGCGGCGTCCGTGTCCAGGACGTCGCCCCGACCGACCACCACCCGCCCCGACGCGTCACGCATCGACACGGGCATCGCGCGGCCCACCACCAGCTCCAGCGGGATGCCCACCCGCAGGCTGGGGCCCGACCCCGCCGCCGCCCCGGTGTTCTCGGCGCCCGCGGGCTCCGACGCGGCGGGCGCCGCGCCGTCCCCGGATCCCGGACGCTTGGCCGGCCCGACGCCCGTGCGCGAGCGGTTGCGCAGCTGCGACCGTTGCACCTCCATCACCAGATCGCTCAGCCCGCGCTCGACCGCCGGCTGGCCCGGCCTAGCCTGCATCCCGCAGCGCGTCACGGGCCCGTGCGGCCCGACCCGCAGCGGCTCGGCGTGGCGCACCACGAACTTGCCGGAGACCGGCGAGCCCACGCCGTACAGCGAAACCGTGAACTCGGACCCCACGGCCGGGGTCCCGGGCACCTCCAGCGACAAGCCGGTGCCGCTGACGTCCAGCACGGCGCAACCCTTGCGCCGGCCCACGTCCGCCCGCAGCGCGCTGCAGCGGGTCTTCACGCGGAAGGCGTTCCGGTCGTTCTTGGGCTCGGGCGAGCCCCGCAGCGTCATCGACACCCGGCCGGGCTCCGCGTCGGCGACGCAGGCCTCGACCAGCATCGACTTCGCGTCGGTGTCCATGCCGAACGCCAGCTGCACGCTCGCCCCGGGCACGAAGCCCGGGCCGTCGCCGCGCACTTCAACGGCCCCCTCGGAGGACGCGATCACCACGCAGGAAGCCGGCTCACCGCCCGCGGCGAACCGGCACGACAAGGCCGTCCCGATCGGAATGATCATCGCGGCCTCCTTCCCGTGTCCGTTCGTTCATCTCGCACCTCCGGCCCGACACCGGGCCCGACACCCCACAGCATCGGATGCGCCGGGGCTGAGGGCAAACCGCCAAGGGCGTTTCCGCCCAGCCGGGGGGCGGGACGCGAGCGTCGGGCGGAGCTGGGAAGCCAGGCAAACCGGGCAAGAAGAGGACCGCCCGGGCCGCCCGCCGCCCCTTTCCGGGCCTGTTTTCAGATTTTCCGGTCCAGCAGGCGGTACTGCACGGCCTCGGCCACGTGCTCGGGCAGCACCTCGTCCGAGCCCTCCACGTCCGCGATGGTCCGCGCGGTTCTCCGGACCTTGTCGTAGGCCCGGGCGCTCAGCCCGAGCTGGGTGAGGGCCTGCTCGAGCAGCGTCCGGGCCGCGGGTCGCAGCTCGACCAGCCGGTCCAGGTCCTTGCCGCGCAGGCGGGCGTTGGGCGTATCGCCCTGGCGGGCCACGGCCCGCTCGCGGGCCGCCAGCACCCGCTCGCGCATCTCCGCCGTGCTCGTCCCCGGCTTGCGGGCCGCGAGGTCCGAGAACGGCACCGCCGGGGCCTCCACGTGGATGTCGATCCGGTCCAGCAGCGGCCCGCTGATCCGCGACAGGTACCGCTCCATGTCCCGCCGCCCCACCTCGCCCGGCGCGACGTCGCCCTTCGGCGTCGGGTTCATCGCCGCGATCAGCATGAACGACGCGGGGAACCGCACCGTGTTGTGCGCCCGCGCGATCGTCACAACGTGGTCCTCCAGCGGCTGGCGCAGCGTCTCCAGCACCGTTCGCGGGAACTCGGCCAGCTCGTCCAGGAACAGCACGCCGTGGTGGGCCAGCGAGATCTCGCCCGCCCGCGGCACCACGCCCCCGCCCACGACCGCGGGCGAGCTGGCCGTGTGGTGCGGCGTGCGCACCGGGCGCGTGGTGATCAGCCCCTGGCGGCTGTTGAGCCGACCCGCCGCGGAATAGATCCGCGTCACCTCCACCGCCTCGGCCGGCGTCAGCGCGGGCAGGATGCCCGGCAGCGCCTTGGCCATCATCGTCTTGCCCGAGCCCGCGGGCCCGAGCATCAAAAGGTTGTGCCGCCCCGCCGCCGCGATCACCATCGCGCGCTTCACGGACTCCTGGCCCTTGACCTCGGCGAAGTCCACCTCCGGCGCCGCGGTGGCCAGCATGCCCTCCACGTCCGCTACGGGCACCGGCTCGGCCTCGATCGCCCCGCTCAGCAGCCCCACCACCTCGGCGATGCTCGACACCCCGTACACCGCCACGCCCTGGACCACCGCCGCCTCCGGCGCGTTCTCCGCCGGGAGCACCACCGACTCCATCCCCATCGACCGCGCCAGGTCCGCCATCGCCAGCGCGCCCCGCACCGGACGCACCCGCCCGTCGAGCGCCAGCTCCCCCGCGAACAAGGTCCGCTCCGCGTCCAGCCCGCCGGGCGGCACCGAGCGCGAGGCCAGCAGCATGCCCACCGCGATCGGCAGGTCGTACATCGGGCCTTCCTTGCGCACGTCCGCGGGGGCCAGGTTGATCAGCGAATGCCCTCGCGCCGGGCAGTAGCCCGAGTTGGACAACGCCGACTTCACCCGTTCCAGGGACTCCCGAACCGCCGCGTCCGGCAGGCCCACCAGCACGTCCCGGTCGAACTCCCCGCGGTCGTTATCCACCTCGATCTCGCAGGGAACCGCGTCGATGCCTTCCAAGATGTAGGAATGGATCCGGACGACCATGGCCCGAGCATACCAAAGCCCGAACGCCGTGTCGACGCCGGTGGTCGGGCTGCGTTTGTAATTTTGAACAAATTTGCTCTCGAACACGGCCGATTTCCCCCACTCCGCTGGTCGATAAACCCCCGGCCGGCTGTTCAGCCGTCGCGGGAGGTCTCTGCTTGACCCAGACGGTGTTCCTGACCGGACGCTGGACGCCGCCCATCCGGGCGCGGGTCATCGCCGCGTCCGGGGCCTTGACCGCCGCGGGCCGGACCGTCACGGTCATCGCCCCGGTTTCCCCGTCCGAGTGCGGGCTGCCGGACGCGGTCGGTTTCGTCCCCGCCCGCCGGCGCGACGACGCCGCCCACGCCCTGGAACGCCTGCGGCCGTCCGCCATCGAGTGCCACGACGCCGCCGGGGCCCGCTTCGCGCTGGCCCGGCTCAACGCCTCCCCCGGCCCGACGATCCTGATGGACGCCGACGCCGTGCTGGCCGACCCGGGCCTGGCCGGGCACGCCAACGCCGTGCTCGCGCCCACGACCGTCCACGCCGGGGAGTGCCTCAACGCCGGCGTCGCCCCGGAACGGATCCTGATCGTCCCCACGCCGATCCCGCCGTCCCCCTGCCTGGCGCCCGGGGGGGAGGTCATCACCTGCCCGACGCCCATCGGCCCGGGCCGGGGCCTGACCGAGCTGCTCGACGCCTGGGCCGCCTCGGTCGCGTCGACCGGCGGGCGCTGGCGCCTGCGCTTCGCCGGGCCCGTGGAGAACCCGGCCTTCGCGTTGGCCTTCGCCGGGGCGACCGCGTCCTGCGCCGGCGCGGGCATCTCCGAACGCCTGGCCCGCCCGGAGGACGACGCCGCCGACTGCGCCGTGCTGATCGACCCCGACGGCCGGGCCTGCCCGTCGGTGCTGAGCGCCGTGGCGCGCGCCCGGGCCGTGTTCGCCCCCGCTGGTTCCGCGACGGCCCACGCCGCCGGAGCGTCCCCGTTCATCTTCGGGTCCACCGGCCTGCGCGGGGCGATCGGGGCCTTCGACCTGCTGGCCGACCTCTCCGCGTCCGACTTCGCCGGCGCTGGCCTGGCCGCCCGCGAGCGCGTCCTCGCCGAGCACGCGCCGCCCCGCGCCGTGCCCGCGCGCCTCGACGCCTACGACCAGGCCGCCGCGTTGCCCGCGCCGGCCCCGGCGCCGCTCCCCGAGCCCGCCCAGGCGGAATGGGGCGAGCGGTTCCCCGGTCGCCAGAACCTGCCCGCCACGGTCCGCCTGCAGCGCGCGATGCTCGCCTGCCACGCGGACGGCCTGCGCCGCGTGGCGCTCTACGGCGCGGGCGAGTTCGCCAAGGGCTGCGCCGATGCGCTCTGCGAGCCGCCGCTGGAGATCGTTGGGTTCATCGACGACGACCCGGCCCGCCGGGGCCGGCGGGTCTGGGGCTTCCCCGTGCTGTGCCCGGACGTCGCGCTGACCGCCGACCTCGACGCGGTCATCCTCACCGCGCCGTCGTGCGAGGAGGCGTTGTGGAACCGCACGGCCTGGTTCCGCCGCGCCCGGATCCGCGTGATCCCGCTGACGCGCCAGCACCCCGAGATCCTGCCCGCGCGGGCGGCCTGACCGTCAGGCCCCGATCCGGGCCGGCGCCACCTCGCACGCATCGGGAACCCCCGCCCCCTCCCACGGCGCGATCACGCGCCGGCCCGACCCCGCCAGGCGCGCCGCCGCGTCGCGCATCGGCCCGGGCGACATCGTGCCGATGACCAGCGCCTCGGCGTCGTCCGGGCCTGTTTCCGCGACGCCCAGCTCCTCCAGCGCCCGACGCACGCACCACGCGTTCTTGCCCGGCTCGACCACCGCCGCGGTGCGGAACACTTTGCGCCCGTACGCCGCCCCCAGGGCCGCCCTGGCGTGGGCGAGGCCGGTAAAACGGTCGAAGCACGCCGGCGAAAGGGGCCTGCGCTCCTGCGCCCGCAGCGTGCGGCGCAGCTCCAGCATTCCCCGGGCATAACCCTCCACGGCCGACTCGCGCTCGGCGATGAACCGGCACCGCCGGCGCGTCTCGCGCACTTGCTCGCGCCGCAGCGCTTCGGGGGCGTACCGCTGCATCACCCAAGCGTTGTTCCGCACCAGACGCTCGACGATCACGCCCATGTCCCGGCCCGCGGCGGCCCGCCGGTGCTCGACGCGGAAACGCGGGTCGTACGCCACCGCGCCGCCCGCGCCCAGAATCCGGGCGCACAAGTCGTACTCCTCCGCGTAGTACCCGAACCGCGCGTCGTAGCCGCCCAGGCGCTCGAACGCCCCGCGCCGCACGGCCGCGCCGCAGCCGATGAACACCTCCGGCAGCCCGCCCATCTCCCGAGCCCCGCCCGGCAGGCGCACGTCCGCCGCCACGGCCCACACGCCGCCGTCCGCCTCCGCCAGCGCCGCGACAAACCCCTCGTCCACCGGGGCCGAATCGTCGTCGAGCATCACCAGCCACTCGGCCCGGCTCCGTCCGATCACCCGGTTCCGGGCGGCCGCGCCCTCGTTGGACGGCAAGCGCTCCAGGCGCACCGTCGTGCCGTTGGCCAGCACGCCCGGCAACAGCGGCGGACGCTCCGAGCCGTTGTCCACCACGTACGCCTCCGCCCCGGCGATCGGCAGGTCGCCGATCATTCCGAGCGTGGCGTCCAGGTCCGCGTGGCGGTCCCGCGTCGGGATCACGAAGCAGACCGTGGTTCGCTGTTCCGGCATGCCGCTCGATCCGGGTTAGGGCGCCCGCCGCCGGTCAGGAGGCCAGGTGCGTCGCCATCGGAACCCCGCGCGCCGCCAGCACCTCGGCGGGCACGAAGCTCAGGGCCCGGGCGCCCATCGTCTCGATCCGCCGGCGCAGCGTCGCGACGTCAACGGGCACGTTGCCCATCCTGGACCCATGCACCGACGCGGCGACCGCCCCGACGAAGGCCGACTCCACGAGCGACCCGCCGCAGGCCATCGTCAGCGTCGCCGCCGCGAGCAGCGCGTCCCCGCATCCGAGCGCGTCGACCACGTGCGCGGACAGCGCGGGCACGTGCTCGCTCTTGAGGCGCGTCCGCCAGGCGTCGTCGCCGCCCGAGCCCGGCTTCTCGGCCTCGAACGGCTCGAAGGTCACCAGCCCCTCGGCCCCCATCGTCACGATCATCGCGCGCGTCGCGGTCGCGGACAGGTGCTCCCACGCCACCGCGGGCAGCGACTCGTCGTGCATCCGCGCCGCCGCGCGCAACTCGCTCTCCGACGGCGTCACCAGGTCCATCCGCGCCATGGAGCGCAGGTGGTTCCGCTGGCCCGACACGTCGCCCGACAGGACCCGCACGCCCGGGCGCAGCGCGGCGGTCACCCGCCCGAGCATCGCCCCGCTCATCAGGCCCAGCCCGAAGTCCGTCACGATCGCCGCGTCGCAGCCCGCCGCGTGCTCGCCCGCCAGCGCGACCAGCCGGTCCTGCGCCCCCGCGTCCAGCACCGCCTGGCGCACCCAGTCCACCTTGACGACCTTCTCGCGGCCGACCAGGAACCGGTGCTTGCTCGCCAGCGGCGTCTCCTGCTCGACCGCCTCCAGCCGGACCCCCTCGCCCGCCAGACGCTCACGCAGCGCCCCCACCACCGCCGCGTCCCGCGGCAGGGCGGTCACCAGCGTCACGCTCGCGCCCAGGGCGGCCAGGTGCCGGGCGACCACCGCCGCCCCGCCGTCGAAGCTCCGCTCCTGCACCGGGCGCAGGGCCAGCATCGGGCTTTCCCCCGCCACGCCCGGCGGATCACAGAACACGTACCGGTCCTCGATGACCTCCCCCACCACCACGGCCCGCCGGCCGCGGAACGACGCCAGACGGCCCGCGAGCCGATCCGGAGACAGCGCGGGCTGGCGGAACAGCTCGTTCAGCCGGGCGTCCGTCGGGTCGATCGACTCGGCCATCCCCGCGATCAGGGCGGTCGAGCTGAACACCACGTCGCCCGAGGTGAACACCACCCGCCCGCCGTGCCGCTCCACCGCCGCCCGCTCGGCCGCGAAGCCGGGGTGCCGGTTGGTCTCGTACTCCTGCCCCTTGACGAACACGTCCGGCCGGACGGCCTCTAGCAGGTCCACCGCGGTCGCGGCCGGCTCGACGAACACCCAGTCCACGAAGTCCAGGGCGGCGAGGTTCTCGGCGCGCAACTCCTGCGGGATCAGGGGCCGGCCGGCCCCCTTGCCCACCCCGGCGTCGCCCGTCACGGTGATCAGCAGGACGTCGCCGAGCTGGCGTGCCTGGCGAAGGTGCCGCACGTGCCCGGGGTGGACGATGTCGAAGCACCCGTGGCAATGCACCACGCGGAGCCCGTCCCGGCGCGCCGCGTCCCGCCGCGCCAGCAGCTCCTCACGCGTGCAGATCTTCGACGCCCCGTCCCTGCCCGGCACAAGACCTCCCGCGCGGGGGCGCACCCCGCCGGACCTATGTCGGTCAGACCGCGTCCACGCCCCCACAACCGACAGCCCGGGCGGGCGACTTCCCGAACGGGCCGACCGCCGACGCCGACCCGCCCGGCGATCCACGGCGATGGGGCCGGCGGCCCGCGCCCCCGATCCCGGGAATCTCACCGAATATCCCGTCCAAAGCCGATATCCGCGGCCATGGCCAAGCCCGTCAAGCCCCGCTCCAACGCCCGCCCCTACCGCCTGCGCGACGAGCCCGCCGCGCCCACCGACCGGCAGGTGCTGCTGTCCCGGCTGGGCTGGCTGACCCTGGCCGCCGCGTGGCTCTTCCTCGCCGCGGGCCTGGTCACTTTCCACCCCGGCGACGCCCCCAGCCACGCCGTCTGGCCCGGCAACGCCCGCACCCACAACGTCACCGGCCCGATCGGGGCCCACGTGGCCTACCACCTGCTCCGCACGCTGGGCTGGGCGGTGGCGATCCCGATGCTCTTCGCCGCGGTCGCGATCGTCCGCCGCGCGATGCGCCGACCGGTCCGCCAGGTCCTGGTGCGCTCGCTGGGCGTCGCCCTGCTGACGGCCTCCGTCGCCGCGGCCCTCGCGGTGATCGCCCCCAACGCGGGCCCGCTGCCCGGGCTGCCCGGCGGCGTGGTCGGCCTGGCGGCGGGCGCCGAGCTGCTCCCCCGCTTCGCCACCCTCGGCACGCTGCTCTGGCTCGGCTTGCTCGTGCTCGTCGCGCTGATCGTCACCTGCGACCGCCTGGTCTTCGCACTGCCGATCGCCCTTTGGCGGGCGCTGGCGCCCGCGGCGAAGGCGTCCGCCGCCGCGACCGTCGCCGCCGCGGAAACCGTCGGCCAGGCCGCGCTGAAGGCCAACGCCGCCGCGGACCGCGCCAGCGAGACCTCCCGCGCCGCGTCCGGCGGCTTGCTGGCCGGCCTGCGCGCCCTGCTGCGCCGGTCGAAGGTCGTGCGCATCCGCCCCAACGACCTCGACGACGAGATCATCGAGGTCAAGCCCGAGCCCGCCGCTCGGGCCGCCAAGCCCCGCCGCGTGGTGCGCCCCGTGCCCCAGCCGCTCGAAGAAGAAGAGGTCGAGGAGCTCGAGCAGGCCGCCGCGGACTACGACGGCTCGGACGACGAGGAGGAGTACGACGACGCGGAGGACGACGAGGAGCCCACCCCCGGCGCCCCGCAGGTCTTCGACCGCGACAAGCTCCGCGCCAAGATCCAGGCCTTGCCCGTGCGCTTCGCGCAGGCCAACAAGGCCGTCGCCACCGACCAGGACCTGGCCGACATCCAGAACTGGGACAGCCTCGACGGCTACAAGTTCCCCACGCTCGAGCTGCTGGAAGAGCCCGAGGAGGGCTTCAACCAGAAGCTCGAATCGCTCGTGCGCGAGCAGGCCGAGAACCTCGAGGCCGCGATGCGCCAGTACAAGATCGACGGCGAGGTCGTCGACATCGAGTCCGGCCCCGCCATCACCCTCTACCACATCCGCCTGGCCCCTGGCACCAAGGTCGCCCAGCTCACGGCGATCTCCTCCGACCTGGCGCGGTCGCTCAAGGCCGTGAACATCCGCATCGTCTCCAACATGGAGGGCCGCGACACCGTCGGCGTCGAGGTGCCCAACCCCACCAAGGAGCGCGTGCGCCTCAAGGAGCTCATGTCCAACCGCGAGCGCTTCGCCAAGATGAAGCTGCCCATGTTCCTGGGCAAGGACGCCGGCGGCGAGCCGCTCATCGCGGACCTGACCAAGATGCCCCACATGCTCATCGCCGGCACCACCGGCTCGGGCAAGTCGGTGTGCATGAACACCATCATCATGAGCTTCCTGTACACCAAGAAGCCCAACGAGCTCAAGCTCGTCCTCGTCGACCCCAAGATGGTCGAGATGTCCCAGTTCAAGGACATCCCCCACCTCATGTGCCCCGTCGTCACCGAGATGTCTAAGGCCGCGGCCATCCTCGAGTGGGCCGTCACCAAGATGGACGAGCGCTACGAGCTGCTCGCCGAGGCCGGCTGCCGCGACATCGCCAGCTACAACGAGATGGACTGGGAGGAGATCAAGCAGGCCTTCAACTGCCAGAGCGACGAGGAGGCCGCCCGCATCCCCCGCAAGCTGCCCTACATGGTCTTCATCATCGACGAGCTGGCCGACCTCATGATGACCAACAAGGAGGTCGAGGGCTCGATCATCCGCATCGCCCAGAAGGCCCGCGCCGTCGGCATCCACCTGATCCTCGCCACCCAGCGCCCCCAGGCCAACGTCGTCACCGGCCTGATCAAGTCCAACATGCCCTGCCGCATCGCCTTCAAGGTCGCCTCCGGCATGGACTCGCGCATCGTCCTCGACCAGAAGGGCGGCGAGCTGCTCCTCGGCCAGGGCGACATGCTCTACCTCTCCCCCTCCAGCCACAAGCTCAACCGCTGCCAGGGCACCCTCGTCGACGACAAGGAGATCCGAAAGGTCGTCCGCTTCCTCAAGGACGTCGCCGCCCCCTCGTTCGAACGCTCGCTCATGCAGATGCGCGGCCCCGGCGGCTCCGACGAGGAACGCATCCTCGCCAGCGAGAACAACTCCTCGGCATCCCTCGCCGCCGCCCAGGAAGACCCCATGTTCGACCGCGCGGTCGAGATCGTCCTGGAGACCGGCCGCGGCTCCGTGTCGCTCCTCCAGCGCCGCCTGGCCATCGGCTACACCCGCGCCAGCCGCCTGATCGACCTCATGGGCATCGCAGGCATCATCGGCGAGCACAAGGGCTCCGTCGCCCGCGAGGTCCTCATGTCCGTCGAGGAGTGGCACGAGATCCAGCGCATGGTCGCCGAGGAAGCCAGCCGCCGCGGCATCACCCTGGGCGACCCCAACGACCCCCACCAGAACCTCATGTTCGACGCCGACGAGCCCCCGGCCCGCCCCGAGGCCGCCGACGACGAGGAACCCCCCTTCGACACCGACGACGAGCCCGCCGTCGAGGTCCACGCCAAGCGCATCGAAGCCGACGAGGACGCCGACGAAGAGGAGGACGACATCCTCCTCGCCGAGGACGAGCTGGACGACGAGGAAGAGGACGCCGGGGCGGCGGACGAGGAAGAGGAATACGACGAGGAAGAGGAAGAAGAGGAGTACGAGGAGGACGACGCCGAGGCCTCCGACGAGGAGGAAGAGGAGGACGTCGAGTACGAGTACGTCGACGAGGACGGCAACCCCATCGACCCCGACGAGCTCGCCGAGTACGACCTCGAAGAGGCCGACGAGGACGAGCCCGCCCCCGCCGGCAAGAAGTCCAACGGCTCCGCCGCCTGATCCTCGCTTCGGAGCTCTCTCGGAGCGGGGGCATCCTGCCCCCCGGCCCCGGG
>CAYXFA010000031.1:0-4389 GCA_964464165.1 uncultured Phycisphaeraceae bacterium | reverse complement strand
CTCCCCCCTCCCGCGCCCCTCCGTATCTCTACCCAGCCCCCCGCCCCGTGAAACCCACCACCCCCCTTCCCGGATGAATACCATCCGGACGGCGATCCCATCGCCCAACAGACCCACCGAGCACGCCAAGGAGACCCCATGCCGGCCCAGTCCATCCGTACCGCCCTGTTCACCTTCCTTGTCGCCGGCCTCCCCGCGGGCGCAATCGCCGCCCCGCCCGCAGTCCTGGACCGCGTCCCCGCCGACGCCCAGGTCGTCATCACCGTCCGCCAGGTCGAGGACTTCCTCGCCGACATCGACCAGCTCAACGCCACCTTGGGCGACAAGGCCAACCCCGGCATGGCCTTCGCCACCGCCATGGTCCGCGGCATGCCCGGCGTGAACCTGGACGGCTCGGCCGCCTTCATCTTCACCCTGCCCCAGGATCCCGAGGAGGACGAGCCCACCCTCGTCGCCCTCCTGCCCGTGTCCGACTTCGCCGCCCTCACCCAGGGCCGCGCGGCCGACAACGGCCTGGTCCGCCTGGCCCTGCCCGACCAGGAGCTCTTCGCCCGCGACGTCGGCGACGGCCTGGCCGTCGTGTCCGACGACCCCGACGCCGCCCGCGCCTTCGACGCCGCCAAGGGCCGCCTGAACGCCCACACCGGGCGCATCGGCGAGGCCGGCGGCGCCGTCCTCTCGGACGCCGAGGTCAGCGTCATCGCCAACGGGAACGCCCTCCGCCCCTTCCTCAACATGGGCGTCGAGGGCTTCAAGCAGCAGGGCGCGATGGTCGCCATGATGGGCGGCGAGCAGGCCGCGGCCGGCTTCAACGCCACCGCCTCCGTCGTTGAAGCCGTCGTCCGCGACCTCAGCGCCGGCGTCTTCGGCCTGACCATGTCCGAGGCGGGCATGGCCTACGACGCCGCCTTCCAGTTCACCGAGGGCTCCCCCTCCGCGTCCTTCTTCGAGAAGTCCGGCTCCACCGCCGGCCTCTTCGAGCACCTGCCCGCCCAGCGCTACCTCTTCGCCATGGCGCTCGACACCTCGTCGCCCACGGCCGCCAAGCTCGGCAAGGCCTTCACCCAGTTCGCCTCCGCCGTCAACGGGGCCCAGAACGCGACCGGCCAGCTCTCCCTGGAGGACCTCCACCGGCTCACCAAGGGCATGTCCTTCGTCATGGGCACGCCCCCGTCCCTCATGGGCGGCGGGCTGTTCACCAACACCACCCAGTTCATCAAGACCGACAACCCCGACGCCTACCTCAAGGCCGTCACCGACGCCATGAAGGCCGCCGACGGCCAGCAGGTCGAGGGCGTCAAGATGGACGCAACCGTCACCCCCGGCGCCATCACCATCGACGGCACCTCGCTGACCGCCTACGGCCTCTCCATGACCATGGACCCCGCCGCCATGCAGCAGATGGGCGGCATGCCCGGCATGGACCCCACCATCATCACCCAGATGATCTTCGGGCCCACCGGCGGCCCCAGCGGCTACCTCGCCAAGGTCGACGGCGGCGCCGTCCAGACCCTCTCCCAGGCCCCCGAGTTCACCCGCCGCGCCCTCGCCGCGGCCAAGGGCGGCAAGGGCCTCGGCGCCGACGCCCGCTTCGGCCGCGTCCGCAACCAGCTCCAGAACGACCGCATCGCTGAGGTCTTCGTCGGCGTCGACGAGATCCTCAACACCGTCGGCCCCACCCTCATGATGTTCGGCGCCATCCCCGAGTTCGAGCCCGTCAAGGCCCTCGACCCGATCGCCGTTGGCCTCGCCTCCCGCTCCGGCGGCGTCCACGCCCGCTTCGTCATGCCCGCCGAGACCTTCAAAGCCATCTCCGAGATGATGCCGGAAACCGCCGGCACGGACTGGGACGACGACGACCACGGCTTCGACTTCTGAACCCACCCGTGAACCACGGGCCCGCCATCTGGAGACTCAGCGACGCGCGGGCGGTCCAACTGGACCGCCCGCGTTTGCTCGCCATCCTCAACGTCACGCCGGACTCCTTCGCGGACGGCGGTCGCCTCCCCACGCCCGCCCACGCCGCCGAGGCCGCCCGCAAGGCCGCCGACCACGGGGCCGACGCCCTGGACCTCGGCGCCGAATCCACCCGCCCCGGCGCGGGGCGCGTCCCCGCCGAGGAGCAGATCCGCCGCCTCGCCCCCGCCATCAAGGCCATCCGGGGCGCGGGCGTCGACCTGCCCATCACCGTGGACACCACCCTGGCCGCCGTCGCCCGGGCCGCCCTCGACGCCGGCGCCGACGGGATCAACGACGTGGCCGCCGCCACGGAAGACGGGGCCGTCCTCGCTCTCGCCGCCGAGCGCCGCTGCGGCCTGGTCCTCATGCACCGCCTCGCCCCGCCGGACGCCGACCGCTTCTCCGACGCCTACGACGCCCCCCCGGCCTACCCCCGGGGCGTGGAGACCGAGGTCCGCGCCTTCCTGGCCGAGCGGGCCGAGGCCGCCCGCCGGGCCGGCGTGCCCCACGACCGCATCGCCCTCGACCCCGGCCTGGGCTTCGGCAAGAGCGTCGAGCAGAACCTCCGCCTGATCGGGGCTGCCGCCGACCTGGCCGCCCTCGGCCACCCCGTCCTGAGCGCCCTGAGCCGCAAGAGCTTCACCGGCCGCGTCGGCCTGGGCCGGGATTCGGCCCCCGCCGAGCGCCTCCCCGCGACCCTGGCCCTGTCGGTCCTCCACCTCCGCGCCGGGGCCCGCATCTTCCGCGTCCACGACGTGGCCGAGCACCGCCAGGCCCTCGACGCCGCCTGGGCCGCCCTCGGGGCCGCCCCCGACGCACCTCCCGGCCCCCCCGGCCCGTCCCGCCCCTACCATCCCTCCCCGGAACGGACCCGGGCCGCACAGAGCAGAAAGGACGCACCGCCCATGGCGACCGAGCAAGTCAAGGCCTTCACCGACGCCAACTTCGAAGCCGACGTTCTCAAGGCCCAGGGCCCGGTGCTGGTCGACTTCTGGGCCGAGTGGTGCATGCCCTGCAAGATCCTCGGCCCGACCATCGACGAGCTCGCCGGCCAGTACGCCGGCAAGGCCGTCGTCGGCAAGGTGGACATCGACGCCAACCAGCAGGTCGCCATGCAGTACGGCATCTCCGCCATCCCCACCGTCATCATCTTCAAGGACGGCCAGCCGGCGCGCAAGTTCGTCGGCCTGACCAAGAAGGAAGACCTGGCCGCCGCCCTCGACGCCCTGGCCTGACGACCGGCGGCGCGGCCCCACCGCCCGCGCCTTCCAGGAGGGACCTCCCAGATGACCCCCGCCCGCCCCCTCCGTTGCGGCGCCGTCGGCGTCGGCCGCATGGGACGACACCACGCACGCGTCTACGCCCAGATGGCCGCCGCGGGCCAGGGCGTGGAGATGGTCGGCGTCGTCGACGCCAACCCCGAGACCGCCGCCCGCATCGCCGAGCAGCACGACACACGCGCCTTCGCCACCGAGCACGAGCTGCTGGAAGCCGGCGTCGACGCCGTCTCCATCGCCGTCCCCACCACCTACCACCTCAAGTCCGCCCGCCCCTTCCTCGAGGCCGGCGTCGCCTGCCTCATCGAGAAGCCCCTCGCCCCGTCCGCCGCCGAGGCCAACCAGCTCAAGACACTCGCCGAGAAAACCGGCGCCTGCCTCATGGTCGGCCACATCGAGCGCTTCAACCCCATCATGCGGGCCATGCAGAAGGCCACCGAGCAGACCGGCGAGCCCATCACACCCCGCTTCATCGAGGTCCACCGCGTCAGCCCCATGACCTTCCGGTCCATCGACATCGGCGTCGTCATGGACATGATGATCCACGACCTCGACGTCGTCCTCATGCTCATGGACTCCCGCGAGCCCGACGAGATCCAGGCCTCCGGCGTCGCTGTCGTCTCCGAGTTCGAGGACCTCTGCAACGCACGCCTGCTCTGGAACCTCCCCGAGTCCCGCGGCGGGGGCCAGTGCGTCGCCAACATCACCGCCTCCCGCCTCGCCCTCAAGACCGAACGCGTCACCCGCATCACCGGCGAGTCCGGCTACATCAAGATCGACTACGCCGCCAAGACCGGCACCATGATCCGCCGCACCGCCAACGAGCTCCAGATGCGCGAGGTCCGCGAGCAGCTCCGCCGCGGCGTCGACCTGACCGACCTGAACTGGACCGAGCTGGTCAACATCGAGCCCCTCGAGATCGACCAGGGCGAGCCCATCGTCAAGGAGATCGAGGCCTTCCTCGACGCCGTCCGCACCGGCGCCCGCCCCGCCATCGACGCCACCGCCGGTTTCGTCAACGTCCGCACCGCCGAACGCATCGTCGAGGCCATCAAGCACTCGCTCGGCGCCGCCGCCACCCCCGCCCTGGGATGAATCCCGGAGCCCACGCGACCGCCACCGCCCCGCCGCGGTACACTCAACCCCCGCGGAA
>CAYXFA010000030.1:0-39807 GCA_964464165.1 uncultured Phycisphaeraceae bacterium | reverse complement strand
CGAGGAAGACCGAGGTCGGCCAGCCGCCCCGGCCGGTGAAGGTGACGGCCGCGGCCATCGACAGCTCGTCGACGTCCGGGCGTTCCTCGCGGTCGACCTTGATGCAGACGAAGCGTTCGTTCATCAGCCGAGCGATGGCCTCGTTCTCGAACGACTCGCGTTCCATCACGTGGCACCAGTAGCAGGTCGAGTAGCCGACGGAGAGGAAGATGGGCACGTCGCGGCGCCGGGCTTCCTCGAACGCCTCCTCGCCCCAGGGCCGCCAGTCCACCGGGTTGCCCGCGTGCTGGAGCAGGTAGGGCGAGGACTCCTTCGCCAGCCTGTTGACGCGGGCCGTCACGGGCGGCCCCCCCGCCCGACGACGCGGACGATGACGGAGCGGGCCGAGAGCTCGGCGGGCTGCTCGGGCTCGGGGGCGCGGCGGGTGACGCGGCTGGCGGCCACGAGCGAGCTGGCCAGAGCGTGGTCGCGCTCGTGGGCCACGCCCGTGATGACGATCTCGGCCGAGCGGGACAGCGGCTCGTCCGGGTCGTCCTCCGGCCGCTCGATGTTGGGCCGCTCCGCGTCGTAGGCCGAGGCGTACTCCGCGGCGGAGGCCCGCACCTCGGGCTCGTCGGCGACGCCGTCCAGGCAGGCCTCGCACGCGGCGCGGAGGGCGTCGAGCTCCCTCGCCAGGCGTCGGCGGGTTTCGAGCAGACGCTCGGGGGTCGCCTGGACCAGCACCGGCAGCACGCACGCGAACAGGCGACGCTCCCGGGCCCGCTCGGCCCGCTGGGCGAGCGACGGCCCGTCCACACGCAGCACCGCGTAGCCGTGGCGGGCGGCGAATGCGTCGAGCGCCCCGGCCAGCGGCACGGAGATCGACGGGTCCGGCCCGTCCCGGGTCAGGTCGCGCGAGAGTCGGTCGAGCGCGAGGTCGGGGTCGGGCTCGGCCCGCGCCTCGACGAAGCGGCGGAGGGCCTCGAAGCCCGGTTCCTCGACGACCCGGCGCCGGGCTTCCGCGAAATCGGCCGTGGCGTCCTCGCCGGCGACGCCGGTCGCCAGCACGCCCGCCTCGACGAGCGGCGTGGTCCACGCGACGGCCTCCATCACCCGGCGGAACGCGGCGGAACCGATGGCGCGCTCGCGCGAGACCGCGGCGGGTTCGAGCGCCCGGGGGAGGAAGGTGATCCCGGGATCGGCCAGCATCATCCCCGCCAACGCCGCGGCGTCCCGGGAGCAGAGCGAATAAGGGCTGATCAGCAGGTGCACGTCGTCACGGCTCCCCGGCGGGGCCGCCGCTCAGCGCCCGGTCGATCCACGCCTGGAGGCGGCCCGTCTGCATGGGGAGCATGACGAAGATGACCTCGTGGCCCACGTTGAACACCCAGCGCTCCGGCCGGTCCAGCAGACGCCACAGCGTCTCGCCGGTGTCGGCCGGGACGGCCCGGTCCTTGGAGGCGTGGAGCACGAGCACCGGCACGCCGCGGAGTTCCGGCGCGGTGTGCGCCGCGTCCAGCCGGGAGGCGGCGAGGTAGGCGTCCGAGAGCCGTTCGAGCAGTTCCGCGGACGGCTTGCCGAACGAGGCGTCGTCGTCCGGGGCCCAGTCGAGCGCGACGGCGTCGATCCAGTCCGCGTAGTTGGACAGGGCGCTGATGCGCAGCGAGTTCGCCCCGCCCGCGATGAGCACCGCCGCGTGGTACCGCTCGGGCGCGTAGGCGTAGACCGTGGGCAGCACCATGGCCCCGCCGGACATGCCCACCAGCGCGACGGGCTTGCCCCGCAGGCCGTCCCGACGCACGAAGGCGTAGTCCAGGGCGGCGTCCGCCGCGTAGGCGCACTCCGCCGTGCGCTGGTCGTACAGGTTCGCGAGGAGACGGCCCGCCTCCGGGATCGCCGATTCGTTGATGGCGACCTCGACGCGTTCGGTGAACCGGGCGGGGTGCGAGAGGAACCGGAGCACCGCGTAGCCCGAGCCGCGCCAGGCCCGCACCATGCCCTCGATGATGGGGTGGGGCGTGCCGAGCATGCCGGGGATGAGCACGATGGTGCCCTTGGTCTCCGGGGTCAGCGCGTCGTACAGGGCGAACCAGGTCCGTTCGAGATGGACGCGGGGGTCGTCGGGCGTGCTGTCGGCGGCCTCCTGGGCGCTGACGAACACGAAGACCTCGGCGTCGTCACCCCCCGCGCCGGCCTCGCCCGCCGCGGCGCCCTCCAGGGGCGGCAGGAACACGAGCGACCCCGGGCCCTCGGGCTCGAAGCGGAAGCCGCCCTCGATCCCCACCGCCCGGGCGAGTCGCTCGGCGTGGCGGTATTCCAGCTCGCTGGTGCGGAGGCGGTGGAAACGGCCCAGGTGGGCCGGACGCAGGTCGGTGATCCGCTCCTCCACCGGGACGATCACGCCCTTGGGGGCGTCCTTCGCCCCCCAGCGGGCGGGCCAGCGGTCCGCCCCGGGCTCGGCCGGCCTGCCGGCGGCCTCCGGGCGTGCCGCGAGCGCGGGCGTGCCGGCCCCGCCGCCGTCGCTCATGGCGGGGTAGACCGAGACGCACCCCGGCAGCAGGAGCGCCAGGAGAATCGCGGCCCGGATGGTGGAAGTCGCCTTCATCAGACCGATGATACGGTTCCCGCCCACCGACCGGAGACGAAGGAAGCCCATGCAAGCCCAGGAACACGACGCCGCCCCGCAAACCCCGGTCCCGGTGGCCCGCGCGGTCATGGCCGGCGTGCTCATGGGAATGGCCAACCTCGTGCCGGGCATCTCCGGGGGGACGATGCTGGTCGCCTGCGGCGTCTACCGGCGCTTCATCGACGCGGTGTCGGACTTCTCTCGCCTGCGTCCTTCGAAACAGGCCGGGCTGCTCCTGGCCCTGATCGTGGCCGGGGCGGCCTCCGCGATCGCGGGGTGCGCAGGGTTGATCCACTGGGCGCTCGTGGAGCACCGGTGGGTGATGTATTCGCTGTTCATCGGGCTGACGCTGGGGGGCGCCCCGATCCTCTGGAGGATGGCGCGGCCGCTGCGGGCCGACGTGATGGCCGGCCTGGTGGTCGGGGCCGCCGTGATGGCGTTGATGGTGTACCTGCAGGAGACCGGGGCGGGCGGGGCCGGGCTGTCGGGCCCGGGGTGGTTGGTCTTCGGCGGCGTGGCCGGGGCCAGCGCGATGATCCTTCCGGGCATCTCGGGGGCCTTCCTGCTGCTGCTGCTCGGGCAGTACGAAACCATTATCGGATCGGTGAAGAGCGCGGTGGCCGCTTTGTCCCGGGCCGACCTGGGCGCGTTGATGGCCGAGATGTGGGTCATCGTGCCGGTGGGGATCGGTGTGCTGCTGGGCATCGCCGCGGTGTCGAACGTGCTCAAGTGGGTGATGCACCGGTACGAGCGCCCGACCATCGGCGTGCTGCTGGGCCTGCTGGTGGCGGCGCCGGCCGGCCTGTACCCCTTCCGCGAGGGCGTGCCCCCGGCGGTGGGCGACACGATCAAGGGCCGGTTGGTCACCGAGGACAATGTGGAGGAGTTCCGCTCGCCCGACCAGTCCAAGGACTGGGCCCAGCGGGCCTACCGCCCGGACCCCGGCGAGATCGCGGCCTGCCTGGGGCTGATCGGCGTGGGCTTCGGGGCCACGGTGCTCATCTCCCGCCTGGGGCGCGACAGGCCGGCGTGATGGCTCAGGCCCGATCCGGCCCGGTCAGCCACCCGCCCGTGATGCGCTGCGTCGCCCGGCGGGAGCTCCAGACCAGCGCCGCCACGCCCGCGAGCATCATCAGCCCGGAATAGGCCTGCCCTCGCGTCATCGGGCCGAACTGCGCCACGCCCGCGTCGGGCAGCCGGACGAAGTCCATCGCGATGCGGCCCAGGGCGTACACGATGAGGAACCACGACCCCACCACGCCCGGCTTGCGCCGCTTGGCCGCCACCAGCCAGACAACCAGGCCCACGACCAGCCCCTCGATGACCGCCTGGTAGAGCTGCGTGGGGTGGCGGGCGCTGACGAGCGGCTCGATCGCCTGGCGGGCGGCCTGGTCGCCGTGGCGCAGGGCCGCGAGCAGGCGGGCGAAGCCGTCGTCCCAGCCCTCGCCGGGCAGCGCGCGGCCCTCGCCGAGCCGGCGGATCACCGCCCACTGCTCGGGGGTCTGAACCAGGCGGTCCACGGGCTCGTCCAGGATCTCCTGCGGGTACCGGACCGCCCACCACGGCGCGGGCGAGCCCGGCGGCGCGACGATACGGCCCAGCAGCTCGCCGTTGACGAAGTTCGCCACGCGCCCGAAGGCCAGGCCGACGGGCGCGATGAGGGCGCAGACGTCCATCACGTGGGGCGCGGGGCTGGCGCCCTCGCGCCGGCCGTCGGGCGTCTTGAACCCCCGGCTGATCCACCACGCGGCGACGATGACCCCCGCGATGCCCCCGTGCGACGCCATGCCGCCCCGGTTGATCGCCAGCACGCCCCACCACGGGAAGCCGTCGATGAGGCCCAGCAGGCTCGGGTCGTACAGCAGCACGTAGCCGAGCCGCCCTCCCACCATCACGCCCACGACCATCGTCAGCACCGCGTCGAGCGCCCGCTCCTTGGGGATCAGCGTGGCCCCGCGCGCGGCCAGCAGGCGCAGCAGGAAGTACGCCACGACGAACCCCGCCATGTAGCTCAGGCCGTACCAGCGGATCGCGAACGCCCCGAACACGTCGATCGCCACGGGATCGATGGCGTGCAGCCACCCGCCAAGGCCGCCCGAAGACGGGGCCGGGGCCATCACGCGACCTCCGCGTCAAGCGAGCCGGGGGCGGGCTCGGGGGGCTCGATGCCGAAGAAGCGCCGGGTGTTCTCGTCGATGGCGCGGTGGAACTCCTCGAACGGCACGCCGCGGAGATCCGCCAGGTAGCGGGCCGTGACCCGGGCGTACCCCGGCAGGCAGGGCCGGCGTCCGCGGAGCGGCTCGGGCGAGAGGAACGGGGCGTCGGTCTCGACCATGATGCGGTCCGCCGGGACGAGCAGGGCCGCCTCGGCGACCTCGCGGGCGTTGCGGTAGGTCACCACCCCCGTAAAGGAGATGAAGGCCCCGAAATCCAGCACCTTGCGGGCCATCTCCGGCGTCTCCGTGAAGCAGTGGAACACGAAGCGGTCCGGCCGGATCGAGGTGGCGCGGAGCACGGGCAGCAGGTCGTCCACCGCCCGGCGGCAGTGGATCACGACGGGCTTGTCGACGCCGTCCGCGATGCAGCCCTCGATGAAGGCCAGCTCCTCGGCCAGCACCCGGTCCTGCACGTCCCGCGGCGGGCGCCCGTGGTGGTTGTCCAGCCCCAGCTCCCCGAAGGCGACGCACTTGGGGTGCTCGGCGACCCGGCGGATGGCGTCCCAGTCGTGGGGCGTGCGGTCCGAGTAGAGGGGGTGGACGCCGGCGGCGCACCAGACCCGGGGGTCGGACTCGGCCACGGCCAGGGCGGCGAGGCTGTCGTCCGAGTCCGTCGCGATGGTGATCGCGCCGGTCACGCCCACCGCCGCCGCGTGGTCCAAGACCTCGCGGACGCGGCCGGCGTATTCCGGGAAGGTGAGGTGGCAGTGGGTGTCGATCACGCCGGAATATAGGATGAGGCGCCCATGCACGAAACCGTCCGCGAGATCCCGAAGTTGCCCGCGCGGCCCGGCGACGCCCACAAGGGCGACTTCGGGCGGGTGGGGGTCGTCGGCGGGTGCGCGGCTGCGGACCCGCGCATGCCCGGGGCGCCGGCGCTGGCGGCGCTGGGCGCGGTGCGGGCCGGGTGCGGGCTGGTGCGGATCGCGGCGCCGGGGCCGATTCTCGACGCCGTGCTTTCGGCGGCCCCGTTCGCGACGGGCGTGGCCTTGCCCATGGCGGGGGACGGCCCGGACCCCGCCGGGGCCGCAGAGCGGTTCGACCGGCTCGCGGCCGGGGTGGACGCGCTGTGCGTGGGCCCCGGGCTGGGGCGTTCGCGGGGGGCGACGGCGCTGGCCCTGCGTGCGGTGCTCCAGGAGGACGCCCCGGCGGTGCTCGACGCCGATGCGCTCAACGCGCTGGCCGACACGCCGGCGTTCTGGGAGGACCTCCGCGCGCACATGGTGCTCACGCCCCACCCGGGGGAGGCCCGCCGGCTGCTCGCGGCGTTGTCGATCCGGGCCGATCCCGCGGGGAGTGCGGACGAGCGCGCCGGGGCGTGCGCGGCGATGGCGCGGCGGCTGGGGTGCGTGGTCGTGCTCAAGGGGGCGGGGACGGTGGTGTCCGACGGGCTGCGGGCGTGGACCTGCGCCGCGGGGCACCCGTGCCTGGCGACGGGGGGGACGGGGGACGTGCTCGCGGGCGTGATCGCGGGCCTGATCGGCGCCCACGGAGCCCGGGCTGGGCGGGGCGGGGGGCTGGATCTGTTCGCGTGCGCGCAGGCCGGGGTGCAGGCCCACGCGAAGGCGGGCGAGGCGTGGGCGGCGCTGAAGGGCGCGAGCGGCGGGATGACGCCGGGGGAACTGGCGGACCTGATCCCCGCGGAGATCGAGCGTCTGCGCGGGTGAGGCGATGAAAAGCGCGGGGGGCATTCGTCGCGCCGTGACACATTCATTGTTCTTGACTACGGTGCAAGATTTCGTCACTATGTCCGACAGCAGCGTCTTCACCAGACGCTGAATGGAGGGGATCTGATGCGAAACATCATTCTGGCAGCATTCGTGGCGATCGGCGTCTGCTTCCCCGCTTCCGCCCAGACGACTGGCGGCGGCGGCACGGGCGTGGACATCGTCATCCCGATCGATTTCAACGAGCCGTACAAACTCGATCCGAAGTTCCTGTCGATGCTCTGGGGCGACCTGTACGGGCGCAACTTCATCCCCGGCGAATCCGCCATGTGGCTGGGCGAGCACTTGGACGACGATCCGGAACAACCCCGGCGCGCGATTCTCCTAGAGCGTGATTCGAATGGCGTCCTCAGCGCCCCGCTCTCGCCCGAGCACGTCGTGTTCGAGGAAGTCGCGCGGTACCCGGTCGAGTGGGTCGAAGTTCACGCGGAACAGTTCTGGACGACGACGCTGACGGACCCCTCTACAGGGGATCCACTGCCGCCGGCCGAGGTTGACGTCGCGGAATATGAGGATGCGCTGGTACTCCGATTCACTCTTCCCGATGGCACCACTCGCTTGATCGTCGGTTTCACCAAGGTCGTTCATGTCGATATTCTCACCCCGATCAGCGAGCGAACCAATTTCCGCATCGAGAACTTCTGGCCGTTGGAACGCTTTTTCTCTGAAGGCCAAGCGGGCATGTATGCCCGAGACTACGCCGCGTTCGATGACACCATCACACTCGATGATCCGCCCATCACGCTCGGCGCCGGGAACCCGTGTTCCGGTCTCACGGGGGTGGTGGCGGAGCTGTGTTACTGCCTGGTCGACATCGGAATCGACTTCGATGCCGACATGAGTAATTGCAACTTTCCGCCAGATGGAGTGACCACTCTTTTGAAAGTCGGCGGAATGGCGGGGGGCGGAGGCTTGATCGGCGGGGGCCTCTTGCAGAAGTTAGTGAAGCGGGCGGCCCCTTGGACGGGGGTCGCCGCGGGAGCCACGGCTGCCGTGGTGGGCGGGGCTGCGGGCTACGGCTGGGAGGTGCATGCTTGCAAGACCCGCGCCAAGACACTGTTCGACGCCCGGAAGAGGAAGGCCCAGAACAGCGCGAACAGGGCGATCAATACCGGCAGCCCGTTCGAGTGCCCGCCTCATAGCGGGGGACCGCACTAGATGGCGGTTCGAAGGTGGCGTTGGAAGTACGTGCCGCCGTTCGCGGTCATGGTCATGTCCTACGGGCTTTGGACCGTGCTGCTGTACCCGCTGGCATATTTTCTCGACCGGCACGCCTTCCAGAGCGATCCGCGGCTCAGGGTGATCTGGGGGGCACCCTTGCTTCTTGTGGCGCTGGCCGGGCTGCTCTTGGCGCAGTGTCACTACTACGTCCGCCCGCAGTTGCGCGCCAAGCGTCTGCTCTCCGCGGGCCGGCTGCCGTGCATGTGGTGTGGGTACGACTTGGCCGCCCTTGACGACAAGGGCGGCTGGCCCCGGGCGTGCCCCGAGTGTGGCGAACGCGTGGCCCACGACGAGATGGAGGCGTACTGGCGCCGGCTGCGCCTCCTGAACGATCCGGAGCGCGTTTCGCCGACGGATACTCATAGGGCATGCACGCGACGGCGGGCCGAGCGGCGGCCGTCCTGACGGGCGCCAGGACGGCCGTGCGATGACCGGTCGCCGAACGGGCCGACGGGCGGAGATCTGGACCCGCGTTTATTCGTCGTACGCCCTGGGCGAGGCGGAGGCGACCAGGCGGATGGTCGGGGTTTCCAGGTCGCCCACGCCGATGGCCATGTCGCCGCCGGTCTCGGGCTGGATGATCAGGTCCACGGTGACGCGGCGCAGGCGGGGGCCCACGTCGTACTCCATGTCGAAGAGCACCTCGTTCAGGCCGGTGAGCAGCGGGGATTCCTCTTCGCTCTCGAACACGCCGTTGACGAAGGTCGACACGGTGTACCACAGCTCGTAGGGCCCGGTCTCGTCGGTGCCGTCGCGCCGCTCGAGCCGGATGATCCGCTCGACGCCCGCGTCGGGGTCGCGGTAGGAGACGAACTCGATCCAGTTGCTCTGGATGTTGGGCGTGAGGATCGGGTTGGCGGGGTACGGCCCGAAAGACTCCCCGGTGCGGATCATGCCGGTGACGCGCTGCATGATGATGCGGGCGACGACGTTGGTCGCGGCGCTCTCGCTGTTGGCCTTGTAGCTCTTGAAGCTCGCGTCCAGCGCGGCCATCGTCGCCGTCAGCAGCGTGGCGGTGATCGTCAGCGCGATGAGCACCTCGGCCAACGAAAAGCCGCGGCGGCTGCGGGGATGGGTCTTCCTGCCGGTTCTCACACCGCGCCCTCCTGGTAGCTCCCCTGGACGGGCACCGCCTTGAGCGGCAGCATCAGCCCGCTGGGCACGCGCATGTCGGGGTTGTGCCGCAGGCGGATCCGCCCGTAGCCGTTGAACGGCACGGGCACGGCGCCCGCCGGTGGCGTCTCGTCGAAGCGGACGTCCGCCAGGCCGTCGTCGTTGGTGTCCCAGCCGACGATGCGGACGCCCCCCACCACCGGCAGGTCGGTCGGGCTGATCGACTCGAAGTCGCCGTCGGCCGGCCCGAAGTAGCCCAGCGAGGCGTTGAAGCCGGCCGGGTTGCCCACCGGGTTGCCGAACACGTCGACGAGGGGGGCCTCGCCCTGGCGCGGCGAGAAGGTCAGCAGGAGCGCCCCCACGATCTCCGTGTTGCCGCGGGCGTCGAGCACGCCGGCGATGACCGCGCCCTGGAGGCGGACGTCCTGCCCCTGCGGGCTGTTGAACGTGCCGATGTCCACCGAGTAGTTGGGCAGCATCATGGAGCTGCTGAGGATGTGCGGCATGTCGGCCGCGTCCGGGTTGAGGAAGGCGTTGTTCGGTTCGTCCGGGTGGATGGTCGTGAACCGGGTGGCTCCGGTGAACTGGACCTTGTTGCGCACCTGGGTGTAGTTGACCGGGGTGTCCGCCACGATCGAGCCCACGAACAGGCAGTCGTGGAAGCGCAGGTTGTTCGAGAGCAGCTTCGTGTCCACGAAACGCTTGCCGTTGACGACCAGGGGGTCGGGGAGCTGGTTGTAGCTCGCGCCGTACGAGGCGACCTGGTCCATCGGCACGTCGCCCTTGTCCAGGGGCGAGATGCTCGGGATGGTCATCAGCACGTATTCCTGCGGCGGGCGGGCCGTGGCGGGCAGGGAGGTCGGGGCGTTGCCCGCGGTCTCGCCGGGATCGTCGCCGTACACGTACCGGGGGTGCTTGGGGATCGGACGCCCGGACCCGTCGATGGTGTTGGTGCCCAGCTCGGTCCACATGGGGTGGGTGTTGTCCGTGTGGGCGCGCACGTAGGTGGCCCCGACGAAGGTGCAGTTGACGAACAGGCCGTTGAGCCCCATCGGGATCTGCACGTTGCGGAAGACGAAGTTGCGGAACACCGGGCGCCAGTACACGTCCGAATAGGACGGCGAGTTGTACGGGGACTGCTCGTAGTACGCCCAGGCGTGGTTGTCCGGGCGGCCGTCGTGGTTGGCGTCTGGCCACACGGGGGTGAAGTGCGGCGCGTCGGTGCCGCCGGGGTTGTCGTGCTCGCCGAAGGTTTCCAGGTCCGCCACGGCCACGCCGAGCTGGTCGGCGACCTGCTGCCAGAAGGCCTGGCCGTCCGCCGCGGACATCAGCGCGTTCTCGGTGTCCGCGAAGCTGTCGGCGGAGATGTCGGGCAGGGTGGCCGCGTCGGCCTCGAAGACCATGGGCGGCTGGTCGGGACGGGGGCGGATCGGGCCCTGGAGACGCTCGGACAGCGGGCCCCGGGCGTCCTCCCAGTCCGCGGCGGACACCGTGAACCGCAGCCCGCCGGCGACCTTGGCGTACTGGTCCATCGCGTCGATGAACCCGTCCCGCCAGCCCAGCTCACGGTCGCGGTACACGTTGAGCACCGGGTCGTGGTCGAGCGGGGCCTCGCCGGGGTCGAACAGGCCGTTCGCGTTCGCGTCGTTCCAGCCGTAGATGCCGTTGCGGTTGCGGTCGGGGCGGAGTCCGTCGATCAGCAGGGCGAGGTCGTCGTCGAGCGCCGTGCCGTCGCTGGCCACGAACTCCGGCGTGCGCCCCTCCGCGGGGGTGCCGGCGGTCAGGTTCGCCGAGAGCGTGACGCGCCCGTCGTTGTCCTTGTCGAAGTGGCGGATGAAGATGTCGAACTCGTCGAGGAACCCGTCGCCGGTGACGTCCGAGAAGGCCCCGTCCGGCTCGCCGTCCCCGTCGTAGTCGTCGTCGTCCGGGATGCCCTGGCTCTCGACGGGGTGCCCGACGCGCAGGCGGTTGTCGTGGTCGACGTCGTAGTCCGTGAGGGCTTCCCAGAAGGCGATGAGCTTGAGGTCGAGCCCGTCGTCCAGCCCGTAGAAGTCGGACCGGAGGATCAGCGGGTCGCCGTGCTCGAAGCCGACCTGCTCGAAGCGGGCGCCGAGGTCGCCCTCGACCACCACGTTCTTGCCGATCATGATGCGCGAGTGCGAGATCATCGCCTGGTCGACGCGCTTGACCAGCCGGTAATCCCGGCTGATCGTGCGCCGGATCGGCTGCTGATTGCGCTGGAAGTCGAAGACGATGCCCTCGACGATGATGCGGATGTAGCGGCCGTTGGCGAGCGGCGCGTAGCGGACCTGGAAGGCGGGCGGGGGGCTGCCGTTCGGGTCTTCCCAGCCCTTGAGCATGATCGCCGGGGTGTACACCCAGTTGTTGGGGTCGTAGACCGACGCGTTGGTGCCGGCGGGGGCGCCCGCGACCACGGGCTGGGCCAGGAAGCCCGTGCCCGACAGCAGGTTCTCGTCGGCCTTGAAGATGTTGACCAGCGCCTCGGCGACGCCCGACGGCGTGCCCGCCTCGGGGTGCCCGGAGGGCGGGGGCAGCACCTCGTAGGTCCCGATCATCCCCGCGTTGCCGGACCACAGGGCCCTGGTCATGTCCGCGTCGATGTCCGACTCAGCCACCACGAAGCGGGAGACGGCCTCGGCCAGACGGTACTCGGCCAGGGCCAGGCCGGTCTCCGCGGCGCTCATCGCCCGCATCACGTGCAGGTGCATGCTGGCGGTGCGGATGTTGCCCGTCGAGCTGACCGCCATCGCCGCGATGAGCGACCCGAAGAGGATGAGGAACATCATGGCCAGCACCGACGCGACACCACGCCGCGAGAATCTCGCGGCGGGGCGCTTCGGGCTGCGGGGACGCTTGGCCATGGGTGGTCTCCCGGGGACTCAGGGCACGATCCAGGTGACCTCGGTCACCAGGAGGGGCTCGATGGCGTTGGCCGCCTGGAAGTGGACCTGCACCGTGACGCGCAGGGGGTACGCGTCCACGCGGCGCCCGGGGAACGACCCGCTGGGCGGCTCGCTGTGGTCCGCGCTGAGCTCTTTCGAGAAGTCGAACGGGTGGACCTTGCGGACGATCACGGTCTGGGACCAGCCCTGCATGCTCACGTCCGTCTCTTCGCCCTCGATGGTCAGGCCGGGGATGACCTCGCGGAACGCGTTGACCGGCCCGGGCAGGTCGCCGTCCGCGATCTCGGGCGTGCCGATCCACGAGAAGACGATGCCGTCGAAGTCGTCGACGTCGTCGAAGTCGCTCAAGGTCGTCTCGCCGGCGTCGGGCCCCCAGCCGCGGAGGATCGGCGCCCCGTCGCTGTTCGGCTCGAGGTAGAGGCCGACCACGGGGTCGTGCTTGGGCAGGGACCGGGTCATCTCCCGGATCTCGTTGGCCAGGAAGGTGGCGCTCGCCGCGTGCGAGGACCACTGGTTGGCCACGATGAACGAGCTCTGGGCGTCGACCATCGCCAGCACCCCCACCCCGATGATCACCGTGGCCATGGCGGCCTCGATAAGGGTGAAGCCCCCCTCGCGACGGGCTGTGCTGGTTCGGCGGACCCTGCGCACGGCTTTCCTCCCGCGTGGCCCGCCGACCGGGCGGGGCACGCTCCAAGCGTGGGTTACGAAACGATCTGGCTCATCTTGAAGATGGGCAGGATGATCGCCATGGCGATGAAACCGACGACTGAACCCATTACGATGATCATGATGGGCTCGATCATTCCGGTAACCGTCTTGATCTGGTCCCGGAGCTGGCGGGCGTAATAGTCCGAGATCTCGTCGAGCACCTCGCCGAGCTTGCCGGACTCCTCGCCCGCCCCGATCATCTGCACCACGGCCCGCGGCAGCAGGCCGTTGTTCTGCAGGGGCGCGGCGATCTTCTTACCCTGCTTCACCGAGGCGTGGACCTTCCGCCACAGGCCTTCGAAGAGCTTGTTGCCGGAAACGTCCCCGGTGATCGTCAGCACGTCGAGCATCGGGACGCCGGCGTTGACCAGCTGGCCCATCGTCTGCAGCGACCGGGAGATGTATAGCGAACGGAACATCACCTTCAGCACCGGCACGCTCAGCTTGAGCTTGTCGACCCAGAAGGCCCCCAGCTCGGTCCGCACCGCGGCGAACAGGGCGCCGGCGATCATCGCCACGCCGCCGAGCAGGTACGGCCAGTTGTTCACCATCGTGTTCGAGAGGGCCATCAGGAAGTTGGTCGCCCAGGGCAGGACGTCCTCCTTGCCCTCGAAGACCGTGTAGAACTTGGGCAGCACGAACGTCAGCAGGAAGACCGTCACGGTCACCGCCAGCAGGCCGATGATCGCGGGGTAGATCGACGCCCCGATGACCATCTTGCGGGTCTCCAGCTCCTGCCGGATGTAGCCCGCGATCCGCTCGAGCATCTCCGAGAACGAGCCCGCCATCTCGGACGCCCGGACCATGTTCACGTACAGGGGGCCGAAGAGCTTGGGGTGCTTGGCGAGCGCCTCGGAGAACTGCTTGCCGGACTCGACGTCCTGCTTGATCTCCACGATCACCCGCTTGAAGCCCGCGTGGACCGTCTGGTCGGCGATGCCGTCAAGGGCCGAGCGGAGGTTGATGCCCGCCCGGATCATCACGGCCAGCTGGGTCGTGAAGTCCAGCACGTGCTTCTGGCTCGGCTTGCTGGAGTTGAGCTTCTTGAGCGTCTCGGCGAGGCCGCCCGAACCGCTCCCGCCCTTCGCGGCGTCGATCGAGATCACGTGCATGCCCTGGTTGCGCAGGATCGCGGCCGCGGCGCCGGCGGAGTCCGCCTGCATCACGCCCGCACGCACCTGCCCGTCCTGGGCCCGCACCTGGAACCTGTAGTTCGCCATGCTCGCCTCCGACCTCCGCTACACAGGACGCCGGATCAGGCGACGAGCTGACGCTCGAGCTTGTCCGGGTGCACCGCCTGGGCGATGGCGTCTTCCTTGGTGATCGTGCCGTTGAAGTACAGCTCCGCGATCGAGGCGTCCAGGCTCGTCATGCCGATCTGGCGCGAGGTCTCGATCACGTTCGGGATCTCGTACACCTTGTTCTCGCGGATCAGGTTGCGCACCGCGGGCGTGCACAGCAGCACCTCGACCGCCGGCACCATGCCCGGCTTGTCCGCACGCGTGAACAGGGTCTGCGAGACCACCGCCTGCAGCGTCGTCGAGAGCATCGAGCGGATCTGGTTCTGCTGCCCGCTCGGGTACATGTCGATGATTCGGGACACCGTCTGCGACGCGTTGACCGTGTGCAGCGTCGAGAGCACCAGGTGGCCCGTTTCCGCCGCGGAGATCGCCAGCGAGGTCGTCTCCAGGTCGCGCATTTCGCCCACCAGGATGATGTCCGGGTCCTGGCGGAGGGCGTGCTTGAGGCCCGACGAGAAGCTGATCATGTCACGCCCGAGCTCGCGCTGCTCGATCAGGCACTTGTCGCTCTCGAACAGGTATTCGACCGGGTCCTCGAGCGTAATGATGTGCTTGCGGTACCGCTGGTTCATCGCCTGGATCATCGCCGCCAGCGTGGTTGACTTACCCGAGCCGGTGTCGCCCGTCACGAGCACCAGCCCGCGGGGGAGGTAGGTCAGACGCGCGATCACCTCGGGCAGGTTCAGCGCCGCCAGCGGGGGGACCTTGGTCTTGATGGCGCGCATGGCCAGGCCGATCACGCCCTTCTGCATGTGCGCGTTCACGCGGTAGCGGGCCAGGCCCGGCACCTGGTACGAGAAGTCCGCGTCCTTCGTCTGCGCGAAGATCTCCCGCGTGGCGCGGTTGGAGATCTCCTCGAACATCGAGGCCACGATCTCGGGCGACAGGGGCTCGTCCCCCAGGGGGGTCATCACCTGGTGGATCCGCGCTGTCGGCGGCTCACCGGCGACGATGTGGACGTCGGAGGCGTCGGCCTCGTGGGCCTGGCGGAGAATCGTCTCGATGTTCACGGTTCGCTCCTCGGCTCGGCCCGCGTCGGAACGCTCGGCCCGGGACCGTCATCGGCCGGACCCCTCCCCGTGTTCACCTGGCTTGCCGGGACGACCCCACCGGCGCACGCCCACGCCCGCGGCACGACCCGCGCCGCCCGCACCGCCCCCCCAGACCGACCCCGCCATGGTTCTCGGACACGGCCCGCGCCGGAGGCCTCAGCCCTTGGCCGCCAGGTCCCGGGCCATCACGGCCAGCCGGTCCACCCGCTCGTTCTCGGGGTGCCCGGCGTGCCCCCGGACCCAGTGGAACCGCACCTCGTGCGTGGCGATCAGCTCGTCGAGCCGCTTCCACAGGTCCACGTTCTTCACCAGCTCCTTCGACGCCGTCCGCCAGCCCTTCTTCTTCCAGGAAGCCATCCACTCCGAGAGGCCCTTGAGCACGTACTGCGAGTCCGAGTACAGGTCCACCGTGCTCGGGCGCGTCAGGGCGGACAGGCCCTCTATGACCGCCGTCAACTCCATGCGGTTGTTGGTCGTCGCGGGCTCCCCCCCATGGCGCTCGACCGACTTGCCCGTACGCGGGTGGCGCAGCAGGAAGGCCCAGCCGCCGGGGCCGGGGTTGCCCGAGCACGCCCCGTCGGTGAACAGCTCGACGCCGGGCCGGGTCTCGCTCATGGCCGGGCCGGCTCCGTCACGTGGCGGACCTTCTCGTACCGCACGATCAGCGACCGCCCCATCGCCACCCGCCACGACCGCGCGTGCCGGTACATCGCCCGGTTGCGTTCCGCGTGCTCCGGGCGTCCCCGCGACAGGTACAGCGACCGCATCCACGGCAGGCCGAGCAGGTGTACGAGCGCGTACACCGGCAGCAGGGCCTTCCGCTTGATCCGGTCGCCGGAGGTCTCCATCACGGTCCCGCCCCAGTACGACCCGTCGTGCCACAGCCACCCCAGGTCCACCGGCGACACGTGGAACCGGTCGTCCGCGGCCCCCGGCGGCAGCTCCCGCAACTGGGCGAAGTGGAACTGGTGCAGCGTCCCCGTGAACAGGAACTGCACCCGCGAGAACATGCACGACACGTTTGGCGTGCTCACGATCACGCTCCCGCCCACGCGGCACACCCGGAACAGCTCCCCCATCAGGTCGTGCGGCCGGAGCACGTGCTCGACGCCCTCCAGGCACACCACGGTGTCAAACGAGCCGTCCTCGAACGGCAGCCGGGCCGTCATGTCCGCCCACACGAACGAGGGATCGTGCCCGTTGATGTCGGCGGGCACCACCTCGTGCCCCTGCTCGCGCAGCACCGCCGTCATCTGGCCCGCGCCGGCGGGGAGGTCCAGCACGCGGCCCCGGGGCAGACGCGCGGTCATGCCCGCGACCACCTTCATGTAGCCGGTGAAGTTGTGGCGGTGGCTGAACTCGGGCGCGGGCCGGGCGGGCAGTGCGTTGGCGGTCTGGTCGGGGGCGCGCATCGGGGGCGGACTGTACAGCCCCGCCGCCCCGAGGTCCACGCCGCGAAGACCTACGATCGGCCATGCCCACCGCATCCGCAGGCCCCGCGCTCGATCAACCGCCCGCCGTCTCCCGCGTCCATCGATTCGAGGTGCGCCCGACCCCCGCGGCGGGCGACCCCCGGGGGGACGAACTGGCCGCCCACGCCGCCCGCGCCGGGCTGGGCCGTTCCGCCGTCCGGTCGGCCCGGGTCTACCTCGTCGAGTCGGCCCTGACCGACGAGCAGGCCGAGAGCGTCGCCCGGACGCTGCTGGCCAACCCGGTGACCGAGCGATGGACCGCCGGCGCCGCCCCGGCCAACGGGGCCCTCATCGAGATCCACCCGCTGCCCGGGGTGATGGACCCGCCCGCCCAGACCGTCCGCGACGCCATCGAGGAACTCACCGGCGTCCCCTGCCGCGTCAGCACAGGCTGGCGCTACGACCTGCCCGGCGTCGACCCCGCAGCCGCCGCCGCCCTCGCCCGCGAGATCCTGGCCAACCCGGTCGTCAGCGGCGTACACACCGCTCCCTTCCACCCGGCCGAACTGCCCAAGGGCCACGCCTACGAACTGTCCGTCCGGCGCGTGCCCTTGCGGGACCTCGACGACGACGCCCTCGCCCGGCTCAGCCGCGAGGCGCACCTGTTCCTCTCCCTGGACGAGATGCGGGCCATCCGGGACGAGTACCGCCGCCTGGGACGCGAGCCGACCGACATCGAGCTGGAGACCCTTGCCCAGACCTGGTCCGAGCACTGCGTCCACAAGACGCTCAAGGCCACCATCCGCTACCGCGAGCCGGAGAACGCAGGCGGCCGGCTCCGCTGGGCCGACCGCCCCGGCCACGAGGTCCACGCCGACGGCTCGGTGACCATCCACAACCTGCTCAAGTCCACCGTCGCCGCGGCCACCCACGAGCTGATCGCCGACGGCCTCGACTGGACCCTTTCCGTCTTCGTCGACAACGCGGGCGTCATCGCCTTCGACGACCGCCACGCCGTCTGCGTCAAGGTCGAGACCCACAACCACCCCTCCGCCATCGAACCCTACGGCGGGGCCGCCACCGGCATCGGCGGGTGCATCCGCGACGTCATGGGCACCGGGCTGGGGGCCAAGCCCATCGCCAACACCGACGTCTTCTGCGTCGCCCATCCCGACCTGGCCGAGGTGCCCACCGGCTGCCTGCCGCCCCGGCGCGTCCTGACCGAGGTCGTCGCCGGCGTGCGCGACTACGGCAACCGCATGGGCATCCCCACCGTCAACGGGGCGGTCTGGTTCGACGACCGCCACGTCGGCAACCCGCTCGTGTTCGCCGGCTGCGTGGGCATCCTCCCCCGGGACAAGACCCACGGCGCCGCCCGGCCCGGCGACCTGATCGTCGCCCTCGGCGGGCGCACCGGGCGCGACGGCATCCACGGCGCCACCTTCTCCAGCGCCGAGCTGACCGACACCCACGCCGACGAGTTCGCCCACGCGGTGCAGATCGGCAACGCGATCGAGGAAAAGCGCGTTCTCGACGCGATCCTCCGCGCCCGCGACCACGCGCCCGGCTGTCTCTACAACGCCATCACCGACTGCGGCGCGGGCGGCTTCTCCTCCGCCGTCGGCGAGATGGGCGAGAAGCTCGGCGCCGAGGTCCACCTGGAGAAGGCCCCGCTCAAGTACGACGGCCTCTCCTACACCGAGATCTGGATCTCCGAGGCCCAGGAGCGCATGGTCCTCGCCGTGCCGCCCGCCAACCTCCCCGCCCTGCAGGCCATCTGCGACGAGGAGCACGTGGAGCTGGCCGTGCTCGGCGCCTTCGGCACACCCGACCGCGATCTGATCCTCAACTACCAGGGCGTCGAGGTCGGCCGGCTGCCCATGTCCTTCCTCCACGACGGCATCCCCATGCCCACGCGCGAGGCCCGCTGGGACGGGCCGCGCGTCGTGGAAACCCGCCGCCCCGCGGGCACGGGCCCCGGCTCCATCGCCTCGTCCCTGCTCACGCTCCTCGCCCACCCGAACATCGCCAGCAAGCACTGGATCATCAACCAGTACGACCACGAGGTGCAGGGCAACACCGTCACCAAGCCCCTCGCCGGCCCCGGCCGCGGCCCCTCCGACGCCGCGGTCGTCGAGCCCGTTCCGGGCGCGGGACGCGGCCTGGCCGTCGCCTGCGGCCTGGCGACCGGCCTCGAGGCCGACCCGTACGAGATGGCCATCGCCGCCGTCGACGAGTGCGTGCGCAACCTCGTTTGCGCCGGGGCCGACCCCGACCGCATCGCCATCCTCGACAACTTCTGCTGGCCGTCCTGCAACAAGCCGGAGAACCTGGGTTCACTGGTGCGCGCCGCCGAGGGCTGCTACGACGCCGCCAAGGCCTACCGCACGCCCTTCGTCTCGGGCAAGGACTCGCTCAACAACCAGTTCACCACCGAGGACGGGCGCACCATCGAGATCCCGCCCACGCTCCTCATCACCGGCATCGGCATCGTCGCCGACCTGGGCCGCGCCGTGACCATGGACGCCAAGAAGCCCGGCCGCGTCCTGCTGCTCGTCGGCCCCGACTGCGAGGCCCTGGCCGGCTCGCACCACGACCGCCTGTTCGGCTCCGGCGACGGCCGCCCGCCGACGGTCGACCTCCGCGAGGGCCCGCGCGTCGCCCGTGTCGTCGCGGACGCGATCCGCCACGGCGTCGTTCGCAGCGCCCACGACGTGTCCGACGGCGGCGTGCTGGTCGCCCTGGCCGAGATGCTCATCGCCGGCTCGCGCCCGGATGCGCCCATCGGCTTCGAGGGCGCCGCCGCGCTCAACGAGGCGCTGGCCTTCTGCGAGGGCCCCTCGCGCTACCTGCTCGAGGTTGACGACGAGTCCGCCTTCCACCGGTTCTCGACCGTGGGCTGCGTGGCGCTCGGCCGGCTCACCGACACCGGGCGCCTCCGCTGGGCCGGCGTGGACGAGCCCGTCGAGAAGCTCGCCGGGGCCTGGCGCGGCACGCTGGACTGGTGATCACGCCGCTTCGCGGACCTGACCCACGATCATGCCCAACCACCGGCCGATGTCGGTGACGAACTCCTGCTTGGGGATGAAGCCGGACGCGCCCAGCCGCAGGCACTCGGCCCGGGCCGCGCCGCCCTCCTCCCCGCTGAGCACGATGAACACCTTGTCGCGTAGGCCCGCCGAGCCGCGCACCATCTTCAGCAGCTCGTAGCCGCTCGTGCCCGGCAGGTTCAGGTCCACCAGGAACACGTCCGCCGCGGGCGACTCGCCGCCGGACATGCGGGCGATCTCCGACGCCGCCCGCGTCCCGGACTCGATCCACTGGATCTCCACGCCCGGCTGACGCTTCAGGAGCGTCGTGATCAGCGTGGCCGCGAGCGGGTCGTCCTCGACGAACAGCACCCGCGTGCCCCCGGTCCCCATCGGGGCCGCGGCGGCCGCGGGGGCCTGGGCCATCCCGTCGCAATACACCATCACCCGGTTGCGCCCGGCCCGCTTGGCCTCGTACACGCAGTCGTCGGCGTCCTGCAGCAGGCGCCGCGCCGAGTCGTAGCGGTCCGGCCACCCGTCCGTCGTCGCCACCCCCACCGACACCGTCACCGTCAGCATGTCCACGTCGCACGCCGCCCGGCTCAGGTCGAACGGCTCGCCCGCCACCGCCTCGCGGATGCGCTCGCCCAGCGTCGCCGCCAGGTCCCGCCCCGCCCCCGGCAGCACCACCGCGATCTCCTCGCCCCCGTACCGCGCCACCGTGCCCGCGTCGCCCACCGCACGGGTCAGGCGTTTGGCCAGCTCGATCAGCACCGCGTCGCCCGCGGCGTGCCCGTGCGTGTCGTTCACGCTCTTGAAACGGTCCGCGTCGCAGAAGATCACCGACACCGGACCCCGCCCCGCCTCGTAACCGGCGAACGCCTGCGTGAGCGCCGCGTCGAACGACCGGCGGTTCGGCAGCCCCGTCAGGCCGTCCGTGGTCGCCTCTTTCCGGAGGTTCTCCGCCTCACGCTGCAGTTCGAGCTGGTGCTCGAGCCCCTTCTCCTGGGCGATCGCCATCAACTCCTGCACGTTCATCACGCGCCCGATGTCCTGGTTGAACAGCTTCGCCAGGACCCGCGCGTCCGCGCCGGCCCGATCGATCAGCGGCTCGACCTCGGGCGCGTCGTCCCCGAACCAGGCCTTCGACCGGCGGTAGATCTCCACGGCGGTCGGGATCGGCGCCTCCTGCGCCAGCACCGCCCCCACCATCGAGCCCAGCCCCACCGCCCGGATCAGCCCGCGGAACTCCGACGGCCCGGAGTCCGGCGCGTGGTGCGCGAGCACCGCGGCCCGGACGCCCGCCGGCAGCTTCCATTTCCGCGTCAGCTCCGCCCCGACCTCGGCGTGCGAGAAACCCAGGGCCCTCCGCTCCGCCGACTCCCAATCCGCGTGGTCCAGCCCCTCGACCGTGCGGTCGTACCGCCCCCGCAGCGCCACGTGGCAGGCCAGGCAGCCCACGTCCTGGAACAAAGCCGCGAGGAACGCCTCGTCCGGGTCCGCCGACCGTGTCAGCACCGCCACCTGGCGCGACGACACCGCCCCCACGATCGCCCGGCGCCAGTGCATCAGGAGATCGAACCCCCGGCCCATCTCCGCCGTCCGCGTCACGTCCACCAGGCTGAAGCCCAGCACGAGCGACTTGACGGTGTTCATCCCCAGGAATGCCATCGCCCGCTCGATCGAGCAGCAGGGCGTGAGCAGGCCGTAGTAGCTCGAGTTGACCGTCTTGAGGACCTTCCCGGCCAGCGCCTGGTCGCGCTGGACGCACTGGGCGATCCGCTTCATCGGCACGTCGCGGTCCGAGGTCAGTTCGATGATCTCGGCCGCCACCGACGGCAGCGTTGGCAGCGTTGGGCACGACAGCACTTCGTCCAGCAGGCCACGATCCATGGACACCCCGCAAGCACCCCGCCCAAAGGCGGAGAATTACCCCCATCGGGCGGTCGGGCTCCCGGATTCAGCCCGGGATCGCGGGTGTAATTAAAAACCACCGTCCGACGGGCGAACCGCTCAGCGCAGCCCGTACTCCTTCAGCTTGCGGTACAGCGTCCGCTCGCCGATGCCCAGGAGGCGCGCCGCCTTCTCCCGGTTCCCGCCCGTCAACTGGAGGGTTTCCCGGATGGCCCGCTTCTCCAGCTGCTCCAGGGAGGCCCCCGCCAGCGAACCCCCGGCCGCGGGCGGGCCGTCCGCCCCGTCGGCGTCGCCGCTGGCCACGTCCTCCGGGATGTGGTCCGCCCCGACCCGCACCGGCCCGGTCCCCTCGGAAGACCCCACCGCCGTGATGATCGCGTTCTGCACCACGTTAAGGAGTTGCCGGACGTTGCCCGGCCAGTCGTAGCCGGTCAGGCGCATCATCGCCGCGTCCGAGAACTCCGGCACGCCGCGCCCGGGCGTGAGGTTCTCCGCCAGCCGCGCCGCCGCGTGGCGCACGATCCGCGGGATGTCCTCCCGGCGCTCCCGCAGGGGCGGCAGGTGCACGTGGCTGCCGTTGATCCGGAAGTACAGGTCCTGGCGGAAGGTCCCCTCCTCCACCATCCGCTTCAGGTCCCGGTTCGTCGCGCTGACGAAACGCACGTCCGTCCGGCGCACCTCGTTCGAGCCGACCCGCACCACCTCGCCCGACTCCAGCACCCGCAGCAGCTTGGCCTGCATCGTCAGCGGCATGTCCCCGATCTCGTCCAGGAACAGCGTCCCGCCGTCGGCGTACTCGAACACGCCCTCCCGGTCCTTCTCCGCCCCGGTGAACGCCCCGCGCACGTGCCCGAACAGCTGGTCCTCGAGCAGGCTCTCCGCCTGCCCGGCGCAGTTCATCGCCACGTACCGCCGGTCCTTGCGGGGCGAGTTGGCGTGCACGGCCCGGGCGATCAGCTCCTTGCCGGTCCCGCTCTCCCCCGTGATGAGCACCGGAATGGTCGAGTTGGCCACCGTCCGCACCGTCGCCAGGATCCGGCGCATCGCGTCCGACCCGGCCACGATCCCCTCGAAGCCGTCGTGCTGCACCAGGTCCTTCAGCTCGCCGGACTCGGCCCGCACCACCGCCGCCTCGGCCGCCCGGTTGATCACCGACCGGAACACCGCCAGGTCCAGCGGCTTTTCCACGAAGTCGAACGCCCCGTGCTTGAACGCGGCCCGGGCCGTCGGCACGTCGCCGTGGGCCGTGACCATCACCGTCTCGGCGTCGGGCTGCAGGCGCGCCGCCATCTCCAGCACGCGCATCCCCGCGTCCCCGCCGTCCGGCGCCGTGCCCTCCTGCCCCGCGCTGGCGGGCATCCGCAGGTCGGTCACGATCACGTCGAACGCGCCGCCCCGGAGCTCCTCGGCCGCCTCGGCCACCGACCCGACGATGGTGCACACATGGCCCGGCCGGCGCAGCGCCTCGGCCATCACTTCCGCGTGCTCGGGCTCGTCCTCGACGATGAGGACCTGGGCGATGACTCGTTCGGGGGGCTGGTTCATGGCAAGCCGAAGCGTATCGCCCCGGCCCGCCACCGACGCGGCCCGTTCAGGCGTAGCCCCTGGACCCCACCCCCAACCCCACCGCCGCCCGGCGCATCGCGGCCACCGCGATGGCCAGCGCATCGGCCACGTCCGCGGGCTTGGGGGCCGCTTCCAGGTTGAACAACTGGCGCACAGACTCCTGCACCTGCGCCTTGTCCGCCCGCCCCGAGCCCGTCAGCGACTTCTTCACCTCCGCGGGCTTGAGTTCCAAAATCCGGACGCCCGCCTGGCGGGCCGCCAGCAGGATCACCCCCCGCGCGTGGGCCATTTTGATCGCCGTCTCCGGGTGGGCGTAATGCGCGAACAGGCCCTCGATCGCCACCGCCCGGGGCCGCAACCGCCCGATCAGCTCGCGCACGTCCCGGTCCAGCTCCACCAGCCGGTCGGCCACCGGCGGCACCACCGACCCCGGCACCAGCCGGATCGCCCCCGCCTCCACGATCGACGGCCGCACCTCGTCCCCCGAGACGCACCCGTAGCCCGTGATGCGCAGGCCGGGATCGAATCCGAGGACGGGCACGCCCACAGCATAGCCGGAACCGCCCGCGTTCAGCCCTCGCGCCCGCCCGTCCCTGTCGAGCGACCGGCGACCCCGGTGGTCTCGCTGGCGTGGTGCAGCGCCCCCTCCGGGCGACGCGGCGGCTCGGCGTACTGCTGCTTGTCCGCGTACTTGGCGCTCATCTTGTCGGCCCGGCCCGGGATCAGCTTGGCCATTGTCGTGTTGACCTTGGCCATCGTTCCCACCTTGTCGAACGCGTGGGCGTGGTCGCCGCGTCCAGGATCGCCTCGGCGACCTTCTCGGGCTCGATCTGGGGCTCGGGCAGCTTCGGCTCCGAATCCATGTAGTTCCGCGCGTGCTGGGGGAACGGGGTGTCCACCGCGCTGGGCTGGATCAGCGTGATGGAGACCGGCGCCTCGTCCACCTCCACGATCTCCACGCGCAGCGCGTCCGTGAACCCCTTCACCGCGTGCTTCGATGCCGCGTACATCCCCTGCAGCGGGATGACCGCCTCGGACACCTCGCTCCCCACGTTGATCAACGCGCCGCCCGACGCCCGCAGGTAGGGCAGCGCCGCCAGCGAGCCGTTCACCACGCCCCAGAAGTTCGTATCGAACAGCCGCCGGCTGTCCCGCTCGCTCACCTCGTCGAGCCGCCCGTAGATCGAAACGCCCGCGTTGTTGACCCAGGTGTCGATCCGGCCAAACCGCTCCACCGCTCGCTGGGCGGCGTTGTCCACCTCGGCCCGGTGCGCCACGTCGCACGCCACGGCCATCGCCCGGCCCCCGTCCGCCGCCAAAGCCTCGGCCAAGTTGGCGATCGCGTGCTCGCTCCGGGCCACGAGCACGACCGCCGCCCCGCGCCGGGCCGCCGCCCGCGCCGTGGCCAGCCCGATCCCGCTCGACGCGCCCGTGATGACGATGACCTGCTCTTCGAGCGGCTTGAGATTGACTTTCAACGGCGCCTCCTCGCGATATCGCACGAGAAAGCATCCGGCCCTTCGGTGACCGGCCGGTGAACCCCTCGTGAATCGCGGCTCATCGCCTCAACCGCGGGCCCGCAGCACCCGCTCCACCGCATGCACCACCGTCTTCGTCGTGACGTCGCACTCGATGTTCACCCCGTCCCCCGCCCGGAGGTCGCGCAGCGTCGTGCGTTCCAGCGTCTCGGGGATCAACGCCACCTCGAACCAGGGCTCGTCACCCCCCACCGCCGCCAGGGTCAGGCTCACGCCGTCCACCGCGACGGACCCCTTCGGCACGAGGTACCGCGCGAACCCCTCCGGCGCCCGCACCCGCACCCGCCAGCCGTCCCCCGTCTCCACCCGCTCGACCGTGCCCACCCCGTCCACGTGCCCCTGCACGACGTGGCCGTCGAGCCGGTCGCCCACCCGCGCCGCCGCCTCCAGGTTCACCCGCCGCCCCGGCCCCCACCCCCCCAGCGTCGTCTTGGCCAGGGTCTCCGGCACGGCGTCGAAGGCCCAGCCCCCGGCCCCGACCCAGACCACCGTCAGGCAGCACCCGGCGCAGGAGATCGAATCGCCCGGCGCCGGCCGGTGGTCCCACCCCCCCGGATCGATCAGGAGCCGGCGGCCCGCGGGCGACCCCTCCGCCGACACCACCACCCCCACGCCACGCACGATCCCCGTGAACATGCCCGATCGTTGGCGCTCCGCACGGCGCCCGCGCTCCCCCGACCCCGGGCGGGCCGCCCCCGCCGTCGTCTATACTGCCCACCCGACCCCCAGCCCACGACCGCCGGAGAGCCGCCCGATGCCGACCCGCAACCCGCGAGCCCTGCCCGTTCTGGCCCTCCTGGCCGCGGCCGCGATCCTCCCCGCCTGCTCCTCGTCCGGCGCCCCCGCCCCCCGCGGCGCCCGCCTGGCCGAGCCCCAGCAGATCGACTACCAGGCCTGGTCCGCCATGGGCTACCGCTGGGACTGGAACGCCAGCCCCAGCCTCAGCGTCGGCGGCTCCGTCCAGTTCGTCGAGGCCTTCGAGGACGTGATCGTCGTCCAGGACAGCCGCGCCATGGTCTCCGCCATCGAGGCCGCCACCGGCCGCGTCCGCTGGAGCAAGCAGGTCGCCGAGACCAACACCCGCTTCTTCGGCCTGACCCGGCGCGACGACTCCGTCATCGTCACCAACGAGACCGAGCTCTTCGAGATCGAGCTCCGCACCGGCAACACCCTGGACCGCACCCAGCTCCACGGCATCGCCACCACCCGCCCCGTCTTCTTCGGGCCCCTGGCCGTCATGGGCACCGCCAAGGGCCGCCTCGTCGCCATCGACGTCCGCCACGACCTCCGCGTCTGGGAGTACCAGTTCGACGGCCTGATCGAGTCCGACCCCATCCGCCTCGACGACGAGCGACTCGCCGGCATCAGCACCCGGGGCGAGATCCGCGTGCTCGAAGCGGCGACCGCCCGCGGCCTGGCCGACATGCGCATCTCCGGCGACTCCGCCGAATCCATGGTTTCCGACGGATTCGCCCTCATCGTCGGCTCGCTCGACCAGTCGCTCTACGGCTTCGACACCGACGACGGCCACCGCCTGTGGCGCCTCCGCTCCTCCGCCCCCGTCACCGTCCAGCCCGTCCTCATCGGCGGCACCGTCTACGCCACCACCGCCGACCACGGGCTGCTCGCCATGGACTCCCTCTCCGGCGAGATCCTCTGGAACAACGACCGCCTCGGCGGCTGGGTCGTCACCACCAACGACGGCGACCTGATGGTCTGGACCGGCCACGAGCTGCTCCGCGTTGACGCCGAGCGCGGCGACCTCATCAACCGCCTGCCCCTCCCCGGCATGGCCGGCCTCCGCGCCGACAGCCCCGAGGACGGCAACATCTACGCCATCGCCGCCGGCGGCTCCATCGCCCGCTTCTCGCCCCGCTGAACCCCGCCCCCCACCCGAACACAGGAAGAAACCCCACCCGGCCCGGCCAACGCCCGGGCCGTTTTCATCCAATGATCCGCCGGAGGATCCCGATGGCCCACGCCACCACCGCCCCCGCCCCCCGCGCCGCCGCGACCGACCTCGTCCCCCTGCGCCGCGCGCTCCTCTCCGTCTCCGACAAGGCCGGCCTGATCGACCTCGCCCGCGCCCTCCACGCCCGCGGCGTGACGCTCATCTCCACCGGCGGCACCGCCAAGGCCATCGCCGACGCCGGCATCCCCGTCACCGGCGTCGAGGAGGTCACCGGCTTCCCAGAGATGCTCGACGGTCGCGTCAAGACCCTCCACCCCAAGGTCCACGGCGGCTTGCTCGGCCGGCGCGACCTGCCCGCCCACGCCGAAGCCATGAGCGCCCACGGCATCGAGCCGATCGACCTCGTCTGCGTCAACCTCTACCCCTTCGAGGCCACCGTCGCCAAGCCCGGCGTCACCGAGCCCGAGGCCGTCGAGCAGATCGACATCGGCGGCCCCTCGATGATCCGCTCGGGCGCCAAGAACCACGCCTCCGTCGCCGTCCTCACCGACCCGGCCCAGTACGCCGACCTGCTGGCCGACCTCGACGCCCACGACGGCAGCACGACCCTCGCCCTCCGCCGCCGGCTCGCCGTCGACGCCTTCCGGCGCACCGCCGCCTACGACGCGGCCATCGCCGCACACCTCGCCGGCCCGGACGACCTCACCCCGGCCAGGCTCACCCTCGCCTTCGAGCGGGTCGAGGAGCTCCGCTACGGCGAGAACCCGCACCAGCGGGCCGCCGTCTACCGCGCACCCAACGCCCCCCAAGGCGCCCTGGTCAACGCCCGCCAGCTCCACGGCAAGGCCCTGAGCTACAACAACCTCAACGACGCCAGCGCCGCCCTCGAACTGGCCCGCTCGATGCACGCCGCCACCGGCCGCGTCTGCGCCGTCGTCGTCAAGCACACCAACCCCTGCGGCGCCGCCGCGGCCGACGACGCCCGCACCGCCGCCGACATGGCCATCGCGGGCGACCCCATGGCCGCCTTCGGCGGCATCCTGGCCCTGACCGCGCCCGTCGACCGCGCCGCCGCCGAACGCATCGCCGCCGAGGGGACCTTCTTCGAGGTCGTGATCGCCCCGTCCTTCCGGGCCGACGCCGCCGAGATCCTCATGGCCCGCTGGAAGATGGTGCGCCTGCTTGAGGTCGGCGACGCCGCCCCCGACGCCCGGCGCGAGCTACGCTCCATCCCCGGCGGCCTGCTCGTGCAGGAGCGCGACCTGACCGTGCCCGACCCCGCCTCCTGGACCCACGCCGCCGGCCCCAAGCCCGCCGACGCGACCCTCCGCGCCGCCGCCGCCCTCGAAACCGTCTGCCGCGCCCTGTCCAGCAACGCCGTCCTCATCGGCGGCCCGGACGGCGAGGCCGTCCGCCTTTTCGGCGCGGGCGCCGGCCAGATGGACCGCGTCGCCTCCTGCCTCGGCGCCGTCCGCAAGGCCGGCGACCTGGCCAGGGGCGCCATCGCGGTCTCCGACGCCTTCTTCCCCTTCCCCGACGGGCCCCAGATCCTCATCGACGCCGGCGTCCGGACCATCGTCCACCCCGGCGGCTCCAAACGCGACGACGAGACGATCGCCCTCTGCGAACGCCACGCCGTCACATGCCTGACCACCGGCCTCCGCCACTTCCGCCACTGACCGGCCCGGCGCGAACCCCATTGACCGCACCGGATGTTCGGTGTATTTTAGGTCATGGCCGCCGCGCCCCCACCCGACCTGACCCTGCCCGAGTACCGCTTGGAGCCGCTCCGGGCGCTCTTCCTCGATTTCGACTCCTTCTTCGCATCCTGCGAGCAGCACCTCAACCCCGCCCTGCGGGGCAAGCCGGTCGGGGTCGTCCCGGTGAACACCCCCCACACCTGCTGCATCGCCGCCAGCGCGGAGGCCAAGCGCTTCGGCGTCCGCACCGGCACCCCCATCCTGGAGGCCCGGCGCCTGTGCCCCGGGATCACTTTCGTCCTCGCCGAGCACCGCCGCTACATCGAGCTGCAGCGCCAGGCCCTCGCCGCCATCGACCGGTGCGCCCCGGTCTGGGGGGTGCATTCCATCGACGAGCTGTCCATCCGCCTGTGCCCCCGCACGCGCGAGCGGGAGGCCGCCGTGCGCCTCGGGCATGAGATCAAGGCCAGCCTCCGCGAGCGGGTCGGCGAATCCCTCCGCTGCACCATCGGCATCGCGGCCAACCGCTTCCTCGCCAAGACCGCCTGCAACCTGGGCAAGCCCGACGGCCTGGTCGTGCTCGACGCCGCCACGCTCCGCGACCGCGTGCTCGACAAGCCGGTGGAGGACCTGACGGGCATCGGCACGAACATGGGTCGCCGCCTGCGCGACCGCGGCATCCACACCGTCGCCGACCTGTACCGGCGGTCGGAGCCCCAGCTCCGCGCGGCGTGGGGCGGCGTCACCGGCACCATGTGGTGGGACCAGCTCCGCGGCGGGCCGGACTACTACGACCGCCCCACCTCGCGCCAGAGCATCAGCCACGGGCACATCATGGAGCCCGCCCTCCGCACGCAAGAAGGCGCCCGCGCCGTCGGCGTGCGCCTGCTCTCCAAGGCCTGCGTCCGCCTGCGCGACGTGGGGTACCACGCCGCGCACATGCGCGTGAGCCTGCGCACCCTGGAGGGCGCCTCCTGGTCGGCCGAGGAGAACTTCGAGCCCACCCGCGACTCGCTGGAGCTCCAGCAGGTCTTCGCCCGGCTGTGGCGACCCCGGGCGGAAGGAACCCCCAAGCAGGTGGTCGTGGTGCTCGGCGGGCTGATCCCCTCCGGCAGCGTCGAGGAACTCCTGTTCACGCCCGCCCGCCGGCGCGAAGCGCTCTCCGGCACCCTCGACGGCATCACCCGGCGCTTCGGCTACGACGCCGTCTACCCCGCCAGCCTGCACAGCGCCAAGCGGGCCGCGCCCCGGCGCATCGCCTTCGGCACCATCCCCGACCTGCGCATCCCCGACCTCGAAGAGTCCCCCAAATAGCCCTTACCGCCGTTTCTTGGTCGCCCGCTTCCCCGCATCAACCGCCACCCCGTACCGCCGCGCCCGCTGCGGCCACACCGCCGACCACATCCGGACCGCCTCCGCACGCCGGTACACCCCGCCGCACTCCGGGCACACGCCCTCGGCCAGCGTCGGGTCCATGCCGTACGCGCAATGCACGCACGCCGTCCCGCCCACGCGGAGCGCGCCGTCCGCGAGGCCTGCGGACCGACACAACGCGTGCGTGATCCAGCCAATAAACAGGGCCCCGTACGCGACCTGGAGCAGCACCGCCCAATCGCTGACGGAGGAAGGCGATCGCCACAAGACTTTGCTTCCCGGCTCGCTCGTCGCCAACCCCACCACCGAGCAAGAGAGGAAGACCACCGCGTGTACGGTGTGAAAGGAGAACATCCGCCGGACCACCGGAGGCCAGCCCTTGTAGCCGAGCCGAACCCGCCACCGGGCCCACCGCCCGCTCACCGCGGCGTCTCCACCGCCGGGCCCTCCGCCCGCGCCTCGGCCCGCTTCTCGGGGTCGGCCAGCAGCTCACGCCGCCGCGCGTTGCGCAGACGCCAGAACCCGATCCCCCCCACCGCCGACAACCCGGCGCAGAACGCGAAGGTCCACGCCCCCGCCCCCGGCGAGAAGTGCTCCAGCGTCCGCCAGATCCCCACCGCCAGGAACGGCGCCATCAGCCCGCGCAGCCCCGTCAGCGTCACGTGCACGCCCATGTACTCGCTCGCCCGGTGCGCCGGAGCGAAGTCCAGGTGACCCAGATTCCACGCCAGCACCCCGCCGCCGAACGCCAGCCCCTGGATCACCGCCGAGAAGTACAGCAGCTGCGGCGAGCGCGTCACCGCCGCCACCGTGATGATCACCGACGCCGTCACGAAGAACCAGCAGTGGATCGCCCGGAACTCGATCACGTGCACCCGGTCCAGCACCCGCGCCCACAGCGGGATGCTCACCGGCATCATCGCCAGGGGCAGCGAGTTGGCGATCAGGATCCCGCCCAGGTACTCCATCTCGAACAGGTCGCGCAGCGCGATCACCAGCACCGGGCTGACCATCAGGTTGCCCAGCCCCAGCAGCATCATGCAGCCCATGTACGACGCGTACCGGCCGTCCGAGCGCAGCAGCCGCACCACCGACAACGGGCTGATCGACGGCCCCGCGCCCTGCCCCCCGCTCGCACGCTCGGCCCCGATCAACGCCGGGCCCTGGCGCAGACGCACCCGGCTCCACGCCCACACCCCCGTCAGCGCCAGGCACGCCCCCACCGGGAAGAACACGCGGAACGCCCGGTCGTCCAGGTCCATCGCCAGGCCCAGCCCGATCCCCAGCACCGCCACCGACAACACCTGGATCGTCGACAGCTTGCCCGTCACCCGCGCCCGCATCTCCCGCGTGTAGTTCTGACGCCACACCGTCGTCCGCAGCGTCACGAACCCCGCCCAGCAGAAACGCGCCAGCAGCACCAGCACCACCAGCAGCCCCAGCCCGCCCGCCGACCGCGGCACCAGCCCGATCGCCGCCACCGCCACGATCATCCCGAGCTGCAGCCCGTTGATGAACCGGATCTTGTCACGCCCGTGCGCCAAACGCACCCACGCGAAACTCACGATGTTCGCGAACGAGGTCGACGCCGTCAGAACCGCCACCACCAGGTTCAGGTTCCCCGGCGACACCACCCCCTCGAACGCGTTCTTCGCCACCACCGCGATGATCGTCGAGTCCACCACCGCCAGCAGGAACGGCAGGTAGAACGACCCCAGCAGCTCGTACCGGTAGTTCCGCGCCGCGAACAGCGGCATCGCCCCCGGCGTGAACGACCGCGCCGCCCCCATCACCCACCACACCCCCCGCAGCCCCGGCCCCCGGCCCCGCCCCCCGTCCCGGGCCCCACCGCCCGTTCCATCCTCGGGCGGGCGGGTTGGAGGGGCCGCGAGCGTCACCCCGGATCATTGCCCCCCCGCGCCCCACTAGCATCACCCATGACCGGCAGCCCCCGAACCGAGTACGTCCTGGGCACCGACCGCACCGAGCTCGCCCGCCTCGGGCTCCAGCACCAGCTCTGGGCCCCCACCACCCAGCGCCTCTGGGAGCTGGCCGGCGTCCGCACCGGCTCGCGTGTCCTCGACGTCGGCTGCGGCCCGGGCTACGGCTCCGCCGACCTCGCCCGCCTCGTCGGACCCGCCGGCGCCGTCGTCGGCGTCGACGAGTCCGAGGGCTTCGTCGCCGAGCTCAACCACCGCGCCAAGGCCATGCACGCCGACCACCTCACCGGCCTGGTCGGCGACGTCCAACGCCTCGACGACGCCCTGACCGACCGCCACACCGGCTTCGACGTGGTCTTCGCCCGCTGGGTGCTCTGCTTCGTCAAGGACCCCGCCCGCGTGATCCGCGACGCCGCCCGCCGCCTCGCCCCCGGCGGCCGCTTCGCCCTCTTCGACTACTACAACTACGCCGCCTTCTCCCTCGCGCCCCGCGAGCCCCTCTTCGCCGAGGTCATCGCCGCCGTCGAACGCTCCTGGCGCGACCGCGGCGGCGACCCGGACGTCATGGGCCGCCTGCCCGCCGCCCTCCGGGACGAGGGCTTCCGCGTGGACCACCTGGAAACCGTCGCCCGCTCGGCCCGCCCGGGCGAGCCGATGTGGGACTGGCCCGCCTCGTTCTGGGACAGCTTCCTGCCCCGCCTGGTCCGGACCGGCTACCTCACCGAGGAACGCCACGCCGCCTTCACCGACCTCTGGCGTCGGGCAAGCGAGGACCCCGCCCGGTTCGTGGCCCTGCCCCCCGTCTGGATCCTCGTCGCCTCCCGCGCCTGACCGGCGCCCGAACGCCCCCGCCGGCCGCCCCAACCCGCGGCCTTCCCCTTCTATCATCCTGCCGCCCAAGGCTTTTCGAGAACCACCCGCCGCGGGGGCCAACCCCCCGCGACGATCCAACGGACCCCACCCGCGTGCACATCCGAAACTTCTCCATCATCGCCCACATCGACCACGGCAAGTCCACCCTGGCCGACCGCCTGCTCCAGGCCACCAACGCCGTCTCGGCGCGCGAGGCCAAGGAGCAGCTCCTGGACTCGATGGACCTGGAACGCGAACGCGGCATCACCATCAAGGCCTCCGCCGTCACCGTGCAGCACGTGCACAACGGCGAGCCCTACATGCTCAACTTCATCGACACCCCCGGCCACGTGGACTTCGGCTACGAGGTCTCCCGCGCCCTCAAGGCCTGCGAGGGCGCCCTGCTCCTCGTCGACGCCTCCCAGGGCGTCGAGGCCCAGACCGTCGTCAACGCCTACCTCGCCGTCGAGCAGGACCTGGAGATCATCCCCGTCCTCAACAAGATCGACCTGCCCGGCGCCCGCCCGGACGAGATCGCCGAGGAGGTCGAGCAGGTCCTCGGCCTCGACGCCGCCTCCTGCATCCGCGTCTCGGCCAAGACCGGCCAGGGCGTCCCCGAGCTGCTCGCCGCCGTCTGCGAGCGCCTCCCCGGCCCGCGCAAGCCCGTCACCGACAAGACCCGCGCCCTCATCTTCGACGCCGTCTACGACGACTACCGGGGCGTCATCGTCTACTGCCGCGTCTTCGACGGCCACCTCCGCCACGGCGACAAGATCCGCATGATGGGCCTGGAACGCACCTTCCAGATCACCGAGCTGGGCAAGTACACGCCCAAGCCCGTCAAGGTCAAAGAGGTCGGCCCCGGCGAGACCTGCTACCTCGTCGCCAACATCAAGACCCTCGGCGACGTCCGCGTCGGCGACACCATCACCATCGACCACGACCCCGCCGGGGAGGCCCTGCCCGGCTACGCCCCGCCCCAGCAGATGGTCTTCTGCGACTTCTACCCCGCCACCACCGAGAAGGCCGGCACCGGCTTCGAGGAGCTCCGCGACGGCATGGAGCGCCTCAGCCTCAACGACGCCTCCTTCACCTTCCAGCCCGTCCACTCCGAGGCCCTCGGCTTCGGTTTCCGCTGCGGCTTCCTCGGCCTGCTCCACATGGACATCATCCAGGAGCGCCTCGAACGCGAGGCCGGCGTCGAGGTCGTCCAGACCGCCCCCACCGTCTCCTACAAGATCACCATGCGCGCCAAGGGCGGCGAGATCGTCGAGAAGGAGATCCACAACCCCGCCGACCTGCCCAACGCCGGCGAGATCATCGACTTCTACGAGCCCATCTGCCGCGTCGAGATCATGACCCCCAAGGAGTACATCGGGGAGATCATGAAGATCTGCATGGACCGCCGCGGCATCTTCAAGAACCAGACCTTCGTCTCTCCCACCCGCGACATGCTCACCTTCGAGATCCCCCTCGCGGAGATCATCTACGACTTCTACGACAAGCTCAAGAGCATGACCTCCGGCTACGCCACCATGGACTACGAGGTCATCCGCTACAACGCCGACGACCTCGTCAAGGTCTCCATCCTCATCAACGGCGACCCCGTCGAGGCGTTGAGCCTCATCTGCCACCGCGACCGCGCCGAACAACGCGGCCGCGCCCTGCTCATCCGCCTCCGCAAGCAGATCGACCGCCACCAGTTCGAGATCCCCATCCAGGCGGCCATCGGCGGCAAGATCATCGCCCGCGAGACCATCAAGGCCTACCGCAAGGACGTCACCGCCAAGTGCTACGGCGGCGACGTCAGCCGCAAACGCAAGCTCCTCGAAGCCCAGAAACGCGGCAAGCAGAAGATGAAGTCCATCGGCTCGGTCAACATCCCCCAGAAGGCCTTCATGGCGGTGCTGGACACGGGGGAGTAGTTTTTGAGTAAATCCCGCCGAGCCTGGTTGGAGTCTCTGCTGGTCGTCAGCCTCGACCCCGACGCCGAGCTGCCCGAGGGCTTCGAGCGCCCGCCGCCCGGCCCGCCGCCGTGGATCGGCCTTTGAGCGATCACGACCAAGGCCCCCCCGAACCCGGCGACCCCCTCCCCCCGTTTCACCGGTTTACCCCCGCGACATTGGTTAAAATCCCGCATGGGCAGGGGCATATCCCGTGTCCTAGTCTCCCCACGGGTCCGCTAACCGGGCCCGGAAGGAGGACGCCATGACCGACGACCACGATGTCGGCCTCATGACCACCATGTCGCCGGCGTCCATCGCACCCATCGCCGACGACCCCGACGTCTGCGCCGCCGCTCGCGACACCGACCTCCGCATGGTCTGGTGCAACCGGGCCTACGCCGAGAACATGGGCTCCACCCCCGAACGCCTCGTCGGCACCCGCCTCACCGAGCTCATGTCCCGCGAGCAGGCCGAGGAACGCACCCGCCTGTTCGAGTCCGTCCTCGAGGACGGACGCATGCACGCCCACCAGCAGTTCTGGGTGGGCAAACGCTGGCTCACCCGCGTCTGGCCCCTCGACCCCGACTACTTCGGCCACCCCGGCTACTTCGTCCTCATCACCCGCCTGACCGACTCCCCCCGCCTCGACGCCGACGTCCACTTCGTCAAGTCCGCCGACCTCGGCCCCCTCGACATCCTCTCCCCACGCGAACTGGAGGTCTTCTACTACCTCGCCACCGGCATGAGCTCCGTCGACGTCGCCCGCACCCTGTTCCGCTCGGAAAAAACCATCGGGCGCCACATCGAGAACATCCACCGGAAAATGGGGTACACCAACCGCGCCCAGCTCGTCCGCGACGCCGTCGAAAGCGGCCTCGTGACCTTCTCCACCGACGAATGGCGCACCCTCGTCGACCCGCGCCACGCCAACGACTGACCCTCCCCCGCTCCTCCCGGCGCCTCGCGTCCCCTCCCCGCCGCACACGCACACGGCATCACCTCCCCCGCCCGCGTCCGCCCCCCCGGCCGCGGCGAAAGAGCCGTGACACCATGAACCCCGATCTGTTCCAAATTCTCGACGGCCTCGAAGGTCTCGGCGCGGCCGTGCGCGACGAGCAGTGCCGCCTGGTCTGGTGCAACGAGGCCTACGCAGGCCTCCTCGCCCGGCCCGGCGACCCCATCCTCGGCACCCGCCCCGCGGACCTCATGCCCCCCGCCCTCGCCCGCGACCGCACCGACCGAATCCACCGCGTCCTGGACGACGGTCGGCCCCACGAGTTCCAGCAGCTTTTGAGCGGCCGGCGCTGGCGCGTCCGCATCGCGCCCATCCGCCACCCCCCGCCCGGGGTGTTCATCCTGCTCAGCCAGGCCCTCGACCCCGCCCCGGACGTGCCCGTCTCCCACGCCGCCGACCTTGGCGACCTGGCCGTCCTCTCCCAGCGCGAGCTGGAAGTGCTCCACCACCTCGCCGAGGGCAAGACCGTCAACGAGGTCGCCGCGGCCCTCTACCGCTCCCCCAAGACCATCGGACGCCACGCGGAGAACATCCACCGCAAGATGGACTACGCCAACCGCGCCGCGCTGGTCCGCGACGCCACCCGCCGGGGCCTGACCGGCTTCACGCCCGACCAGTGGGACGCCTTGATCCGACGCCGACCCCGGGCCCGAGTCCCATCCCCATTTAAGGGGTGAACCGCCTAAGATCTGTGGGGACATCCCCCGGTTTTTGGTTCAAACCCGGGTCGAACTAGGGGTTCGGCCTCGGGTCTCGTTCTGATCGTGTAATCTTCCGGAACCTTCCCGGCGGGGCTTCCTCCCACCCCCACTTCGTTCACCCGGGAATCACTGGAGCCGTGTCTATGCCCGAATCCGTCGTCCTCCGTTCGATGTCGTCGGCCGCGTTCGAGCCCTTTGACGGCCTTCCCGGCTGCGCCGCCGTCGTCCTCGACGCCTCCATGCGGATCCTCTGGTGCAACGAGGAGTTCGCGCACCACCACAAGTCCACACCGGCCCAGCTCGCCGGCGCCGACCTGGCGACCCGCCTCCCCGCCGCGCTCGTCCGCGAGCGCGAAACGCTCATCCGCCCCGTTCTTGAGGAGGGGCGCCCCGTCTCCTTCGTCCAGCTCGCCCAAGGCATCCGCTGGATCACCCGCGTCTGGCCCCTGGACCCCGACGCCTTCGGCAAGCCCGGCGTCTTCATGCTGCTCCAGCAGGGCGCCGTCCGCCGCGCGGGCCAGGAGCAGGCCCCGCTCCCCCTCGCCCGCGTCTGCGACATGGGCGACCTCGCCCAGCTCACCCCCCGCGAGCTGGAGGTGTTCTACTTCCTCGCCGCGGGCATGACCGTGGCCGAGATCGGCGAACTGCTCCACCGCTCGCCCAAGACCGTCGAGCGCCACCTCGAGAGCCTGCACCGCAAGATGAACTTCCGTAACCGCGCCGAGCTCGTCCGCGAGGCGGTCGAGCGCGGCCTCGTCGGCTTCACGCCCGACGAGTGGGCCTGGTTCGTCAACTGCAAGCGCACCGCCTGATCCGGTGACGTCTCAACCCAGAGTCGCGCCCTGCGAGGCGTAGAAGGCCCCCGCGTCCGGGCGGATCGTCCGGCGGTGCTTGTCGACCATCGCGTCCGTCCAGCCCGCGGGCTCGGCCCCGCGTTGCGCCAGGTACGCGCGGTAGGTCTCGTCGTACCCCTCCAGAGCCCCCATCAGCGACCCGTCGTCCGGGTACGTGTCGTCGAACAGCACCGCGTCGACCGGCGGCCGTGGCCGCATCGACGGCGTGTCCGCCGGCACACCCACGCACAGCCCGAAGAACGGGTACACCCCTTCCGGCAGCGCCAGCAGCGCACGCACCCGCCCCAGGTCGTTCCGCACGCCGCCGACGAAGCACACCCCGTAGCCCATCGACTCGAACGCCAGCGCCATGTTCTGCGCGAACAGCGCCGCGTCGATGATCGTCACGAGGAAGTTCTCGAAAGTCTCCGCGTACGCCACCCCCGCCCGCATGCACGCCAGCCGGTGGCGCCGCGAATCGCCGCACACCACCAGGAACGCCCCGCAACGCACCACCTTCTCCTGCGGCCCGGCGAGTTCCGCGATCGCCGCACGCTTCCCCGCGTCGCGCACCCTGACCACGCTGTACGCCCATACCGCCGAACTGCTCGACGCCGCCTGCCCCGCACGCACGGCCGCCGCCACCCGCTCGTCCCCCACCGCGTCATCCGTGAACCGCCGCACCGACCGGTGCGCCAGCATCGTCCGCATCACTTCGTTCATGCCGAAAGGTAGGGCCGACCCGTGGAGCCCACTTCCAGTCGGCCTCCTCCCCGGTGGCACAGGCGTCCCGCCTGTGCGCATCGCCCCCAAACCCCACCAACATCCACTCCTGCGCGCCAAATGCGCGACCTGCGCGCACCCCCGACCGCACACACCGTCGCGCCAGGTTACCCTGCCCGCATGACTCCCCGCCTCGCCATCCTGACCCTCGCCATGGCCATCACCCCCGCCCTCGCGGCTCCCGACGAGGACGGCTACGAGTGGGCCGTCATCACCCATCCCGGCAACCGCGACACCATCCCCGAAGAAACGCCCTTCCGCCCCGATGTCCCCATCGGCGGCGTGGACTACGTCTTCCGCATCGCCACCACCGAGGTCACCGTCGGTCAGTGGTTCGAGTTCGTCCAGGCGTACGCGCCGTTCTACGACCTGAATGGCATCGCCAACCCCGATTTCACCGGCCAGAGCATCAGTTATTCGTTCGCGGGCCTTTACATCCGCCCGAACGTCTCCCACCAGCGTCCCGCGGACATGAGCTGGGAGTACGCCGCCCGCTACTGCAACTGGCTGCACAACGGCAAGGTCAACGAGGCCTGGGCCTTCGAGACCGGGGCCTACGACACCTCCACCTTCACCTTCAACGACGACGGCACGCCCAACCACCAGTTCCACCGCTCACCGGGCGCACGCTACTGGATCCCAAGCCTCGACGAGTGGGTCAAGGCGGCGTACTACGACCCGAACCGGTACGGCCCGGGACAGGAGGGTTACTGGCTGTACCCCAACGGCAGCAACGAGCGGTCCATCGGCGGCGGGCTGTTCCCCCACGAGGGCGGCGAGCGCAACGCCGGGGGGTCCAGCCAGGGATGGCCGATCGACGTCGCCTCGTTTCCGCACGTCAAGAGCCCTTACGGGCTGCTCGACGCTTCCGGGGGCATGTCCGAATGGCTGGAAGAACGTGCGGTGAACTTTGGAGGCACCCCAGAGATCATGGCGCACGGCGGCTCGCCCTACACCGATGACTCGGACACCGAACCGGAAAATCCGGACAGAATCGACTACTACTTCGGCTTTGCGGTTGACTGGGTTACGAGCTGGAGCGGCTTCCGGCTTGCTGGAGATTTGCCCTGTGAAGCGGACTTGGCCTCGCCGTTCGGTGCTCTCGACCACGCGGATCTGAACGCGTTTGTTGGACTGTATCAAGCATCTGATTCAGCAGCCGATCTTGCCGAGCCGACTGGGATCTTCAACTTCTTCGATTTTGCAGCCTTCGTGACGAAATTTGGTCACGGCTGTCCATAGCTATCGGTCATATGAGCTAGCTGGATGCGACGCCAGCTGTAAATTGGTCCGTGCAGAGCATGAGACGCTCCGCACCAGCAAAGGAACATCAAGATGAAAGCAGTACAAGCCTTGACAGCGACCGCTGTCGGGATGGTGGCAGCAAACGGAGTCGCAGCTATATCTATCACAGGTTCAGGAGCGACTTTCTCCGTCACGGCTGGTTCCGCCGCCGGCAAATGGATCGTTACAATTAACGCCACTACGCCGCAGACCAGCAGCGTACCACGGCTGACGCTCAGCGCCACCGCGTCCGACGTGATCGAACTGCTTCAAATCAACAACCCCATGGGCGTCAACACCCACGTGGAGCTGAAAATTGGCGGCGGCCTGGTCAAGGATCCGCTCGCGGGCATCGAGGCGATCGTGATCACGAATCCCGCTACGACCCGTTTCGGTTTTCACGACCTGAAATTCGAAGGTGACCTCGGCACCCCGGGCTCAGGCAGCATGATGATGGTGAACTGGGCGAATTATATCCAGGTTGGTGGCGACTGGTACACCAACTTCGTCATCGACGGCAGCCAGCCCGCGGACCAGAGGTCGCTTGTCATCGACGGGGACGTGCTCGAGGGCGGTATCTACAACAATGTCGGAAAGTTCGAGGACATCCAGGTGAAGGGCGTCATCAACGGTCCGACGCTCGACCCGATCGAGATCTGGGCGAAGACCTCCATCGAGTTCGTGCGGGCCGACGACATGTCCGAAGTCCGCATCGGCTCGCAGACCGCGGGCTTCTCGGGTTACACCGACGTCGGGTTCATCCAGGTTCTGGCGGGCGGAGACTTCGTTTCCTCCGCCCCCATGACCATGGACGCCCTCGGCTACCTCAACATCGGCGGAGACTTTGATGCCGACGTCACCGTCAACTCGGCATTGTCCTCGACCCAGGCGAGCCAGATTCAGGGCGATTTTGAGGCCGCCGCGATCCTTTCTCTGCCGACCAATGGCCTTCCCGGCAACTTCATCATCAACGCCGCGGGTACCACCGGCCAGTTCCTCGGCGACATCGAAGTCGGAGCCACCATCCTCAACGCCAACTACACCACCCTCTCCAAAAACCTCGGCGCCGGCGCTGCAGGCGCGGCCCCCTTCAACTTCCACCAGTTCACCGGCCCCGCCCCCGCCAGCCGCGCCGACT
>CAYXFA010000029.1:3224-40075 GCA_964464165.1 uncultured Phycisphaeraceae bacterium | reverse complement strand
CGGACCCCGTCCCGGGCCAACCCGGGCCCACCCGCCCCGACCCGCTGGGCACGGTCGAAGAGATCGGACGCCTCCTCGCCGCCGACGCCGAGCCCATGAGCCTGGCCCGGTCGGTGGTCGAGGCCGCCGTCCGCCAGACCGGCGCCGAGTACGGCCTGATCGTGTGCCGCACGCCGGGCGACGGCGTCCTGAACGCCGCGGTCGGCCTGCCGGACTTCGAGCCGGGAACCCCCGCCGTAGAGGGCCTCGCGGCCACCATCGGGTCCGACACGGACGCCGGCGTGATCCGTGTCGAAGACGCCGACGCCGACCCCCGCCCCGCCGACCGCGACGTATTTCGCGCCGCGACCGCGGGCCGCGTCATCGCACGCTCCGGCCTGTCCGCACCCGTGGTCGCCCGTGGCGGGAACGCCGTCGGCCGCCTGTTCCTCGGTCACCCGCGGCCCGGGCGTTTCGGCCCCGCCGACGAGCGGACGCTCGCCTGCATCGCCCGCTACGGCGCCCTCGCCATCGACCAGGCCCGCCTGTTCGACCGCGTCCGCGCCGGCCACCTCGACAACGCCCGCCTCGCGGCCATCGTGCAGTCCTCCGATGACGCCATCATCGGCAAGGACCTCAACGGCGTGGTGTGGAGCTGGAACGCCGGCGCCGAGCGTATGTTCGGCTACACCGCGGAGGAGATGATCGGCAAACCGATCACCGTCCTCATCCCGGCGGACCGCCCAGACGAGGAGATCGGCATCCTCGCCCGCCTCCGCCGCGGCGAGCGGGTCGACCACTTCGAGACCGAGCGCATCACCAGGCAAGGCCGGCGCATCTTCGTCTCGGTCACCTCCTCGCCCATCCGCGACGAGCAGGGCCGCATCGTCGGCGCCTCCAAGGTCGCCCGCGACATCACCGAGCGAAAACGGGCCGAAATCGAGCGAGAGCACCTCCTCGCGGCGGAGCGGGCCGCCCGGTCCGAGGCCGAACGCCACAGCCGCATGAAGGACGAGTTCCTCGCCACCCTCGGCCACGAGCTGCGCACCCCGCTCAACGCCGTGCTCGGCTGGGCCCACCTGCTCCAGAAAGGCAGCGACCCCGCCGAGCTGCGCGAGGGCCTGGGCGTGATCGAGCGCAACGCCCGCGTGCAGGCCCAGCTCATCGAGGACCTGCTCGACATGAGCCGCATCGTCGCAGGCAACCTCCGCCTGAGCGTCCAGCCCGTCGACCTGCACGCGGTCATCGAGGCCGCGCTCGCCTCCGTCCGCCCCGCCGCCGACGCCCGCAACGTCACCGTCCGGACCATCCTCGACCCGCTCGCCGGCCCCGTCTCCGGTGACCCGGGCCGCCTCCAGCAGGTCTTCTGGAACCTCCTGTCTAACGCCGTCAAGTTCACCCCCAAGCAGGGGAAGGTCGAGGTCCTGCTCGAACGCGTCAACTCCCACGTAGAGATCTCCGTGTCCGACACCGGCGAGGGCATCGCCCCGGACTTCCTGCCCTTCGTCTTCGACCGCTTCCGCCAGGCCGACGCCTCGACCACGCGCCAGCACGGCGGGCTGGGCCTGGGCCTGTCCATCGTCAAGCACCTGACCGAGCTGCACGGCGGGTCCGTCCGGGCCAAGAGCCCCGGCCTGGGCCAGGGCGCGACCTTCATCGTCAGCCTGCCCGTCCGCGTCACCACCTCCGACCCGGCCTCCCCGTCCCGCGCCGACCACGCCGACGAGACCATCATGCTGACAGGCATCCGCATCCTGGTCGTTGACGACGACCCGGACGCCCGGGATCTCGTCCGGCGCATGCTCGCCAACTCGGGCGCCGAGGTGCGCACCGCCGCCTCAGCCGCCGAAGCGGTCGTCGCGCTGCGGGAGAAACCGCCGCACCTGCTCATCAGCGACATCGGCATGCCCGGCGAGGACGGCTTCGGTCTGATCCGCAAGGTCCGGGCCCTCCCCGAGCAGGAGGGGGGGCGCGTGCCCGCCGTGGCCCTCACCGCGTTCGCTGGGCCCGAGGACCGACGCCGGGCGCTCCTGGCCGGGTTCCAGATGCACGTGCCCAAGCCCGTCGAGCCCGGCGAACTGATCGCCGTCGTCGCCAGCGTGACCCGGCGGATCTGACGCTCAGCGTTTGCCTGCCCGGCGCTTGGTCGGGGCGGGCCCGGCCGCCTTCGCCTTCTTCGTCCGGCCCGGCGTGACCCCCAGGTCCACCATCACCGATCGGGGCGTCCCGCCCGGGCCGATCCCCAGCGTCTCCGCCATCCGCCGCGCATCCACCGGCGCCCGCAGCTTGACGTCCGTGTTGTCGAAGAACACGAACACGTCGCGTCCGTCCCGGCGCGCCCGGGGCCGGGCCGCCGATCCGCTCGGCGTCCGCCGGTTCCGAGCCCTCATGCCACGCCCGCACCCGCTCGGCCCACGCCGCGACCTCCCGCGGCGTGTAGCCGCTGGCGTACAGCCGGCGCGAGCCGTGCAGGCGCACGTACACCCAGTCGGCGGTCACGTCCTGCGCGATCGGGAACCGCCCGGCCACGTCCGCCGCCACCAGCGCCACGCCGTGCTCGCGCAGCAGACCAGTGAACCGCTCGGTCAGGAAGCTCTCGTGGCGGAACTCGACCGCGTGGCGCACCGGCCGGCGTGCGTCCGGCTCCAGCGACACGCGATCCGCCATGAACGGCGCGTGCCCGCGCGCGAGCCGGGCCAGCGCGTGCGTGTCCCGCGGCAGGAGCTCCAGGAACCCCCGGAACAGCCCCTCGTCGAAGGGCATGAACGGCGGGAACTGCCAGAGGATGGGCCCGAGCTTCTCCCGCAGCTCCAGCACGCCCGAGGCGAAGTAGTTGGCCAGCCCCGCTTCCGGGTCACGCAGCTTGCGCAGGTGCGTCAGGTAACGGCTGCCCTTGAGCGCGAAGACGAAGCCCGGCGGCGTCTGCCCGTACCACGCCCGGAAGCTCTCCGGACGCTGCAGCGAGTAGAAGGTGCCGTTGACCTCCACCGCGTTGAAGCGTCGGCTCGCGTACGGCAGCTCGAGCCGCTGCGGAAGGCCGGCGGGGTAGAAGTTCCCGCGCCACGGCGGGTACGTCCAGCCCGAGGTGCCAACCCGGATCTCGGCCACGCGTCAGTCTAACCGCGCCCGCGGAAAGAAGCAGCAAAGAAACGGGACCTGGGCAAACCGTCCGCCGCGTTCAGCCCCGATTCACGGCAGCTTCATGCGTGTGCCGGACATTCCGGATCGAATCAGTCCGCGAAACGGAGGATCACCATGCGTTCGATCATGGCCGGTCGCAAGGCGTCGACGGGGGTCGTTTCCTTCATGCTCTCGGTCGCCGGGTTGATGGCGCCCGCGCTGTCCGTGGAGCGCCCCGAAGAACCCGGCGTGCAAACCCCGGTCACGGACCTCGCGCAGATGCTCGCCCCGCTGCCGATGTTCTGCGGGCTGCTCGGCCTGGTGACCGCGCTCGTGCCGGTGGGGCCACAGGAGGAGGAGGCCACGCCCGACGACGACGACCCATTGGCGTTCGCGGACGGGATGGACGTCTATCCCTGACTTTTCCCGTCATGGCCCCGCCCCTCCGAACAGCGACATCTGGCCGCCGACCTCCGGCCTGCGGAAGTGCTCGCTCGTGAGCGGCGGCAGCGACCGGTGCAGCCCGTAGCGGCGCCCGAAAACGTGGAAGGTCTGGGCCAGTTGGTCTGCGAACGGCCCGTGCCCGCGCCCCCGGAGCAGGTCCGCCTTGTACAACGCGCCGTCCCGCATCTGGCGGATCAGCGATTCGACCTTGCGCGCCCGTTCGGGATGCACCGACCGTTCCAGCCAGTCCAGGAAGATGTCCTTCAACTGATAGGGAAGGCGCAGCAGCACCCAGTTCACACGCACCGCGCCGGCCTCAGCGACGGCCTTCAGGATGGCGGGGACCTCGGTGTCGGTCAGGCCCGGGATCACCGGGGCCACGTTGACGGTCACGGGCACGCCCGCCTTTGTGAGCTCCCGGATGACCCGCAGCCGCCCCGCGGGCGTGGTGGCCCGGGGCTCCAGGCCGGCCGCGAGCTCGGGGTCGAGCGTGACGAGCGTCACCGTGACCCGGCCCGCGTTCATCTTCGCCAGTCTGGACCACAGGTCCACGTCGCGGAGCACCATGGCGCTCTTGGTCATGGTCGTCACCGGCTGAACGCACTCGGCCATGACCTCCAGGCACCCGCGCGCGATCCGCATCGTGTGCTCGAGCGGCTGGTAGATGTCGGTGATGGCCGACATCACGATCGGTTCCGCCTTCCAACGCGGGTGCGCCAGCTCGCGGCGCAGCAGCGCGGGCGCGTCCGGCTTGGCCATGAGCTTGGTCTCGAAGTCCAGGCCGCTGCTGAACCCGAGGAACTCGTGGTAGGGCCGTGCGAAGCAGTACACGCAGCCGTGCTCGCAGCCGCGGTAGGGGTTCACCGTCCAGTCGAACGGCACGTCCGAGGTCTGCGCCACCCGGTTGATGATGGTGACCGTCTTGTCCTCGAAGACCTGGCGCTCCACCCGGCGCTCGCTGCCGCCCGCGGCCTCCCGCTCCGCCCGCTGCAGGTCCAGCTCCTCCCCGAGCACGTGCAGCCGGATGCGTTCGAAACGGTTCCCCGGGTTGATCCCCGCGCCCCGCCGGTGGGCCGGCCCCTCGGCCAACGCGTCGCGGTAGGTGTGGTCGCCGGACGGGTTCATCCAAATAGAATACGAACAAAATCCAACTTGTCAAGATGGAAGAACCGCGGCCGACCGAAACGCCGGGCGTCACGAGAAGTTTGGAAACGATGTCCCTGAAAAAAGGGTGTCAGCCCGCCCCGCCCGCCGGCTCCTCGGGCAGCCGGTAGCGCAGCATGATCGAGGTCGGGCACGCGGGGAACGGGAGCTTCATGCGGAAGCCGTGGAACGCGCCCGGGTCCACGCCCAGGCGTGCGAAGACGGCCCGCGTCAGCGCCGTGTACCGGGGGTATTCGGGCGTGGTGGGGGGTTCGGGGCTCACGCCCAGGTCCTGCAGGGGTTCGCTCAGCGGCAGCTGGCGGCGGAGACGCGGCCCGTCGCTCGCCCCCGCCGCCAGCTCGCTGTGCAGGCTCGCCTGCGGCGGGATGGCGAACGCGAAGCTCTGGTGGACGAACAGGTCCACGATCATGAGCTCGGCGGGCAGGTCGCACACCGCGCGGTGCTCGCCCCATTCGTTGTCGGGGGCCGCGTAGTAGGGGATGCCACGTTGGATCGTGCCGACGGCGCAGCTCAGCGAGCCCTTGTTGCCGACCGGGCCCTCGACCAGCTCGAAGCTCATCCCGCGCGGGTAGTCGATCCGGCGCAGCGGGGGCAGGTTCTCCGAGCAGAAGTCGCCCATCAGGGGGCACTGGTCCGGGCCGGAGAAGCGGGGGTCGATCGCCTCCGCGGCGTGGGTGCGCATCTGACTTCCGTCGTCGTTGCGCCCGTGCCGGGAGGCCATGACCCAGCAGACGTCCGGGCGGAGGCGCCGGAAATCGACCAGGGCGTTGACCGAGGCGAAGTCGAGCAGGCCGGGCGCTTCGCCGGGCGTGACCACGCCGATCTTGCACACCACGCGGGCCTGCGCGCCCCAGACGTAGCTCGCCCCCTGGAACAGCATGCGCCGGTGCTGCTCGTCGCGCTGTCGCCGGCCGGCGGGGCTGAGCTGCCCGCCCATCATGTCCAGGGTGGCCCGGTCGCCGCAGTGGACCTCGATGAGCCGCTCGAACTGGCGGACCGCGTCGCGGGCGACCTCGATGTGGGCCGGGTCGACGCCCGCCCGCTCGGCGCCCCGCAGCAGCAGTTTGACCCCGGAGGCCCCGGGCATGTGCTGGAGCGCGAGGGCCGGGTCGTCGGCCTGCACCATCCGGGAGACCTTCCAGGCGAGCGTCTTGGTCAGGCCGATGCGCTCGCTGATGGACTGGGGGTCCTGGGCGTTGGCGCCGGCTTGGGCCAGAAGGTCCGAGAACGCACCCCGCACGGTCCGCACCACGGTGCGGGCGTCGGCCTGGAAAGGCGTCGGGCTGGGATCGAGCGTCGTCATTCGGTCGGATGCCGGTCTGCCGGCTTCATCGGACGGGCCCATCATAAGGCTTGACGGGCTCTCCCCGAAGACCCTTCTGAAAATTCATATGAAAATCTACGCGAATGGCCACATGACCTCTTGTACCGCACGCGAAAGTCGGTAGGCTGGGGGCGGGCCGCCCCGCGCGTCCGTTCGCGCGGCGCGGCCTCCACCCGCACGAAGGAGATGGAGATGAGCAGGATCTGTGTGCTGGCCGCCGTCGGGACGGCTGCTGCGATGACGACCGCGGCCCTGGCCGACGTGACCGCCATTGGGGCCTTCGCCGGCGAGGCCTACGAAACGTTCGAGGCCATCGGCTCGCCCGCGGGCTACCCCGGCCCGCTGGGCATCTTCGGCGGGAACGCCACCCTGAACGACTCGCTCGCCAACACGGTGGTGATCGCCTTCAACTGGATGGGCCCGGCCGGCGAGATCATCCCGCTCAACGGCAACCTCATGGGCGGCGTCCCGGCCGGCGCCGCCGTCTTCGAGTTCTCGACCGCCGTCACGGATTTCGGCGGGTACATCAGCACCGTGGCCGCGGTGGGCGGCGGCACGGCCGTCTTCTGGGACGCCGAGGGCGCGCAGATCGGCTCGATGAGCTTCGACGCCACGCCCGCGGACTGGACTTGGATCGGCTGGCACAGCGACACGGGCATCTCCCGGATCGAGCTGACCGGCAACGTGCCCGGCTTCGGCTTCCAGTTCGACGACCTGACCCTCAACTACGTGCCCGCGCCCGCTTCCGCGGGGCTCCTGGCGCTCGCGGCCGGCGCCTTGGCCCGCCGCCGCCGCGCCTGACCCCGACCGACCCGCAAGCGGCGCACCGCCGCGAAAGGACAGATTTCGATGCGTACCTTCAACACGCGCCTGATGGCGCTGCCGCTGCTGATGGCGGGCGTCGCGAGCGCCGGGCCCCTGGCCTACGCCCCCAACAGCCTGTACAGCACGCTGCCCAACCAGGACGACCTGATCGTCTTCGACGTGGACGACCCCGCCGGCTACACCGTGATCGGCCCGATGGGGCACGACAACATCGGGTTCGGCGGGCTCGAGTTCGACGCCGACGGCAACCTGTGGGCCTGGGCGTCCTTCTACCGCAGCACCGGCGGCGCCGCCTCCGGCCTGTACAGCGTGGACGTCAACACCGGCCTGGCCACGCCCGTCGGCAACTCGCCGCAGAGCCTCGAGGACCTCGCCTACAACCCGGTGGACGGGCGGATGTACGGCGTGCGCACGCAGGGCACGACGACCCGGTTGTACACGGTGAACCTCACGACCGGCGTGGCCTCGCTCGTCGGCACCGTGACCTCCAACCCGCCCATCCAGCGCGCCATGGGCCTGGCGATCGACTCCCAGGGCGCCTTCTACATCCACGACATGTCGCTGGACGCCATCTTCAAGGGCACCGGGCTCGCCTTCGAGCTGCTCCACAGCATCCCCCAGGACACCAACTACAGCCAGGGGATGACCATCGACTGGTCGCGTGACGACACCGGCTACCACGCCGCGGTCGGTCAGGGCGAGTACCCCAACTACTTCAGCCAGCTCAACACCTTCACCACCGACGGCAGCGCGTACACGCTCGGCGACCCGTTCGGCCCGCTGATCGACGGCGGCGACGGCTTCTTCTATCCGCCGGTCGAGTGCGGCGACGTGGCCATCCCCCCGGCGACCAAGAAGGGCTGCCCGGCCGACGTCGCCGAGCCGTTCGGCGTGCTCAACTTCTTCGACCTCTCCGCCTTCCTGGCGCTGTTCAACGCCCAGGACGACGCGGCCGACTTCAACAACGACGGGCAGTTCAACTTCTTCGACCTTGGCGCGTACCTCGACGCGTTCAACGCCGGCTGCCCGTAATCCCGCAGGCCTCCCTGTTGCCCGGGCCGCCGGTTCACCCCGGCGACCTGGTTTCCTTTGGCCCGCTCAAGCGTCGCGGATCAGACCCATGACCGCGTCGTGCAGGCGGCCGTTGGTCGCCACCACCGAGCCGGCGCGCACGTCCGCGCCGCCGTCGATGTTGCTCCACGCCCCGCCCGCCTCACGCACGACGACGGCGGGGGCCGCGAGGTCCCACAGCTTCACGTCCGGCTCGATCACGACGTCGGCCCGGCCGGTCGCGAGCAGCACGAAGGCGTAGCAATCCGACCAGCCCCGGGTGACGGCCCCGAGGTCGTTGAGGCGCGACCAGGCCCGCTTGTGGCGCTCGTTCCGGTAGTACTCGAGGGAGGTGGAGAGCGCCACGCAGCCGCGGATCTCCGCGTGGTCGGTGACCTCGGCCCGGCGCGGTTCCGCCGAACCCGACGGCCACCACCAGCAGCCCGCGCCCAGCCGCGCCCCCACGCACTCGTCCAGCCCGGGCATGTAGACCACGCCGGTGTCCGGCAGGCCGTCGACCAGCAACGCGAGCATCGTGCCGAACAGCGGCACGCCCTGCACGAACGACCGGGTGCCGTCGATCGGGTCGACCACCCACACACGCCCGTTCCGCGACGGCTTCTCGGGGAACTCCTCGCCGATCACGCCGTCGTCCGGGAAGGCACGCTGGATCTCGTCGCGCACGAGCCGCTCGGCCTCGCGGTCCGCCTGGGTCACGGGCGAGCCGTCCGCCTTGCCGTCCGCGACCAGCTCGGCGGACTGGAACCAGCGCATGGCGAGCGCTCCGGCCGTGCGGGCCGTGCGGACGGCGAAGTCGAGGTCGGGGGGCAGGGCCGTCACGACGCCGCCCCCGCGTGGAGCTCCGCGGTTTCAACGAGCGCATCCGCCAGCAGGTCGATCTGCTCCGCGGTGTGCTCCGCCGTCACGCTGAGCCGGAAGTAGGCGGGCGCCGGGCCGCCCGGGTATTCGACCAGCGGGGCGAGCATCCCCCGCGCGAGCACGGCGTCGCGCATCCGTCGCATCGCCTCCGCCGTGCCCGCCGTGAACGCCACCACGGGCATCCCGTCCGGGTCGACGCCGAAGGGCCCGGCCAGGCGCGACCGCAGGTGCGCGGCGTTGGCGAGCAGGCGTGCGTGGCGTTCGGGCTCGCGTTCGAGCACGCGGATCGATTCCAGCGCCGCCGCCGCCAGCACGGGCGAGCAGGGCGTCGTGCAGACGTACGCGGTCGAGCCCTTCCGTGCGGCGTCGACCAGGTCCGGCTCACCCATGACCACGCCGCCGGCGCACCCGATGCCTTTGGCGAGCGTCGCGGTGACGATCACGCCTCGGGCGGGCAGGCCCGCCGCGTCCGCGACCCCGCGCCCGCCCCGCCCGAGCACGCCGAGCCCGTGGCAGTCGTCGAGCAGCAGCCGGTCCCCCGGGCGGAGTGCCGCCAGCAGCGCCCCCGCCGGGGCCAGGGCGCCGTCCGCGGCGAACACCGAGTCCGTCGCCACCACCGCCGGCCCGTCGCAGCGCGACAACGCCCGGGCCGCGTCGGCGGCGTCGCGGTGGCGGAAGAACGACCGGGCCATCCCCGCGACCGCGGCGGCGTCCTTCAGGCTGGCATGGGCCCGCTCGTCGACCACCGCGTGCCGCACGCCCACCGCCGCGGCCCCCTGCATGGCCGCCAGGTTGGCGATGTACCCGTCCGGGGTGAGCAGCGCCGCCGGGCGGGCGCAGAAGGCCCGGACGGCTTCTTCGAGGTCGGCGTGGACCCGGGTGTTCCCCGTCGTCTCTCGGCTGGCCGAGGTGCTCAGGCCGTAGCGGGCCGTGGCCTCGGCGGCGGCCGCGAGCACCGCGGGGTGCTGGGCCAGGCCGAGGTAGTTGCACCCCCCGAAGGTGACGTACCGGACGCCGGCGTGGTCGGCGGTCGTCGTGGTGCAGGCTTCGATCGGCGGTGCGGTCATGCGCAAATTTTCCTGGTTCGGGCGTCAGAGGCGTGCGCCGGCGGCGGTGGGGGTCGTGGGGACAGTAGACGCGGGGCGCGGAGGTCCCGCGCCGTCGGCCCGGTGGAGCCGGGCGACGCGTTCCGCTACCATCCGAACCCCCGGGTCGGGACGATCCACCCAGATGCCGAACCAGCCCAAGGAGCCGATCATGCGTTGGAAGATCCCCCTGCGGAGCGTCCTGGCCGCCACGGCCCTGGGCGTCGCCCTCGTGGCCTCGCCGGTGACGGCAGCCCAGCCCAAGCGCAAGGTCATCCAGCTGCCCATCCGGACCGACGGCCCCAAGAGCCTGGACCCCGTCAAGGGCTCGACCACCTACGACAACATGGCCTGCGCGCAGTTCTACGAGACGCTGCTGGTCAACAAGTACAGCGACCCCACCGAGCTCGAGCCGCTCCTGCTGGCCGAGATGCCCACCTCGCCGGACAACGGCACCACCTGGCGGTTCAAGCTCAAGCCGGGGGTCCGCTTCCAGGACAACCCCTGCTTCCCCGGCGGCAAAGGCCGCGAGATCCGGTCCGACGACGTCTTCTACTCGCTCAAGCGTCTGGGGGACAAGGCCTACCTGTTCGAGAACTGGTGGCTGCTCAAGGACACCATCAAGGGCCTGGACGCCTACTGCGACGAGCAGAACGCCAAGCCGACCTTCGACTACGACGCCCCGGTCGAGGGGTTCCGGAAGATCTCCGACACCGAGTTCGAGATCGTCCTGACCCGCCCGGTCTACCGCTTCCTCTACCTGCTCTCGATGTTCCAGACCTCGATCGTGCCCCGCGAGGCCGTCGAGTTTTACAAGGACGACTTCGGGCGCAACCCCGTCGGCACGGGCCCGTTCATGCTGGACACCTGGGTGCCCAAGCAGTCGCTCACGGCCAACCGCAACCCCAACTACCACGAGGTCCGCTACCCCGAGGCCTCCGAATGGTCCCGCCAGGACCGCCGGGCCCGCCTCGACCGGCCCGCCGGTCAGGTCGTGCCCTTCGTGGACCGGCTCGAGTTCACGATGTACGTCCAGGACCAGCCGATGTGGCTGGAGTTCAACCAGGGCAACATCGGCTACACCCAGGTCCCCGAGGACTACTTCCTGGAGGCCTTCGACAAGGCGTCCGGCACCCTCAAGGCGTCCTATCAGTCCAAGGGCATCCGCTACCACTCGGACATGCTTCTGGACTTCATCTTCCGCGGGTTCAACATGGAAGACCCGCTGCTCGGCGGCTACGACGCCAAGAGCAAGGCCCTCCGCCAGGCCATCTGCCTGGCCATCGACCTGGAGGAGATCAACCAGACCTTCTACAACGGCCGCACCGTCGTGTACGACGGCCCCATCCCCCCCGGCCTTGACGGCTACCCCGAGAACGGCCGGGCCCCGGTGAGCTACCGCGGCGCCAACCTCGCCCGGGCGCGCCAGAAGCTGGCCGAGGCCGGCTACCCCGACGGGCGCGGCCTGCCCCCGATCCGCTTCTACACATCCATCAGCACGCTCAACACCGAGATGGCCGAGATGGTCAAACGCCAGCTCCAGGCCGTGAACGTCACCTTCGAGCCGGTCTTCCAGGACTTCTCGACCCTGATCGAGTCGATCAACAAGAAGCAGGCCCCGATGTTCGGCTTCGCCTGGGCGAGCGACTACCCCGACGCCGAGAACAACCTCGCGCTCTTCTACGGTCCCAACGAGGCCCCCGGCTCCAACCACTTCAACTACAAGCGGGCGGATTACGACGAGCTGTACCGCCAGATCCTCACCATGCAGCCCGGCGAGGAGCGCACAGCCATCTACGAGAAGATGCGCGACATGATCATCGAGGACGCCCCGTTCGTCGGCTCGCAGGCCCGCCTGCGCTACTACCTGATCAACCCCTGGCTGCTCAACTGCCGGCCCACCGAGCGGTACTACAGCTGGTTCAAGTTCCTGGACGTGGACGATTCGAAACGCTGACGACCGCACCGTTTGAGGAGCCCGCGCGGTGTGGAACTACATCGTCCGCAGACTGCTGTACAACATCCCGGTCTTCCTGGCCATCATCTTCCTGATGATGGCCGCCTTGCGCGTCAACGACCCGGTCGCGGCCACGCTGAGCAAGAACCCCAGCGCCGAGGAGATCCAGGCCAAGCGTGAGCTCTTCGGGATGGACAAGCACTTCGTGGTCCAGTACGTCGAGTTCCTCGGCGACATCGCGCGGTTCTGGAAGTACGACGCCCGCTCCTGGGACCAGGAGCTTCCCGTCAACGAGATGATCGCCAACGCCGTCCCCGCCTCCGTCGCGGTGATGGCCCCGACGCTCCTCGTGACCACGGCGATCGCCATCTGCATCGGCCTCGTGTCGGCCTTCAACCGGGGCCGCGTGATCGACCGCACGCTCATGTTCGTCTCGGTCATCGGGATGAGCATCTCGGTCCTGGTCTACATCATCATCGGGCAGTACTTCGGCGCCCACTGGCCGCGGATGGAGTTCGGTTCCTGGCCGTTCAAGACCTCCGTCGACGCCGCCGCGGGCGGGGGCCGGTGGTTCTTTTTCAAGCCGTCCAACTGGATCGCGTACTGCGCCCTGCCGGTGATCATCAACGTGATCGTGGCCCTGGGCTACGACACCCGGTTCTACCGGGCGGTGATGGTCGAGGAGACCCGCAAGGACTACATCCGCACGGCCCGGGCCAAGGGGGCCAGCATCCGCCGGGTCATGTTCGTCCACATGCTCAAGAACGCCATGATCCCCATCATCACGCGGATCATGATCTCCCTGCCCTTCGTGGTCACCGGGTCCATCCTCGTCGAGGTCTACTTCAACATCCCGGGCATGGGGCGCACGCTCATCACCGCGATCAACGCCAAGGACTTCCCGGTCATCCAGACGTTCACCGCCCTCTTCGCCGCGATGTTCATCGCTTCCAACATCCTGACGGACGTGCTCTACGCACTGGCCGATCCCCGCGTGAGGCTCTCGTGATCGCCAGGTTCAAGGAATCCCCCGCCTTCCGCAAGCTCTTCCGCAACCGCCCCGCGGTCGTGGCGATGGGCGTCATCGCGGTCTATTTGCTCGTCTTCGTCTGGACGGTCTGCATGGAGCAGGTGGACCGCGTGGTCGACATCAGCGACCGGCCCGTGCTCGGCGCCCTGCTGGCCGAGCGCACCCTGGAGCGCGTCGGCCCCGCTAACCTGCCCGGCTTCGGCGGGACGGCCCGGCCGGACGTGCGCGGCGAGCAGCTCCTGTACCTCCTCGAGACCGTCGGCTCGGCCCTCAACGAGGCCGAGAAGCACCCCGACGCCGCGACGCAGGGCGAGGTCCTGGCCAGGGTCCGCTTCGCCGAGCTGCGCTTGGCCGACAAACCCCTCGAAGAGCTGCGGGCCATCGAGCAGCGCGCCCGCACCGAGTTCGGGGCCCAGAGCCGGCTGCGCGTGATCCGCGCGGGCCTCGTCGGCCTGGACCTGGCCACCATCTCCGTCCGCGAGCGGGCCCGACAGTACGCCGACGCCGACGACCCGGACCGCAAGGCGGAGTACCTCGACGAGACCGTCCGCGCGATGGAGGAAATCGGGTTCCAGCTCGAAGAGCTGCTCCCGCACCTCCCGCCCGGGGCCCCGCTCGCCGAACTCGACCCCGAGGCCTACTTCGAGGCCGCGGAAGCGATGACGGCCGAGCCCACACCCGAGCCGCTCTTCGACCCGGCGATGATCGCCCGGGTCCGCGAGGCGGTCGACGAGCGGCTCGACGGGCTCGACGCCGAGATCACCGAGGCGCTCGGCCGCATCGAGCCGATCATCGCCGAGCTGCTGCCCCCGCCCACTGGGATGGACGCCTTCCTGTACGACCTGCGCCTCCTGCTCGGCACCGACCGCCAGGGCCGCTCCATCCTCATCCGGGCGGTCTACTCGGCCAAGGTGGCGATCCAGGTCGGCCTGATCGTCTCGCTGTTCGCCGTCGGTTTCGGCAGCCTCATCGGCGCCGCCGCGGGCTACTTCGGCGGCTGGATCGACCACGCGGTCATCTGGCTGTACTCGACCTTCAGCTCCATCCCCGACCTGGTGCTGCTGGTCGTGCTCGCGTTCATGTTCAGCGGCTCGCCCCTCGAACGGACGCTCATCCCGCTGTACGTGGCCTTCGGCCTGACCTACTGGATCGGCCCGTGCCGCGTGACCCGCGGCGAGGCCCTCAAGCTCAAGCAGCTCGACTACGTGCAGGCGGCCAACGCGCTCGGCGCGGGCAAGGCCCGCATCCTGCTCCTCCACATCATCCCCAACACCGCCCACCTGGTGTTCATCAACCTCTCGCTGCTCTTCATCGCGGCGATCAAGGGCGAGGTGGTCCTGACCTTCCTCGGCCTGGGGCTCAAGGACGGGGCGAGCTGGGGCATCATGGTGGACCAGTCCCGCGCCGAGGTTGTCTCGGGCTTCTTCTGGCAGATCGGGGCCGCCACCTTCTTCATGTTCGTGCTGGTCCTGGCGTTCAACGTGCTCACCGACGCCCTGCAGGACGCCTTCGATCCCAAGCACGTGGGCTGACGGCGCGCCCGCCGCCGGCGGCCGGGGTCACGCCCCGGCCACGGCCCCGAACCGCCGCGCGACCTCGTTCCAGTTCACGACCTTCATGAAGGCCGTCAGGTAGTCCGCGCGCCGGTTCTGATAGCGCAGGTAGTACGCGTGCTCCCACACGTCGACACCCAGCAGCGGCGTGGCGCCCGCGAACACGGAGTGCTGCTGGTTGTGCATCTGCAGGACCATCAGCCGCCCGGACACCGAGTCGTGCACCAGCCAGCCCCAGCCCGAACCCTCCACGGCGCCGGCGCTGTCGCGGAAGTGCTTCTCGAACGCCGCGAACGAGCCGAAGTCGCGCTCGATGGCCCGCAGCAGGGCCCCGGCGGGCTCGCCGCCTTGGCCCTCGGGGGCCATGTTCCCCCAGAAAAGGGTGTGGTTCACGTGGCCGCCGGTGTGGAAGCTGAGCCGGCGGAGCCACAGCTCCAGCGTCGCCGGGTCGCCGCCGCCGGCGCGGATCTCGGCCAGGCGCTCCAGGGCGGTGTTGGCCCCGTCCACGTAGCCCTTGTGGTGGCGCTCGTGGTGCAGGCGCATCGTCTGGCCGTCGAGGTGGGGCTCCAGCTCGTCCGGCCCGTACGGCAGGTCCGGCAGCACGAAGCGGCCCGCCCGGGCGTCCCAGCCGGGCGTGGACGCGGCGGCCCGGCCCGCGGGCTGCCCGGCCCCGGCCGCGGAGCCCGCCAGCCCCAGAGCGCCCAGCCCGAGCGCGCCCATGCCGCCGATCGCTTCGCGTCTGCTCATCTCCGCCATGATGTCCTCCTTTGGTTGGCCGTCGGTCAGGACTGCCGGCCCTCGATCGCGGCGATGAGGCAGCCCGTCGCCAGGACCAACAGCTCGTCCACGTGCTCGTCTTCCCGGCGGGGCGAGATTCCGAGCCGGTAGACGAACGGGTTGAAGTGCTGACGATACGCCGCCAGCTCGGCCCCGTCCGAGGCCCGGGTCATCGCGTACCGCTGGGGCAGGAACACGGAGGCGTTGTCGATGAAGCGCCGGGCGAAGGGGGCGAAGCCGCCCAGCTCGCTGAGCTTGGCAATCTCGCGACCCTCGGGGTCGAACACCAGCCACTCGTCGCGCAGGAAGGTCGACTTGATGCCCTTGCGCCGCAGCGAACCCAGGGATTCCCCGGTGGGCATCGTGACGTCGAAGGTCACGCCGAAGTCGATCACCTGCCGCGCCTTGAGGACCAGCAGCGTCTCGGCCATCGACTCGTCGGTGTAGAGCCGGATGTCCTCGCGGAGCTTGAAGGCCTTCTGGCGGCAGAACGCGACCACGTTCCCCTGCTCGTCGTACACGTGGAACTTCGCCCCCAGGATCGTGAGGATCTTGCGGCGGACGGTGTACTTTTCGCCGGGGGCGGGTTTGAAGGCCATCGGGGGCTCCTTGCGGAAAAAAGGGGGGGCGGGGAAAGGACCGGGGTCGATCGGCCCAAGACGGCGTTGGCATGAAAAAAAGGCGGGGCCGTCCGGCCCCGCCCGTGTGGTCGTTCTGTTTGGCCCGATCAGCCGGCGGTCTCGCCGACCTCCCAGCGCCGGAAGGTGCGGAGGTTGCCGCCCGAGCCGACGATCTCCTTGATGGTCTTGGAGGGGTCCATCACGAAGGCCTGCTCGATGAGCGCGACGTCGGCAAAGAACTTCCGCATGCCGCCCTCGACCATCTTCTCGGCGATCTCGCGGGGCTTGCCGCTCTCCATCGCCTGCTCGACGCGGAACTTGCGCTCCTTCTCGACCAGGTCGGCGGGGATGTCGTCCGGGGTCAGGCCCAGGGGGCGCGGGAAGGCCGCGGTCACGTGCATGGCGATCTGGCGGAGGGTCTCCTCGCCGACGTCGCCCTCGGCCTCGATCAGCACGCCGGTCTTGCCGTCGTGGTGGACGTACTTGCCGTAGACCGTGCGGCCGCCGTTGGACTCCAGCTTCTCGATCCGGCCGATCGAGATGTTCTCGCCGGTGCTGATGCGCAGGTCGTCGACGATCGCCTGCATGTCGGGCGTCGGCTCGGTGGAGGCGCCGGCGGGGGCGGCCAGGGCCAGCTCGGCGATCTTCCTGGTGGCGTTGACGAACTTCTCGTTCTTGGCGGTGAAGTCGGTCTCGGCGCGCAGCTCGACGATGGTGGCGGCCTTGCCGTCGGGCGAGACGGCGACCTCGATGCGACCCTCGCCGGCGGCGCGGTCCATCTTCGACTCCATCTTGCCCTTGAGCTCCTTGCGGAGCAGCTCCTCGGCCTTGACGACGTCGCCGCCGGCCTCGGTCAGGGCCTTCTTGCACGCCATCATCGCCAGCCCCGTCTTGTTGCGAAGGCTCATCACGCCCTTGGCGTTGATCTCAGCCATGGTCGGTTGTCTCCCGGATTCGGTTGTGGGGGCCCCTTTGGGCGGGGCCGGTGGTCTGAACGGCGTGAAGATCAGGACTCGGCCTTGGCGGGCTCGGCGTTCACGCCGGTGTCCGCGTCGCGGCCGCCCGCGTCGTCCGCCGAGAACTGGGCCCGGCGGCTGCGCCGGACGGGCTGGGAGTCACGCTGGGCGGCCGGGGCATCCTCGTCGCTGCCCTCGCCGGACTCGACCCGCATCTGCTTGCCGTCGGCGACGGCCTTGCACAGCTCGCGGATGATCACGTCGATGGCCCGCATCGAGTCGTCGTTGCCGGGGATCGCGATGTCCACCAGCTCGGGGTCGCCGTCGGAGTCGATCAGGCACACCGTGGGGATGCCCAGCTTGCGGGCCTCGCGGAGGGCGTTGATCTCGCGGTTGACGTCGATCGCCACCATCACGCCCGGCATCTTGTGCATGTTGCGGATGCCGTCGAGGTTGCGGCGGATCTTCTTCATCTCACGCCGGAGCTGGCTCTCCATCTTCTTGGAGTAGCTCTGGAAGTTGTCCTGCTGCTCGATGGCCTCGAGCTCCTCGAGCCGCTTCAGGCGGGTGCGGATGGTGCGGAAGTTGGTCAGCGTGCCGCCGAGCCAGCGCTCCGTCACGTAGTGCATCTTCACGTCGCCGACGCGCTGCTCGATCACGCCCTTGGCCTGACGCTTGGTGCCGACGAAGCACACGTCCTTGCCCTGGGCGACGGTCCGGGTGATCAGCCGCTTGGCCAGCAGCAGGCCCTTGACCGTCTCCTTGATGTCGATGATGTGGATCCCGTTGCGCTTGCCGTAGATGTACGGGCCCATCTTCGGGTTCCAACCGCTCGAGCGCTGCCCGAAGTGGATGCCCGACTCGATCAGGTCCTGGACGAGGGGATTGGCCATGGCGAACCGTCTCTTTCTGTTCAGCGACACCCGCGGACGGGCCGGAACCGGCCGCGATAAGGGCGCTTCGGTGGCGGCCCCCCGCCAGAACGCAGGTCCTGGTCCGAGAGGCCGAAGCTGACTGATGCGTTGACCCGTCCACCGGGTCTGGCGGCCGGGTCTCCGGGCGGACCAGGCGGTCCATTGTAGAAACCGCCCTCTCGCCAAGGCAAGGCGGCCCTCCCCCCGGAAAAGCCCGCCCCCGGCGCCACCCCACCCCGCCCGGGCCGGGCGAGCCTTTCCGCCGTTTCGGACCCAAGTCCGGCCCGAAAACAGCCGAACCAGACCCCGATCCCGGTGCCGGGCGGAACGCCCCCGGCCGGAAACGGAGGCGCACGGTGGCACAGAGCGGCCTGATTATCCGGCGATCGATCCGCCACGAGATCGTCCTCCCCGCCCGGGTCCGCGTCGCCCCCGAGCACGCCGAGTTCGTCCGCTACGCCAAGGGCGTCGCCGACACCGAGGGCTGGATCGGGGTCGACCTGGTGGACTTCGCCAGCGGCGGGGCCGGGTTCATCAGCACCGTTTTCATCCCCCGGGCGGCGGTCCTCGAGCTCCGCATCGCCCACCCCGACCGCCCCGACGCCCCGCCCCTGGTCTCGGCCCGCACCCGCGTCGTCCGGGTCCAGATGACCGACCGCCGGCCGGCCTACCTCGTCGGCGTGGCCTACCTCGACCCCGACGAGATCGCCGTCGCCCAGATCAACGACATGCTCGCCCGCATCGAGGGCGATTCCGTCTGACCACCGCCCCGGGAGACCCCCGTGCTCGACACCACCGAGTTCGTCATCCAGGCGCTGATCGAGGACGGCAAGCTGACCGAGAACGGCGCCGCGGACCTGCGCCGATACGCCGCCGAGCACGAGCTGACCCTCGAGGAGGCGGTCATCCGCCTCAAGAAGGTCTCCACACGCGACCTCGCCGTCGCCAAGTCGATCATCTGCGAGTACCCCTTCGTCGACCTGGCGCTGATCGACCCGGACATCCGCAACTCCCGCCGGCTGCCCAAGACGATGGCCGAGCGCCTCATCGCCTTCCCGATCTACGTGCTCGGCGACGTCGCCACCGTGGCCATGGAGGACCCCCTGGACCTGCAGGCGATGGACCTGCTCCAGCAGACCCTACGCCGCCAGATCGACCCGGTCGTCTGCGACTCCGAGCTGCTTCGCAACCTCATCGTCCGCGCCTACACCCTCGACTCCGGCAACGCCGACGACACCGCCCTGGGCGAGGACGACGCGGTCGAGGTGTCCGACGAGCCGATCGTCGCCGCGGTCAACCAGATCCTCTTCTCCGCCGCGGAAGTGGGCGCCTCGGACGTCCACATCAACCCCGACGAGCGGTCGCTCCACCTGCGTTTCCGCATCGACGGCGTGCTGCAGACCCAGCAGGGCCCCTCCCTAGCCATGCACCAGGGCCTGGTCCAGCGCCTCAAGGTCATGGCCCAGCTCGACGTCACGCAGACCCGCCGGCCCCAGGACGGCAAGTTCCGCTTCCGCTACAAGGGCGCGGCGATCGACGTCCGCCTCTCGATCATCCCGACCATCCACGGCGAGAACGCCGTGCTCCGCCTGCTCCGCCAGGCCAACGCCATCGGCTCGATCGAGCAGCTCGGCATGCCCGCCGACGTGGCCCGCGACTTCGCCGAGGTCATCCAGAAGCCCCACGGCATGGTGCTGGTCACCGGCCCGACCGGCTCGGGCAAGACCACCACCCTCTACACCGCACTGCACCGCATCAACACCCCCGACCGCAACGTGATGACGGTCGAGGACCCGGTGGAGATCCGCCTGGCCATGGTGCGCCAGGTGCAGGTCAACCCCGCCATCGGCCTGAACTTCGCCTCGGCCCTGCGCTCCCTGCTCCGCCAGGACCCCGACGTGCTGCTGATCGGCGAGATCCGGGACGAGGAGACCGCCAAGATCGCCACGCAGGCCTCACTGACCGGCCACCTGGTCTTCTCCACCCTGCACACCAACGACGCCGCGGGCTCGATCGCCCGCCTCCGCGAGTTCGGCGTGCCCGCCTTCGCGATCAACAACGCACTGCTGTGCGTCATCGCCCAGCGGCTCGTCCGCCGGGTCTGCCACTCCTGCCGAACCGTGGACCGCCCGGACCCCCTGGTCCTCCGCTCGCTCGGCATCGACCCCGAAGCCCGGCTCGTCCGCGGTTCGGGCTGCCCCGCCTGCCTCAACAGCGGGTACAAGGGCCGCGTGGGCGTCTACGAGATGCTCCGGGCCAGCCCCGGCATCCGCGACCTGATCGACCGCAACGCCCCGATCTCGGAGATCGAGCGGCTGGCCCGGCGTGAGGGCACCCGCCCGATGCTCCGCGACGGCGTGGACAAGGCCCTGCTCGGCCTGACCACGGTCGAAGAGATCACCAAGCTCCAGGCGCTCGTCGAGATCGCCGACGCCGAGCCGCCCCTGCGGGCCGCCTGAGGACCACGCCGATGAGCCGCTTCCGCTACGTCGCGCTCAACCCGGACGGTTCCCGCCGCTCGGGACGCCTCGACGCCCCCAGCGAGTCGGACGCCGTGCGCCTGCTGGCCGAGAGCGGCGTCGCGCCGATCAGCATCCGCGCCTGCTCCGGCGGGCTGCGCCTCTCCGGGCCGCGCCGCGACCGCGTCACCGCCCGGGACGTCGCCGCCCTGACCCGCGAGATCAGCGTCCTGGTCGAGGCCAACATCCCCATCGCCCGCGGCCTGCACTCCGTCGCCGAGCACGAGAAGAACGCCCGCCTGCGCGACATGGTCACCGACATAGCCTCGATGATCGAGTCCGGCGAGAAGATCACCTCCGCCTTCGGCAAGTACCAGAGCGTCTTCGGCGAGGTCTACATCGAGTCCATCCGCGCCGCCGAGCAGTCCGGCACCCTCGCCTCCGTCACCGAGCACCTCGCCGACATGCTCGACCGGAACTTGGAGACCCGCGAACAGGTCCGCCGCGCCCTGACCTACCCCGCGATCGTCGTCGCCTTCGTCGCCCTGGCCCTGGGCGTGATCGTCGTCTTCGTGGTCCCGCGCTTCGCCGGCATCTTCGAGGCCAACGGCGTCGCGCTGCCCGTGACCACCCGGCTCATCCGGGCGGTGGGGGAGTCGGTCGCCAACTGGTGGTGGGCCTACGCCCTGGGCGGGCTCACGACCGTGGAGATCGTCCGGCGCCAGTGGCGGTCCAAGGCCGGCCGCCTGCGCATCGAGTCGCTGCTGCTCCGCGTGCCCTACGTCGGGGAGATGCTCCGCGCGGTCGCCACCGCCCGCTTCTCCCGCGTGCTGTCGATCGCCCTGGGCTCGGGCATCGAGGTCATCGAGGCCATCTGGATCGCGGGCCGCTCCACCGGACGCCCGGTGTTCGTGGCCGAGTGCGAACAGCTCTGCGACCGCATGCGCGCGGGCGAACCGCTCGCCGCGGTGCTCAACGGCTCCCAGCAGCTCCCCAGCTTCGCCCGCCGCCTGCTCGGCGCGGGCAAGGACGCCAAGGAGCTGGCCGGCGCCGGGCGCATCATCGCCCGCCACTACGACCGCGTCTCCGACCACCTGTCCAAGAACGTCAACACGGTCATCGAGCCCCTGATCACCATCGCCATCGCCGTGATCGTGCTCGTCGTCGCCCTCTCCGTGTTCCTGCCCATGTGGCAGATGGTCTCCGTCAACCGCTGAGGAGCTTGCCCGTGCCACGCCGCGCGTTCAGCCTGCTGGAGATCATGATCGTCGTGGTCATCATGGGCATCCTGGCCGCCGTGGCCATCCCCAGGTTCGCCGGCGCCGCCGACGAGGCGCGCACCGCCGCGACCGAAAGCGTGCTCGCCTCCGTCCGCGCCTCCATCGCGGCGTACCGCGCCGGGGCCGTGATCGCCGGCGAGGACCCCTTCCCCACCCTGGCCGAACTCACCGACGGGTCCGTCCTCCGCGACCCGCCCCCCGCCAACCCCTTCACCGGCGTCCGCGGCGTGCAGGCCGTCACCAGGAACCAGGCCGAGGCCCGGACGGTCGTCAACAAGACCGCCGCCGGCTGGAACTACTTCGCCGACAACGCCTCCGAACCGCCCGTCGCGATCTTCTACGCCAACTGCGACGACGACACCACCCGCACCGACTCGGACGGCGCCGTGACCGCGAACGAACTCTGACCATGCGACGCCGCCCCCGCCCATCCCGGCCCGGCGTGACCCTCGTCGAGGTGTCGGCGGTGCTCGTGATCGCCGCCATCGCCACCGCCACGGTCATGCCCGCGATGGCCCGCACCGAGCGGGCCCGCCGCTCCGCGGGCGTCGCGGAGACGGCCCGGTTGGCGGCGTACGCCCGGGACCGGGCCGCCGCCTCCGGCACGCCCACGGGCCTGCGGGCCGACGCGAACGCGGAAACCCTCGAACTGCTCGTCCTGGACGACGACGGCCTGCCCGCTCGGCTCAACACGCCGCTCGGCCAGCCGACCCCGATCGTCGACCTCGCGTCCGTCTTCGGCCTGCGCATCGACCGCGTGCAGACGCCGGTGGGGGGGCTGGGCACGCCGCTGCCGGACCCGCCCGTGATCTGGTTCGACCACGCGGGCCTGCCGCATGCGCGGGGCACGAACGGGGCCTTCATCGCCGCCATCGAGCCCGAGGCGACGATCGCCTTCGAGAGCGGGGGGAGCGTCACCGTCGCCGCGTACTCCGGGCTGGTCGAGTTCCAGGCGGAGGACGCGCCGTGAAGCGCCGGGCCTTCAGCCTGATCGAGGCGGTCACCAGCGTGCTCATGCTGGCGATCGCCGTGCCGCCGATGCTCGGCTTCGTCCGGATCGCCGGGGCGGAAAGGGCCGACGCCGTCACGGTGGCGCGCGCCGTGGCCCTGGGCACGCTCGTGCTCGAATCCGCCCTCGCGGACGCGTCCAGCCCGCACGGCCCGCTGGGCTACGACGCGTTCGAGAACCCCATGACCTACCTCTACGACCCCGCGTCAGGCCTGGCCGCCCGCCTGGCCGACCTGACCGAGCCGTACACGCGGGCCGGCCTGTCCTGGACGCTCGACGTCGGGCAGCCCGTGGGCCCTTCCGGCGTGCTCGAAGCCGACCCCGCCCGGAACGTGTTCCGAGTCCTGACCGTCCGCGTGTCCTGCCCGTCGGCCCGGGGCGACCGCTTCGAGATGCCGCTCTCCGTGATGGTGGGGGACCTGTGATGCGCCGGCGTCCGACGCGGCCCCGCGCCGCCTTCACCATGCTCGAGCTGGTCGCGTCCCTGACGCTCATCGCCACCATCGCGGGGGTGCTGGCGCCCGTGCTGACCAGCGCCGGCGACGAGCTGGCCGCTACGCGCCGGCTCCGCGCCGCCTCCGACGACGCGTTCTTCGCCCTCAACGCCGTCACCCGCCTCCTCCGCGAGGCCCCCGCGGGCGTCACCACCCGACTCGGGCTCGCCCAGGCGAACGCCACCGGCCTGACCTTCACCGACGCCCGCGGCGTGCGCCTCAACGGGCAGACGCTCGAGATCCTCGACGACGCCGGACGCGCCGCACCCGTCGCCCGGGCCGTCACCGAGTTCCGCATCGACTACCTCGACGACGACGGCGTCACGCCCGCCCAGCCCGCGGACGCCCACCGTTTCCACGTCACCCTGACGGTCAACGGCATGACCCTGACCGGCGTGGTGTTCCCACGCGTCAACACCGGGAGCCCGGCATGACCGGACGCCCGCTCAGGCCGACCGACCGACGCGGCGCCGTGATCGCGGTGGTGCTGGTCGTCGTGATGATTCTCGGACTCGTCGTCGTGGGCTCCGTTCGATCCGGCGGGCAGGAGGCCGACCTGGCTGCCCTGCGCGTGGAGACCGCCCGGGCCTTTTTCGCCGCCGAGTCCGGGGCGATCGTGGTCATGGGCCTGACCAACGCGGGCCAGCCCATGCCCGGCCCCGGCCACGAGACCGACCTTGGGTCCCAGACGATCCGCTTCCTGCAGGTCCCCCTCGGGGAGGGGGAGGCCGTCGTCGAGGGCGTCAGCGGCCTGGCCACCCGGCGCATCACCCTCCGCATCGAATGATGAATCCTCCCGGGCCGGGGCCAAGTCCCGGCCGCTTCCGTCCGATGACACCCGGAGAACGGGGCCCCCTCGGATGATCGGAACACACCCACGCATCGTCGTTTCGCTCACCACCAACCGCCTCCGCGGCGCGGTCGTCCGCGGCCGCCGCGTGGTCCGCGCCGAGGAGGTCGAGGTCGAGCCCGCGCTCTTCGCCAACGCCTGGGAGCAGGGCCTGGTCCCCCTCGACCGCCCGCTCCGCCACCTCTTCACGCGCCTTTCCAACGCCCGCGCCACGCCCCGGGTCACGCTGATCCACCACGGGGCCCGCACCGTCGCCCAGACGCACGAACTCCCCGGCTCGCCGCAGGACGCCCGCCGCGCCGCCATCATCACCGCCCGCGACGCCCACGGCCCCGGCAGCATCACCGAGGGCGTGGTCCTCGCCCCCTCCGCCCGGAAGCCAGGACACTCCGTCGTCCTCACCCTCACCGACCGTGAGCAGGACACCGGCCGCTGCTTCGCGTGGGTCAACCGCTGCGGCGGACGCCTGGAGGTCATCGTCCCAGAGGTCGGCGCCGTCGTGCGTGCCGCCGCGGCACGCGTGACCGACTCGGACGACCCCGAGTCCGTCTGCTACATCGGGGCCAACTGGTCCGCCATCGCGTGCGGGTCCTCCGACGGCCTCATCCTGATCCGCGCCTTCGAGTTCGGCTGCCGCAACCTCGCCGACGTGTTCCACCGCGCCCTCGCGGCCTCCCCGGAAGACCCCAACGCGGGCGAGGCCGCGCTCTTCGAGCACGGCCTGCCCTTCAAGTCCACCCAGATCGACGCCAACCTGCGAGCCCGCGTGCTGCCGCTCGTGGCCCCGGTGCTCCAGCGGTTCTGCGTCGAGGTCAAGCAGACCCTGCGATTCGGCGTGCCCGCCGACAGCCTGCCCTCGGTGATCACCATCGACGGGCCCGGCGCCGCCATCCCGCACCTCGCCGCCTCGCTGACGGAAACCATCAACATGCACGTCCGGCCCGCACCCGGGTCCGACGCCGCCAACCCGCTCGAACCCTTCGGCGTGGGCACGCTCGAACGCGGGTGGCTCACCACCAGCGCCCCGTCCGTCGGCGTGGTCCCCCCGGCCATCGTCGAGCAGCGAGCGTTCGAATCGCTCCGCTGCGGCCTGATGGCCGGCGTGGTCGCCGGCGCCGCCGCCCTGGGCGCCGAGTACGCCCACGTCTGGCGGCAGACCACCGACCTCGCCCCGCAGTTCGAACGCCACGCCCCGGCCCTGGCCGCCCTGACCCGCGAGGAGGACGTCCGGGCCCGCATCGTCGGCCTGGCCTCCACCGCCGGCGCCGCCGCCAAGACGCTCGTCGAGTCCGCCGGGCCGCGGATCGACTGGGCCGGCGCCCTGGCCCTGGTGGCCGAGTCCGCCGGCGGATCCGTCGCCGTCGAGAACATCGAGGCCCGCACCGACGCCTCGGGCGGCGAGCTCAACCTCCGTGGCGTGGCCTCCTCGGGCACCGACGCCGAGGCCGCCGACGCCGTCGCCGCGCTGGTGCAATCCTTCCAGCAGTCGCCGATGGTGGCCGAGGTCCGCCTCGGCGCCGTGGGGCGCGATTCGGACGGCTCGGGCCAGGCCCGGCGGTCGTTCCTGCTCACGCTCCGTCTGCGCCCGATCGAACCCGAGCACGCGGGCCTGGCGGCCTACGCCGCACGCCTGGCCGCCGCGGAGGGCCGGTGATGCACGAGCAAGCGATCAGGTCGGTCGGTCTCAAGGCCGTGGGCGCCGCGGTGCTTTTCGGCGTCGCGTGGACGTTCACCGTCCGCCCCGCCCAGGCCACGCTCGACGACCAGCGGGCCCTCCTGCAAGCCCAGGCCGCCCTCATCGAGCAGCACGAGCGTCAGTCGCTCAACGCCAGCGACGCCGCCGCCAGCCTCGAGGAACTCGGCCGACGCGTCGAACGCCTTGCCGGCTCGCTCGCCCGCCACGAGTCCACGCCGGCCATCCTGCGGACCGTCGAGTCCCTGGCCGCCGACCGCGGCGTCCGCGTCCACCGCACCGACCCGCGATCCGCGCCCCGCTCGTCCGGCAAACGCGCCAAGAGCGACCGGCCCGAGATCATCGAGGACGGCCTGCTCGTCGAGTTCTCCGGCCCCTTCGGCCCCGTCGCCGCGTTCCTCGACGACCTGGCGTGCTCCGCCGGCGTCGCGCACCTCTCCGAACTCCGCATGTCCCCGTCCGTCGACGGCGTGCACGGCACGGTCATGATGACCGTCTTCCGCACGCCGCCGGACCAGCCGCTCCTCCCGCCGCAAGAGGAGGCCCCGTGATGCCCAACCGCCAGATCATGCTGGCCTGCGCCCTGCTCGCCGTCACGCCCGCGGCGGGCGTCGTGGGCGCCCGCTTCGTGGGCCGCGGCCCCGCCCGCGCCTCGGCGGCCGAGCCGGTGTCCATGACGCCGCTGCCGGAGATCCCCCCGGCCCCGCCCGCGTCGGACCCCGACCGCTTCCTGGCCCTGCGTTCCCCCTTCCCCGAGGTGACGCTCCCCGCTGAGCCCGCCCCCATCCTGGTCGTCGACGCCCCGGGCGAGCCCGCCATCCCCAACACCCCCGACCTGGCGCTGACCAGCGTCATGCCCCACCCGACCCGCCCGCTGGCCGTCATCAACGGCCGCCCGTGGACCACGGGGGACGAGGTCGCCCCCGGCTGGACCTTGACCTCCATCGACGGCCACGAGCGCCGCGTGGTGCTCACCGGCCCGGACGGCCGCCTGATCGCCCTGACGATGCGCCAGCCCCGCCGCTGACCGCTTGCCGCGTGCCGCCCGGGGCCTAGAATCCGCCGCCGGGCGCATAGCTCAGTTGGCTAGAGCGCTGCCGTCACATGGCAGAGGTCACAGGTTCGAGTCCTGTTGCGCCTATTCGAACGAACCGGCCCGCGAGGGCCGGTTTTTTCGTGGCCGCGGCCGGGTGAACAAAACGCTCACGGCGTGAAAAGGCCCCGCGAACACCGCGGGGCCTTTGCTCCAAGCCGGGTGAACCCGTTCAGAACGGGCGGACGACCGGGTCGCTCGGGTGCGCGGCGGGCGGGCTGACAGGGCGGGCGCCGGGCAGGGAACTCCTGCCGCAGAAACCCGGGCGCCACATGCCGCGGAAGGCCACGATGTCGAGGTAATCGAGCGTGCCGTCGGAGTTCACGTCCGCCCGGAGGTCGCCGGCGGTGTACCACTCGAGGAAGAGAGCCAGGTCCGCGGGATTGACCACCCCGTCACCGTTCAGGTCGCCCGGGCAGTTGGTCTCGCCGGGCGCACAACCGGTGAAGACCGGGAGGCCCGGATCGGTGCCGTAGATGCGGATCCGGTACGACACGACCGACTTTTCATCGCGATCGGGGTTGGGCGGCACCGTGAGGGGGAAGCCGAAGTCCGTCACGTGGTCGTAGCCCGGGTCGGTGTCGCTCGGCTCCTGGCCCTCGGTCAGCTCAGTGTCCGGGCCCACGTCCCAGATGGTGATCGTCCAGCGGCCACCGCTGAGTTCGTCCCAGTGCTTGTAGGTCACGAAGTTGTGCTTGTAGAAGGCGTAAGCCTGCCCGTTCAAGCCCACGTTGCTGAACGTGCCTGTGTCCGCCTCGTTGTCGTTCGCGGGCGGCTCGAACGTGGTCCCCGTGGGGTTCACCGTGAGCGGATAGTGCAGGTTCGAGCGGGCTCCGTACGGCGAGGTGAGGCTGATGATCAGATCGTTCCCGCCGCCTTCCCCCAGGATCGTCAGCTCGACCTCGATCGCCTCGATGACAAAGTTCTGTCGCAGGCAGAAGGGGATCGTCGCCGGACCGAAAATGGTGTACGTCGAACTCGTCTCGCTCACTTCGACGGTCTCGGCGTCCTGAATGACGATCGGCTCCTCGGGGGTGACGAGCCCGGAATCCAGGACGTACAGACGGCCCGGGCTGGTCCAGTTCAGCGCAGCCTCGACCGCGGCGTCCGCGTCGATCAGGCCGAAGCCGTACTGGTCGCTGTGGATCTTGAACGAGCCGTTGGAGCCCCAGTTCGACGTGCCCCCTAACGCCATGACGGCCGGAACGGCGAGGACGTACGGGTTGAAAAAGTCGTAATCGAGCCCGGTGGTCACCGCGGTGTCCGCGATGATGTGCTGGATGTCACGGATGGTCAGGTTGGGGTTCGCCTCGAGCATCAGCGCGAAGATGCCCGCGGCGATCGCCGCCGACGAAGCGTTGGTGTCGTCGACCACGTTCGACTGGAACCCGTCTCCCGAGACCGTCGAAGTCAGCCCCCGGCCGATCCCGGGCCCGAACAGGATCTCGTTGGCGGTGCTGCTATACACCGACGCGAAGATGCCGGTCCCCATCGTACTGAACGGGTCGGGCTGGTTGTCCTCACCGACCCCCGCGATGACGAACGTGTTCCGGTGACCCGCCGGCGGATAGTTGTGCACCATGCCGCCGGGATACATCGGGATGGTCATGTAGTTGTTCGTGACCGACACGCCGACCGCGCCGATGTTGTCGAAGATGTCCTGCCAGCCGTCGCCCGACGCGAGATAGGTTGAGGGGAAGGTCCCCTCGAACCCGGTCGAGAAGACGTGGATCACGCCCTTGAAGTCGCGGCCCAGCCGCAGCGAGTTCTCCAGGGCGGTCATCACGTAATCGGCGGCCATGCCCGGGGAGTACCCGTCGTCCGGCGCGGTGTACACGAAGTCGGCCCGCGGGTGCACCTTGATGTCGATCTGGTTGTTCTTCCAGGCGTACGTCTGCTCCTCGCGGATGTCGGTGCCGTAGATCATCGAGGCGAGGCGCACGCCCGGAGCCACGCCCTGCCCACCGATCCCGTTGCCCATCGTCGCGCCGATCAGGCCGGCGTAGAACGTCGCGTAATCGTCGTAGCCCGCGGCCGGATTGGTCACCATCGACAGCGTGCTGTCGAAGCGTTCGCCATAGTCGATGTGGTCCGGCTGGATCGCGCCCTCGGAGAAGGCGGTGATGCCCACCGTCACGCCCGCGCCCGTTAGCCCGCGCCCGTACACCGGCAGCACGTTGATGTCACGACCCGGATTGGCGAAGTTGCTCAGGTGCCACTGCTGGTTGAACAGCGGATCGCCCACGCCCCGGGCCCCGGGCAAGCCGACCGGGGTCACGCCGGGGGCGACCAGCGCGCGGACGCGCTCCTGGTGAGCGATGATCTGCGCGTGCGACGCGATCCGCGGGGTCTCGACCCACGGCCCGCTGTCCACGGCCGCGTGGGACACGAAGCTCATCGAACCGAGGCGCTCCGCCACCACGGCCGCCGTCGCCACGTCCGGCGCGTTGATCGCCCAGACCACCCCGGCGTCGCCCAGCGGCCGCTCGATCGCCACGCCGGGGATCTCGGCCGCGATCGCGTCGATCGCCGCCCGGAGCTGACCCTCGTTCTCCGTGCGCACCACGACCTGGTTGCGCAGGAGGAACGCGCGGCCGTTCGTCGCGACGGCTTTCGAGGAAGCCGCCCGCGGGGACTCGATCCGCATGTTCAGCGTGCCGACAAGCCGGCCCGCCCGGACGGGCACCGCCATGAGACTCCCCGACACCGGCCGGACGGCCGCGCTCGACACCTGGGCAACCCCCTCGCCGGCCCCGGCCGCCCCCCCGCAGATCACGAGCAGCGTAGCCGCAGTCACCACGGAGAAGAAGGGTTGTGTTCGGGTTTTCATGCGATCGACTCCACTCCAAAAGTTCCGGGTTGCCACTGGGCCGTCATGGTATCGCTCGACGGTGGCGCGTGCAGGCCGGGCCCGCAGAATCCTCGGCCGGACCGGACCGACCGAGTGACCGTGATATCCGCAGCGGGGGCCGATCGGTTGCGGCCGCCCGCGCTCAAGCCTTGTCCGGCTCGGTCATCGACGCCGGGTCGAGCAGTTCCGCCAGACGCTCGGCGGGCAGGAGGCCCTGCTCCAACGCCACCTCCCGCACCGTCTTGCCCGCCTCGTACGCCTGGTAGGCCAGCCTCGCGGAGGCGTCGTAGCCGATCTCCGGCACGAGGCTTGTGCACATCGCCAGCGACCCCTCGATCAGCGCCGCGCACCGGGCCTCGTCGGGCTCCAAACCCTTGAGCAGCTTGTGGTTGAACACCTCGCACGCCCCGGCCAGCAGGTTGATCGAGTCGATCATGTTCGCCGCCATCATGGGCATCGCCACGTTCAGGTCGATCAGCGAGCCCACGCCGCCGAGCCCGCCCGCGGTGATCGCCGCGTCGTTGCCGAGCACCTGGCAGGCCGCCATCACCACCGCCTCGCAGATCACGGGGTTCACCTTGCCCGGCATGATGCTCGAGCCCGGCTGCACCGCGGGCAGCTTCAGCTCGCCGATGCCGCACCGCGGCCCGGAGCCCAGCCAGCGGACGTCGTTGGCGATCTTGGTCAGGCTCACCGCGATGGTCCGCAGCAGCCCGGAGGCCTCCACGAACCCGTCCTTGGCGTGCTGGGCCTCGAAATGGTTGGCCGCCTCGCGGAAGTGGATGCCCGTGGCCTTGCTCAACTCCTCGCACACCAGCGCCGCGAACCGGGGGTGGGTGTTGATCCCAGTGCCCACCGCCGTGCCGCCGATGGCCAGCTCGCCCAGCGCGGCCACGGCGCGCTGCAGCCGGGCCTCCGCGTGGCGCATCTGGGCCGCGAACCCGGAGAACTCCTGGCCCAGGCGGATCGGCGTCGCGTCCTGCAGGTGGGTCCGGCCGATCTTGATGATCCGGTCCCACGCCGCGGCCTTCTCCTCCAGCACGCCCGCCAGGTCCCGCACCGCGGGCAGCAGACGCTGGTGGATCGCTACCGCCGCCGCCACGTGCATGGCGGTGGGGAAGGTGTCGTTGCTGGACTGGCCCATGTTCACGTGGTCGTTGGGGTGAACCGCCGCGTCCTTCTTCAGGTACGCCGCGTCCTTGCTCGACCCGATCGGGTCCCCGTTGGCCAGGCAGACGAGGTTGGCCACCACCTCGTTGACGTTCATGTTGGTGCTCGTGCCCGACCCGGTCTGGAACACGTCCACCGGGAAGTGGCGGGCCAGCCCGCCCCGGTCCGGCAGCCCCCGCAGGATCTCGGCGCAGGCCGCCTCGATCGCCCGGGCCTTCGGCTCGGCCAGCTTGCCCAGCGACAGGTTCGCCCGGGCCGCGGCCGCCTTCAGCACGGCGTACGCCCGGATCAGCTCGTCCGGCAGCGGCCGGCCCGAGATCGGGAAGTTCAGAACCGCCCGCTGCGTCGACGCGCCGTACAGCACGTCCGCAGGGACCGGCATCGAACCCATCGAATCCTTCTCGACCCGCGTCTCGCCCGTCGCCGCCATCGCCGCCTGGACCATCCGTTCGCTCCTCCTGGTGGGTTACCATGCTACGCGCCCGCCCGCGGCAACACGCCCCGCGACCCGGGCGTACCGACAAGGCCGGACGCGACCAGCCCGCGTCCGCCCCGGGGCCCGCAAGGACGGAGACCAGCATGACCACCATCGCCCGCCGCGCGGCCGCCGCCGCCCTCGCCCTCCTCGCCACCGCCGCGTCCGCCGACGCGCAACCCCGCCGGACCGGCCCCGAGCCCCGGCCCAACAACCCCTACATGACCTACGAGGACCCCAAGGCCTGGATGGTCACCGCCAACTACTTCATCTACCCCGACGGCCGGCGCGTCCGGGGGCCCGCCACCCTCCAGGGCGGCCCCTACGAGAACCTCGAGTTCGTCGTCCCGCTGGTCGAATCCGCCGGCCACGCCTGGCACGACCCGGAGAACAACCTGTTCCCCTACATCGAGGTCGGCATCAGCGCCGGGCAAACGGCCGCGTCCTCCTACCGCCTCGCGGCCGCCCCCGGGTCGCCCGCCCGCTACGTGATCGTCAAGTTCGGCACGCCCATCGTCACCGAGGTGGTCCAGACCACCTTCGAGACGCTCATCTACTGCGCCGAAACCAAGTTCAACCAGAAAGCCGCCTGGGAACTGCCCTGGCCCGACGCCTGGCCCGCCGAGGCCACGCCCTGGCTAAGCCGCGATCCCGTCCTCGACCTGCCCGCCGCGGACGGCGGCGATCCGGTCGCCGACCTGCTCACGAAATGGACGGGCGGCGCCGACCCCCGCCAGCTCCCCCCCGTGCAGCTCGCCAAGTACCTGACCGGCAAGGCGCTCGCCCACGTCCGGACCAACGGCATGAACGCCGAACGCCCCATCGGCCGACCCCCGATCGTCCTCAACACCGGCTCGGGCCAGACCACCTTCCTGCGTAGGGACGGCAAGATGGACCTCGGCGGCATGATGGGCGGCTTCCGCGTCCAGAACGCCGCCGAGGTCGCCAAGTCCCGCACCGGCTCCGAGCACGACCTGGCCAACTTCCTCACCGCCGTCCTCCGCCGCGCCGGCATCCCCGCCCGCACGGTCATCGGCGTGGACAAGGAGAACGGGGGCTACCAGAACCGCCTGAAGAGCTGGGTCGAGTTCGCCCTGGTCGCCCCCGACGTGAAGGGCGTGATCTGGGTGCCCGTCGACGTGCGCGAGCTCAAGGGCAGCGGACGCTCCGACGCCAACTGGCAGCAGGAATGGAAGCACTTCGGCACCAGCGACCTGCTGCGCCAGGTCGCCCCGATCGCCTTCCACTTCCACCCGCCGGCCAACTACCGCTCGTACGCCTTCCCCGCGCTCTACGGCATCCGCTTCGAGTCCGAGCTGCCGGACATGGGCACCCAGGGCGTCCTCTACGACATCAACGCCCTCCCGACCGGGGGCATCGAGGCCCGCCGCCGCCGCAACCTCAACTGGTAAGGCTCACGACTCCAGCGCGTTGCCGAACCGCGATTCCTGCACCGGCGTGACCACGCCCAGGATCTCCCGGAGCACCGCCCCGGGCGAGCCGATCGCGTCGATCTCCCGCACCAGGGACCGGTCGAAGCAGTCCAGAACGGGCCGGGTCTCGCGGTCGTAGACCTCCAGCCGGTTCCGCACCACGTCCTCCTTGGCGTCGTCGGGCCGCTTCTCCTTCAGCGCCCGCCCACGCAAGCGGGCGATCATGGCCTCCCGGTCCTTCACCATCAGGTGGACCACGCAGGCCACGTCCACGTGATCGCGGATCAGCTCGACCTGGCGCACCGTGCGGGGCATGCCGTCCAGCACCATCATCTGCTGGTGCGGCCGGAACATGTTGAGCACCGTCAACGCCTGCACGTACCGGCTCCACACGTCCACCGTGATCTCGTCCGGCACCAGCTCGCCCCGGGTCGAGTACTCGAAGAACACGCGGCCCAGCTCGCTGCCCTTGTCCATCGCCCGGAACATGTCGCCCGTGGACAGGTGGAAGTAGCCCGGCACCTGGCCAAGCAGCTTGCCCTGCGTCCCCTTGCCCACGCCCGGTGCGCCGAACAGCAGCACCGCCTGATACCGATCGCCCATCGCTGGCTCCAGAGCCTTCGCCGCGCCGCGCACCTCGCGCCCCGCGGGGCGGTGACGATAGGACCGCACGCCCCCGCCGGGCCGACCGCCCCCGGCCCCCCGGCCGGTCCGGGAACGAAAAAGCGGGCGCGGCCCGAGAGAGCCGCGCCCGCCCTGGTTCCGCCCGCCGGGCTCAGGCCCCGGAGGCGATGACTTCCTTCTGGAGGTTCGCCGGCATCTGGCGGTACTCCTGGAACTCCATCGAGTTCGCCGCGCGGCCCTGGCTCAGGCCGCGGAGCACCGTCGTGTAGCCGAACAGCTCGCTCAGCGGCACCTCGGCGGTGATCTCCTTGATCATGCCCTTGTCCTCCTGGTGGAGGATCATGCCGCGACGGCTCGACAGGTCGCCGGTCACGTTGCCCATGTACTCCTCGGGCGTCGTGACGACCACCTTCATGATCGGCTCGAGCAGGATGCTGCCCGCCTTGGCCACCGCCTCACGCAGCGCCAGACGGCCGGCCTGCTCGAACGCCACCTGCGAGGAGTCCACCGGGTGGTACGAGCCGTCCACCAGCTCGACCTTGACGTTGATCAGGGGGTAGCCCGCCGTCACGCCGCCCAGCGCCGTCTGCCGGATGCCGTACTCGATCGAAGGGATGTACTCCTTCGGGACCGCGCCGCCCACGATCTTGTTCTCGAAGGCGATGTTGTCCCGGAAGTCCAGCTTCGCGGCCTCCGCCTGCTCCTTCGTGAACGGCATGATGTTGATCGTGCAGTCGCCGAACTGGCCGCGGCCGCCGGTCTGCTTGACGAACTTGCCGCGCACGTTCGTCGCCGTGCCGGCGATCGCCTCGCGGTACGACACCCGCGGACGGCCGACCTCCACGCCGATCTTCATGTCGCGGACGAGCTTGTTCTTGATGATCTCAAGGTGCAGCTCGCCCATGCCGCTGATGATGGTCTGGCCCGTCTCCTCGTTGTACTCCGAGCGGAACGACGGGTCCTCGCGACGGATGGTCACCAGCGCCTCGGACAGCTTCCGCTTGTCGTCGGCCGTCTTCGGCTCGATCGACATCGAGATCACCGGCTCCGGGAAGGTCATCCGCTCGAGGATGATCGGGTTGTCCGGGTCGCACAGCGTGTCGCCCGTGATCGAGTCCTTGATGCCGACCACCGCCACGATGTTGCCCGCGCCCACCTCGTCAAGCGGCTTGCGGTCCTTCGCGTGCATCTCGAAGATGCGCGACGCGATCTCGCGCTTGTTGTTGCCCGGGTTCATCGTCCGGCTGCCCTTGATCAGCTTGCCAGAGTAGATGCGCAGGTAGGTCAGGTCGCCGTGCGTGTCGCTGACCACCTTGAACACCAGCGCGCTGAACGGCGCGCTGTCGTCGTGCGGACGACGCAGCTTGGTCTCCGGGTCCTTCGGGTCGACGCCCTCGACCTCGGGGACCTCCTGCGGGTTCGGCAGGTAGTCGATCACGCCGTCCAGCAGACGCTGCACGCCGATGTTCTTCAGCGCCGAGCCGCAGAACACCGGGTAGCACTCGCGGGCGATCGTGCCCTTCCGCAACGCCTTGCGGATGGCCTCCGCCGAGATGTTGTTCTCGTCCTCGAGGTACGCGCCCATCAGGTCGTCGTCGAGGGTCACCGCGCTCTCGATCAGCTCGTGACGCCACTTCTGCGCACGCTCCATCTCGTCCGCGGGGATCTCCATCTCCGTCACAACCGCGCCCGAGCTGTCCGGCTCGAAGTGGTACGCCTTCATCCCCAGCAGGTCGATGATGCCCTTGAGCGTGTCGCCCTGCCCCCACGGGATCTGCACCGCGATCGCGTTGGCGCCCAGACGCTTCTTGATCGACCGGAACGAGTAGTCGAAGTCCGCGCCCAGCTTGTCCATCTTGTTGATGAAGCAGATGCGGGGCACGCGGTACCGGTCGGCCTGACGCCACACCGTCTCCGACTGGGCCTCCACGCCCTCCTTGCCGTCGAACACCGCCACCGCGCCGTCCAGCACGCGCAGCGAACGCTCCACCTCGATCGTGAAGTCCACGTGCCCGGGCGTGTCGATCAGGTTGATCTTGTACTCGCGCCCCTTGTGCACCCACGGGCAGGTCGTCGCCGCCGACTGGATGGTGATCCCGCGCTCCTGCTCTTCCTGCAGGAAGTCCATCGTCGCCGTGCCCTCGTGCACCTCGCCGAGCTTGTAGTTCTTGCCCGTGTAAAACAGGATGCGCTCGGAGCAGGTCGTCTTGCCCGCGTCGATGTGCGCGCAGATCCCGATGTTGCGGATGTATGACAGGTCGGTGGCCATCGCCGTGTTCCTCTCGCTCGGCCCGCAACGCCGCGGGCCGCCTTGTTGATCTCAAACCCGGGTTCTTGCCCCGGCCCCCGTCTTACGCGGGGGGTACCGCTCGCCGCCCCGGATCACGCCACCGGGCCCGGTCATTGTGCTGTTGCTCTCTGACAAATCCGTCCAGGTCCGCGGCCCCGCGGGTCAAACCCCGCCGACCGCTCGGGTCGAAGCGCCAACCGTCTCGGGTTCAGCGTCGTTCTCGTCCACCGGACCACTCCGCCCCGCGAAAGCCCCCAAGGGCCCCCAGCCTCCACGGGCCGGACACGGGAACCCCGGACCGAAACCCGGGACCGGCATCGTAGCGCCGTAAACCCTCCGGTATCAAGGACCGCCATCCGCCCCAGACCCCCGCGCGTCCCCGGCCGCCCCCCCGGACACCCCCCGCGCGATCGCTTCCAGCCCCGCACGCCGCCGCCCGCTCAACCGCCGACGCGGGTCAAGGTCCAGCCCGTCGTCACGCCCCAGCGCCCGCACCGCCCACGCCGCCGCCTCCTCCGATCGGCCCGCCCGGTCCAGGGCCTCCGCCACCCGCGCCGCCGACCCCGGCGCGTGCGGCGTCAGCCGGTCACCCCACTCCCAGGCCTCCGCGGCACGCGCCAGCAGACCCGCCCCGTCCTCCGGACGCAGCCCCGCCGCCTGCTCATACACGTTCCCCAGCCAGGACCACGATTCGGGGTCCCCCGGCCGCAGCGCCGCCCCCTCCTCCGCCAACGCGACCGCCTCCTCCAACGCCCGCGCCGACCGCGCCGGGTCCGCGCCCCGGTCCCGCACCGCGATTGTCAGCAGCACCCGCCCCAGCGCCGCCCGCGTCCCCGCGTGCCCCGGCCGCGCCGCCACCGCCGCCCGCAACCCCTCCAGCGCCGAATCCTGCCCCGCCAACGCCGCCCGGTCGAGCGCCGCCTCCACCGCGTCCGACCGCGCCGGCACCCGCGCCCGCAGCCACCCCCCGACCCGCCCGGCCACCAGCGCCACCCGGGCCCCGTCCGCCGCCGCGTCCGCCGTCGCCAGCTCGAGCCGCGCCGCCGAGATCTCCCGCGGCCACGCCGCCGCCCGGTGCAGCCCGCCCTCCCAAGCCGCCATCCGGCCCAGCCCCAACCCCAGCACGCCCGCCGTCCCCGCCAACGCCGCCACGCCGACCCACCGCCCGGCCCGGTCCGGCGCCCCCGCTCGCACCGCCCCCGCCCCCAGCCCCACCCGCGCCCCCCACGCCGGCGCCGACACCACCCACACCGGCGTCAGGTCGAGCTGCCCGTGCATCAGCGCCACCGCCCCGGCCGCCAGCGCCGCCACGCGCACCGACCCGCCCCGCACGCACACCAGCACGCCGATCCCCGCCCCCCCCAAACCCCCCGCCAGCAAACCCCGCCCCCCCCCCCGCGGGTTGGGCCCCCCCCCCACCCCCCCGCGCACCACCACCCCCCCCCCCCCCCCC
>CAYXFA010000029.1:0-3214 GCA_964464165.1 uncultured Phycisphaeraceae bacterium | reverse complement strand
AGCCGCCCGGTCGGAGCATGCTCGGCCGCTCCGTCCGCAACCCCCGCGCGCCGCCCGTAACCGACGCCCAGCAGCCCGGCCCACGCCAGCCCGCCGACCCCCAGCACGCCCACCAGGTCGAACCCGACGCTGTGCGGGCTCGAAACCTCTTCGGGGGCCCGCGCCGGCTTGAGCCGCGTGTACGCGTCCTGGAACCCGCCCGGCCCGACCCCGGCCACGGGGTGCTCGGCCCACACCGCCAGCGTGCCTCGCATGTACTGCGAGCGGAACAGCAGGCTCCGCTCGCCCAGCCGTTCGCCCACCACCCCGCGCGCGACCACCGCGAGCACGACGCACACCGCCCCCGCCAGGATCGCCCGCCCGACCCAGCCCGGCCGGCGCACCCACGCCACGCCGACCACCAGCGCCCCCAGCGCCGCCGCCCCGATCCCACCCTTGGACACCGTCGTCATCAGCGTCCACGCCGACGCCACCGCACCCGCGACCAGCGCCAGACGCACCGCCCGCCGCCCCCCGGCCCGGATCCCCGACAACGCCAACGCCATCAGCCCGACCGCCGACGCCCCCGCGAACGTCGCCAGCACGTTCGTCAGCCCGAACCAGCCCGTCGGCTCCGCGTGCGACAACCGCTCCTCGTACATCGCGGCCTCCGGCCCCGCCGGGTCCCAGCCGCGCGCCCGGTAGAAGGCCTCGCTGGTCTGCTCGAAGGTCGCCACCGTCCGCGGGTGCTCGATGAACACCTGCTGCGTCCCGACCGCCGCCAGCATCACCCCGAACCCCAGCGCCACGCCCACGCACACCCGCCGCCCCCCCGGCAGCCCCGAACCGGCCCAGACGCCAACGAACGCCGCCACGCACGCCGCGAGGTCGGCCCCGGCGCTCACGGTCTCCGGGTCACGCGCCGCGTGCCAGCCCAGCACCCCCGCGCCCGCCGCCAGCAACCCCGCGCCGACCCGCCCCGGCCCGCCGAACCCCGCCGCCAGCGTCAGCGCCGCCCCCAGCACGATCACCAGGTTCAGCACCAGCGCCGGCGTCGGCGTCAGCCCCACCAGCGGCGGCGCGAACGTGAACGGGTCCGACTCCCACCACGGAAACGGCTCGGCCGCGCACACCGCCCGCCCGAACGCCCCGCCCAGCACCGCCGCCAGGCCGGCCCACCCCGCGAACAGCCGCAGCCGCTCAGACCGCGCCATCGCGTCCCCCCGGCCCCGACCGCCCGGCCCCCGCCGCGCCCCGCTCCGCCCGGTGCTCGAACAGCCCGAGCACGCCCAGCAGCAGCCCGACCTGCGCCGCGATCGCGAACGCCTGCCACGGCGCCGCCCGCGTCAGCAGCAGCCCGGAGATCCCCGTCGCCGCCGTCAACCCCACGATCACCGCCACCGCCGCCCGCGACGACAGCCCCCGGCGCACCAGCCGGTGCGAGAAGTGCTGCAGGTCGCCCACGAACGGCGACCGCCCCTGGCTCAGCCGGATCGCCGTGACGCTCACCATGTCGTACAGCGGCACGGCCAGCACCACCAGCGGCATCAGCACCGCGTACCAAGGCGTCACACCCGCGTCCCCCGCGGCATCCAGGTAGGTGGTCCGCGTGGTCGTGAACGCCAGCAGGTAGCCAACCACCAGCGAGCCACCGTCCCCCATGAACATCCGCGCCGGCGGCCGGTTCCACACCAGGAACCCCGCGCACGCCCCGACCAGCAGCGCCAGCACCCCGCCCACGAACCACTGCCCGCCCACCAGCGCCGCCGCCAGAAACATCCCGCCCGCCGTCGCGGCCACGCCCGCGCACAGCCCGTCCATGTTGTCCATGAAGTTCATGGCGTTCGTCACCGCCACGAACCACAGCACCGTCACCAACACGCTCAGCCACGCCCCGCCCACCCGCGCGTCCAGCAGCGTCAGCAGCCGCGTCTCGCCCGGCATCAGCGCCAGCAGCAGCGGGGGGGCGGCCATGCACGCCAGCTTCACCATCGGCCCCAGGGGCTTCCGGTCGTCGATCAGCCCGAGCAGGTGCAGCCACAACCCCCCGGCCACCACCGCCCACCCCAGCCCGCGCACGGAACGCATCCCCTCCAGGTGCTCGCCCAGCGCCCCCGCCCACCCGGGCAAGTCCCCCTCCGACACGAACCCCAGCCCGACCAGCCCGAGCGCCAGCGGCCCGAACACCGCCGCGAAGATCCCGATCCCGCCCGTGTTCGGCACCGCCCGGGGCGGGGGCTTGACCTGCCCCGGCGCCGGCGCGGTGTCCAGCGCGCCCGCGCGCAGGCTCACGCGCCGCACGACGCCGCACACCGGCCACGCGATCAGGAACGACACCACGATGAGCGACAGCACGAGAACGGGCACGGCCGCAGTCTATCGACGCCCAACCGCCCGCGCGACCAGCCCGACCGCCCGGGCGCCCGCCACCGTGGCCGCCTCGACAAGCAGGTACGCCGGCACCACCACCGCCTGCGCCGCCGCCCCGATCAGCACCAGCCACCCCACGCGCCACGGCCACGGCCCGAGCCGGTCGATCAGCGTCGGGTTGGAGGGCTTGTCGTTGCCCACGAAGCCGTAGTTGGTCCCGAACACCCCGTTGAACCACAGCAACGCCGCCACGTACCCCAGCCCCACCAGCACGGCGCGACGCCAGTCCCGCCACCCCGGCCGGAACCCCGTCCCCCCAGCGATCACGAAGCACCCGGCGGCCGCCGTCGTGTGCCCCACCCAGAACAGCCAGAACCGCAGGTCGTCCGGCGACTCGTTCAGCGTCGGCGTGCAGAACGCCTGCGTGCTCAGCCCCAGCCCCCAGAACACCGACACCGCCAGCAGCAGCCGGTTCCGCGTCCACAACGCCGCCGGCAGCAACAGGTTCACCAGGTCGCACACGTGCAGCGGCAGGCTCGTCCCGAAATCGAAGTTCGGCGGCGTCAGCCACCACAAAATCGCCAGCAGGTTCCACCCCAGCACCGCGCCCGCGAACCCGTCCGCGAACGCCCGACCGCCCCGCGCCCGCTCCCGCCGCGCCAGCCCCCCGCACGCCACGCACGCGAGCCCCCCGGCGCACGCCGCCGCTATGTGCGTCCCGCCGAACGGCTCGAACGGCGCCGACAGCCAGGCCTGCACGGGCGAGCTCACGCCGCCCCCCCCCCCCCCGCCCCCCGCGCCCCCCCCGGGGCCCCCCCCCCCCCCCCCCCCCCCCCCCGCGGGGCGGGCGGGGGGGGGCCCCGCC
>CAYXFA010000028.1:0-40238 GCA_964464165.1 uncultured Phycisphaeraceae bacterium | reverse complement strand
TTCGTGGACAACGCCCGCGTGGGCGCCCGCAAGTCGCTCCTCCCCTTCTCGCGTGAGCGCCGCGTCGGCCAGCTCCTCATCGAGGCCCGCCGCCTCGCGGACGAGGGCGACACCAGCCGGGCCGTGTTCCTCGTGGACCGGGCCCTGCGCCTCAGCCCGCAGTCCCCCGACGCCCGGGCGATGAAGACCGAGCTGACCAACAAGGTCGAGCGTTACCCCAGCCGCGGCATGATGAACACCATCATGAAGCGCGAGCTGCTGGCCGGCGAGAAGCCCCTGGTCGACGCCGTCAACAACCCGGTCGGCGACCCCGAGACCGACGGCTCCGACGCCCCGGCCTTCGCCGAGGCCCCCACGGACACCATGTCCTTCGACGACGGCATGGACGACGGCTTCTTCGAGGACGAGGGCTGGATGACCGCCGAGGGCGACATGACCGGCTCGTTCGAGGACGAGGCGATGGACACCTTCGCCGGCAACGACGGCCCCTCGACCTTCGGCCGCTCCGGCTCCATGACCGCCCCGGACACCGACCGCTTCGGCACGATGAAGTCCGTGGCGACGGCCAAGCCCGAGCAGAGCGCCCTGCCCGTCGACTGGGACCGCTGGGCCGAGATGCCCACCGACCCCATGATGACGACGCCCACCGTCGACCAGGTCGCCGGCGGGACGGACCTGGGCGGGTTCCTGGTGATCCCCCTGCCCGGCGGCGGCGCCCTGCACGTCGAGTGGCCCCTGTCCGAGTGGAAGTGGCAGAACACCTTCACCGAGGTTCCGCTGAACTCCGGCAACGGCATGGAGTGAGCGGGGCGACGGACCGATCCTTGCCAGGGTGCGTGAGAAGAAAGGAACTCCCATGCGTATCGGCTCGATGGTGGCGTTGTGCGGGACGGCTCTGCTGGCGGTCGGGATGACCGGCTGCGCCGGGGGGCAGGGCAACTACACCAAGGAGGGCGCCTCCGCCGCCAAAGAGCGCATGACCGCGATGAAGAGCGCGACCGAGTGGGAGATGGCCCGCCAGGCCTTCGTCTCGGGCGACCTGGAGAAGGCCCTCCGCAAGGTGGACGCCTCCATCTCGCTCAACCCCAACGTGGTCAAGAGCCACGTGCTCCGCGGGCGCATCATGATCGAGATGGGCGAGCTGGGCCAGGCCCTCCGCAGCCTGCACACCGCCCAGACGCTCGACCCCAACGACTCCGACGCCCATTACTACCTCGGCATCGCCTTCGAGCGGCTCAGCCGCCCCGAGGAGGCCGCCGAGCACTTCATGACGGCGTGTGAGCTGGACGACTACAACCCCGGCTACGCGGTCGCCGCGGCCGAGATGCTGGTCGACATGGGGCGCACGGAGGAGTCCCGCCAGTACCTGCTGGCTCTGCCCTCCACGAACGACAACGCCGGCGTGCGCCAGATGCTCGGCCACATCGCCCTGATCCAGGACCAGCCGGAGAAGGCGGTCGAGTTCTTCGGCCAGGCCCGTCTGCTGGCCCCGGACGACCAGGCGATCCAGGAGAGCCTCGTGCGCGCCCAGATGCTCGTGGGCCAGCACGCCGCGGCGGAGATGAACCTCGCCGCGATGCGTCAGAACCCCGAGAACGCCAAGCGGCGTGACCTGATGGCGATGCACGCCGAGGCGCTGATGGGCGTCAACCGCCCCGTCGAGGCCCGCTCGCTCTACCAGGAGCTGCTCAGCGACCCGAGCATGGCGTCGGACGTCCAGGCCTGGATCGGGCTGGGCAACGCGGCGTATCTGGTCGGTGACCAGCGGTCGCTCCGCCGGGCCGCCGCCCGCGTGGTCGCGCTGGCGCCCAGCTCGTACGAGGGCTACGCCCTGTGGGCCCTGTGCCACCGGCGCGACGGCCAGTTCGAGAAAGCCCTGTCGAGCGTGGACCAGGCGATCGCCCGGTCGCCGTCCGACCCGTCGTTCCACGCCCTGCGTGCGATGGTGCTGGCCGACATGGGCCGGTCGAGCGAGGCCGTGCTCGCCGCCCGCAAGGCGTCCCAGCTCGCCCCGGACGAGCCGCGGTACCAGACCCTGCAGACTCAGCTCCGCACGGGCTCGTACGCGACCGCCCCCACCGAGTGAACCGCCGGCGGCTCGCCCGCGCCGAGCACGCGCAGGTCCGCGAGCACGGGCTCGACGCGCGCCACGCCGTTCCAGCGCGACAGCTTCGGCTCGACCACCGCCTCCACGCGGCACCCCGGCGGGATGGCCGGGGCGTGGGCGGCGAAGTTCCACGCCACCACCCGCACCGCCTCGCCGCGTGCGTCCTCACCCATCAGACGGAGGGCCAGGTGGGCCCCGGTTGATCCCAGCGGCTCGGGCGACCCGTTGAGGCGGCCGCGCACGCGGATCCGCACGCGCGGGTTGCCGCGCCCGAACGGCGCGAGCTTCTCGAGCTGTTCGACCGCGGGGCGGGTCAGGTCGGCCACGCCGGCCACCGCGTCGTACCGCAGCGTGTGGACCATGTCCTCGGGGCTCAGCCGGGCGTTGGCGTGCTCGATGAACCGCTCGGCGAAGGCCTCGAAGCGGTCGGCGTCGCAGGCCAGGCCCGCGGCCATGTCGTGCCCGCCGAACCGGCTGAGCAGGTCGGCGCACGCGGCCAGCCCGGCGTGCAGGTTGAACCCGTCCACGCTGCGCCCCGAGCCCTTGCAGACCCCGCCGTCGCGCTGCAGCAGCAGCGCCGGGCGGGCGTAACGCTCCACGAGGCGCGAGCAGACGATGCCCACCACGCCGGGGTGCCAGCCCGGGTCGGCCAGCACGATCGCGCGGCGGTCCGGCCCGGTCATGCCCGCGGCCTCGGCCATCTCGCACGCCCGCTCGAAGATCGCCCGCTCGACGGCACGCCGCTCGTCGTTGACGCGGCCCAGGACCTCCGCCAGCTGGGTGGCGCGGGCGCCGCGTGCGTCGGTCAGCAGCTCCAGCGCCTCGCGCGCGTGCCCGAGCCGCCCGACCGCGTTGAGGCGCGGCGCGAGCCGGAAACCCACCGCGTCGCAATCCACCTTGTCCGAGTCCAAACGGCACGCGTGGATCAGCGCGTCCAGCCCCTCGCACCCGCCCCGCCCGAGCCTGTTCAGCCCGTGGCGCACGATTACCCGGTTCTCGTCGACCAGCGGCACGAGGTCGGCGATCGAGCCCAGCGCCGCCAGACCCAGCAGCTCGACCAACACCCCCCGGCACACGGCGGACACCCGCCGGTCCCCCGCGTCAAGCGTGGCCAAACGCCACGCGAGCTTGTACGCCACGCCCGCCCCGCACAGCTCGCCGAACGGGTAGGCCGAGTCGGGCCGGCGCGGGTGCACCACCGCGAAGGCGTCCGGCAGTTCCTCCATCGAAGCGGGGGGGTTGTGGTGGTCGGTGATGATGAGGTCCACCCCGAGCGCCCGCGCGGCCCGCGCCGGTTCGACCGCCGTGATGCCGCAGTCGACCGACACGATCACGCGGGCCCCCTCCGCGGCGAGGCGCTCGATCGCCGCGGTGTTGATCCCGTAGCCCTCGTCGATGCGGTGGGGGATGTAGGTCGCGACGGGGGCGCCGGGCGCGAGCAGGCGCAGCATGCGGACCAGGATCGCCGAGGCGGTGACGCCGTCCACGTCGTAATCGCCGTAGATGACGATGCGCTCGCCGCGACGGGCCGCGTCGAGCAGGCGGGCGGCGGCCTTGTCCATGTCCGGGATCAGGCCCGGCTCGTGCATCGCCATCAGGGACGGCGCGAGGAAGGCGTCGGCGGCGTCGGGCGTCACCCCGCGGGCGGCCAGCACGCGGTCGACGAGCGGGACGGAGGGGTCGGGCCGGTCGGCCTCGGGGCGCCGCGGAGCCCACCGGCGCGTCAGGCCCCTGATCTGCGTTGAATTGCCCACCCGCGCCTCCGTGTGCCGGTCCGATCAGTCATAGACTGGCCGCAGCGATGGTCAAGCTTACCAAGATTTACACGCGATCCGGCGACGACGGCCGAACGATGCTCGGTTCGGGCGCCCGCGTGCCCAAGACGGACCCGCGGGTCGAGGCTTACGGCACGGTGGACGAGGCCAACGCCGCGTTGGGCGCGGCGGTCCTCGCGTGCGAGCCCGGCCTGCCCGCGATCGCGGCGCTGCTCCGCGAGATCCAGCACGACCTGTTCGACGTGGGCGCGGACCTGTGCACGCCGGTGGTCCCGGGCGAGGCCCCGGATGCCCGCCTGCGCGTGCAGGCCGACCAGACGGCCCGGCTCGAAGGGCTGATCGACGAGCACAACGCGCCGCTCGGCCCGCTGACGAGCTTCGTCCTCCCGGGCGGTTCCGCCCCCGCCTGCGCCCTGCACGTGGCACGGACGGTGTGCCGCCGGGCCGAGCGTCTGGTCGCCGGCCTGCTGGCCGCGGAGCCGGAGACGACGAACGCCGAGGCCCTCCGGTACCTGAACCGGCTCAGCGACCTGCTCTTCGTGCTGGCCCGCGTGGCCAATGATGGGGGTCGGTCGGACGTTCTCTGGCAGCCCGGCAAGTCGCGTCGTGCGTCGGAGGGCTGAGGCCTCGGTCCGGATCGCCGCATGAACCCCTACACGCCCAGCCCGGGTCGACGCATCACCGACCGTTCCCCGGCCGCGGTGGGTTTCGTGGAATCTCCCGAGGAACTCCGCGCCCAGGCGCTGCGATTCATCGGGCTCACGGCCCTCATCGAGGGGGTGCTCATCCTGACCCGCTGGGTGCTGCTGCCCGGCCTGGAGGCGTTGGAGCCGCGCCGCCCGACGGTCGCGCTGGGCGGGTCGGTGGCGTTGGAGCTGACCTGGGGCGCGGTGTACGCCGTCGCCGCGTGCGTCGTGCTGTTGCTCCGGCCCAGGCCGGTGTGGACGGTGCGGGCGACGCTGTGCCTGGTGGCGGCGTCGGCCGCGATCGCGGTGGTCCGGCGTGGGGTGGGCATCGACCCCGGCCCGGGCGGGCACGCCCTGGCGACCATGCTGATCGCCCACACGGCGGGGGCGTCGATGCTGCCGTGGTCGCCCCGCCAGGCGTTGATCCTGGCCGCGGGGTGGGTTGCCCTGTCGAGCGCCAGCCTGGTCTGGCTGGAACCGGCGGGCCCGACCTCCCGCTGGGCGGCGGTCTTCGCCACCGTGGCCGTGTCGGTGCCGGGCACGATGATCGCTTTTTTCCGCTGGACCCGGGTGCACGACCGGTTCACGGTCCGGGTGCTGGAAGACAGGTTCGCCCGGGTCCGCGAGGAGCTCTCCGCGGCCCGCCAGATCCACGAGGGGGCTTTCCCGGACCCACGGTACACGGGCACGGTGCGGTTCGCGTACGAGTACCGGCCCATGAGCCAGATCGGCGGCGACTACCTGTTCGCCAGCGTCGATGAGCCCTCGGACCCGAACTCGGCCGTCACCCTGGTCCTGCTGGACGTGACCGGGCACGGCATCCCCGCGGCGCTCACGGTCAACCGCCTGCAGGGCGAGCTGGCCCGGCTGGTGGCCGAGCACCCCGGTCTCGGGGCGGGTGCGCTCCTCGACGCCCTCAACCGGTATGTCTACCTGACCATGGGCGAGCAGACCGTCTTTGTCACCGCCGTCGCGATGCGGGCCGACCCCGGGGCCGGGGACGTGGAGATCGCCAACGCCGGGCACCCGCCGGTGCTGGTGCGTCGGGCCAACGGGGCGATCGAGCCCATCGGGGCGACCGCCACGGTGCTCGGCGCCCAGGAACCCGACGAATATCGGGCCCGCCCAGTCCGCCTGGCCTTCGGGCCGGGCGACTCGGTGATCGGCTTCACGGACGGCGTCACGGAGGCCCGCGGGCCGGACGGACGCATGTTCGGGATCGAGGGGGTACGGGCCGTGATCGACGCGGGCCGGACGGATCCGGCCCGGCGCTGGCCGGAGGTCATCGCCCGCGCCGTGGAAAGGCACCGGCGGGAAAGCCCAACAGACGATACGCTGATCGTGGAGCTGTTCCGCACGGGAGACAGGCAGTGAGCCGGTCCGGGTCGTACGAAACGACGGAGTTCAAACGGTCTTTCCTTCTGGAGACCGACTCCCTGTTGCGTCGCCGCCTGGGATGGTTCGTCGCCCTCTGGGGCGGGCTGGGCATCCTCGGTTTCATCGCCATCGCGGCGTACGCCCTGTGGAGCCGTGAGGACGTCTTCTGGCGCGTGCTGCTGGGGGGGGCGCCGGGCTGGCGCAAGGCGTCGCCGGTCGCCGGGCTGGTGCTGTGGTTCGCCGCGTACGGGGCCGCCCTGTTTCTGGTGCTGGTCAAGCGCGACCTGCCGAGCCGGACGGTGGTCCGGCTGTCGATCCTGCTGATCGTGTGCGACGGGGCGATGTGTCTGCTGGCACGGATCGGCGACATGCCGGGGATGAACCTGGCCTACTTCTGGCTGGCCCACCTCATCGCCTGCACCGTGTTCCCGTGGACCGTGCGTCAGGCGCTGCTGCCCATGGCCATCATCCTGCCGCTGAGTTTCGTCAGCCACATGACCATCGAGGGCGGCTCCGTGATCCCCGCCTTGCTGGGGACGCTGTGGACCGGCTCGGTGATGTCGCCGGCGGTGATCCTGTGCGGCTTCCGGCACTCGCAGCGCCTGCAGCGGTCCTCGAACAGGTTCCTCAGCCAGCGCTACGGGATGCTCCGCCAGGAGCTCGCCTACGCCCGCCAGCTCCACGAATCGCTGTTCCCCGCCCCCAAGATCGACGGCCCCGTGCGTTTCTCGTACCGCTACGAGCCCATGCGTCAGATCGGCGGGGACTACCTGTACGCCAACACCGTGCGCAGCCCGGACGGCGAGGTGGTCTCGGTCGTGCTGCTGGACGTGACCGGCCACGGCATCCCCGCCGCCCTGACCGTCAACCGCCTGCACGGCGAGATCGACCTGCGCTTCGCCGAGCAGCCCGACATCGGGCCCGGCGAGCTGCTCCGCCTGCTCAACCGTTACGTGGAGCTGACCCTCTCGAAGCACTCGATCTTCGCGACCGCGGTGTGTTTCCGCATCGACTCGGCGAACGGCAAGCTCACCTACGCCTCCGGCGGGCACCCGCCCGCCTTCATCCGCGGCATCGACGGCACGCTGCGCGACCTCGACCCGACGAGCTTCGTGCTTGGGGCTTGCTCGGACCGCGACTTCGACCCCGGCGAGCGGGTGGTCGAGTTCCACGAGGGCGACAGCCTGATCGCCTACACCGACGGCGCCATCGAGGCCCGGTCGATCCAGGGCAGCATGCTGCGGATCGAGGGGCTCCGGCGGATCCTGTCGGCCCCGCTCCCGCCCGGCACGCCCGGCGGCGGGCTCGGCACCTGGGCCGAGCGGGTGCTCAGCGAGGTGTCGCACTATCGTGGGGGGTTGCCCCCAGAGGACGACACGCTGGCGATCGAGATCTACCGGGCGATCGGCGTCCCCTCACGCCCCGGGCCGAAGTCGGCCTCCGCCCCGGCCCAGGCCAACCCGGTCAGTCTTTGACGCCCTCGACCAGGCCGGGCGTGCGGTACTTGACCAGGCACGCCTCCAGGTCCACGTTGTTGATGTTGGCCAGGGTGGCCAGCCAGGCGAGCACGTCGGCGAACTCCTCTTCGAGGTTCGCCCGCTCCTCGGGGGTCGGGGGCCGTTTGGGGTTGTTGTTGGCGGCCAGGGCCGTGGCGAGCTCCCCGAACTCCTCGGCGAGGTAGAGGAAAGTCCCCGCCGTGCCCCGGGCCGAGTCGGTCGCGTAGTAGCGGTCGCGGATGAGATCCTGCAGGTCGCGGATCGTCATCCGGCTTGTCTGGGGGGTAAGCTGGGTCATGCCGGGAGTGTAGGGCGGCCGGCCGCGGGGCCCCGCGTCCCCTTGCCCCGCCGGAGCGGGGGCGTTTGGTCGCGGTTGCGGCCTTGCCCTCGCCGGGGGAAGGGCTAGGATTCCCGCCCGGACCGCAACGACCGGACGGCTCGCCGTGGTGGCGACGACCAGGACAAGACCACATGCCCACGATCAACCAGCTCATCCGCAACCCGCGTCGCTCGCCCGTGACCAAGTCCAAGGTCCGCGACCTGGACGCGTGCCCGCAGCGTCGTGGCGTGTGCCTCTCGGTGAAGACCACCACGCCCAAGAAGCCCAACTCCGCGCTCCGCAAGATCGCCCGCGTGCGTCTGTCCAACGGCAAGGAAGTCACCGCCTACATCGGCGGCGAAGGCCACAACCTGCAGGAGCACTCGATCGTGCTCGTGCGCGGCGGCCGCGTCCGCGACCTGCCCGGTGTGCGTTACCACATCGTCCGCGGCAGCCTGGACTCCCTCGGGGTCGACGGGCGGAAGCAGGGCCGTTCCAAGTACGGCGCCAAGAAGAGCAAGAAGTAAGCCGGTCCGCCGGCACGACCTTTCGCCGGGGCCCGCGTGGGCCCCGATTTCATCAAGGCAAGTAACCGGCCCGTGCCGGTGAACAGAGCCGGCGGGCGCGGCCCGACGGCAGATGAGCCAGGAGAAGCCGATCCATGTCAGGCCGCATCACCGCCTCCGAGACCCAGCTCCGCCCCGACCCGCGTTTCAACGACCGGGTGCTGTCCAAGTTCATCAACTGCATCATGCAGGACGGCAAGAAGTCCGTCGCCCAGCGCGTCGTCTACAACGCGATGGACGAGATCGAGAACCGGATGAAGAAGGGCTCGGAAGAGGGCGGCCCCAAGACCTCGCTCGACGTCTTCCACCGGGCCGTCTCCAACGTCAAGCCCTACGTGGAAGTCCGCTCGAAGCGCATCGGCGGCGCCAACTACCAGGTCCCGCTGCCCGTCAAGAGCAACCGCCAGCAGTCCCTGGCGTTCCGCTGGATCATCGAGGCCGCCCGCTCCGAGAAGGGCCGGCCCATGCACCTCAAGCTCGCCGACGAGCTCTGGCTGGCCGCCCGCGGCGAGGGCAAGGCCATGATGACCCGCGATCAGGTCCACCGCATGGCCGAGGCGAACAAGGCCTTCGCCCACTTCGCCAAGTAATCCGGGCAAACGACCAACACACGATCAGACCCGGGCCCCGCCCGGGTTTTTTTTGCCCGCGAACCCGGGCCGCAGCCCCCCTGTACGAGGTCCATGCGTCGAGCGGTCTGGTGGTGGGCGGCGGGGCGGTCTGGGCCGTGGCGACGGCCGCGAACGTGCTGGTGTGGGCGGTCGGCGTCCGCGGCATCCTCACGCACCTGAGCAACCTGGCGCTGGTGCTGGCCCTGCCGGCTCTGATACCCTTGCGGCTGGCCTTCGACGCCCATTACACGCACCCGGGCTGGATGGCGCTGGTCAACGCGGTCGCCGTCGCGGGCTGGGTGGCGGCCGTTCGTCTGGGGCTGGGCGTGCGCCGAAGGCTGCGGGGGCGTCCGCCCGGATCGCCCGCGCCGGGGCTCGACCTGTCCCGACGCCGGTTCCTGCTCAACTCCGCCTCGGGCGTTGTGGCGTCGGGGGCGGTCGCCCTGCCCGGCTACGTGTCGGTTGTGGAGCCCCAGCGGATGGTGGTGAGGCGGTACCAGATCCCGATCGAAGGATTGCCGGCGGCTCTCGACGGGCTCCGCGTGGTCCACCTCTCGGATCCGCACGTCGGCCCGCTGATGCCCCGGGGCGTGATCGAGGAAGCGGTCGAGCGTGCCGCGGGGCTAGGGCCGGACCTGGCGATCCTGACCGGGGACTACATCCACGCCGGGACGCGGGACATCCGCCGTGCGGCCGAGCTGATGGCCCCGCTGGCGCGGGCCAGCCGGATTGGCGCCATCGGCGTGCTGGGCAACCACGACTGGTACGGAGACGGGGCAGCGATGCGGGATGCGCTGCGCTCCGTCGGCGTCGTGATGATCGACAACGGACGCGTCTGGCTGCACGCGGACGGGCGCGTCGGCCCGGACGCGCCGGACGATCCGCGCAGCGCGTTGGCGTTGGTCGGGCTCGGGGACCTTTCGAACGACCGCGTCGATCCCGACGCCGCGTTCGCCGGGATCGATGGACGGACGCCCCGGCTCGTGCTCGCACACCAGCCCGACACCGCCGAGATCCCGGCGCTGCTCGGCCCCGACGCGCCCCGGATGGACCTGATGCTCAGCGGGCACACGCACGGCGGCCAGGTGCGCATCCCGTTCGTCGGGACGCCGCTCGTCCCGAGCCGGTACGGGCAGAAGTACGCGGGCGGGCTCGTGCGGGGCCCGCGGTGCCCGGTGCTGGTGTCGCGGGGGGTCGGGCTGTCGTTGCTGCCCGTGCGTTTGGGCGTGCCGCCGGAGATCGGGCTGGTCACCCTCCGCCGGGGCTGACCGCGCGGTGGTGGGCGGTGTCCCACTCGGACGCCAGCACGCCCCAGCCCAGGCGGTCGGTCGGGCCGAGCGTCTCGACGTACAGGTCGTCGCGCTGGCGGACCTCGTGGGTCAGGCCGAGCTTCTCCAGCACGCGCCGCGAGGGGGCGTTCGCGCCCGAGCAGTACGCGCGGACGCGGCGCAGCCCGAGGCCGCCCTCGCCCGGCGGGGACAGGGCCCAGGAGATCACCCGGGCGCAGGCCTCCGTGGCGTAGCCGCGGTTGCGTCGGTCGGCGCGGATCCAGTACCCGGTCTCGCACGACGCGGTGTCGCTGCGCACGTCGTGGACGCCCGTGCCGCCCACGAGTTCGCCGGTGTCCCGCTCGAACACGCCCACGCCCAGGCCGGTGAACGCCGGGCCGGCGGTGCAGGCGAGCACCTGCTCGGCCACGTACCGGGCGGTGGCGGCGGGGTTGTCGTGCTGGCGGGCCCAGGGCATCCAGGGGAGCAGGTACGCCCGGTTCGCGACGATCAGGCGGTGCAGCGCGGGGGCGTCGTCCAGGGTGTAACACCGGACGATCAGCCGGGGCGTTTCGAGCCGGCAGCGCACGGGGTTCGGTGCGCACCAGCCGAGACCGTCGGAGAGCGGGGCGATCTGGTCCGGGGCGCCGGTCACGACGCAACGGTATCTCGGCTACGGTTCGGTGTGGACCGCCCCCCGCACCCCGAAATGGACCTGAGCAAATACGCCCGCCAGGCCGTGCTGCCCGGCGTGGGCGATGCGGGCCAGCGCCGCCTGCTGGGTTCGCACGCCGCGGTCGTGGGGTGCGGCACGCTGGGGTGCGTGATCGCCGACCAGCTGTGCCGGGCCGGGGTGGGCCGGCTGACGATCGTCGACCGGGACCTGGTCGAGCCGGGCAACCTGCAGCGGCAGGTGCTCTTCGACCGCGCCGACGCGGAGGCCCGTCTGCCGAAGGCCGAGGCCGCCCAGGCCCGGCTCGCCGAGATCAACGCCGACGTGCGGGTCAAAGCGGTCGCGGCGGACCTGCGCCCGTCCAACGCCGAGCGGCTGCTGCTGGAGGGGCCGTGGGGGGCGCCCGCGGTCCTGCTGGACGGCACGGACAACTTCGAGACGCGCTTCCTGCTCAACGACCTGAGCGTCAAGCACGGCATCCCGTACGTCTACGCGGGCGTGGTGGGCACGCGGGCGATGCGGGCGGTGTTCCGCGGGTGCGACGGCCCGTGCCTGCGCTGCGTGTTCGACCGACCTCCCGCGCCGGGCTCGCAGCCGACCTGCGAGACGGCGGGCGTGCTCGCGCCGGCCGCGGGCGCGATCGCGGCGATGCAGGCCGCCGAGGCGATCAAGATCCTGGTCGGCGCGGACGAAGCGGTGTCGCGTGACCTTGTCGAGATGGACGTCTGGGAGGGCCTGCTGCGCAAGGTGAACCTGTCGGGGTCGAAGGACCCGGGCTGCCCGTGCTGCGGGGAGCGCCGGTACGAGTTCCTCGACGGGCCCGAGCCGGAGGCGGCCGCGCTGTGCGGGCGCAACGCGGTGCAGGTCATGCCGACCGGGCCCGACGGGGCGCGGCTGGACCTGGACGCGCTGGCGGGCTCGATGCGGGCGGTGGGCACGGTGACGCGGACCGCGTTCATGGTGCGGATCGAGCCGTTCGAGCACCGGGGGCTGACGCTGTCGGTGTTCCGCGACGGCCGCGCGGTGATCGAGGGCGTGGAAGACCCCGCGCGGGCGCGGGCGATGTATGCTCGGTACGTGGGCGCCTAGGCGCCGGGCGTGTGTTCAGGAGGACGCGTGATGGGACGGATCGGTGAAGTGCTGACGGCGACGACGGGACGGACCACGGGGCTGGCCGAGAGCCTGCTGAACGGCGTCGAGCCGGGCGTCTTCGCCCGCCAGCCCATGCAGGACGGGCGGGTGGTGGACACCAACCACGGGGCCTTCGTGTACGGCCACCTCGCGCTGTACCCCGCGCGGATCCTGCAGATGATCGGACGCGACCCCGGCCCGGTGGCCTGCCCGGAACGCTATACCGAGCTGTTCGCGGCCGGCGTCCGCTGCCGCCACGACGCGGACGGGTCCGAGCACCCGCCGATGAAAGAGATCGTCGAGCGGTTCCGGGCCGGGTACGCCGCGGCGATCGAGGCCGTTCGGAACACGGACGACGCGGTCTTCGACCGGATGATCGAGGGCAACGAGCGTTACCGCGAGGTCTTCGGGACCGTGGGCAACGCGACGGGCTTCCTGCTGCACGACCACTTCATGTTCCACCTCGGCCAGATGAGCGCGTGGCGGCGCATGATGGGGCTGGGGTCGGTGATGTGATCACACCGTAACCCCGTCCGCGCGCACGAACGGGTTGCTGGTCTTCTCACGCCCGATCGTGGTCGAGGGGCCGTGGCCTGGAAGGACGCGGGTCTCGTTGGGCAGGGTGTAGAGCTGTTCGCGGATCGACCTGGCCAGGGTGGCGAAGTCCGAGCCGGGGAAGTCGTGCCGCCCGATCGAGCCGGCGAAGAGGGTGTCGCCGACGATGGCCGTGCGCGCCGGCGCGTGCACGAGCGCGATCCCGCCGGGCGAGTGTCCGGGCGTGTGGCGGACTTCCCAGGGCTGGCCGATCAGGGTCAGGGTTTCGCCGTGCTTGAGCAGGCGGTCCGGGGTCGGGCCGGTGACCTCCACGCCGTAGCCGGCGGAGAGATTAAGAACGGGGTCGGTCAGCCACTTCTCCTCGGCCTCGTGGATCCAGATCGGGGTCCGGGGGAATCGCCGGCGGAACTCGAAGAGCCCGGCGATGTGGTCCAGGTGGGCGTGGGTCAGGACGAGCGCCTCGGGCTCCAGGCCGGCCCCCTCGATGTGGTTGATCAGCCGGCGCGGCTCGATGCCGCAGTCGACGACCCAGCAGAGATCGCCCGTGGCGGCCCCCGGGTTGGTCACCACGTAGCAGTTGGTTTCGAAGGGGCCGAGCGGAAAGACGGCGATTTCCGGGCGATGATCGGGTTTGGGTGGATCCTGGGTCATGGACCATGGTAATCTGTTGGTGCGGGCCGGACGCCCGGAGAAGGAGGCCGCATGACCGCGACGGACCGCGTGCTGATCCGGAACATCGACGAGACGCCCCGGAACCCCGTCCAGATGGAGGGTGTGCGGGGCGCATCCATGGCGGTGATGGTGGGGCGGGCGGACGGGGCGCCGCACTTCGCCATGCGTCAGTTCGCCATCGAGCCCGGCGGGCACACCCCGCGCCACCGGCACGACTACGAGCACGAGGTGTTCGTCGTGTCCGGGGAGGGCACGGTGCTGCTGGGCGGGCGTGAGAACCCAATCCGGGGCGGCGACGTGATCTACGTGCCCGCCAACGAGGAGCACCAGTTCCGGTCGAAGGAGGGTCAGGCCGGGGCCCTGCGTTTTCTGTGTATGGTGCCCGTGGAGCAGAACTGCGGCGGGCCCGTCCCCGGCAGTTGAGCCCGGCGGCACGATCGGAGGTGCGACATGGACGAGCACGGCGGGATCTCGACGGTCTGGATCGCGGCGGTGTATGGCTCGCTGGCGATCCTGTGCGGCGCGGTCGCCTTCCGGGGCGTGACGGGCCCGGAGCCCGGGCTGCTGACGGCGGGGCTGCTCGGCCTGGTCGTGGTTGGTTCGACGCTGCCGCTCGCGCTGCGCCGCGTGCCGGCGTCGCCGGGGTCGGGGGAGGCGGCGGCGGATCGCGCCGTGCGGGCCGAGATGCACGAGATGCGTGGGCAGTTGCGGGCGATGACCAAGGCCGTGCAGGACCTGCAGGAGTCGATGGTGCTCTCCGACGACGCCCGGCGCGTGCTCAACCGCAAGCGCGAGCGCGAGCTGCTGCGCCGGGCGATCGAGGAGGACATCCGCGACGAGGACTGGGACGCGGCCATGGTCCTGATCCGCGAGCTGGCCGAGCGGTTCGGCTATCGCGCGGACGCGGAGGAGTTCCGCGAGAAGGTCGAAACGGCCCGCTTCACGACGATGGACCGGCGTGTGACCGAGGCGGTGCGCGGGCTGGAAGCCCTGATCGCCTCGTGCGAGTGGGAGGCGGCGCTGAACGAGGCGGCGCGGATCGCTCGCTTGTTCCCGGACTCGCCGAAGTCCGAGGGCCTGCGCCACCGCGTGATGACCGCCCGCGACCGGTTCAAGGTGGACCTGGAACGCCGGTTCCTGCACGCGGCCCAGGCCGAGCGCATCGACGAGGCCATGGACCTGCTCAAGCAGCTCGACCAGTACCTCACGGAGGACGAGGGCGAGCAGTTCCGTGAGGTCGCCCGCGGCGTGATCGGCAAGGCCCGGGAGAACCTCGGCGTGCAGTTCCGCCTGGCGGTGCAGGACCGCATGTGGGAGCGTGCCGCGGAGATCGGCGAGCGGATCATCGAGGAGTTCCCCAACACGCGGATGGCCACCGAGGTGCGTGGGATGATCGACACGATCCGGGAGCGTGCGGGCGTGCTGCGCCGGTGAGTCAGGCGGCCGGCGCGGGCGTCACGTGCTTCGGCGGCGTGCGCCAGGAATAGGCGATCAGCAGCGCGATGCCGACCAGCAGGAAGGCGTCGGCCACGTTGCTGACGTAGGGCCAGACCTCGGGCGACCCGCTCGGCCAGCGCAGCCCGAACGGCAGACGCAGGCCCGGCAGCGGGTGCAAAAAGTCCCGCACGCAGGCGAAGCGGACGCGGTCGTACAGGTTGCCTAGGCCGCCCGAGACGACCAGCGCGAAGCCGAGGTGGGCCCAGCGGTCGCGGGCCGCGGTCTTGCGCGCGAACAGCCAGGTGGCCAGGGCCACAGCGCCCACGGTGAAGACGACGAAGAACCAGCGCTTGCCGGCCCCGATGCCGAAGACCGCGCCGGGGTTGAGGACCAGCGTCAGCTCCAGCACGCCCGGGACGACCACGATCGGGTCGTGGGCGGGGATCAGCGAGCCGAGCGAGCCGGTGCGGAGCACGTCTTCCCGGCGGACCGTCACGGGGACGGACGCGACGTGCTGGAACGCCGCGTGCTTGGACCACAGGTCGGCGACGACGCCCAGCACGGTGGCGCCTAGGAAGAGCAGCCAGGCGCGGGGGCTGCGCCCGGCGGGCGTGCTCACGGGGCGTACCCGCCCAGGAAGGTGGCGGGGTTGCCCCCGCGGGCCTCGATCTGGCGGGCGGCCTCGATCGTGTACCGGGCCCACGGGATCTCGTCGAGACGCTCTTCGGATATGGGCTGGTTGGTCAGCTCGCACAGGCCGTAGGTGCCGTCGTCGATGCGTTTGAGCGCCTCGTCGATCTCGCGGATGACGCGGCGGTCCTGGGCGGCGAGGTTGAGGCTCAGCGACTGGTCGTAGCTCTCGGAGCCCTGCTCGGCGAGGTGCTGGGGCGTGTTGGACAGCCCGCCCGAGCCCGAGCGCAGCGCCTCGTTCTCCATGCTCTCCAGGTCGCCGAACAGCTCGGCCCGCTTGGCCAGCAGGAGGGCGCGGTAGCGGTCGAGCTTGGCCTTGGTCAGCGGGGTCTTGGTCCGCTTGGACCGGGGCGCATCGAAGATCGAGGTCGGCTTCGGGGCCGAGGGGCCGGAGGGGATCAGGGGCTTGTTGAAGGTCGAGCCCGGGCCCAGGAGCATGGGGCGGACCGGGGGGTTGTACTTGCTGGCCGGCTTGGGCTTGGCCGGGGCCTTCTTGGTCGGCTCGACCACGGTGATGCCCTTGCGCGGGGCCTTCTTGTCCGCGCCGTCCTTGGCGGGCGCGGCTTCAGGCGTATCGGCCTTCGGTTCGGCCCTGGCGGGCTTGGCCGGGGGCTTGGGGGCCGCTTTGGGCTCGGCCTTGGCGGCGGGCTTCTTGGGGGCCGGGGTCTTCGCCTTGGACTTCTTCTCCGCCTCGGCCTTCACCTCGGGCTTGGCCTTGGCCTCGGCGGCCTTGGCCGGTTTTTTCGTCTGCTTGGCCTTGGGGGCGGCCGGCGCGGCCTTCGGCTCGGTCTTCTTGGCGGCGGTGGTCTTGCGGGCGGGCTTGGCGGGCTGGGCAGCCGGTTTGGACGCCTTGGCGGGCTTCTCGGCGGGTGGGGTCGCCGCGGCCCGCGGCTTGGCGGGGGCCTTCTTGGTGGTCTTCTTCGCGGTCTTCTTGGTTACGGATTTCTTGGCCAAGTCGATCACCCGTCCGCGGCGCGGCCGCTCCCCGGCGTGGGGAGGGCCGCGAGCCGGCAAGTTGGGGCGAAGGGTAGGCCGGTCAGCGTGTCCGGTCAATGCCCGGGCCGAACAGAGGGCGAACCGGCCGTCAGGCGGCCGGAACGGGCTCGTTCACCTCGTCGAACGCCCCCAGCTTGCGGAACCGCGCGTACCGCCCCTCGAGGAGCGTGGCCGCGTCCTGCCCGACGAGCTGGTCGAGCTGCTCGCTGATCCACTGCTCGAGCAGCCTGGCCGCGCCGTCGGGGTCCCGGTGGGCGCCGCCGACCGGCTCGTCGACCACCGCGTCGATGATGCCCAGGGCCAGGTTGTCGCGGGCGGTCAGCTTGAGGGCCTCGGCGGCGGCCGTGTTGGTCTGCTCGTTGGCCTGCTTCCAAAGGATGGCGGCGCAGCCCTCGGGCGAGATCACGGAGTACCAGGAGTTGCGGAGCATGGCCACGCGGTCGGCGACGGCGATGCCGAGCGCCCCGCCCGAGCCGCCCTCGCCGATCACGACAGAGACGATGGGCACCGGCAGGCGGCTCATCTCACGCATGTTCACGGCGATGGCCTCGGCCTGGCCGCGTTCCTCCGCCCCGAGGCCGGGGTACGCCCCGGGGGTGTCCACGAGGGTGACGATGGGCACGCCGAACTTGGCCGCCAGCTCCATCTTGGCCAGGGCCTTGCGGTAGCCCTCCGGGTGGGCGCAGCCGAAGTGGCAGGAGAGTTTCTCCTGGGTGTTCCGCCCCTTCTGGTGCCCGACGATCAGCACCTTGCGGCTCCCGATGCGTCCGAAGCCGGTGACGATCGCCGGGTCGTCGCCGTACCGACGGTCGCCGTGGAGTTCGCAGAAATCGCGGCACATCCGGGCGACGTAGTCGCGGGTCTGCGGGCGGTCGGGGTGGCGGGCGACGCGGACGGTGTTCCAGGGGGAGAGGTTCTCGTAGAGGTCGCGGAGCAGGGCCTCCCGCTGGGCGCGCAGGGCCCGGGCCTCGGCGCCGCCGTGCTCGGCGGCGGGGGCCTGCTCGCTCTCGACGCCGCCGAGCGCCGGGACCTCGGCGGGCGGCGCGGCCTTCTCGGCCCGTGCGATGCGTTCGTCGAGTTCGGCCAGCGGGCGCTCGAAATCGAGCTGGTAGAAGGTCGCCATCGGGTCTCCTCGGGTCACGGATCGTATGCGCCGGGGCCCGGGCGGTAGGCTTGCGGCATGACCAGCAGCGAACAGGCGGGGCCGTGGCTCTTCATCGGCGCGGGCAACATGGGCCGGGCGATCGCCGCGGGCGCGGCCGGGGCCGGCGCGGTCGGGGCGGGCGATCTGGCGGCGGTGGACCCGGGGGCGGCCGGGCCCGGGCCCTTTGGGTTCCTGGGCCGGTCGGTGGATGAGGGCGCGGGCTGGCTGGCGGAGCGGCCGGGGGCGGGGGTGATGCTGGCCGTCAAGCCGCAGTCGTTCGCGGAGGTGGCCCGGGCGTGGCGTGCGGTGCTGGACGCGGGGCCGGGCCGGCCCGTGGTGTCGATCCTGGCGGGCATGACGGCGGGGGCGGTCGCGGCCGGGCTCGGCCCGCGCGCCCGCGTGGTGCGCGTGATGCCGAACACGCCGATCCGCGTCGGGATGGGGATGAGCGCCGTGTGCCCGGGGCCGGGGGCGGGCCCGGACGACCTGCGCCGGGTGGAGCGTCTGTTCGGCGCCAGCGGCGAGACGGTGCGTCTGGACGAGTCCTTGATGGACGCCTTCACGGCCCTCGCCGGGTCGGGGCCGGCCTACGTGTTCTACCTGGCCGAGGCGATGGCCGGAGCGGCGGAGAGCCTGGGCTTCGACCGCGAGCGGGCGCTGGCGGTCGTCCGCCAGACGGTGGCGGGGGCGGGGGCGCTGCTCGGCGCGACGGACGAGCCCCCGGACGCGCTGCGGGCGGCGGTGACGAGCAAGGGCGGCACGACCGCGGCGGCGACGGACGCGCTCGACGCGGCGGGGGTCCGCGAGGCGGTGGTCCGGGCCGTGCGCGCGGCCCGCGACCGCGGCGCGGAGCTGGGCCGGGCCGGCGGGTGACGCCTTCCGGTTGCGGACGGTTGTCGCTCAGAAATCGCGGCGCGAGAAGATCAGGACGCACAGGCCCAGGCACAGCCCTTCGAAGGCCAGAGAGGTGCTGAGCACCCAGGCCAGGGAGCGGCCGCGCAAGATTTCCTGGACGCGCTGCTGGGCGCGGGGCTCGGCGAACGCGGGCGTGTCGGAGTCGTCGTCCGGGAGGTCGCCGGGGTCCGCACCGGTGGATTCCGCGGTGAGCCTGCGGATCTCTTCCTTCGAGATGAGCGAGCGTTCGAGCAGCTTGATGGTCTCCTGCGTCTTGGGCAGGACGAACTTGACCCGGCCGACCAGCGCGGCCCAACGGCTCCAGGTTCTGACGGAGCGCTCCGCGTCGGCCAGCCGTTTGCGGCTGAGTTCCAGCGCGGGGTTGGCGGCCAGGCGGCGGGCGTCCTCGTCGGTCAGCGGGACGCCCTCGGGATCGAGCGGCGGGTCCCCGGCCTCGTCGAGCTGCGCGAGGCGGCGGTCGGCGAACACGACCTGGTTGTCCACGTTCTTGCGGGCGTCCTCGACGCGGACGATCGAGCCTTCGCGTTGGGCGAGGAACATGGCGTCCGTGGAGTTGACGAGGAACACCATGAACCAGAAGAGCAGCGTGAGCAGGAGCGCGGCGATGGTCGAGCGGGTGACCAGCCCGAGCAGGGCGCACACCGCGAAGAGGTAGCTGAAGAACAAGACGACGATGGGCACGGCCAGGAACAGGCCCGGGCGGGGCGTGCCGCCGCGGATCCACATGACCAGGAAGCAGCCGGCGCTGAACACGGCGACCTGGAGCGTCACGAACAGCAGCCCGGCGAGGTACTTGGTCAGGAAGAGCCTCGCCCGGGAGATCGGCTTGGAGAGCATGGTCTCGATCACGCCGCCGGTGATCAGGTCGGGGAACATGCCCGCGGTGGAGATCAGGGCGAGGATCGAAGCGACCCAGCTCAGCCAGATCGGGATGCCCCAGGTGGTGAACTGGAGTGTGTAGAAGAGCTTCTTGGACACGAGGCGGGTGTTCAGGAGATCGTTGTCGAAGGTCCAGTGGAGCAGGGTGGGGCCGCGCTCGTTGATGCCCAGGCAAGCGAAGACCGCCACGGCCAGCACGTTCAGCCCCATCGTGATCCAGAAGAGCTTGCGCGCGTTGAGTTCGCGGTAGGCGTCCCGGAAGATGGCGGCGGTCTGGGTCAGGATCACGGGCGGTCCCCCTTCCGGGATCGACGCGGGGCGGCCCCCGGTCGGCCGTGGGACGCGTCGGACGCCACGGTCTCCATGAACAGGTCCTCGAGCGTGGGCCGGACGGGCGTGACGGCGGACAGGACGACGCTCCGGGCCCGCAGGGCGTCGATGACCGGCTGGATGCGGAGCGGGTCGTCCGTCCGGACGGTGACGCGGTTGGCGTCGAAGACGAGGTCGGCCTCGGGGGCGTCCGCGCCGTACGCCGCCCGCACCGTCGCCGCGTGGTCTTCGTCGAAGGGCTCGGCGGCGGTGATGACGTAGCCGCGTTTGCCCTCCGTGAGCTGGGCGATGGCGCCCTGTCGCAGCACCTTGCCCTGGACCATGATGGCGACGCGGTCGCAGACCATCTCCAGCTCGCTGAGGAGGTGGCTGTTGAGGAACACCGCCCTGCCCTCTTCCTTGAGCCGCGCGAGGACGCCCCGGATCTCACGCCGGCCCACGGGGTCGACGCCGTCCGTGGGCTCGTCGAGCAGGACGAGCTCGGGGTCGTTCATGAGGGCCTGGGCGATGCCGACGCGCTGGCGCATGCCCTTGGAGTAGCCGCCGACCTTCTTCTCGCTCCACTCGGACATGTTCACGAGTTCGAGCAGCTCGGCGGAGCGCTTGCGCCGGTCCCGGCGCGGCACGCCGGACATGGCGGCGAAGAACTCCAGCACCTCGCGTCCCTTGAGGTAGGACGGGAAGCGGTGGTGCTCGGGCAGGTAGCCGATGCGGGCCAGGGTCGGGCGGTGGCCGACGGGCTTGCCGAGCACCGAGCCGTGGCACGCGGTGGGGCGGATGACCGTCATCAGGATCTTGACCAGGGTCGACTTGCCGGCCCCGTTGGGCCCGAGCAAACCGAAGATCTCGCCCGGGTGGACGGTCAGGTCGACGCCGCGGAGGGCGTGGACGCGGCCCCTGTAGACCTTCTCGACGCCCGTCAGTTGGATCGCGGTCATCGTTTCCTCGCGACTATGTGGAACACGTGCCAGTGCTTGTGGTGCTCGCCGGCGTGGGCGGACGGACGGTCCTCTTCCTCGAAATGCTCGAGGACGTATTGGTCGAACAGGGCCAGGGTTTCAGCGCGGGTCAGGTGGGTGCGGTCTTCGAGCGCCGCCCAGTCGTCCCGGTCGCCGAAGAACTGGCCCGCGAACCGCCCGCCGGGTTGGATCGCGGCGGCGATCCTGGCCCACAGGCCCGGGAAGTGGGCCGGCGGGCAGAAGGGCAACGCGAAGCTGGCGTTGAGCAGACGTACCGGCGGGATCGTCACGGTCTCGAAGGGGGCCACGCCCACGTCCAGACGCCCCTCGTCGATCGCGGCCCGGCAGGCCGGGCGGGCGTGGACGCGCCGGACGGCTTCCTCGCTGCCGTCCCGGGCCCAGACCCGCCAGCCGGCTTCGAGCATCGCCTCGGCGTCGCGTCCCGCGCCGCAGCCCAGGTCCGCGCCCAGCGGCGGGGCCGCGGGGTCGGTCGGGCCGAACTTTTCGAGCGCCATGAGCAGCGTGGCCCGCGGGGGCTTGCCCTCCATGCGGTCGAAGTAGGCGGGCCAGTCGCGCCGGGCGGCGGCTTCGTGGACGGGCGGGGGGGTGGCGGGGTTGGGCTGGGTCATATCCTGAGGCACAATGTATCCCGATCTGGCATCGTTCGTCGCCGCGCTCGGATCCGAAGGGGAGATCGTTCGCGTGAAAGAGCCGGTCTCCGCGGTCCTGGAGATCGCCCGGAGGGCGGACCGGGAGAGCAAATCGCGAGCGCCGAACCCGGGGTCCGACGCCGCCCGGCTCAACGATCCGGAGTTTCACGGCTTCGGCGGGCGGGCGTTGCTCTTCGAGAACGTGCCTGGCTCGGACTTCCCCGTTCTGATCAACGCGTTCGGATCGTACCGGCGGATGGAGATGGCGTTGGGCGGTCGGGCCTTCGACGACATCGGCCGGACGATCGGGGAACTGGTCAAACCCGAGCCGCCGCAGTCGCTCGGCGAGGCGCTCGCCAAGGGCCGGAAGTTCCTGCCGCTGCTGAAGATCGGGCCCAAGCGCATCAAGGGGCCGGGGCGGTGCCAGGAGGTCGTCAAGACCGGTGACGCGGTCGACCTGACGCGCCTGGGCATGATCCGCTGCTGGGAGCATGACGGGGACTACGCGGCGGTGGGGTACCCGGCGGGCGTCAACGACGCCGTGCCCGGGCTGGGGCACCCGGCCATCGACCCCGCCCGGTGGGAGGCCGAGTTCCGCGGCCGGTTCATCACGCTGGCCGGGATCCACACCATCCACGCCGACGACCGGGACGACCCGAAGCCCAAGAGCCACAACATCGGCATGTACCGCGTGCAGCTGCTGGGCAAGGACCGTCTGGCGATGCACTGGCACATGCACCACGACGGGGCGGCCCACTGGCGGAGCTGGAAAGCGCTCGGCAAACCGATGCCCGTAGCGATCGTGCTGGGCGGGCCGAGCGTGCTGCCGTACGCCGCGACCTGCCCCCTGCCGCCGGGCATCAGCGAGCTGCTCATGGCGGGCTTCCTGAACGGCAAGGGGATCAGGCTGTGCCGGGCCAAGACCGTGCCGCTGTGGGTGCCGGCCGACGCGGAGATCGTGATCGAGGGCTGGGTTCGGACGGACGCGGGGCGCCCCGGCTGGGACCCGCGCGACCCCGACGCGGGCCCACTGGGCGACGGCGCGGTTTTCGAGGGCCCGTTCGGGGACCACACCGGCTTCTACTCGATGCCGGACCGGTACCCGCTGACGGAGGTCTCCGCGGTGACGCACCGGCGCGACGCGGTGTACCCGACCACGATCGTCGGCCTGCCGCCGCAGGAGGACTACTACCTCGGCAAGGCGACCGAGCGGATCATGCTGCCGCTGCTGAAGACGCTGATCCCGGACATCGTCGACTACGACCTGCCGATGTTCGGCGCGTTCCACAACTGCGCGGTGATCCGGATCAGCAAGCAGTACCCGATGCACGCCCGCAAGGTGATGCACGCCGTGTGGGGCGCCGGGCAGATGGCGTGGACGAAAACGGTCATCGTGGTCGACGAGGAAGTCGACTGCCACGACCTGACGGCGGTGCTGGAAGCGGTGTGCCGCCACTGCGTCCCGTCCCGCGACGTCGAGCGGGTGCACGGGGCGCTGGACATCCTCGATCACGCGGCCCCCCGTCTGGGGTCGGGCACGAAAATCGGCTTCGACGCGACGCGCAAGGCGCCGGGGGAGGACGCGGACGGGCGTCCGCTGGGCCCGCCGCGGGCGGTCCCGACGCCGGAGGAGCGGGCGGCCGACGAGCGTCGGGCGAAGGCCGTCGCCGGGGTGCTCGACGCCGCGTCGCCCGAGCGGGCGCCCGGCTGGCTGTTCGTCCGGGCGGATCGGGATCTCGACGAGCCCGCGGCGGAAGGGCTTGGCCAGCGGATCCTGGCCGACCTGTTCGCCGGCCCGACCGCGGCCCGGTTCGTGGCGGTGCTGGGGCGCTCGGTCGACGTCCGTGACCACCACGCGGCCCTGTTTCATTGGGTGGCCAACAGCGACGCGGGCCGGGACGCGGTGTGGGACCGCTCGCACGGGTGCGACCGCGTCGGTTTCGATGCCACGCCCAAGACGGCGGGAGACGCCCGGAACGGCCAGGCGGTGCGTTCCTGGCCGCCGGTGCTGCCGACGGTCGCGCGCCGGGCCTGATCAGCCGCCGAAGTTGACCGGCTCCCCGGCGGGTTCCGGCGCGAGCCAGCGATCGATCTCGGCGATGATCTTCTCGTGCAGCGGGCGGGCGTTGCGGGCCTGGTTCCCGGGGACGTCGTTGATGAGGATGCTGAAGGCCACCCGCCGGTTGGTCGCCGGCTCGGTCAGCACGCCGGACAGGGCGTACACGCCGTTGAGGTAGCCGCTCTTGGCGGCGATGCGCGTCGAGAACTCGCCCGAGGTAAAACGGCTGCGGAGGGTGCCCTCCCCGGGCACGGCCAGGGACGCGGTGAACGCGTCCCAGCGGGCGGCGTCGCGCGAGAGCCAGCGCATGAAGGCGGTGATGGTGCTGGGCCGCACACGGTTGAGCCGCGACATCCCGGACCCGTCCGCGACGACCGTCGAGTCGGCCTTCTCGTGCCCGAGCGCGTCCGAAAGGACCATGCGGACCACCGCGGCCCCGTTCGCCCACGAGCCCGGCTCGCCGGTGACCTGGTGGCCCATCCGCTTGAACAGGCACTCGGCGTACAGGTTGTGCGAGTCGGTGTTGACGCGGCGCAGCACGTCGGCGATGGGCGTGGTGATGACGACCAGCGTTCGGGCGTCGGGGAACTTGTCGGTGTCGCCCGCCAGGCGGACGTGGTCGTACGCCCACCGGTCTGGCGTGGCGATGCCCCGCTTGGCCAGCTCGTTGGCCACGATGCGGCCGGCGTACAGCGGCGGGTTGTGGACGGCCACCTGGATCTCGCTCCGGGTGCGGACCTTGCCCAGGAGGGTCATGGCGTCCGACGGCGCGGGGCGGGCGACCCAGGCGGTGTTCGTGCCGGACAGGTCCGTCCGGGCGCGGTTGGCCAGCTCGATCCACGGGGCGTCCGGCACCAGCGTGGTGATGGGCGAGCCGCCGTCGGCGGTCGGCTCGGTGAAGACGGTGACGACGTTGCGGTGGAAGTTCAGGCCGCCCAGCTCGGCGCAGTACCAGCGGTTGAGCTGGTCCTCGGGCCACGAGGCGTGCAGGTAGTCCCGGTCGAAGACCCGGTCGTCGATGACGACCTCGCCGAGCCGCTCGACGCCCTTGGCGCGGAGGGCGGCGGCGATCTGGTCGAACAGCCGGTCCACGGTCAGGCCGACCTCCGGGCGTTCGAGCAGAACGGGGTCCCCAAGGGCGGGGTCGCCCGAGCCGAGGAGGATCAGCCGCGGCGGGCTGACCGACGGGTCGATCAGGATCTCGGTGCGGAACACGAAGTCCGTCCCGAGGACCGAGAGGGCGGCCCCGGAGGTCAGGATCTTCATGTTCGACGCGGGGATGCTGGCGAGGTCGGCGTTGTAGGCGGCGACCTCGGCCCCGGTGTCCAGGTCGATCGCGTGGACCGCGACCGTGGCCCCGCCCAGGTCGGTGCGGGAGATCAGAGCCCCGATGCGCCCGCTGAGCGGCCCGCCGAACGCCACGCCGGCCGCCAGGGCCAGCACGCCGACGAACGCCCGAACCCGTGCGCGATGCCCCGTCCTCCGCGTGGTCACCATCCTGCTCCTCCGTGAATCCGCTATCCATCGGCGCGGCGGGCGGTCGGGCTCCATACCCGCCGGTTCCTGCGGCCTTCCCCGCCCCTTCCCGTCCCTTGTTGGGTCACCGCGGGTCGATCATCGCGAAGACCGGCTCCAGCACGGCCGTCGAGGCGGCGGCCCACTCGACCCACACGCCGTCCCCCACGCACGAGGCGTGGACGATCGCCTCCCGGGCGGACCGGCTCAGGCGGGGCGCGTGGTCGTTAAAGACCGCCCGGGGCACGCGTGCCGCGATCCTGGGGCGTTCCGGGTCGGGGACGAAGAAGACCGGACCTTCCGGCTCCGGGCGGGCCACGCACAGCGCCCAGCCCCAGGGCGTGATCCAGGCGGGCTTGGGCTTGCGACCCAGGCGCTCGATCACGCCGTCCGCGGCGCCCCGGGCGTCCGGGCCGAGCCCGGACAGCAGCACGGCGACGGTGGGGGTCTGGTATGGATCCTGCCAGGCGCCCAAGGGTGCTCCGGGGTCGGGGGTGAAAAGGGAATGGTCGAGGCGGCGGGCCCGCGGCCCCCCGGCCTGCAAAGATTAGGCGTCCGACCCGCCGACGGACGGGCCCGGGCCCGCGCGGGGCGAAGGCCAACGGGAGGAGAACGCGATGATCGAGCCCGCAACCCAGCCCGCCGACCGCTCGCTGGCGCAGGACAGCATCCTGGTGGTCGACGACAACGAGCACAACCTCGAGCTGATCCAGGCCTACCTGGACGAGCTGGGGGGCGAGGTGCGCGTGGCCCGCGACGGCGGCGAGGCGCTGGAGGCCATCGCCGAGCGGCCCCCGGACATCGTGCTGCTCGACGTCATGATGCCGCGGATGAGCGGCTTCCAGGTCTGTGAGCGGATCAAGCAGAACGCCGCGACGCGCGACATCCCGGTGATCATGGTCACCGCGCTCAACGAAGTGGGGGACGTGGAGCGGGCCGTCGACGCCGGCGCGGACGACTTCCTGACCAAGCCGGTCAACAAGCTCGAGCTGCTGACCCGGGTCCGCTCCCTGCTCCGCGTCCGGGCGATGAAGCGCGAGCTGGACCGTGCCCAGGCCGAGGTCCGCCAGCTCCGCGAGCAGGGGCTGAACTGATCCCTAGCTCCCCGCTCCCCCGCCGGGGCTCAGGGGCACCCCGCGTTGAACACGCTCAGGTAGGCCGCCAGGTCGAAGAAGTTCAGCACGCCGAACGGCTCGGCCATGTCCGCGTCGGCGTGGCCGTCGTTGAACATCGCCAGGTACCCGGCCAGGTCGAAGAAGTTCAGCGTGCCGAACGGCTCGGCCACGTCCGCGGCGGAGCAACCGGGGTGGACGTCGGCGGGCGGGAGGATGAGGTCGACGATCACCGGCCGGTGGTCGGACGCGGCGGACGACGCCGCCAGGGGGCTGGTGGGGAAGCTGTCCACGGGGTACGGCAGCGAGCCGATCGTCACGCCGGAGCCGACCGAGCGGAAGATGAACGAGCGGCGGGCCTCCGCGATCGAGTCCTGCCAGCAGAGGTAGTCGAGCTTGGAGTTGGACCCCTGGGTGCTGGTCTCGCCGGACACGGGGTGCGCGGCCAGGTCGCGGAAGCAATCGGTGCGGTCGCGGTCCGTGCCGTCGGCGCCGCCGACGAACTCGGCCTGTGTCGTCCATTCGACGGGGCCCCGGTTGGAGCCGGAGCCGGGCTGCTGGTTGAAGTCCCCGCCCCAGACGAACGGGGTGCGTGCGTCGAGAAGCCCGCCGGTCGCCGGCACGTACACCTTGTTGCTCGGGTCGGACACGCCCGTGCCGGCCCCGTTGAAGTAGTGGTCGATGAAGTACGCGATGTTCCGGGAGGCCCGGAGGCGTTCGTCCAGGTCCGAAGCGGCGCCGCCCGAGCGCAGGTGGGCGTTGCCGACCACCAAGTCGCCGCCGTAGGTGGCGTCGGGCAGGTCGATCTGCGCGAACATGAACCCCCGGATGCCGCCGTTCCCGCCCGGGGCGTACAGGTCGGGCCCGATGACGATGTCGTTCGAGGTGGGCGGGCCGCCGTTGATGGAAGCGAAGGGGTACCGCGAGAGGATCACGTTGCGGTTGAACCCGTCGGTCGCGCCGGAGACGAACACGTAGGGCAGGTCGTAGCCGGGCACGAACTTCTGAACGAAACTGCCGACCTCGCCGCCGCGGAAAGGGTCCGCGCCGCCGCGGAAGAACAGTTCGATCGTGGTCTCCAACTGCTCGACGGTGTCGACGCCCGACCCGGTGCCGTTGCCGGTGTTGTCGCCGGCCTCCTGCAGGATGAGCACGTCGGGCCGCAGGGCGGCCACGATCCGGACCAGCCCGTTCCAGCTGTTGGCGGCGTCCGTCTTGACCGCGGTGCGGCAGATGCCGTCCTGCACGTTCCAGGTCATGACGCGCAGGTCGGTCTCGTGCGACTTGCTCCAGTCCCCGGTGTGCGGGTCCCAGGCCCGGGCGGCCGGGACGAGCATGCAGAAAGCGGCGAGCACGGGCAGTGACTGGCGCATGGCGGCTCCGGAAAGGTCGGGGATGGTCGCCAGTATAGCCCTAAGTCCCGAGGATTCGGCGGGTTAGCGAAGGTTCAAGGCCGGGGGCGGGCGAAAGAAACGCCCGCGCCGGGCGGGCGCGGGCGTTCGGGATGAGGTTTTTCCGGCGGCCGGGACCGCCGGAAGGTCCGATCACGGGCAGCCGGCGTTGAACTGGCCGATGAAGGTCGACACGTCGAAGAAGTTCCAGGCGCCGAACGGGGCCGCGACGTCCGCGGACGGCAGCTGGGCGTTGAAGGCGGCGATGAACGCGGACACATCGAAGAAGTTCACCTGGCCGTCGCCGTTGAAGTCCGCGGGGCAGGGGGCCTCGTCGGCGTAGTAGCCCACGTAGAGCAGCACCTGGTAGGACTCGTCGGCCGGGCGGGCGGGGTTGTAGAAGCCGCTGGTCGGGTCGTTGAAGTAACCGTCGCCGTCCACGTCGTAGGTGATGGCGGTGGAGATGACCAGGCCGCCGTTGGTGATCGGGTCGGCGGGGTCGACGCCGGCGAGCGACGCGTTGTTCCACGCCTTGTCGGACACGGCCGAGGACCACAGCGCGTTCGGCGCCGGGGTGTTGCTGCCCGCGGCGGTGCCGAGGAAGTCGATGCGGTAGGGCCGGTCGGAGTTGACGCCCTGGGCGATCGTGCCGAGCTCGAGCACCAGCTCGAGCCGGTACGAGAAGGTGTCGGGGTCGTAGACGGCGCGGATCAGGGCGCTGTCGTTGTCCGAGCCGCCGCCGGGCAGGCGGTCGAAGAGCTCGACGGAGCTCATGAACCAGATGTTGCCGGCCGCGTCGATGGCCGGGGCCGACATCCCGGGCCCGGTCAGCGAGCCGTTGACCTGGCTGAGGGTGACGAGCTGGCCGATCACGTTGCCGTCCGCGTCGTAGATGCGCTTGCCCGAGTTGGGCGTGAACAGGTTGAACTGGTCGATGTACGCCGCCATGGTCCACTCGACCGGGCCCTGCGGGTTGTCGAAGCGGCCCACGACGATCTGGTGCGACACGTCGCCGTTCAGGCCGTTCTCGGAGATGGTCGTCGCCATCAGGGTCCGGCCGGCCTGGTCGTTGCCGATCGCGACGGTGCCGACGCCGCCGCGGTAGGCGGTCGAGCCGGTGTGGTGGCGGCTCTGGGCCACGCCCGCGATGTAGTTGACCGTGAAGCCGTTCTCGTTATCGGTGACCGTGAGGGGCACCACGTACAGGGCCTTGTCGACCACGGCGCCGCTCGCGTTGACCGACCACACGTTGATGGCGCGGGCGGTGCCGTTGCCGGCCTCGTTGGCGCTGGTGGCCAGCGTGTAGACGCCCGAGCCGAGCGCCTGGTGCTGGGTCATCGCGAACGAGCCGCGGTGGGCGGGGGCCCCGGCGGCGAGGTGGCCGTTGGTCGCGGTCGGCGCGAGCGCGCCGTACACGTACTGGTCGTTGAAGTTCGGGCCGGCGTACAGGCCGTTGCCGCCCACCACCGAGGCGGGGATGTTCGAGGGCACGCCGTGGATGGTGGCGTTGCCGCTGACGATCCAGTCGGTCGCGTCGAGCGTGCCGCCGGTGGAGATCAGGTTGAACCGGCCGCAGTCGCGGTCGGCCAGGCGGGTGCGGAACCCGTTGTTGCCCGTGAGCTGGTTGGGGCCGGTCGAGCCGCTGTTGTCGGCGCGGAAGTACAGGTTGCCGTTGGCGTCGATCGAGACGCCGCCGAGCTGGGACGAGTCGCCGACGGTGGGGCCCGAGAGGTTGACGGCGGCGACGCGCCGGTCCACGTACAGCCGGTTGGGCTCGCTCGGGCGGTAGGCGACCATCGCGCCGACGATGCCGTTGTAGCTGCGGCCCGAGTCGGTCTGGCCGAACTCGCTCAGCGCGACCGCGAAGCGGGAGGCCGTGCCCGTGGGGCTGACCGTGGAGGGCTGGGTGTTCTGCGGACCCACGCCGGCGCCGGCCTGCGACCACACGGAGTACGACGACCGGGTGAACGCCGCGCCCGTCAGCACGTCGGGGCTGATCGTGACCGACGAGCCCAGGGCGTTGAAGTTGGCGCTGCTCATCCGCGAGGCCTTGAGGATGGGCGCCACGCCGAACACGTTGCCCTGCGACGTGGTGATCGGGGCGAGGTCGACGACGTACGCCGCGCACCCCTGCGACCAGGGATCGAGCCCGTCGCCCGGCAGACCGCCGAGCGAACTGCTGACCGAATCCTGGGCGGCCGCGAGCGGGCAGAGCCCGGCCAGAGCGACGAGCGTCGCGATTCCGTGGTGATGGCGCATCTTCTGTCTCCAGGGGGGGTTGGGGGGCGCGGGGCCCCGTCGGCTCTCTCTCGACTCCAACCGTGCGCGGCGTGCCGCCCCGGGCAGCGCGAGCGGGCGTGGCGGCCGGCCGCGTCGGTCGCCGGAGTCTAGCACTTGGCCCGTCGCAACGGCCTTTTCGGCCACCCGCCCGGACCGTCAAACTTGCATGAAATCAGCCCGCCGTCTTATAACCGTTCAGGCTTTGGCGGGGCCCGATCCCATCTTCAGGGCGAGCCGCGCCCCCAGCGCGGCGTTCGACCGGACCAACGCGAGGTTGGCGCGCAGGGTCGCCCCGCCGGACACCCCGTGCAGCGCCCCCAGCACCGCGGGCGTGACCCCCCGTCCCGAGGCGCCGCCCTGTCTCGCCTGGGCTTCCGCGCTGGCCAGCCAGCCGTCCCAGGCGTGCCGGTCCAGCTCGGCTTCCGGCGGGATCGGGTTGCAGACCAGCACGCCGCGCCCGGTGCGCCCGAGCTCGGCCCGGAGGTAGGCAGCGAGCTCGGCCTCGTCGTCGAACGAGGCGTCCACCGAGGCCGGGCTTTCCCGGAAGTAAAAGGCCGGAAACCGCTCGGTCCGGAACCCCACGACCGGCACGCCGAGCGTCTCGAGAAACTCCCGTGTGGCGCCCACGTCCAGCAGGTTCTTGACTCCGGACGCCACAACGCCGACCGGGAACCGCGTCAGCGCAAAGAGGTCCGCGGACACGTCCCAGTGCTCTCCGTAGCCGCGGTGCACGCCGCCCAGCCCCCCCGTGGCGAACACGCGGATCCCCGCCAAGGCGGCGAGCTCCATGGTGGCGCTGACCGTCGTCGCGCCGTGATGGGCCCGGTGGAGGGCCACGCCGAGGTTGGCGGTGTTCAGCTTGGCGACGGGGCCGGCATCGAGCAGTTCGGCCAGTTCGTCCCGGCTCAGCCCGACCACCGGCCGCCCGTGCAGGACGCCGATGGTCGCCGCGTGGGCCCCCTCCGAGCCCACGATCGCCTCCAGCTCGTCGAAGAGCGGGAGGGCCGAATCGCGGGGCACGCCGTGGAGCAGGAGGGTCGATTCCAGCGCGACCGAGGCCGGTCCGGCGCGGTTGATCAGGCTCGTCGCCACGGCAAGTCTCCGTCGGGCGCTCCGTATTCGGACGGCGCAGGGGGCGTCACCCTAGGAGGGTAACGACCTCTGCGCCGGTCCCATAGCCCTACGGTCCCTGGTCCGTTCGTAGCGTCTGGGCGAGGGCGGCGGGGTGTGCGGCACGCCCGCGGGCACGGCTTGGATGCGGGGCTGGGTGTTGCCCGGCGTGAAACGCATCTTGATGGGCCGGACCCTCGCCCGGTGGAGGAACCAACCATGCGGAACCACACACGCTTCGCCAAACTTCTCGTTGTTGGCTTGGCCGGCCTGGTCGGCGCCGCGGCGACGGCGGCCGAGCCCGCGTCGCGGGCCCTGAAGCCCGCCTCGGCCGTGCGGGCCAAGCCCGCCGCGGAGGTCGCCGCCGAGCCGGCGGCCCCGCGCGCCGAGGCCCAGGAAACGAAGCAACCCGAGGCGGAGCCCGCGAGCCGCCTGGTCGAGGTGACCATCCGGATGCCCGACGGCCGGGTCATCACCCGTCTGGAGCCGCGCTTCGCGTCCCGGGTCGAGGTGAGCGAGGAGGACGGCGCGCCCGAGCTGATAACCGGGTCCGGCGGCGTGCGTTCCGCGAGCGACGGTTCCGCCGGTCGGGGTGGTGGCGGGGGCGGCGCTGCAGCGGCTCTGACCGCGGCCGGTGCGGCCGGCGGCGGCAAGGGCGGTGGGGGTGGCGGCGGCGGAAGCGGCGGCGGCGGTGGTGGAGGGGGCGGAGGAAGCGGGGGCGCGTACGGCGCGTTCCCCGGCAAGTCCGGCAACACCGGGGGCGGGGGCAACAACTCCGCGCCCCAGGGCGGCACGGACGGCGACTCGCACGAGGGCCGCCGCGCGAACGTCTACACGTGGGACCGCTCGACGCCCGAGCCGTTCCGCAACATGGTCCAGACCATCCTCCTCCGCCCGGCCTCGATGCCCGCCGAGCAGCTCGCGAACCGCATCGCGGCCCGGATCCAGACCGAAGCCCCGCCCAAGGTCGTGTTCCGCTTCTGGCAGGAGCTCGACATCGCCACCCGCAACCCGTTCGACCAGTCGGACCCGGTCGAGCTCTGGCGGCGCGGCGGTTTCCGCGACGGCATGGAGGAGTACTGGCGGACCTTCGCCACGCAGCTCAAACGCCGTGGCGTCACGCCGGACTACCTGGTGCAGGACCTCGAGAAGGGCATCAGCTTTTGGCACGTCGAGCCGGAAGACCGCCGGGCCTTCTTCGGGGCGCTGCTCGACAACGCCCACCGGCTCACCGGGGTGTTGCCGTCCGAGTTCCTGTCCGTCGATCTTCAGACGTTCCTTGACCGCAAACCCGCCGCCGATCCCGCTCACAAGGCCTACTCCGACGCCGCGCTGCAGCTTCGGACTGACATCATCCGCGAGACTATGCACCGGCCGTTCGTGGAAGCCTACGAGCGCACGATCGATCACTCCAACTACAACGACATGAAGATGTCGTTCACCGTGCTCCGTCACTACAACTCCCCGTGGTCGGAGACGACCATCCACGGGATCTCCGCCCCGAGCAGCTACATCACCAACTACGGCTCCGCGGGCTCGCTCTACAACCGCCTCCCGAAGCACAACCGCTGGAACCACCTGATCATCACGATCAACGCGATCCGTTCCGCCGCCGCCGCGGGCCCGGTGCACCCGTGGATCTCCCCGCCCGGCTACGGCGCCCGCGGCCCGGACACCTGGTGCACCGCCCGCCAGCTCGACAACGAGAAGTGGCTCTGGGAGCAGTTCATGCTCCACAACATGGCGCTCGGCGTGGACACCTACATCCTCTGGAACCCGCCCCAGCGATGGAACCCGCACGCGGCCGAGACCGACCGATTCATGGACGAGTGGTTCGGCGAGCACCTGGCCAACCACGAGGTGCTGCACCTCGACCCGATCCCCCTGGACGCCGACGTGATCGAGACCAACGGCGTGGTGACCCGGTACGAGGACTTCATCGCCCGCTTCGCCGAGTGACGCAAAAACAACGAGCCCCGGCACGCGCCGGGGCTCGGGTGGACTTCCGCGTGAAGGTCTCGATCAGGCGACCAAGTCCTTGAGGCCCTTGAGCGGCCGGACCTTGACGACGTTGCGGGCGGGCTTGGCCTTGAACATCCGCTCTTCCTTGGTGAAGGGGTCGATGCCCTTGCGAGCCTTGGTGGCGGGCTTGCGCTGGACGGTGACCTTCATCAGGCCGGGCACGTTGAAGATGCCGGCCGAGCCCTTGCTCAGGTCCGCCGCGATCATCTGGCCCATCGCGTTGAACACCGCGGCGACTTCCTTCTTGGAAATGCCCGCCTGCTCGGCGAGGACGCTCATCACCTCGGACTTGCTGCGGGGCTTGCCCTTGGCGCCGGTGATGCGGGCGGGCTTGGCCACCGGGGCGGGCTTGGCCGCCGGGGCGGCCTTGGTCGCCTTGCGAGCGGGGGCCTTCCGGGCCGCGGTCTTCTTCCCGGCGGTCTTGCGGGCGGTCTTCTTCGCTGCTTTCTTAGCCATTCCTTGCTCCAGTCTTCCTCGTTGAAGAGGCAAACGCGGTGTCCTGCCGCGCAGTTTTACCGGTCCTCAGTCGGCTGGGCAAGGGCGCAAAGCCCTCTTTTTCCGGTGTTTTTTGTCACCCCGGCGTTTTGCTCCTCCCCGGAGAGCCCCGCCGGCAAGCCGAAATCGACCACCACCGGCGCGTGGTCCGACTCGCCGCGACCCCGCGCGGGCGTGTCGTGCCAGGCCGAACGCACCGTCTCCGACAGGCCGTCCGAAGCCCACACGGCGTCGATCCGGAACCCCGAACCCGTGTGGCTCAGCCAGGTCGGCGAAACGCCCGACGGGTCGTGCAGGCGGTAGGCGTCGCGGTATCCCAGCGTCGCCAGACGGCCCAGAAACACCGTGCCCGTGAAGGTCCGCCCCGCCTCGTCCTGCTGGTGCCGGCCCGTGTTCAGGTCGCCGGCGACGATGTGACGCATCCCCCGACGATCGCGGCAGATCCGCACAAGATGCCGCCAGTACGCCGCTTGTCGCTGCACGCGGGCCGCGTCGGAGCGGTGCGTGTCCGGCGCGTGGACCGCCGTGATCCAGGCGTCCAGGCCGGGCAAACGCACGTCCAGCCATCGCTGCGACGCCCACGCGCCGGGCCCCGCCGCCCCGTCTTCCAGGGCCCATCGCGAGGCCACCAGCACGCCGTTCCGGCCCGGCCCCGGCGCCGTCGAACGCTGGTGCGTCAGTCCCAGGTCGAAGAGCACCCCCGCGATCTGCCCGCCCGTCGTGCGACGGAACTCGGTCAGCACCACCAGGTCGGGCGACAGGTCGCACAGACGCAGCGCGATCAGCGGCGTGCGCCGGGTCCCCCCGCCGTGCAGAATGTTCCAGGAAACCAGGCGCACGGTCGAGATATCCACAACGCCCCTCTCCCCGCCGGACGCGCCGCCGAGCGCCACAGCCTACACCCGGGCCGCCCGGCCCGCCCCCCGCCACTCCCTCCGCGGCCCGCCTTTGCCCGGCTATTCTCGGCCATGGACCCCGCGCCAGCCCCGATCGTCGCCGTCACGCGCCGCACGCCCGGGACCATCACCGTCCCGGGGGCCGAGGTGCGCGTGCTGGGGGAGGGCCGCCCGGCCCGGGAGGAAGTCCTCCGCTTCGTGGGGGAGAAGGGCGGGGCCTCGATCATCTGCTCGATGTTCACCGACCGGATCGATGATGAGCTGCTCGACGCCGCGGGGCCGCGCCTCAAGGGCGTCTGCAACTTCGCCGTCGGCTACGACAACTTCGACCTGGACGCCTGCCGCCGGCGGGGGATCGTGGTCTGCAACACGCCCGACGCGGTGACGGAGGGCACGGCCAACCTGGCGATGCTCCTCCTGCTGGCCGCCGCCCGCCGCCTGATCGAGGCCGACCGCTACGCCCGGTCGGACGCCTATCCCGAGGGTGGACCCCTGGGCATGCACGACTTCATGGGGCAGGACCTGGTCGGCAAACTGCTGCTGATCGTGGGGGCGGGGCGGATCGGGTACGCGACGGCGCTGCGGGCTCGGGCGTTCGGCATGCGGATCGGCTATGTCGCCCGGTCGCGGCACATCGACTTTGAGATGGCGCCCTTGGGGGGCGAGCGGTTCGAACTCGAGGACGGGCTGCGGCGGGCGGATGTGGTGAGCGTGCACACGCCGCTGACGCCGGCGACGCGGCACCTGCTCAGCCGCGAGCGGATCGGGCTGCTCAAACCGACGGCGATCGTGGTCAACACGGCCCGCGGTCCGGTGATCGACGAGGCGGCCTTGGCCGAGGCGCTGGAGGCCCGGCGGCTGTGGGGGGTGGGGCTGGACGTGTTCGAGCAGGAGCCGGAGGTGCATCCGGTGCTGCGGGCCCACCCGCGGGCGGTGCTGACGCCGCACATCGGGAGTGCGGAGGCGCGGTGGCGTGCGGCGATGGCCGAGATGGTCTCCGAGAACGCCGCGGCGATCCTGGAAGGACGCGAGCCGCCGAACCGGGTGGTTTAGAGGATGTGCGGCAATTTGATGTTATGAGGCCCGTCAGGCCAGGGCTTTTTCCTGTGCTGCTAGGGATCCGGCACCACGAGACATGATCCATCTAGACACAAAGAATATAATGACCCAAACAGCACCTGTGCGGCCAATATCCTTGCTTTCAATAAATCCATCTGCAAGCATGCCGTTGGCAACTGTAAACAGAATAAAGAAGAGCACCGAGAAGCTTGCCGCGATGCGAGTGGCGATTTTCCGATCAAGAGGACGCTTCATGAGAATATACCGGACGATCAGTGGCGGTGTCAAACCTATCCCCCATGTGATAAGCATGCTGACAGCAGCAGTAAGAAATAAAAGAGAAGAACCGTCATATGGATAAACGGTCGAGTGATCTTGTGGATCTCGGGAAGCGGCAGGCGCATTGCCTGTGCTAACTCGTTTGTTGGGAAACACGATGCTGTTAGCTACTAGGGTGAAGAGCGGCTTGAACGCGGCCATCCGCTCCGCCACATCCGCCTCCATCCCCGCCAGACCGCCTACTTGGAAGTTGATGTGCACAAGAGTGTTGCCTGACATAAACCAAATGGACCATGTGTGGAGCAGCAGCGTTGTTCCTGCGCGGTCAATGTACAGAATGTATTCAACGATTCCTGCGGGATCTCCTTCAATCCTTGTTGATTGAGCATCGACGAAGATGGCATCCGCCGGTAGCATTTGCCGCAGTTCCGATGGAGCGAGAAGCGCCTCTAGCTCCTGCGTGGTGGCGATGTACCCGGTGGGCAATGGGAGTGGTATTGTGCCAATGGCTATGCTTTCAAGACCATGCCCGCCCTCGCTGACAAATTTTTGCATGACATTGGGGCGGTCTCCTTTGAGCGACGCCCAGCTCGCTGGATAACTGATCACGAAGTCCGTTCCGGCTGATTTTGGATGGCTCTTTGTGACGAAAGTATTTCGATTCCCGTCCAGATATTCACCAGCGGGATGGGTGTACTGAGCGAACGAGGGGCTTGGACACAACAAGAATATGGCAACAATCATTGATAGTGTACTTTTCATTTCCCAACTCCTTTTTGAAGCGCTGAGCATAGAACTGAGCAATGTCAGGCAGTCTGGTAAAAGTTATGTGTAGATTCGTAACTATATCTGGGCATCGCATTGTGATGTCGGATGACTTAGCTGATCGAGACTGAATGCCCACAGATCGCTCTCAAGAATCCATCGTGACTCCAGGCTTCAATCCGCGTCGGATAAACACTCAGCATACTGCAGTTGCCGCAGAGTAGTGAGGCGATGTCGCTCTCAGTGGTGGGATACATACCTGGCAATGACTGTGGTTGGACAATCGTGATCGTAAGGAGTTGTTCTTGGGATTTCAGGCAAATGATGGCTGCTTGTATCCCACCATCATTGACGGCAGAGGAGCTTATAAGCGACGGAGAATGGATTTGTTGCAATGGAGGCTGCCTCATGGGGACGCCTGTTGGGTACTTTGGCTTACGGCAATCACGCTGTTACCCTCTGCATCAGAATTCTTTGCAAGGTGCTTGACTCGAAGTGAGTAAATCGGGGGAAATTGTACAAATCCGCGCCCATTGCGGGTGTGCGATTGCAAATTTGAATGGGCAGTTGCCGGCTACTTGCCCCGCCGGGTGGATCCGAACTCGATTTCGATGTACTTGGCGACATAGTCGACGATCGAGTCGGCCGTGGGGATGTCGGGGTTGCTGGTCGGGCCGTTGGGCTCGAAGCGCATGCCCTTGAAGCGGGTGACGGCCTCGTCGACGGGCAGGCCGAACTGCAGGGCGATGGAGAAGGCGCGGCAGAAGGCCTGGCACATGCCGCTGATGGCCGAGCCCTCCTTGGCGATCTTGATGAAGATCTCGCCCGGCGTGCCGTCCGGGTACAGGCCGATCGTCAGGTAGCCCTCGTGCCGGTCGATCGTGAACTTGTGGGTGATCGAGTCGCGGGTGGGGGTCAGGGCCTTGCGAGTCGCGAGCATGGGGTGGTCCTGCGTCATGGGCTCATCGTTGCCCGGCCGGGCCGCCCTGGCCGGGCGCCCGGGACGGGCCTGCCACACATATCGGACCCTGCCCCGCCCGGGTCTCCACAAACCGCCCGATCCCGGTGGGGGACGCCCCCCGGGCCGGCCCCCGACCGGCATCCCCCGACCGGCCCCAATCCCCCGCCCGTCTGTTGCTTCGGACCCCCGTCGGGCCGATACTTCCCCGGATGACCCGTTCCGCCCGCCACACCGAACCCGCCGGGGGCCTTTCCGCCCTCGTGGTGTTCGCCATCGGGCTGCAACTGATGCTCTCCGGCGCCAGCCTCGCGGCGGGCGCCTGCGGCGAATCCCTGGAGCGCGTCGGCATCCGCCGCCTCTCCGAGCAGGTCGTCCAGGCCTTCCGTGAAATGTCCGAACGGGCCGTCGGGCGTGCCGAGCCACCCCGCGCCGAGCCCGACTGGGACGAGGCCCCGCGGGCGATCCACGCCGCCGTGGCTCTCGGCCTCCGCGCCGCGCCCAAGCTGTCGGCCTGGGTGCTCTCGGTCGCTCCCCCGGCGTTCGCCTGAAGCGCGTCCCGCGCTCCGCCGACCGTCCCCCCACACCGCGAGCCGTTGACCGCCGGTTTCCCCGGCGTCCCGTCGCCCCGACACCACCCCCAGACCACCACGCCGATCGGGCCGCCGCGCACCGCGCGGGCGACCGACCGGCCGACAAGGCATCCCATGGCACATTCCGACATCCCCCTGCTCGGCCCGATCCTCTCCAAGATGTTCGGCTCGCGCAACGAGCGCTTCGTCCGCCGCTACACCCAGCGCGTCGAGGCGATCGGCGCCCTCGAGGGCGAGGTCCGCAAGCTCACCGACGCACAGCTCCGGGCCAAGATCACCGAGTTCCGCGAGCGGTTCGACCGCGGGACCAAGCCCGACGACCTGCTCAACGAGGCCTTCGCCGTCGCCCGCGAGGGCATGGACCGGGCGGTGGGTATCCGGGCCATCTTCAACCCCGAGTTCAACTTCGACCCCTCCCGCCTGCCGTCCGACGCCCGGGCGATCTACGAGGAGGTCCGCGCCCACGCCGCCTCCCTGGAGCCGGCCGCCCCGGACGGGATCTACCTCGGCTGCACGGCCCCCGTGCCCGGGTGGATGCAGGTGGAGATCCCCAACCGGCTCTACGAGGCCGTGCGGGAGCTGTACCCCGAGTCCCGCCCGCCCTTCCGCGCCAGGCCGTTCGACGTGCAGCTCATCGGCGGCATGGTCCTCGGCCAGGGCAAGATCGCCGAGATGAAGACCGGCGAGGGCAAGACCATCGTCGCCCCGCTGGCCGCCTACATGGCCTGCTGCCAGCGCCAGCAGGTCCACGTCGTCACGGTCAACGATTACCTTGTCCAGCGCGACCGAGACTGGACCTTCCCCTTCTTCTGCTGGCTCGGCCTGACGGTGGGGGCCATCCACCCCCAGCACATGCAGAACGAGGACGAGAAGCGCCGGATGTACCGCTGCGACGTGGTCTACGGCACGACCGCCGAGTTCGGCTTCGACTACCTTCGCGACAACATGAAGCGGTCCGTCGAGCAGCAGGTGCAGCGCAAGCGCCAGTTCGCCATCGTCGACGAGGTCGACTCCACCCTGATCGACGAGGCACGCACGCCCCTGATCATCTCGGGCATGGCCCACGACGACCAGCCGCGGTACGACCTCGCCGACCGCCTGGCCCGCCACCTGCTCGAAAAGCAGCGCCCCTGGGAGGAGGCCGAGAAGAAGGTCACCGCCTGCAAGGAGCGCATCAAGGGCCTTGAGGGCGACATCCGCCAGGTCCGCGAACGCGAGCGCATCCCCGAGCTCAAGAAGAGCCTGGAGGCCGCCAAGGCCGAGCTGCCCCGCCTGGAGCTCGAACGCGACCAGTTCGTCCAGTACTACGAGGTCCGCATGGACCGCAAGCAGGCCCACCTCACGCACGAGGGCATCGCCGAGGCCCAGCGCGTGGCCGGCGTCGGCTCGTTCTACGTCGACGAGAACATGGACCTGCCCCACCTGCTCGAGCAGGCCATCCGGGCCCACGCCGTCTACGAGCGCGACCGCGACTACATCGTCGCGGACGTCCCCGACCGCATGACCGGCCGCAACGAGCCCAGCGTGGTCATCGTCGACACCAACACCGGCCGGCCCATGATCGGCCGCCAGTGGTCCGACGGCCTCCACCAGGCCGTCGAGTGCAAGGAAGGCGTCCCGATCAAGCCCGAGACGCAGACCGTCGCCTCGGTCACGATCCAGAACTTCTTCAAGATGTACAAGCGCCTCAGCGGCATGACCGGCACCGCCGACACCGAGGCCCAGGAGTTCCACGACATCTACAAGCTCGACGTCGTGTCGATCCCCACCAACCGCCCGGTCGTCCGCCGCGACCACGACGACCTCATGTTCCTCCGCGCCAAGGACAAGTGGGAGGAGATCGTCGACGAGATCAAACGCTTCCACGACCTCGGCCAGCCCATCCTCGTCGGCACCACCTCGGTCGAGAAGTCCGAGCTGATCAGCCGCATGCTCGCCGGCAAGCACCAGATCAAGCACGAGGTGCTCAACGCCAAGCAGCACGACCGCGAGGCCAACATCGTCCAGGACGCCGGCCAGCTCGGCGCCGTCATGATCGCCACCAACATGGCCGGCCGCGGCACGGACATCAAGCTCGGCCGCTTCACCCGCGAACAGCTCGCCGAGCACTGGCTCCGCCGCGGCATCGCCTCGCGCGAGCTCCGCACGGACATGACCGACGACGAGCTGCGGGAGAACGTCTTCCGCAAGATCGCCCCGGCCGAGCTCGGCGTCAACAAGCGCGAGATCGAGCAGGCCCCCTTCGAGGAGGTCGAGTCCCGCCTCCTCCGACACTGGGCCGCCAAGTTCACCTGGCTCAGCCCGCGCCAGATCGAGTCCGCCTCGATCGAGACCCTCCGCGAGGAGCTCGACCGCAACGGCCGCTGCAAGCTCCACCGCATCCGCTGGGCCGACGACGTCGAGGGCCTCGGCGACCTCGACGACATCGGCACCGAGCGCCACGAGACCCGCCGCATCGACAACCAGCT
>CAYXFA010000027.1:0-41422 GCA_964464165.1 uncultured Phycisphaeraceae bacterium | reverse complement strand
GCGGGCCGGATCGACGGGCGGTACGCTTGGCCCATGCCAAGGTTCGCCGCCGTCGTCCTCGCCGTGCTGCTGCTCGCCCTCCCGGCCCGGGCGGATTCCCCGCTCTCGCCGCCGGCGCCGGCGGGCCGGGACCCGGGGCTGTGGGCCCTGATGTCCGAGTACCTGGAGGCCCTCCACGAGCGGTCGCCGCAGGAGATCGGCCCGGCCTTCGGGGACGAGCGTCTGAACGACCGGCTGGGGGACGCCTCGGCCCGGGCGGCCCTGGCGTGGGACGAGCGGGTGCAGGCCTTCCGCCGGGCCCTGGCCGAACTACCGCGTGCGGGGTTCACCGAGGCCGACGTGCTGGACGCGGACCTGCTCACCTTCGAGCTGGACCGCCAGATCGCCGGGGCCCGGTTCCGGCCGTGGCAGACGCCCATCACCGGCATGTCCGGGCCCCAGATCTGGCTGCCCCAGCTGGCGGACTCCCTGCCCATGCAGACGGACAAGCACCGGGCGGATTACCTGGCCCGGCTGCGCCAGGTGCCCATCGTGGTGGGCGACGTGATGGACAACATGCGCCTGGGGATGGCCGAGGGGCGCGTCCCGCCCCGGGTGGCGGTCGAGGCCGCGGTGGCCCAGGCGATGGCGCAGGGGTCGGCCGAGTACGCCCGCGAGCCGCGGCTCAGCCCGTTCTACCGGCCGTTCCTGGGCGTGGACCAGCAGTCCGAGACGGCGGCCCAGGCGCGGGCGGTGATCGCAGAGGCGATCGTGCCGGTGTACCGCGAGCTGGCGCTGTTCCTCCAGAACGAGTACCTCCCGGCCTGCCGGGCCTCGGTGGCGATCTCCGACGGGGCCGACGGGCGTGCGGCGTACGACCACGCGTTGGCGACGCACACCACCCTGCCGGACGCCGCCGCGGACGCCGTCCACCGCACCGGGCTGGAGCAGGTGGCCCGCCTGCGGGCCGAGATGTTGGGCGTGATCGCCCAGACCGACTGGGAGGGCAACGCGTCGGCGTGGGACTCGGACGACGCGAAGTTCGCGGCGTTCGTCGAGCACCTGCGCACCGACCCGCGGTTCTACTTCACGGACGAGGAGAACCTGCTCCGCGCCTACAAGTCGATCGCCAAGACCATCGACGCCGAGATGCCCGGCCTGTTCCGGCGCTTGCCCCGCCTGCCGTACGGCGTGGGCGCGATCCCCAAGTTCGCGTCCAAGGCGGCGCCGAGCGCGTACTACTACCCGGGCTCGCCCGAGACGGGCATCGCGGGCATGTTCATGGCGAACGTGGCCGACCTCGACCAGCGCCCGGCCTACGACATGGTCGCCCTGACCATGCACGAGGCCGTGCCCGGGCACCACCACCAGATCGCCATCTCCCAGGAGCTGGAGGGCCAGCACCCGCTGCGCTCGACGTTCGGGTTCACGGCGTTTGTCGAGGGCTGGGCGCTGTACGCCGAGCGGCTGGGCCTTGAGATCGGCGGGCCGGAGGGCGGGCTGTACGCCGACCCGTACGACAACTTCGGGCGCCTGAACTTCGAGATGTGGCGGGCCCTGCGCCTGGTGGTGGACACCGGGATCCACGCGATGGGCTGGACGCGCGAGCAGGCCATCGACTACATGACGCGGCACAGCGCCCTGAGCGCCCAGAACATCCGGGCCGAGGTGGACCGCTACATCGGCTGGCCGGGGCAGGCAACCGGCTACATGACCGGGCAGCTCGCCATCCTGCGCCTGCGGGCCAAGGCGGAGGAACGGCTGGGCGAGCGGTTCGACCTGCGCTCGTTCCACGACGCCCTGCTGGACGCGGGCGCCCTGCCCCTGCCGGTGCTGGAGGCGAAGATCGACCGGTGGATCGCGGCCCAGTGAGCTCAGGCCACGGCGGGGGCGGGCGCACCCAGGAAGCCGAACACGCGCCGGTGGGCGTTCGACACGGCGAGGCCGGAGAGCTCGTCCGGGCGGGCCCAGCGCCGGTCGCCTGACGCTCCCATCACGCCGCGGGCCACGGTGAACGCGACGCGCCGGTGGGTGGTCTGATGGACGAAGGCCCCGACGGGGCGCGGGTCGCGCACGCCGAGAGCCGCCGCGGCCTGCTCCAACCCGATCTCCCGCTCGCTCTCCAGGCTGGGAGGCTGGACCATCCCGGCCCACAGGCCCGACGGCCCGCGCGTCTCGACGAGCACACGCCCGGCGTCCTCGACAAGGAAGCACACCACGAAGTGGTCCCGCTGGCCGGCGCGGGGCTTGGGGGTGGGGATCTCCTCCGTGCGCCCCTGCGCGAACGCGGCGCACGCGCGGCGGAGGGGGCACGACGGGCACCGGGGCGCGCTCGGCGTGCAGACCATCGCGCCCAGCTCCATCAGGCCCTCGTTGAGAACGCCCGGCGATTCGGCGACCCGGACCAGCTCGGCCGCACGCTCCCACGCCCAGTCCTGCGTGGCCTTGTCGGCCGGCTGGGCGTCGTTGGCGTGGACACGGAGCAGGACCCGCTGGACGTTGCCGTCGAGGATCGGCTCGCGTCGGCCGAACACGATCGACGCCAGCGCCCCCGCGGTGTAGCGCCCGACGCCGGGCAGTGCGCGGAGGGCGGCGGGGTCGTCCGGAAAGACGCCTGCGTGGCGTTCGACGACGGCCCTGGCCGCCGCGTGCAGGAGCCGCGCGCGGCGGTAGTACCCCAGCCCGGACCACGCCGCGAGCACCTCCGGCTCGGGGGCGTTGGCGAGGTCTTCCACCGTCGGGAAGCGGGCCATGAACGGGCCGAACTTCTCGAGCACGCGGGACACTTGAGTTTGCTGGAGCATCAGCTCGGAGACAAGCGACGCGTAGGGGTCGCGAGGGCCGTCGACCGGGTCCGGGCGCCACGGCAGTCGCCGCGCGTTGGCCCGGAACCACGCCTCGACCGGGTGTGGCGCGGGCCCCCGTCCGCTCGAGCGTGATCGTCCCGCCGGCGCCATCAACCACCCAGCGCCTTCTGCACGCCCCGCTTGATCGCCGCCCAATCGGCCCCCGGCTCCTTGCTGACCGTGACGAACCCGGTGTGCACCAGCACGCGGGTGACGCCGGGGATGGCGAGCAGGGCGAGGGCCAGTGGGTCGCCAGCGGCCTCCTCGGCCGAGCCCGCGGACACGATCGGGCCGGTCCGGGTCGTGTCCAGCACGCACTTGAGGGCGTTGGGGTTCGGCGTGGTCTCGAAGCGGACGGTCACGCCGGCCTTCCCACGGGATCCGCCGTGCCGATCGCGTCCAGCAGGGAACGCACCGCCGCGTCGCGCTCGTCCGCGGTGTCGCGCACGACCGTGACGTGACCGAGCTTGCGCCCGGGCCGGGCGGCCTTGTGGTAGTCGTGCCAGTGGGCGTCCGGGTGGGCGTCGCGGGCCCGGGCGGGTTCGTGGAGGCCGATCACGTTGATCATCGCGGCGTGGCCGATGGCATCGGTCGGGCCCAGGTCCATCCCCGCGACGGCCCGGACGTGGTTCTCGAACTGGCTCGTGCGGGCGCCCTCGATCGTCCAGTGCCCGGTGTTGTGGACGCGCGGGGCGATCTCGTTGGCCAGCAGGCGGGCGTCCGGGCCGTCGCCGACCTGGAAGAACTCCACCGCGAGCGTGCCGACGTAGCCCAGCCGGTCGAGGATCCGCGTGGCCGCGGCCTGGGCGAGCGCCGCGACGGGGCCGCCGGCGTCCGCCGGGGCCCGGGTGACGCAGAGGATGCCGTTGGCGTGCTGGTTCTCGCAGATGGGGTATACCACCGTGCCGCCGTCGACGCCTCGGGTGGCGATCACCGAGACCTCGCGGGTGAAGGGCACCATGCGGTCCAGGATGGCGGGCACGCGTCCGACGGCGATCCAGGCCCGCTCGGCGTCCTCCGGCCCGTGCAGCACGCTCTGGCCCTTTCCGTCGTAGCCCTGGCGCCGCGCCTTGAGGATGGCCGGCCCGCCCATGGCCTCCGCGGCGTCGATCAGGTCGGCCAGCGAGTCCACCGGGCGCATCTCGGGCGCGTCGATGCCGAGCTCGGCGAACAGCCGACGCTCGAACAGGCGGTCCTGGGCGATCCGGAGGGCCTCCGGCCCGGGGCGGACCGCGACCCGCTTGGCGAGGCGCTCGGCGCTGGCGGCGGGCACGTTCTCGAACTCGAAGGTGACGACGTTGCAGCGGTGCGCCAGGCGGTCGAGGGCGGCTGCGTCGTCGTAGGCGCCGATCTCGATCGGGCAGGCGTGGGAGGCCGGGCACGCGGGGTCGGGGTCGAGGGCGACGCAGGACAGGCCGAGGTCCTCGGCCGCCTCGGCCAGCATCATCGCGAGTTGCCCCCCACCCAGAATGCCCACCACCGGTTTGACCATGATCGATCTTTGGCGGGCCGCGGACGCGGGGGCTCGCCCATCGGCCGGTGTATGCTCCGCGCATGCAATTCCGCGCACGGACGCCGGTTTTCCTCCTGCTGCTGCTCGCACCTTCGGCCCTGGCCGAGCCCGTTGACGGCCCGGCGGACGGGAGCGCGCCGGACCGGGGCGCGTCGGTCGGGGACGGGGCCCCGGAACGCGGGGCCGAGCCGGACAGGGGGCTGCTCGCGGCGCTGACGAGCCGCACCAACTACCGCTTCCGTTCGTTCACGGCGTACTGGGACAACGACGGAACCTACCCCAACATCATCAACGACTCGGACCACTATTACACCAGCGGCCAGGGCTTCGAGATCGGCTTCGACTTCGAGCCCGACGACCCGGACCGCTTTGCGCCCGGGTGGGAGAACCCGCGCTTCGGCGTGGGGCTGTCGCTCAAACAGCACATCTACACCGCCTCGGACATCGAGGTGGCCGACCCCGACCCGGACGACCATCCGTACGCGGGCTGGCTGACGCTCGGCGTGTCGTTCCAGCGGTCCGACGCCCACCGGCACGACCACTTCGGGCTGGACGTGGGCGTGGTGGGGTCGTGGGCGTACGGCGAGGACATCCAGAAGTGGATCCACGACGAGTGGCCCGACCAGATCTACCCCCAGGGCTGGCACAACCAGCTCGCCAACGAGCTGGCCGTCAACGCGGTGTACCAGCGGACCTGGCGCACCGAGCGGGCCGAGATGGGGCCGCTGGCGATGGACCTGCTGCCGGCGGTGCGCTTCGACGCGGGCAACGTGTTCCTGCGGGCCCGCGGGCAGGCGACGCTGCGGGCGGGCTGGAACCTGCCGGACGACTTCGGCCCGGCCTCGTTCCAGGGCATCAACGACCACACCGGGCGCGGCTGGAGCGACCCGGACAACGACTGGTCGGTGTACGCCTACGCCACGCTCGCGGCCGACGCCGTGGGACGCAACGTGTTTTTGGACGGCAACACCTTCGCCCCGTCACGCTCGACGGACCGGGAGGTGCTGGTGGCCCGGGCGGTGCTGGGCGTGTTCGTCCGGTACCGGTGGTTCCGGCTGGGCTGGGCCCAGACGTTCGAGTCCGAGACCTTCGAAGCCCAGGAGAACAGCCACACCTACGGCTCGATCGTCTTCGGGTACCACGGGGCGTTCTGAGCCCCCCGGGAACGCCGGCGTGTAAAGTACGGGCATGGCAGCCCCCCTCGTCGGCGTCGTGATGGGATCCCGCTCGGACTGGGCGGGGACGATGGAGCACGCCGCGGCGGTGCTGGCCGAGCTGGGCGTGGCGCACGAGACCCGGGTGGTGTCGGCCCACCGCACGCCGGGCCTGCTGGCCGAGTACGCCGCGGGCGCGGCGGGGCGGGGCGTTCGCGTGATCGTGGCCGGGGCGGGCGGGGCGGCGCACCTGCCGGGGATGCTCGCGGCCCACACCTGGTTGCCGGTGTTCGGCGTGCCGGTGCAGTCCAAGGCGCTCAACGGCATGGACTCGTTGCTGTCCATCGCCCAGATGCCCGCGGGCGTGCCGGTCGGGACGCTGGCGATCGGCAAGGCCGGGGCGGTGAACGCCGGGCTGCTGGCGGCGGCTGTGCTGGCCCTGTCGGACCCCGCGCTGGCGGAGCGTCTGCGGGCCTACCGCGAGGCCCAGACCCGCCGCGTGCTGGACGACCCGGACCCGAGCGTTCCGCTCTGACTCAGTCGCGTCGCAGGTAGATCGCGCCCCGTTCCTGGCCCCGGATCACGCCGAAGCGGAGGCCGTCGCGGAGGGAGTCCTTCTCGACGAAGTCGGCGAGCTCCCTGGCCGAGTCGAAGGTCCGCCCGCCCACGTCGATGATGAAGTCCGAGGCCTGGAAGCCGGAGCGCTCGGCGATCGAGCCGGGAAGCACCTCGACGACGAGGTAGCCGGGGACGGAGCCGGCGGGCATGCCGCGGCGGGTCAGGGCGAGCTCACGCGGGACGATGATGAGGCCGGCCTTGTCGAGGCGCTGGCCGCCCTGGACGATGGCGGCGGAGGTGTTGCGGTCCTGCATGACCGGGTTGGCTGTCATGCGGATGGCGCCGCGGTAGAACTCGACCTCCGCGGGCTTGCCGGGCTCGGCGAGCATGATGGCGTTGCCGAGGCGCGTGACGTTCTCGGTGCGCCGGCCGTTGAGGCTGACGACGATGTCGCCCTCGCGCAGGCCCGCGCGGTCGGCCGGGGAGTCCTTGAGCACGCCGGCGATCACGACGCCCCCGTCGATGCCCAGGCGGTAGGCGACCTCCGGGTCCAGCCGGCGCATGTTCACGCCCAGCCAGCCGCGGTCGACGCGGCCCTTCTTGATGATCCGGTCCATCACCACCTGCGCCACGTCGGCGGGGATGGCGAAGCCCAGGCCGCTGCTGCCGCCGTCGCGGCTGGCGATGGCGGTGTTGATGCCCACCACGCGCCCGTCCAGGTCGACCAGCGGCCCGCCGGAGTTGCCGGGGTTGATGGCGGCGTCGGTCTGGAGGAACTCCTGGAAGCGCGTCGGCCCCTCGTCGCCCGCGTTCGGGTCGATCTGGCCCCGGCCCTTGGCGCTGATGATGCCCGCGGTGACGGTCTGCTCGAACCCGAAGGGCGAGCCGACGGCCAGCACCCACTCGCCCACACCGATGGCCTCCGAGTCGCCGAACTCCGCGGCACGCAGGCCGGGGGCGTCGATCTTCAGGACCGCCAGGTCGGTCTCCTCGAACCCGCCGACCAGCTCGGCCTGCGTCTCCCGCCCGTCGGCCAGGCGGACCGTGATGATGCGTCCGGTGCGGGTGACGTGGTAGTTGGTCAGGATGTAGCCGCGTTCGTCGAGGATCACGCCGGAACCGACGCCGGTCTGGGCCCGGAATCCCCGGGAGGTGGGCTGCTCGGTGATGATGTGGACGACGGCGGGCTCGATCACGCGGGCCGCGTGGCGGAACGCCGCGGAGAGCTCCTGGGCGGACACCATGGCCCGCTCGCGCTCGATCGCGTCGATCTCGGCCGTGCGGGGGGAGGTGGGTTCGTCGAGGACGGCCGCCTGGGCCGAACCGCACAGGCCCAACAGGGACGCCAACGCCATGCCCGCGAGTGTTCTGAACGCCATGAGACCTCCGTTCGTCGGCCGCCACCACCCGATTGGGCGTGGGCGGGCCCGGATTGCGTCCGGGCCCGGGAAGGGCGGTCAGGCGATGCCGTATTCCGCCCAGCTCGAACTCGTCTCGGTCACCCGGACCCGCTCGAGCGTGAGATCCTGGGTGAGGCCGAAGGTGTTCCCGTGTTCGTCGGTATAGGACCCGCCGCGGGCGATCTCGCCCGCGACGAACTCGTAGATGCGCCGGGCGAGCGCTTCCGTCGTGGGGTCCTCGTTCTCGAAGACCACGACCCGGGTCCGGTTGGTCTCGCAGAGCTGGCCGAGGACGGGGTCGGCGCTGTTGACCGCCAGGGCGTGGTCGTAGCGGTCCAGCTCGCCCTCGACGGCGAGCTTTAAAGCCTTGAAATCGCAGACCATGTCCCGCTCGTCCAGGCGCTCGGACGAGATCACCAGGTCGATCCGGCGGGAGTGGCCGTGCGGCAGGCGGCACCGGCCGGGGTGCTTGGACAGCATGTGGCCGGACGCGCCCGCGACCGACTTGCCGCCGCGGTAGACCTGGCGGGGTGGCATCGGGGAAGGGTCGGGGCGGGGGGTGAGGCGCTGGTCGGGCACGAGGCGCCGACCAGGCGGCAGGCACTGGGCATCAGGCACTCGGAAAATGCAAGGCCGCGTTGCGCCCTATTACCTAGTGCCTCGTGCCTATCCCTACGTCCCCTTCGTGTCCCCGAACAGCCGGATGTGCAGGCGGTCGCCGTAGCGCCAGCCGCGTTCGGTGCAGGCCCGGACGACCCAAGCGACCTCCGCGGGATCGGGGACGGTGACGCCCTCGGGCATGAGGACGACGTCGTCGGGCGACCAGCCGCGGACGCCGGCCAGGACGGATTCGATCTCGGGCAGGTCCGCGGGGGCGGTGACGACGAACTTGAGCTGCCGGTCGGGGGCGCAGGCGACGAGCTCGTTCAGGGCGGCGAAGTTGAGGCGCCGGGCCTCGTGGCGTTCGGCCCACGCGCCGGTCGGGTCGCGCGGGTCGCCCGTGGGGGTCGAGCTGGCCAGCTTGGGCGAGATGCTCATCAGGTGGCACCGCGCGCCGGGCAGCGTGACCGTCCCGGCGGTCTCGATCGTCACGTGCAGGCCCGCCGCGTGGAGCGCCCGCGTGAGGGGGACGAGCTGGGGGAAGAGCATCGGCTCGCCGCCGGTGAGCACCGCGTGGCGCACGCCGGAGGCGCGGGCCTCGTCGATCAGGTCGCCGAGCGACCGGCGCTCGGACTCGGGGGCCCAGCTCGCGTAGGGCGTGTCGCACCAGCGGCAGCGCAGGTTGCACCCGGCCACACGCAGGAACCACGACGGCACGCCGGTGAGCTTGCCCTCGCCCTGGACGGACACGAAGGACTCCGACACGGGCAGCACGCCGTCCGCGTTGATGGCTCCGAGCGGCAGGGCCACGCCGTCCATCACGCCGTCCCCGCGTAGGCCGTCGGGTCCGGGGCGCCGGCCCGCTCGAACCCCAGCCGGCGCAGGCGGCAGGAGTCGCAGGCCCCGCACGCGAGCGCACGGCCCTCGACGACCACGGGGTCGTAGCACGAGTGCGTCATGGCGTAATCGACGCCCAGCGAGAGGCCCGCCCGGATGATCTCGTCCTTGGCCATCCCGATCAGCGGCGTGTGGACGGTGAAACCGCTCCCCGACACGCCCGCGCGGGTCGCCAGGTTGGCGGTCCGCTGGAAACTCGCGATGAACTCCGGGCGGCAGTCCGGGTAGCCCGAGTAGTCCACCTCGTTCACGCCGATGAACAGGTCGTTCGCGCCCAGCGACTCGGCGAGGGCCAGCGCGATCGAGAGGAACACCAGGTTGCGCGCGGGGACGTAAGTCACGGGGATCTCGTCCGCGTGTGCGCCCACGCCTTCCTTCGGCACGGCGAGCGCGAGGTCGGTCAGGGCGCTGGCCCCGAACGAGCCCGTCGCGAGCGGGAAGATCCGGAACGAGGCGGCGCCGAGCGTTTCGGCCACCCGCCGGGCGGCGTCGAGCTCGTGGCGGTGGCGCTGGCCGTAGTCGAAGGCCAGCGCGTGGCAGACGAACCCCCGGTTCCGGGCGATCGCCAAGGCGGTCGCGCTGTCCAGGCCGCCGGAAAGCAGCACCACGGCGCGGGGGCTTTGGGCGGTCGCGGGCTGGGAATCGGACGCGGGCACGGGCAACGGTACGCGGCGAGAAGGGAAGATTTCGCAACACCTTGGGGGCAAATCTGTTAGACTAGGGCATGCCGGTGCCGCTCCTGAGCGCGACGGTGTTGCGGGTTCGGCCCGCGGGGGTGACCGAGGATTTCTGCCCGGTCTGCCGCCAGGAGCGTCGCTTCCGGCTGGCCGTGGCGGAGCACCGCCGGATGGTCCTGCTGTTCGACCGCGGGCCGGTCGGGCACGAGCACCACGAGCTGACCTGCCAGACCTGCCGCTGCGTGATGGAGCGTCCCGCGGCGGAGCGGCCGATGGCGCACCGGCCCTCGCGCGCCGCGGCTGGCACGCACCGGCCGGAGTGCCTGCCCATCGTGCGCCACCGCATCGCGGACTGCACCCGCATGGAGGCCCTGCGCCGGGCGGGCAAGGTCAAGCCCGACCTGCGCGAGGAGATGATCCGCCACGCGGTCCACTGCTTCGCACGCCTGTACGACGAGGAGCCGACCGAGCGCGTGACGCCCGCGGTGTGGGCGATGACCGTGCTGGGGACCGGCGGCGCGGGCGTGGCGGCCTTCCTGGCCTGGACGAGCTGGGAGCGGCCGGCCGTCGCGGGCGTGCTCGCGGCGGCGGCGGTGCTGCTGTGGGTCGGGCTGTGGCGCTGGGTGACCGTGCGCTCGCCGCGGACCCGCGTGCGGACCTGGCTGGCGATGGCGCTGGCCCCTTTGGACGCGACGGAGGCGGAGATCCGCCAGGCCCGGCGCGAGCTGCAGGCCATGCGCATCGGGGCCGGGTTCAAGCTCCAGCCCGGGAAGGTGCGCCACAAGATCGAGCGGATCCGGCGCTCGGGCGCCGCGCCGGCGTGAGCCGCGCCACGCGAACCTTGGGGGCGACCGGATAAAAAAACCCGCCGCCCCTGCGGAGGGGGCGGCGGGCGTCTTGCGGAGATCAGGGATCAGCGCCGGCGCCGCGAGGCGACCAGACCGCCGAGGCCGAGGACCGCGACCGCGCCGGGAGCGGGCACGGGAACGAAAGTGAAGTTCGGGCCGAAGCGGCCGTTGGACGTGCCGCCGCTCCAGGAGGCGGGCATGGCGAAGCCCAGGTTCTCGACGGTCGGGAAGGTGCCGCCGCCGAAGTTGATGGCGGAGTCCATGGTGATGCTGGAGGCGCCGCTGATGTAGCTGTCGCCGTCCTCGACGCCGCCTTCGTTGTAGAGGGCGCCGATGACGTAGTTGTTGCCGACGGTCAGCAGGGTCTGGGCGACCTCGGAGTAGGTGAACGCGCCGATGACGGTGCCGCCGGGGCCGGCGACGCCCTCGACCAGCAGCGTGCCCGTGTCCACGTTCCAGATGCCGATGCGGTGGTTGCTGGTCAGGCCTTCCATGCCGAACTGGGTGTCCTGGTTCCAGACGCCCAGGCGGGTGACGAAGATGTCCTCGTTGACCGTGAACCGCCAGCCGACGGTGTCGCCGGCGAGCAGCCCGCCGTAGTACGAGGTGAACTGGGTGCCGCCGGTGAAGCCGGTCAGGGCCTGCGCGGAGGCGAAAGTCGCCGCCCCGGCGAGGGCGACAAAGGCGAGTGTGCGCGTCATCGATGATCTCCTTCTCTCTGACTCTCGTGGGCCGCCGACCCCTTCGGCGACCCGACCCGGGCCGGAGGAATCCCCACGGCCCGAGAACGGATCATAACCCGTATAGGCGATTTTCCTAGAGGGGTTTTTGCGGAGATCGGTTGCTAAACCGCGTGTTTTCAAGATGTTCGGGGCAAGTCAACCACCCGAACAGGGGGCTTCACCCCGTCCGTCCGTGCGTCAGACCCGCTTGCGGAGCACGCCCGCGTGGAAGTTGCGGCCTTCTTCGCGGAACTTGCGTTCGAAGTTGGTGCCGACCAGCTCGCCGGGGCAGGCCGAGCCGGGCCGGTCGAAGGCCAGACGCTCGTAGGGCTGGGCGGGCAGCGCGCCCAGCTCGCGCGCCACGTCCGGCGGCACGGGTGGGATGCCCGGCGGCGGGCCGGAGCGGAGCCCGTCCGCGGCGCACCACATGGCGAAGTGCGCCTCGTCCCAGGCCCAGAGCTCGTCGTGGTCGGTGACGATGCGCAGCTCGCCGCCGGGCACGAGGGCCTTCCAAGCGTCCAGGAGGAAGCGGTGCTGCACCACGCGGTTCTTGTGATGCTTGCGCTTGGGCCACGGGTCGGAGAAGTACAGGTGGATGACGGAGCAGATGTTCGCGGGGCAGCGCCAGCGGAGGAACTCCGTCGCGTCGGCCCGCAGCAGGCGCACGTGCATGAACGAGCCGTCCGCCTCGCGGCGCCGGCGTACGCGGTCCGCGGCGTAGGCGCAGAACTCCCCGGCCCACTCGATGCCCAGGAAGTTCGTGTCCGGCTGCAGCTCGGCCTGCTGGATGAGGAAGGTGCCCTTGCCCGAGCCGATCTCCAGCTCGAACCGGCGCTCCGGGTGGGGGAACCACTGACGCGGGTCGATGCGCCCGGCGTCCGGGTCGGTCATGATCGCGTCGGGCAGCGTGCCGAGCTCTTCCTGCGAGATCGCCACCACACCGGGTGCGGGATCAAGCGGTCGGCCGTGTCCGAGTCCGAAAGACATGGGGGCAAGTGTAGGGAAAAGACGTAGAGACGGGAAACCGTACCGAGGTTTCCCCTCCGTGCCTCAGCGTGGTCTCCGCGGCCTCCGCGTTCAAAGATCCCTAGACTGCGCCATGCGAGCGGGCCACGCGTCATCCGGGAGCGTGCGGGCCGAGCGTCCGCCGGACGCGTCGGGTTCGATCCGGGTCCGGGTGCGCTACGTCGAGTGCGACCCGATGGGCGTCGCCCATCACGCGAGTTACCTGCCGTGGCTGGAGATGGGGCGGACCGAACTGCTCCGCACCAGCGGCGTGACCTACGGCGCGATGGAGAGCGCGGGCTTCTTCCTGGTCATCACCCGCTGCGAGGTCCGCTACCGCCGGCCCATCCGTTACGACGACCTGATCGAAGTGCGGACGAGGGTGGAGTCCGGCAGCCGCGTGAAGATCCGCCACACCTACGAGCTGGCCCTGGTCGAACGCCACGGCGCCGCGCCGGACCCGGCCGACCCTTCCGTGCCCGCCGACGGCGTGTGCGCCGTAGCGACGACCGAGCTGGCCTGCGTGGACCCCAACGGCCGCCCGCGCGAACTGCCGGCGTGGCTGGTGACCCGGTAGCCCCGCGGCGGTTCCCGCTTACCCGAGCATCTCGATCGCGCGCGACACGGTTCTCGCCGGGGTGATCTCGATGCCCTTGATCTTCGGGATCGCGTTCGGGCCGCGGAGGTCGGGGACGATGGCCCGGGTGTAGCCCAGGCGGGCCGCTTCGCGCAGGCGCTGTTCGAGCTGCGTGACGGAGCGGATCTCGCCGCCGAGGCCCACCTCCCCCACCGCCACCGTCGTCGGTTCGAGCGCCCGGCGGTAGTGCGCCCCGGCGATGGCGAGCAGCAGCGCCAGGTCGCTGGCCGGCTCGGCGATGCGCAGCCCGCCCACGCTGGAGGCGAACACGTCGCGGTCGGCCAGGCGCAGGCCGCCGTGCTGCTCGAGCACCGCGATGAGCATGGCCAGGCGGTTGGCGTCCAGCCCCGCGATCTTGCGCTTGGCCGCCCCCAGGAAGCCGGTGGCCGTCAGCGCCTGGATCTCCACCAGCACGCAGCGGGAGCCGTGCACGGCGGGGCAGACAACGGCGCCGGGGCGCGGCTCGGGGCCGCCCTCCAGCGCGGCCACGCTGGCCCCGCCCGGCAGCTCGCGCAGGCCCGACCCTGTCATCTCGAAGATGCCCAGCTCCATCGTGGTGCCGAAGCGGTTCTTGATGGCCCGGACGATGCGGGCGTTGTGCGTGCGGTCGCCCTCGAAACTGATGACCGCGTCGACCAGGTGTTCGAGCAGGCGCGGCCCGGCGAGCTGGCCGTCCTTGGTCACGTGCCCGACCAGCACCACGGCCATCCCGGACGCCTTGGCCAGGTACACCAGCTCGGCCGCGCACCGGCGGAGCTGGCTGATCGAGCCGGGTGCCGCGTCGAGGTCGGCCTTGTAGATCATCTGGATCGAGTCGATCACCAGCACGTCCGGGCGCACGCGCCGGGCCTGCTCGATGATCCGGGCCAGGTTCGTGTCGGCCAGCACGAAGAGGGTGTCGCTCTCGGCCACGCCCAGGCGGGAGCCGCGCCCGCGGACCTGCTCGGCGCTCTCCTCGCTCGACACGTAGAGCACGCGCCCCGACCAGTCCGCCTCGTGCGTCCGGGCCCGCACCGCCCCCGCCCACGCCCCGGCGGCCTGCAGGAGCAGCGTCGACTTGCCGATGCCCGGCTCCCCGCCGACCAGCACCACCGAGCCGGGCACCAGCCCGCGGCTGCGCTCGTCGCCGCCGAGCACCCGGTCCAGCTCGCCGATGCCGGTGGGGTAGCGCCGCGACGGCCCGGCCAGGGCCGAGACCTGGGTGATGGGCACCGCGGCCGGCGCGTCCGCCCCCGGGCCGTCGCCGGTCCAGGCCGCCCCGCGCTGGGGGTCCTTCTCGGCGGCGGCGTCGAAGGCGGCCTCCTCGAGGCTGTCCCACGCGCCGCAGTCCGGGCACTTGCCCGCCCAGCGGTGCTGCGTCCCGCCGCACGACCGGCAGATGTAGACCTTGCGGGCTCTGGCCATCGCGGAGAGCATAGCCCGGGCGCGGGCGTCATGCGGGCTCTGTTCGGGTTCCGTGGGCCATGCCGGGCCCGCGATCGCGTACGATCCGCCCTGTGACGGAGGCGGCCCCCGAACCTGCGGCAAACCCTGCGAGGCGGCGGCGCGGACGGAAGCGCTGGCTGGTGATCGCGCCGCTCGGCGGGCTGGCCCTGGCGCTGGTTTCCCTCCAGACGCCCGTGGCGGCGTGGATCGTTGAGCCGGTGCTCGCGGCCCAGACGGGCATGCAGGTCCGGACCGCGTCGGTGCGCATCTCGCCCCTGGGCGTGGTCCAGATCACGGACGCGCGCCTGATGGCCCCGGGCGTGGACGGCCCGGCCGGCACGGTGCTCCGCGTCGACCGGATCACGGCGGGCATCGACTGGTCCTCGCTCCTGCGGGGCTCGCCGGGCCTGAACCGGGTGCGCCTGGTGGGGCCGGAGCTGCGCTTAAGCCAGAACGCGGAGACGGGCGTCCTCAACGCCGCGGCGTTCAAGATGCTGTCGGGCGACGGGGGCGGGCGGACGCCGGGCATCGCCATCGAGCGCGGCGCGATCGAGATCGGCGAGCACACCGGGGACCGCTACACCCTCCTCGGGCGATGGAACGTGGTGGGCGACGTGGACCACGCCGACGCCTCGGGCGTGTCGGCGTTCTCCTTCGCGGCGATCCCGGCCCGGGCCGCCGTGGGGGGCGACCCGTCGGGCTCGCTGTCGCTCTCGGGCACGGTCGGGCCGGACGGCGTGCGGGGGCGTCTGGACGGCCTGCGCCTGGAGGACTGGCCGGCGTCGATCGTGCCCTCGCGTCTGCGCGAGGTGTACGCCCGCCTGGCGATGTCGGGCCGCCTGCTGCCCACCGCCTTCGCGATCGACGACACGGGGCGCGTCAGCGTGCGCATGACGCTCGACGGCGTGGACCTGAACCTGCCCTTCAACGAGCGGTACGACCTCGGCGGGGAGGGCGAGCTGCTCCGCATGCGCCGCACCCGCGGCACCATCGAGTTCGGCACGGACGGTCTGTCCGCCGACCTGAGCGGGCTGATCGACGAGCTGCGTTACGACGTGGAGCTGTCCTACCGCGGGCTGACCTCGGACTCGCCGTTCGATGCGCGCCTCGCGACGCGCTTCCGCATGGACGACCGCTTCCGGCCCAGGCGGTTCCTGCCGCAGAAGGCGATCGAGAAGCTGGACATGTTCGACAGCCCGTCGGCCGACGTCGACGCCGCGGTGCGCGTGGCGCGTGCGACGGAGGGCGGGGCGGTGACCGTGGACGGCTCGGCCCGGATCGCCAACGGGCGGGCGAGCTACCGCAAGTTCCGCTACCCGTTCCACGACCTGCGCGGCACGGTTCGCTTCACGCAGGACAGCCTGGTCATCGACGGGATCGAGGGGCGCGGCCCGAGCGGCGCCACGCTGCACGCCATCGGCGCATTCGACGGCCTGGGGGAGGACGCGCGTGTCGTGATCGACGTCGAGGTCCGCGGAGCGCCCGTCGACGAGCACCTGACCGCCGCGCTCACCCGCGGGCGTCGGCAGCTCGTCGAGGCGCTCTTCCACCCGGAGCGGTACCGGGACCTCGTCGCCGACGGCCTGATCCGCACGCCCGACGGTGCGGGCGCGGCCGGCGCCCCGCTGTTCGACTTCGGCGGCGCGGCGGACGTGGACCTGCGCCTGGAGCGCGTGCCCGAGCGGCCCGAGGACGACCGCTGGACGCGGACCACCACGGTCCGCATCGACCGGGCCGGGCTCGTGCCGGAGCACTTCCCCCTCCCCATCGTCGCCCACGGCATCGAGCTGCGCATCACGGACGACGACCTCAGCCTGACCGGCGGACGCTACGAGGGCCTGACCGGCGGCGAGGCCCGCGTCGAGGCCGCCGTCGACCAGCGCGGACGCGAGAGCGGCGATTCCCTGCCGATCGTCGAGATCACCGCCCGGGGCATCCCCATCGACGCGCGCCTGCTCGCGGCGATCCCGGGCTACCGCGACCCGCCGGACCCGGACCAGCCGGTGTCGCTGCGCTCCATCCTGGACAACCTGCGCGTGTCCGGCACGGTGGACTGCCGGGCCGTGATCGGCCCGCGCTCGGACAGCCGCCTGGGCTACGACGTGGAGGCGAGCCTGGAGAACGCCACGGCCCGCCCGGACGCCGACGTGCCCGGGGCCGTCGCCGCGACCACCGACGAGCCCGACCCGCTCGTGCTCGCGGGGATGTCGGGCATCATCTACGTGACCGAGCGCCTGATCGTCGTGGATTTCCGCGGCGTGCTGCAGTCGCCGTCCCGCCCGCTCGCGCCGACGCCGGTGACGCTGCTGACCCAGCTCACGCTGCCGGAACGCCGCGGCGGCCTGGGCGACGTGGGGCGCGTGGGCGGGCTGCTGCCGATCCAGGAAGGCCCGCCGGTGCCGGGACCGACGCTGTTCGCCACGGCGCGCGCCGACGGGCTGGACCTGGCCATGCCGCTGGAGCACGCCGCCGCGGTGTTCTCGCCGGACCTGGCCCGGAGCCTGGTCGTGCTGCGGGACGAGCGCCGCCCGGACGGCGTCGTCGCCCTGCGGGCCGAGCTGGACGGCATCGTGGGCGGGCACACCGAGACCGTGCTGGCGGTCGAACGCGTCCGCTCGCTCTCGTTCAACCACGACGGCGTCCGCCACCGGATCGGCCCGTCGCGCGGCTCGCTGCAGCTGGAGCTGGGCGTCGCGCCCGCCGCACGGTTCTCCGGATTCCGCGTGCCGATCGTCTCGGACGGGATCGAGTCGGGGGAGGTGTCGCTCGACGGCGTGATCGCCCTCTCGGCCCGGGGGCCGACGCCGACCGGGGGCGTGCGCCCGGGCATCCGCGTGGGCGTGCGCGAGGGCAGCCTCGGTTCGCCCGCGACGGCGCAGGTGCTCGGCGCGGTCGCGGGCGAGCGCGTGGGCCGCTGGGCGGCCGGCCTGAAGATGACCGGGGCTTTCGACCTGGATCTTGAGCTGACGCCCGTCCGCAGCGCGCTGGACGACGCCGCCCCGCGGAACGGGATCGTCATCCCCGCGATGAGCGCCCTGGGCGTGCTGCGTCCGCGCTCGCTGGCGCTCGACCTGCCCAGCTCGCGCCTGTCCTTCGACCGCGTCGAGGGGCGCGTGCTGTTCGAGGGCATGGGCGGGCGGGTGGACGGCCTGCGGGCGGTCGGGCCGGGCCTGGACGTGGCCGCGAGCGGCCCGTGGTCGTACGGCCAGGGGCGGGGCGCCGGGATCGACCTCGCCGTGGCGGTGGCCGGCGAGCGGCTGAACGAGTCGGTGCGGACGCTCCTGCCGGGCGTGCTGCTGGACGTGATGGACCGCTTCGAGGTGCGTGTGGACGGGCCGGTGAGCACGGAGGACCTGCGCGTGCGGGCCTCCGGGCTGGGCACGGACGACGCCCGCATCGCGGTGTCCGGGGCGGCCGGGGTGTCCCGGGCCAGCGCCATCGTCGGCGTGGGCATCACCGACATGGCCGGGCGCATCGGCTTCGAAGCCGGGGTCGGGCCGGAGGGCACGGGCTTTACGATCAACCTCGACGCCGACCGGCTGCGCGTCGGGCGGATGCGGGTCGAGGACGCGGCGGCCGTCATCACGGGCGACCCCGCCCGCCCGGGCGCGGTGCTGGTGCCGAGCATCACCGGACGCCTGCACGGCGGACGCATCGCGGCGACCGCGCAGACCCTGACCGACAAACACGGGACCCGCTACTGGGTGGACGTGCACGCGTCCGACGTGCGCGCGGCCCCCGTCTTCGACGACCTGCTGCTCCCCCCGGACGGCCTGCCCGGCCCGCCCCTGCCCGGCGAGGAGTCCGTCCGCTCGGCGTGGACGGTGGACGACGACTTCACGCGCGGGCTGCTCGACGCGGACGTGTCCCTCACCGGAACCGCGGGAGACCCCGAGCGCACCAGCGGGCGCGGCATCATCCGCGTCGCGGGCGGGTCGGTGATCGCGCTGCCCGGGCTGATCAACCTCGTGGAGATGAGCAACCTGCGCGCCCCCGTCGGGGCCCGCCTCGACCTGGCCGAGGGCGAGTTCTACATCGACGGCACGACGCTCGCCTTCGAGCGGCTCAACGCATCCTCGCGGACCATCGAGATCCTCGGGCACGGGACGATGGACTGGGTCACCCAGGAGCTGGACCTGCGCTTCCGCTCGCGGTCGATCCGCCCGGTGCCGTTCTTCTCCACCCTGCTCGAACAGATCCGCGACGAGCTGATCACCACCCGCGTCACCGGCCGCCCGGGCGACCTGCAGTTCTCCACCGCGACCTTCGGTGCCACCCGCCGGCTGGTCCGGGCCCTGATCGGCACCGTGCCCACCGAGCAGGAACGCGTGATGGCCGCGGTCGAAGCGGCGTCGCGGGCGGCCAAGAATCGGGATCCGAGGGAAACCGACGCCGTGCTGCCGACGGACCGGCCCGCCGCGTGGGTCGAGGCCGAGGAGGCCCGGTCGGGGTGGGGACGGCCCGGCGACGAACCCGACCACGAGCCCGCCGACGGGGCCGGCTGAACCTTTCATCCAACAGGAGCAACCATGACCACCGAGCCCAACCGCGTCGAACTCGACCCCCCGCGCAGCACCCAGCCGGTGAACGAGAACGCCGCGCCCCCCGAGCAGCCCTCGGTCCGCCGCGCCGACGACGGCGAGGTGCAGGAACGGATCATCGAGCTGATCGACATGGTCGCCGGCCGGGCGGAGGACTACGACGCCAAGCTGGTCCGCGAGCTCATCACGGCCGCCCTCAAGCTCATCCCGGACGGACGCCACACCGGCGAGCTGAAGCTGATCACCGCGTCGGTCAAGGAGCTCCGCTACGCGTACCGGGTCTTCGCCCAGTACCCCGACGCCCACAAGGTGACCATCTTCGGCTCCGCGCGCACGCCGCCCGACCACCCGGACTACCGCGCGGCGGTGGAGTTCTCCCGCCTGATGGCCGACGCGGGCTGGATGGCCATCACCGGGGCCGGCGACGGCATCATGAAGGCCGGCCACGAGGGCCCCGGGCGGGCCGCCTCCTTCGGCGTGGCGATCCGGCTCCCGTTCGAGACCACCGCCAACGAGGTGATCAAGGGCGACGAGAAGCTCATCAACTTCCGCTACTTCTTCACGCGCAAGCTCATGTTCCTCTCCCAGGCCGAGGCGGTCGTCTGCTTCCCCGGCGGGTTCGGGACCATGGACGAGTGCTTCGAGGCCCTGACGCTCATCCAGACCGGCAAGGCCAGCATGGTCCCCGTCGTGTTCGTCGAGGGCGAGCCCACGCCCGGCGTGACGACCTCCGGCGGCGACCCGGCCATCGCCAAGGCCGGCTACTGGCAGGGCTGGGTCAACTTCGCCCGCGAGCAGCTGCTCTCCCGCGGCTGGATCTCGCCCGAGGACGAGCACCTGTTCTACGTGGCCCGCGACCCCCGCGACGCCGCCGACCACGTGCTGCGCTTCTACGCCCTCTACCACTCCTCGCGCTACGTGCGCGACGACCTGGTGATCCGCATCAAGCGCCCGCTGACGGACGAGCAGGTCGAGATCCTCAACCAGGAGTTCGCCGTCCTCGTGCGGTCCGGGCGCATCCACCAGCGTGGGGCGTTCGACCAGGAACGCGACCACCTGTCGCTGCCCCGCATCGTGTTCACCCACACGCGTTACAAGTTCGGGCTGGTGCGCGCCCTGATCGACCGCATCAACTCGTTCGCATGACCCGCGCCCGCGCGATCATCCCGGCCCTGGCCGCCGCGCTCCTGCTGCCGGCGGCCCTCCCCGCCGCGGGCTGCGCCAAGGCCCGCGAGCGCTGGCGGGCCCGCTTCGACCCCCCGGAGCCGGAGCCCACCCGGCTCATCGAGCCGACCGACCCCGGCCTCTCCGCGGCCGAGGAGGGCCTGGAGATCATCGTCTGGACCGCGGACGACGCCGGCGAGCGCGTCGGCCGGGCCCTACGCGACTTCGCCGAGGCCCCGCCGCCCGTGGAGCCGGAGGTCGCCCGGCGGTGGAGGGAAGCGGGACTGCGCCTCATCGCCGTGCCCCCACACGAGCTGGACGCCCTGCTCGTCCGGTGCCCGCCGGTCTCGCCGATCCAGCGCCACCGCTTCGGCCAGTTCCCGCGTTGGACGCCGCTGGTCCGCGGCCCGCGGACGCCCCCGGGCCTGACCGACCCCGACGGCCTCCCGCTGCATGCCGGGCGCCCCCGCCTGATCGCCAGGAGCTGGGTCGAGCCCGACCTGTCGCTCGGACGCCACCGGCGCGTGGTGCGCACCGAGCTGGCCGTGCAGATCGAGGGCGAACGCCGCACCGGGCTCTACACCGACCCGCCCGCCGAACGCTCCATCGCCGACGCCGGACCGGTGCTCGCCGCGCTGCGGGCCGCCCACCTGGGCGTGGGGGACGAGGCGCTGGTGATCGTCGCGGAGTCGCCGCTGGTGGACTGGTCCGAGCTGCCCGAACCGCCCCCGCCCGGCGCGGAGACGCCCGCGGACGGAGCGGACGCCGCCCCGGAGGACGCCAAACCGGAGCAGGCCCCGCCCCGGTCGCTGGGCGAGTGGATGCTGTCCTCCCCCCGGATCCCCGCGGAACGCGGCCGGGCGTCGATCCCGCCGCGGAAGGTCTTCGTGGTGCTCCTGCCGCGCTTGCGCCCCGACCCGCCCGGAGAGGCGGGTGAGCCGTGAGCGCCGTTCTCGCCCTGCTCCTCCTCGTGTTCGGCCTGGTCTTCCTGCTCGCGGGCGCGGAGGCGCTCGTCGGGTCGGCGGCTTCGCTGGCCCGGCGGTTCGGCGTCTCGGAGTTCGTGGTCGGCCTGACCGTGGTGGCCTTCGGCACGAGCGCGCCCGAGCTGTTCGCCTCGGTCGGCGCGGTGCTCCAGGGCGAGCCCGACCTGGCGGTGGGCAACGTGGTCGGCTCGAACATCGCCAACATCCTGCTGATCCTCGGGGCGGGCGGGCTGATCGCGCCCATCGCGATGGACCGCCGCGTGCGCACCGTCGAGATCCCGGTGATGACCGGCGTCACGCTGCTCAGCGTGGCGCTGATGCTCGACCAGGCCCTCGGTCGCATAGAGGGAGCGCTGCTCGTCGCCGGGCTGGGGCTCTACGTGCTGTGGGCCGTGCGCGCGGGGGCGGTCGAGCCCGCCGAGGACGCGCCCGCCCCGGGGCCCGCGTGGAAGGCGTTCCTGCTGGCCGCGATCGGCATCGGGGCCCTGGCGATCGGCAGCCGGTCCGTGGTCGTCGGCGCTTCGGCGATCGCCGCCCGGGCCGGCGTGTCGGAGGGCGTGATCGGGCTGACCATCGTCGCGTTCGGGACGAGCCTGCCCGAGCTGGCGGCCACGGTGCGGGCGGCGATCGGGCGAAAGTCCGATATCGCCGTGGGCAACATCATCGGGTCCAACGTGTTCAACCTGCTCAGCGTGCTCGGGGCCTGCGCGGTGGTCGCGCCGCTGACCCTGCCCGACGCGATGATCCGGCACGGGCTGACCATGACGGGCGTCACGCTGATGCTGCTTGTGGTGGGTTTGGCCCGGCCGGTGATCGGACGTGGGTTCGGGTTGTTCTTCCTGGCGGCTTACCTGTCTTACGCGATTGTCGCGTATCGCGCGCCCGGTGCCGCAAATCCCCCCGTCCGGCCCAAGCTTCCGGCCATCGGAACCGATGATGAACCGGAGGAGCGGCCGGATTCCCCCTGATCCCACCCCCCGGCCCACGAGCGCATGCTGCGAGTCCCGATCTCACAGGCCGAGCCGGGCATGACGCTGGCGCTGCCGATCTACCACCCCCAGAACCTGTCGACGGTCCTGCTGAAGGCCAACGCGGAGCTGGAGCGGCGCACCGTGGACCGCCTGCGCGACCTGGGCATCCCGGAGATCTGGATCCGTTACCCGCGCCTGGAGACCATCTCGCGGTTCGTGTCCCCCGGCGTGATGGCGGCCCGCGCGGGCATGGCCTGCGAGGTGGCCACCGCCTTCGACGCCGCGGGGCGCACCGTCCACGCCCGCCTGGACTTCAACGCCTACCGCAAGGCGATGGGCTCGCTGATGCAGAAGCTGGTGGCGGAGGCCGACTCGGCCATCTTCATCAGCGAGCTGGTCGACTCGGGCAAGCCCGCCGTGCGCCACGGCGCGAACGTCGGCTTTATCTCGGTGCTCATGGGCCTGCGCCTGGGCTTCTACCTGCTGCGGGAACGCAAGCGACTCCCCGCGATGCTCGCCAAGGACGTGACCAACCTGGGCGTCGCGGCCATGCTGCACGACATCGGCATGACGCGCCTGCCCGAGCCCGTGCTGAAACGCTGGCGCGAGCACCGCGACGAGAACGACCCGGACTGGCGCCGCCACACCGAGATCGGCTTCGACCTGGTCCGCGGCAACATCGAGCCCTCCGCCGCCGCCTCCGTGCTGCACCACCACCAGCGCTTCGACGGGTCGGGCTTCCCGCACCGCGAGAGCCTGCACGGCAAGCTGGAGCCGGTGTCCGGCCAGTCCATCCACGTCTTCGCCCGGATCATCGCCGCGGCGGACATGTACGACCGGCTGGTCAACCCCGCGTCCGACCCGGCCGACAACGCCCAGGAGCACCCCTCCGTGCCGCCCGTGCGGGCGCTGAACACGCTGCTGTCCGAGCCGAACCGCTCGCGGATCGACCCGGTGGTGCTGCGGGCCCTGCTGTCGGTCTGCCCGGCGTACCCGCCCGGCTCGGTCGTCACGCTGAGCGACGGCCGGCGCGCCGTGGTGTCCGACTGGTCGGCCCTGGACCCGTGCCGCCCCTGCGTGCAGGAGCTGACCCACTTCGAGGACGACGACGACTGCGTCGAGACGATCGACCTGCGCGTGCGGCGCGACCTGTCGATCATCGAGTTCGAGGGCGTGGACGTGCGGAAGGACAACTTCGCGCCGAAGACGGCCAACGAGTTCGACCTGATGCACATCGAGAAGCTGATGACCAACGCCGCCTACGAGGGCGAGCCGGTCGAGGAGCTGCGCTCGCTGAGCGCGTGACGATCAGCCGCCGGTCTGCGTCCGGCCCCCGGGCCCGCCGCGCGGACGCTCGCCGCCCCCCTGGCCGCCACCGTTACGCGGACCCCGATCGCCCGCCGCCGGCGCGGGCTGGTCGCCGGGCGTCGCCTGGTCGCCGGCCGGGGCTCCGGGCCCCGCGGGCCCGCCCGCGGGCGCCGCGCCCGGCATGCCGCCCCGGAGGGCGTTCAGGTCGATGATCGGCTTGCCGTTCTCGTCCAGCGTGTACCCCGCGACGCGGAGCCGCTCGGGGTCCCACTCGGTGGGGTTCTCGATCTCCCCGGCCGTGGGCTCGCGGAGCAGCACGCGGTCGCCGGCGCTCAGGCCGCGCAGGATCTCGGCGTCGGTGTCGCTGGTCCGGCCGAGCATCACGGGGACGCGTTCGAAGCGGCCCGTGGGCAGCGACCGGAGCACGTAGCGCACCGGGCCGTCGTTGAACACCGCCTGCACCGGCACGGCCAGGGCGTTCTCCACACGCCCCAGCTCGATGCGGGCCTCGCAGCGGAGCGTGGGCTTGAGGTTCATGCCCCGGGCGGTCTCGGTGTCCAGGTGGATCTTGACGGTGTACTCGCGCCGGTTGGGGTCGCGCCAGCCGCCGGACTCGGCCAGGACGCCCACAGAGGCGACCACGCCGCTGATGGTCTGGTCGATGGCCTCGACCTTGACGGTGGCGGTCTGGCCGGGCCGGACGCGCCCGGCGATGGACTCGTGGACCTTGACGGAGGCCGTCATCTCGGCGGTGTCGGGCAGGGCGATCAGCAGGTCGTTGTTGCCGACCTCGACGCCGACCGCCAGGCCGCCCTCGTTCATCCAGCGGCGCATGTCGCTCTGCACGCTCGACCCGTAGACCACCAGCCCGTCACGCGGGGCGACGACGGTGCAGTACTTGAGCTGCTCGAGCAGCTCGTTGAGCTTGTCCTCACGCAGCGCGAGCTGGCGCCGGCGGTTGGCCGTCTGCGTCTGGCGGGAGCGCAGGTTGATCTCGTTCTCCTGCAGCACCCGCTCGAGCTCGGCGGTGGCCTCCTCCACGGCGCGGCGGCGTTCCTCCGCGTCCTTGTGGTACTGGTACTCCTCGTACACGTCGAGATCGAGCCGGGCCGTCTGGACCGCCGCCCGGGCCTGGATGAAGTCGATCTCGTCGCGGTCCAGCTCGTCCTTGCTCAGGAAGTCCGCTTCGTACAGCCTCTTGGAGTTCTCGTACTTCGAGGACAGGCGGTCGAAGTTCTTCTCCGCCTTCTCGACCTCCAGTTTCAGCTGCTGACGCTGCTTGAGCACGTCGCCCCGCTCCCATTGCTCGAACGTCAGGGTCGCGATCGCCAGCGTCGACTCGGCCGCACGCAGCTTGGACTCGTTCTCCGAGACCTGGATCTTCTCCGCGGCCTCGGCGTTCTCCAGCTCGGTGCGGGCCTGGATGACCGCCAGCTCCTCCTCGGCGATGCGGTTGCGCAGGTCCTCGTCCGCCAGGCGGATGAGCACGTCGCCCGCCTTGGCCATCGTGCCCTCGGGGATGATCTCGACGATCGAGGTCCGGGATTCCACCTTGTTGCGGATCTCGTACTGGTTCTTGGCCGCCAGCTCCCCGTTGGCCAGCGTGGTGATCGTGAACGACCGGACGGTGGCGGTGGTCATCTCCAGGCTCGGGGCCCGGGCCTTGCCGTTGTCCTGGCCGGCGATCGCCACCCAGCCGAGGCCCGCCAGCACCACCGCCGCCACCGCGACCACCAGCTTCCAGACGCTCATGCCTCGCCTCGCCGTCCGTCCGCGCGTGTGCTGCGTCATCGTCGCTCGCTCCTGCTGGTGGTTCGCCCCAAGGGCCGAACGCTCGCTCAACTCATACCCGCCGTGACCGGCCGGGTTCCCGCTATCGGCCGGATCCTTCCTTATGCTCCCGGATGCCCGACTCACGGCCCTGGCTGATCGCCGTCAGTGCGCCCCGCGAGGTGCGTGCGGCGCTTGATGCGCTCGCCCCGCACGCCGAAATGCCGCCCGTTTGGGGGATCGTCCGCGTCGACGGCGGCGTGATCGTCCGCTGCGGCGTCGGGAAGGCCTCCGCCGCGGGCGCCGTCGCGAGATGGTATGACCCGGGCACGCACGCCGGAGTGCTCAACGTCGGTGTGGCCGGGACCTTGCCGGGAACCGACCTGCCCGTCGGCTCCGTCGTGCTGGCCGACCCCTCCGTCTTCGCCGACGAGGGCGTGCGCACGCCGGGCGGGTTCCTGGGCCTGGACCGCATCGGGTTCGGCGAGGACGCGCCGGCAACCCCCCCGGATCCGGCGAGCCGCGCGGCGTTGGTCCCGCTAGTCGACCGGGTCGGCCCGGTCGCGACCGTCTCCGCGTGCTCCGGCGCCGACGACGCCGCGCTCGGGGTCGCGGCCCGGACTGGGGGGATCGCCGAAGCCATGGAAGGGGCCGCATGCGGCCTGGTCGCCCGGCGTGTGTCCCCGGAAGCCCGCTTCGCCGAGCTGCGGGTGATCTCCAACCGGACCGGCGACCGGGAACGCCAGGGGTGGGACCTGGACGGGGCGCTCCGGCGGCTGGCCGGGGTTCTCGGGCCGGCCCTGAGCGCCCTCCGCGGGTGAACACGCCCCCCGGGTCCGTCTGGGGCGACTGCACCGCCGACCCGGCCCCGTGGGCCCCGGGCCCCGGGGCGCCGTGACGCGTGACCCTCAACAGCCCGGGTGATCGGGCCGATCTGCGAAGACAAGCCGGTCGCGCGGGCGCTTCGCCCGGCGACGGCCCGACGCCGGGTGGGAGGTTCTCAGAGGGACATGTTCAAGCCGAACCTTGGCAAACTGAACCTGTCGCTCCGGGATCTCGGCTCGATCCGACCGGCGGGGTTCCCGCTGGCGGTCGAGTTCGGGGTCGGATCGCTGAAGATCCTGCAGCTCGCGCCGGGCGACACGCCGTCGATCGCCTCGGCGGTCCAGATGGACACGCCGGACGACCTGCTGGACAACCCCGCGCGCCGCCTGGCCTTCCAGATCGACGCGCTGCCCAAGCTCCTCAAGCGGGGCCGCTTCAAGACCAACCGCGCGGTGTGCGCCGTGCCCGCCGGGCAGATGGTCTGCAAGCACCTCCAACTCATCCCCTCCGAGGACCTGCCGATCGAGAAGCTCGCGGCGTCCCAGATCGGCGCCCAGCTCAACTGCGACCCCAACGCGCTGCTCGTCCGGTGCCGCGTGGTCGAGGGGGCGAAGGTGCAGGGCCGGCAGGAGGTCATCGTCTTCGCCGCGGCGCGCGACTTCGTCGCCCGGCTGATGGGGGCCCTGAAGAGCGCCAAGCTCGAGCCGGTCGGCATCCACCACGAGTTCGTCGCCGGTCTGCGCGCCATCGACGCGATCGCCCGCCCCGGCGAGCGGTCCAGCGAAACGGACGGCGCCCCCACCCTGGTCATGGACCTGGGCGCGGGCAGCACCAAGGCCGTGATCGCCCACGGGTCGCGGATGGTGTTCGCCCGGTCGATCGAGATGGGCTGCCGGCACATGGACGAGACGATCGCCCACCAGCTGCGCTGCACGATCCAGGAGGCCCGGGCCATCCGCCTGAACCTGGAGACCCTCACGCCCCGGGCCGCCGCGGTCGCGGCGTCGGGCGCGGCCGGCCCCGCCAGGCCGGTCGGGCCGGAGCCGGACCTGACCGAGCCGATGGAGATCCTCGCGGACGAGGCCTCGATGTGCCTGCGCTACCACCGCATGCTGTTCCCGGACCGTCCCGTGGAGAAGGTGATCTTCCTGGGTGGCGGATCACGCCAGCGTTTGGTCTGTGAACAGCTCGCCCGGTCGCTCCGGCTGGCGGCCCAGTGCGTGGACCCGATGGCCCGGCTGGCCCGCAGCGGCAAGGTGCCCTGCGAGGGGTTGGACGTCACGGCGCCCCAGCCCGGCTGGGCCACCGCGGTGGGGATGTGTCTGAGCCCCACGGACCTGTGAACGGAGTACGCATGGGCAGGCCCAACAACCAACCCGGCTCGAACGGCAGCTTCCTGCCGCGTGACTACGTGGTCAACAAGAGCCAGATGCGCGCCAACTTCTTCGCGCTGCTGCTGTTCACGCTGGTGATGGCCGGCGTGATCGGGGCCTTCGTGGTGAACCACCAGCGGTGGCGCGCCGTGCGCGACGAGGCCGACGCCATCAGCGCCCAGTTCGCCGAGGAGGCGTCCAAGATCGACCAGCTCAAGGCGCTCGAGGCCCAGCGGGCCGACCTGCTCGACCGGGCCGAGGTCGTCACCGCCCTGGTCGACCGCGTCCCCCGCTCGGTGCTCATGGCCGAGATCGTGCGGGACATGCCCTCCGGCGTCGTGCTCACCCTCGTCAGCCTCGACGGCGAGCGCAGCAAGCCCCCGCCACCCCCCGCGGACCCCAAGGCCAAGGGCAAGTCGCCGAAGACCCGCTCGCTCACCTCCAAGTCGGTCGCGCCCGCCGAGAAGGAAGCGGCCCCCGAGAAGGTCCACCCGCCCCGGTTCAAGCACCGCGTGGCGGTCGAAGGCCTGGCCCCCGACAACGAGTCCATCGCCGACTACCTCGCCGCGATCGAGTCCAGCCCGCTCTTCACCGAGGTCGAGCTGCCCCTGATCCAGAGCACGATCGTCAACGACGTCGGCTACCGGCGCTTCAAGTTCACGATGACCCTGCGCGACCAGGCCAACGCCCGCCAGGTGGCGGGCGTGCAGGAGGTCGCCATCCAGGGCGATTCGTTCGCCACCGTCAACACCGACGACGCGGCCCAGGCCGAGTGAGGAACCGCCCATGCAGTTCGGAACCCGCGAGCTCGTCCTGTTCCTCACCGTGCTGCTGCTGCCGGTGGTGAGCTACTTCACCATCTTCCAGCCGCAGAACCGGCGGATCGACCAGGCCAAGGCCGAGATCACCCACAAGCGCGAGCTGCTCGACCAGCTCCGGCGCGAGACGGCCAAGAGCAAGGACCTCGAATCGATCAACGACGAGCTGCAGGAGCGGATCGGCCTGATCGAGTCCCGCCTGCCGACCAACAAGGAGGTCGACCGGATCGTCCGGCAGGTCTCCGCCCTGGCCGTGGAGGCCGGGCTCCAGCCGCCGAGCCTCAAGAGCGAGAAGCCCCTGGCCGCAGCCCGCTACCGCGAGCAGCCGCTGGTGATGACCACCCAGGGCGACTTCCAGGGCTTTTACAACTTCCTCGTGTCCCTGGAGCGTCTGCCCCGGATCACCAGGATCCTGAACATGACGGTCAAGGAGCTGCCCAGGAAGGGCGAGCAACAGACCGCGGAGATCGGCGCCGAGTTCACCCTGAGCATCTACTTCCGGGAAGACGGAGGGAACGCGTCGTGACCGACAAGCTCATGCCCACCGACGGCGACCGGCTGCCCTCCGGCCTCCCAGGCTTCGACGACGCCACCGGCATCCCCGGCCTCGGCGCCGCCCCCGCCGGGCCCGGCCTGACCGCCAAGCCCGAGCGCAAGGTCTCCGGCCAGGTGATGCTGGCCGGCGTGGTCCTGGTCCTCGCGGCGGGCGCCATCTACGCGATGCGCTTCGTGGGGCTCAACGCGGGCTTCGGCGACGACGCCGTCAAGATCGACTACACCTCCCAGGCCGGGTCGCCCGAATCGGCCCGACGCTTCGGGCGGGTGATGACCGAGCTGGACGCCAGCATGAACGCCGTGCAGTTCGCGCACGCCGACGCCCTGCCCGCCTCGCCCTTCACCCGCCCGGACAGCCGCCCCGCCGAAACGTTCGTCTTCGAGGAGCCGAACAACGAGAGCGACCTGATCCGCCTGGCGCGCATGGCCGAGGAGCAGCGCCGGGCGCAGATGGCCCAGCGGGCCGAGCTGCTCAAGAACGAGCTGGCCCGCATGCACGTGCAGGGCGTGATGGCCGGCGGGCGCATGCCCGTCGCCCGCGTCAACGGCCTGCCCGTGACCGTCGGCAAGTTCATCGGGTCCTTCGAGGTCGTCGACATCGCCCACCAGTCCGTGTTCGTGTCGGCCGACGGCGTCACCTGGGAAATCCCGATCGGCATGCCCGCTCGGATCGTTGAATAACAGGCCGGAGCGGAAGAGATGGCGGACATCGACGACATCCTCAGCGAGCTCGGTGTCTCCTCCGACGGCTCCAAGCGCCCGGCCCGGCGGGCGCCCACGCCCGAGCGACGCCCGAAGCACTCGCTCGACACCCGTCCCGCCTCGTTCAGCCCCCTGCCCGCGATGCCCAGCGGGCAGCGGCGCTACGGGGACGACGGCCGCCCCATCGACGACGACCCGGCCGTGCCCGTCCCGCCGCCACGCGAGCGGGCGACGGGCGTGACCACCTCGATCGCCGAGATCTACCGCCCCGACGACGACGCGCCCGCCTCGGACCTCTCCGCCGACCTGCGCCAGCGCCTGATCGCCGGCGGCGTGGTCACGCCCGGCGACCTGACCGCCGCCGAGCAGGTCATCAAGCAGTCGCCGGGCCAGTCGCTGATCCGCGTGCTCATCGACCAGGGCGTCGACGAGGCCGCGCTGCAGCGCGTCGTGGCCGAGGCCGCGGGCCTGGCCTTCGAGCGCGTCGACCTGGAGGCCGGCCTCGACGGCGGCTTCGACGGCAAGATGCTCCAGCGCCTCGGCGGGGACTTCTGCAAGCAGCACATGGCCCTGCCCCTGCGCGTGGAGGGCTCCCGCGCCGTGGTGGGCGTGCTCCGCCCGGACGACCTGTTCCTCATCGATGAGATCCGGTCCCGCCTCGGCGTGCCGAGCGTGAAGATCGTCATCGTCACCAGCGCCGACGTGCGCGCCGCCCTGGAACTGACCGGCGAGAACACCGACACCGAGGACTCCGACCTCACCGAGATCCTCGCCGGCGTCGAGGAGGACGACGTCGAGGTCGCCCGCTCGGAGAGCAACGAGCCCGTCGACCTGGAGGCCCGCGCCGGCGAGTCCCCGGTCATCCGCTACGTGAACTACATCATCCAGACCGCCGTGAAGGAGGGCGCGTCCGACATCCACATCGAGCCGGGCGAGAAGAAGCTCAAGGTGCGCTTCCGCATCGACGGCCTGCTGTTCGAGATGATGAACCCGCCGCCGGCCATGTCCGCGGCCATCGTCAGCCGCCTGAAGATCATGGCCGACCTGGACATCTCCGAGCGCCGCGTGCCGCAGGACGGCCGCATCCGCTGCACGGTCCAGGGCCGCAAGCTCGACCTCCGCGTGTCCACCCTCCCCGCCGGCTACGGCGAGAAGGTGGTGATGCGTATCCTGGACACCAAGTCCATCAACGTGCAGCTCGAAGACCTCGGCTTCGACGAGTCCACGCTGGAGATCTGGAAGCAGCAGATCCACCTGCCCCACGGCATCGCCCTCGTCACCGGCCCCACCGGCTCGGGCAAGACGACCACGCTCTACTCCTCGCTGCGTCAGCTCGACAAGAACAAGCTGAACATCTCCACGGTCGAAGACCCCATCGAGTACCACCTCGACGGCATCACCCAGACGCAGACGCACGAGAAGATCGGCATGACCTTCGCCAAGGCCCTCAAGGCCCTGCTGCGTCAGGACCCCGACATCATCATGCTCGGTGAGATCCGCGACCACGAGACGGCGCACATCGCCGTCCAGGCCGCGCTGACCGGCCACCTGGTGCTCTCCACCCTGCACACCAACGACGCGCCCAGCTCGGTCACCCGCCTGGTCAACATCGGCCTCGAGCCCTTCCTCGTCGGCGCCGCCCTCAACGCGGTGCTCGCCCAGCGCCTGCTGCGCCGGCTCTGCCAGCACTGCCGCGCGATGGAGGCCCCCTCGCCCGAGATGGCCGAGTTCCTCGACCTGCAGGGCCTGCCCTCCGGCGAGATGTGGGCCCCCAAGGGCTGCGACAAATGCCGCAACATCGGCTACTCCGGCCGCGTCGGCGCGTACGAGCTGCTCGCGGTCGACGACTCACTCCGCGACGTGATCGCCCGCAACCCCAACGTGTCCGAGTTCCGCCGGCTCTGCCTGGAACGCGGCATGCAGTCCCTCCGCCAGGACGGCATCAACAAGGCCGTGGCCGGCCGGACCAGCATCGCCGAGGTCATCCGCGTGACCAGCTCCCACTGAACCCCACGGGTGCGACCACCGGAACCGGGACGTCTCGCGTCCCGGCGCATCGCGCACGCTACTCCCCACAATGAGTATCTTTTCACCGCCCGCCCGCGTGCGGAGGGGGTATCTTCAAGTGCCGGGGGGGGCGCCCCACGCCGACAGGCGTCGGAGCAACCCCCGGTATCAAGGAGATACACATGATCCATCCACGCACCGCCGCCGCCCTGCTCGCCCTGCCCGTGGTCTTCGCCGCAGGGTGCGACGACCGGAACGACCCGGCGCCCGCCAGCGACGCGGCCCGCGACCTGCAGAACGACATGGCCGAAGCGGGGCGCGACCTGCGCCAGGACGCCGGCAAGGCCGCCGACGACTTCCGCGACGCCGCCCGCGAAAACCTGGACGAGTACCGCGACGCCATGCGCAACCGCCTCGAGGAGCTCGACAACGACCTCGACAACATGGGCGACCGCATCGGCAACATGACCGGCGACGCCAAGGCCCAAGCCCAGGCCGCGCTCGACCGCGTGCGCCAGAGCCGCGACGCCTTCGCCGACCGCCTCGACTCGATCTCGGACTCCACGGCCGAGGCCTGGAACGAGACCCGGACCCAGATCGAGCGGGCCTGGAACGAGCTGAACGAGGCCCGGCGCGAGCTCGCGGCCCGAATCAACGGCTGACCCGCCTCCGGATCGGCGTCAACCGCCCCGCCCCCGGCGCCCCCGGGGACGGGGCTTTTTCATGCCCCGGGACCGCCCGCCACCTTACACTGACGCTTCGCACCCCGCACCTGGAGCGAGCATGTCCGAGCGCATCGAATCGACCCTCCTCGAGACCCGCGTCTTCCAGCCCCCGGCCCCGGACGCGGTCGGCGCCGCACGCTGGCTGGTCGGCTCCCTGACCGAGTACGAGTCGCGCTACCGCCGCTCCATCGACGACCCCGAGGGCTTCTGGGGCGAGGTCGCCCGCGCCTTCGACTGGTTCACCCCCTTCACCCGGGTGCTCGACTGGAACCCCCCGGACGCCCGCTGGTTCGTCGGCGGCACGACCAACGTCTGCCACAACTGCGTGGACCGCCAGGTCGCCTCGGGCCACGGCGCCGACACCGCCATCATCTGGGAGGGCGAGCCCGCCCCCGGCGGGACGCCCGAGTTCCGCCGCCTGACCTACGCCGACCTCCAGCGCGAGACCGCCCGCCTGGCCAACGCCCTCAGGTCCCTCGGCGTGCGCAAGGGCGACGTGGTCACGATCTACATGGGCATGGTCCCCGAGCTGGCCATCGCCATGCTGGCCTGCGCCCGGATCGGCGCCCCCCACTCGGTCATCTTCGGCGGCTTCTCGGCCCAGGCCATCTCCGACCGCGTGCTCGACGCGGGCTCCCGCGTGGTCATCACCTGCGACGGAGCGTGGCGCCGCGGCAAGGTCGTCGAGCTCAAGGCCAACGTCGACGCCGCCATCGAGCAGATGGGCGACGCCAGCCCCGTCGAGCACGTCGTCACCTTCCGCCGCTGCGGCAACCCCGTCGGCGCCCGCCCCGGGCGCGACCACGACTGGGCCGACCTCGTCGCCGCCCAGCCCGCCGAGTGCCCCTGCGAGCCGATGGACTCGGAGGACATGCTCTTCCTCCTCTACACCTCCGGCTCGACCGGCAAGCCCAAGGGCATCGTCCACACCACCGGCGGGTACATGGTCTACACCGCGTTCACCGCCCGCGAGGTCTTCAACCTCATCCCCGACGACCAGGGCGGCAACGGCCAGGTCTACTGGTGCACCGCGGACTGCGGCTGGATCACCGGGCACTCGTACATCGTCTACGGCGTCCTGCCCAACCGCGTGCCCACCGTCATGTACGAGGGCGCGCCGGACTTCCCGACGCCCGCCCGCTTCTGGCAGATCGTCGAACGCCACCGCGTCACGCAGTTCTACACCGCCCCCACCGCCATCCGAGCCTTCATGAAGTGGGGAGCCGAGCACCCCGCCTCGGCCGACCTCTCGTCGATCCAGGTCCTGGGGACCGTCGGCGAGCCGATCAACCCCGAGGCCTGGATGTGGTACCGCAAGCACGTCGGGCGCGACGCGTGCCCGATCGTCGACACCTACTGGCAGACCGAGACCGGCGGCCACGTCATCACCCCGCTGCCCGGCGCGACGCCGTGCAAGCCCGGGTCCTGCACCCGGCCGTTCTTCGGCATCGACGCCGCCGTCGTCGACGTCCACGGCAACGAGCAGCCCGCCGACGTCGGCGGCCTCATGGTCATCCGCAAGCCCTGGCCCGGCATGCTCCGCGGCGTGTACGGCGACCGCCAGCGTTTCGTCCACACCTACTGGTCCACCGTCGTCCGCGACGGCGTGCCGTACTACACCGCCGGCGACGGCGCCCGGCGCGACAAGGACGGCAACTTCTGGATCATGGGCCGCATCGACGACGTCATCAACGTCTCCGGCCACCGGCTGGGCACCATGGAGATCGAGTCAGCCCTCGTCTCCCACGGGGCGGTGGTCGAGGCCGCGGTCGTGGGCGTGCCGCACGAGATCAAGGGCACCGGCATCGCCGCGTTCGTCACGCTCGCCCCGGACGCCAGGCCCGGCGACGAGCTGAGCGCCGCCCTGCGCGAGCACGTCGGGCGCGAGATCGGCGCCATCGCCAAGCCGGACCAGATCCGCTTCGCCGAGGCCCTGCCCAAGACGCGTTCCGGCAAGATCATGCGGCGCCTGCTCCGCTCCATCGCCGCGGGCGAGACGGAGATCACCCAGGACACCTCCACGCTGGAGGACTTCGGCGTGCTCGCCAAGCTCCGTGAGTCCGACGAGGGCTGACCGCCCCCTCCCCCCGTCCGAAATCAGGGCGCCGGCTCGCCCCGCCCGTTCCCGGGCTCGTCGAGCAGCGCCAGCTCGGGGTCCGGGACGAACGGGTTGCGCCGCGGCAGGTCCGTCCGCCCCGTCCACACCACCCGGACCAGGTGCGACACGTCGTCCAGGATGGTCAGCAGCGCCGGCAGCACCAGCAGGATGATCGCCGTCGCGCTCATCAGCCCGAACGAGATCGTGATCGTCATCGGGATCAGGAACCTGGCCTGGAAGCTCTGCTCGAGCATCAGCGGCGTCAGGCCGAGCACCGTGGTGACCGTCGTCAGGATGATCGCCCGCACGCGCGCCCGCCCCGTCGCGAGCGCGGCCTCACGCACGCTCCGGCCCAGCCGACGCTCGGCGTTGAAGAAGTCCATGAAGATCAGCGAGTCGTTGACCACCACCCCCGCGAGCGCGATGAACCCGATGAGCGACAGGAACGTCATCGAGTACCCCATCACTAGGTGGCCCCAGATCATCCCGATGGTCGCCACCGGGATCGCGAGCATCACGACCACCGGCTGCGTGAAGCTGCCGAACAGCCACGCCAGGATCACGTAGATCATCCCCATCGCAGCCGCCAGGCCGATGGGCAGCGTGGCGAACGACTCGGCCACCTCCTCCTGCCGGCCCCGCTCCAGCAGCGTCACGCCCGGCAGGTCCGCGACCGCCCGCCGCAGCAGCGGGCGCATCTCCGCCGCCAGGCGGTCCGGGTTGGCCACCGCCCGGTTCACGTCCGCCGTCACCGTCACCGCCCGGCGCCGGTCGATCCGCCGGATGACCGAGGCCGAGTCCGTGTCCTCGATCTGCGCCACCTCCGTCAGCGGCACCGCGCGGCCGTCCGGCGCGTACACGTGCTGACGCTCGATCGACGCCAGCGAACGACGCACCCGCGGCGGGGTCGTCACACGCACCTTCACGTCCTCGCGGTCCCCCGCGAAGGTGTACGGCTCCAGCCCGAACACCATCGCCTGGATCTGCCGCCCGAGCGACGCCCGCGTGAACCCAAGCTCCGCGGCCCCGTCCAGCAGCGTGAACCGCACCTCCCGCTTGCCCGAGTCCGAATCGTCCGCGATGCCGTAGACCCCGTCGAACCCCGCCATCACCTCCTTCACCCGCGCCACCGCCTCGGACAGCGGCGCCCCGTCCGGCCCCGTCACGGTGAAGGTCAGCGCCGGCCCCCCCGGACCACCGGAAACGCCCTGCATGCGGACGCTCTCCGCGTCCGGCACCGGCCCGAGCTCGTCCTGCATCGCCTGGATCAGCACGCCGCTGGCCCGATCGCGCACCTCGACCGGCGTCAGCTCGAGGATGATCTGCCCCACGTGCGACGCGTTCGTCCCCGGGCCCTGGCCCTCCAGGTCGCCCACCGCCCCGGACTGGGCGAAGATCGACGCCACCTCCGGCTGCCCGAGCGCGATCTCCTCGATCCGCCGCACCACCGCGTCCGTCCGAGCCAGCGAGGTGCCCACCGGCATCGTCACCGTGATGTTCACGGTCTCCGCGTCGTCCTCCTCGAAGAAGATGAACTCCAAACGCCCCCCGGCCACCATGCCCAGCGACACGATCATCAGCGCCGTCGTCGCCGCCACGGTCACGTACCGGTGCCGGATGCTCCAGTCCAGCAGACGGGTGTAGCGGGGCACCACCCCGCGCGTGAACATCGACTCGCGCCAGCGGTCCAGCCGGGTCCCCGCCCGGCGCAGACGCGAATCCCCACGCCGCAGACGCGCCCGGTCCGCCGAACGCAGGCTCTCGCCCATGTGCACCGGCAGGATGAACAGCGATTCGATCAGCGACACGCTCAGCGCGCACCCAACCACCACCGGCAGCACGCCCAGGAAGTCCCCGAGCTGTCCCTTGATCAGCGCCAGCGGCACGAACGCCACCACCGTCGTCAGCACCGTCGCCACCACCGGCCACGCCACCTGGTCCGTGCCCCGCACCGCGGCCACCATCGCCGGCTCGCCGCCCTCGTGGCGCGCCGCGATGTTCTCCGCCACGACGATCGCGTCGTCCACCAGGATCCCAACCACGATGATCAGCCCGAACATCGTGATCAGGTTCAGCGTCACCCCCAGCGCCGCCATGACCGCCAGCGTGCCGAAGATCGACACCACCAGCCCCACCGCCACCCAGAACGCGATCCGCCAGTTGAGCAGCAGGATCAGCGTCAGGAAAACCAGGGCCCCGCCCTGCAGCGCGTTCCGCGAGAGCAGCTCCAGCCGCCCGCGCACGAACCGCGACAGGTCCGTCGAGGTCGCCAGGTCCCCCGGCGGCGGCGCGACCGCGAACCGCTCCAGGCCCAGCCGGTACGCCGCGTACCGCTCCGAGACCGCCCGGGGATCGAACCCGCCGGCTCCGCCTTCCGTGTCGTCCCGCGCGCCCGCCCGCGCCATCGACAGGCGGAGCCGCTCCGTCAGCGTCAGCCCGAGCGCGTCCCCCCGGCGCCCCGCCACGTAGGCCTTCACCAGGTCGGCGATCCGGATCACGTCCTGGTCGCCCACGCGGAAGACCGTCAGCGTCATGGCGGGCTCGCCGTTGAACCGCGTGAGCAGCTCGTCGTCCACGAACCCGTCCGTCACGCCGGCCACGTCCCCCAGCCGGACCACCCCGCCCTCGTTCGACCCCCGCAGCACGATCCGGCGCACCGCGTCGGCCCGCTCCTCGACGCCCATCGACCGCACGGCCACCGTCGCCGTCGGCCCGCGCACGGACCCGCCCGGCAGCTCCGCCATCGCCTGCCCGACCCGGTCGGCGATCTCCGACAGGCTCAGCCCGTGCTGCAACGCCAGCTCCGGCTCGACCTCCACCCGCAGCTCGTCCACCCGGTAGCCGCCGGGCAGAACCTCCGTGATCTCCGGCAGCCCGAGCAGGTCCTCCCGGCAGGCGCGGATGAAATCCTTCATCGTGCGCTCGTCGGCGTCCCCCGAGATCGAGAGCACGATCGCCGGCAGGTTCACCTCGACCTTGTCCACCACGATGCGGTCGGACTGCTCGGGCAGGTCCTGCATCGCGTCCATCTCGCGCTTCACGTCGGCCACGGCGCGGTCGATCGGCGTGCCCTCGACGAACTCGACCATCACGAGCGCCATGCCCTCGGAGACCGTCGTCACGATCTCCTTGACCCCCCGCACGTCCGCGACGCGGTCCTCGATCTTCTTCGCCAGCGCGGACTCCACCTCCTCCGGCGCGGCCCCGGGGTACGGCGCCATGATGCTCACCACCCGCGGCTCGATGTACGGGAAAAACTCGCGCCGCAGCGTCAGCCCGAACAGCAGGCCCGCCCCGATCACCGCGAACATCACCAGGTTCGCCACGACGGGCCTGCGCACGCCGAACCGGGCGAGGCTCATGGCTCGTCGCCCCCCCCGACCGCCACACGCGCCCCGGGCACGAGCTGCGACAGGCCAGACACCACCACCCGCGCCCCCGCCGGCAGCGTGGCCCCCTCCGCCAGCACCGCCCACTCGGTCTCCGCCGGGTCCAGGTCCGGGATGGACGCCTCCAGCGTGTACGCCGTCTCGACCGGCTCGGCCCGCACGCGCAGCCCGTCGTCACCCTCCACCGCCACCAGCACACGCCCCGATCGCAACGCCCGGCGCGGGATCACCACCCGCTCGACCGTGTCCGGCGTCGACACCAGCCCGTGCACGAACGCGCCCGGCAGCAGCCGGTCCGCCCGCGACGGGTCCTGCTCGACCTCCACGAACACCGTGATCGTGCGGCTGGCGGGGTCCGCCTCCGGCGAGAACCGCGTCACGCGCCCCACGTGCTGGGCCGGCCCCACCGCCGCGCCGTTCCACAGACGCACCGCGCCGTCCACCCCCACCACACGGCGCACCCACGACGCGGAGCCCGCGGGCAGACGCAGCGGCACCTCCACCCGACGCAGGTCCACCACGGTCGCCACCGCCGCGCCCGCCGACACGTAATCCCCCGGGCGCGGGCCCACCGACTGGATCTCGCCGTCAATCGGGCTGACCACCCGCGTCCGACGCACGTTCTCGTTCGCGGCACGCGCTTCCGCCCGCTGGCCCGCCAGGTCCGCCTCCAGGGCCGCACGGCGCGACGGGATCAGCTCGGCCTGCTGACGCAGCCCGTGCAGCTCCCGGACCGACCGCAGCATCGCCGTCAGCTTGGCGTCCACCTCGCCCTGCGAGCCAGCCCCCCGTTCGACCGCCTGGCGCGTCCGCTCCAGGTCACGCTCCGCGGCGGCCACTTCCTCCTCGGCCACCCGGATCTGCCCGTCCAGCCGCTCTTCCTCGACCCACAACCCCTCAAGCCGGGCCAGCGTGGCCCGGATCGCCTGGTCGGCCCGGGCCGCGGCCGCCTCGTAGTCCGTCGGGTCGAGCGCCACCAGCAGCGCCCCGCGCTCCACCGACAGCCCGGGCTCGGCCCACGCCGGACGCTCCACCACGCGCCCCGAGACCTCCGCCGCAACCGTCGCACGGGCCATCGACCGCACGGCGCCGAAGCCCTCCCACACCCGCTCCACCGGCCGCGGCTCGGCGGGCACCGTCCGCACCAGCACCGGCGGCGCGGCCTCCGTGCGCTCGGGGCTGTGCTCCCGCGTCGCCACCAGCAGCCCGAAGACCGCCAGCGACGCGACCAGCAACACAACGATCACCACGATCCGCGCGCCGACCGCCAGCCCGCGCCGCACCACCGGACGCCCGGGCGGCGCGGGGTCCCGGTGCCCGGGCGCTGTCTCGAACGAATCACTCACGGCCGGATCCTTACCGGCCCGGGTCCGGGGCCGGCGGCCGGATGCTAGCGCCGCCCCCCTCCGCCCCGCCGCGCCCGACTGGCGTGCGCCGCCCCGGTTGGCCGATCCCTGCCCCGTGGTCAAGTACATCGGTTCCAAGCGGAGGCTCGTCGAACGCATCGTGGACGCGTGCGCCGCCGATGCCGGCCGACCCGGCTCGGCCGTCGACCTGTTCTCCGGCACGGCGCGGGTGGGCCTGGCCCTCAAGCGGGCCGGCTGGCGGGTCACCTCCAACGACCACACGGCCTTCGCCCACGCCCTGGCCGTCGCCCACGTGCAGGCCGACCCGGAGCGCATCGCCGACCGGGCCCGCGCCCACATCGACGCGATCAACGCCCTGCCGCCCGCCCCCGGCTTCATCACCCGGACCTACTGCCACGACGCACGGTTCTTCCACCCGGACAACGGCGCCCGCATCGACGCCGCCCGGGCGTACCTCGCGGCCTGCGACGCCGACGACGAGCTCCGCGCCGTCCTGACCGCCAGCCTCATCGAGGCCGCCGACCGCGTTGACTCGACCACCGGCCTGCAGATGGCCTACCTCAAGCAGTGGGCCCCTCGCGCCGCACGCCCCATGCAGCTCCGCCTGCCCGAGATGGCCCCCAGCCCGCCCGCGGGCCGCTCCCGCGCCGTCCGCATGGACGCCCTCGACGCCGCCGCCGTGCTCACCGGCGACGTGGGCTACCTCGACCCCCCCTACAACCAGCACAGCTACCTGTCCAACTACCACATCTGGGAGACCATCGCGCTCGGCGACGAGCCCGAGGTCTTCGGCAAGGCCCGCAAGCGCCTCGACTGCCGGACGCGCAAGAGCCCCTTCAACTCCCGGCGCACCATCGCCGACGCCCTGCGCCGCGTCATCGACACCCTCGACGTGGCCACCATCGTCCTCAGCTTCAGCGACGAGGGCTTCCTCGCACGCGAAGACCTCCTCGCCATGCTCGAAGCCCGCGGCCCCGTCGCCGTCCTCGAAACCCAGCTCGACCGCTACGTCGGATGCAAGATCGGCATCCACGGCCCGACCGGCGACCGCGTGGGCACCATCGGCCGGCTCCGCAACACCGAGATGATCTTTATCGCAGGCCACGGCGCCGAACGCCTCCGCGCCCCCGAACCCGCCGCGGCGTGAATCACGACCCGGCCCGGGCCTCCAGCAGCCGCGCCACCGACAGCGCCAGCCCCCGCGCCGCCACCGGCGCCGTGCGCCCCACCCGCCGGATCAACGCGATCTCCCGCACCGGCGGGTCCGGCTCCAGACGCCGGTAAACCCGCCCCTCCGACCCATCCGCAGCAGACGCCATCGCGGGCACCAGCGACACGCCCAGGCCCAGGCGCACCATCTCCAGCACGGTCGCCAGTTGCGTCGTGCGGCAGACCACGTTCGGACGCACCCCCGCCCGCGCGCAGAACCCGGCGATCTGGCTCCCCAGGCAGTGCATCTCGTGCAGGCTCACCGTCGGCTGCTCGCGCAGGTCGTCCGCCGTCAGGCTGACGGAGCCCGCCAGCGGGTGCGACGCCGGCGCGACCACCACCAGCTCCTCCCGCCCCACCACCTCGACCTCGACCAATCCGTGGACCACCGGCGTGCTCGTGATCGCCACGTCCAGCTCGTTCGCCGCCACCGCCTCGACCAGCGACGCCGTCAGGTCCTCGCGCACCACCAGCTCGCACGCCGGGAACGACCGGCGCAGCCCCGCCAGCACCGGCGGCAGCAGGTACGGCGCGATCGTCGGGATCGCGCCGATCGCCAGACGCCCCGCGCCCGCCTCGACCTCCGCCCGCAAGCCCTCCGTCGTCGCCCGCACCTCCGCCAGGATCCGCCGCGCCCGGGGCAGCAGCGCCCGGCCCGCGTCCGTCAGCACCACCCCACGCCCCATCCGGTCAAAGAGCGAGACCCCCAGCCCCGCCTCCAGCTTGCGGATCTGCTGGGACAGCGACGGCTGGGTCACCCGGCAGCGCTTGGCGGCCAGGGTCACCGACCCGGCCTCGGCCGCCGCCACGAAGTAACGGAGCTGGTGGATTTCCATAGGAACATCCTATGGGTGCGATGGTCACAAAGTTGGCAATGACTTTGAAAAGCCCCCGCCCGGACCTAAACTTCGGGCTGTTCCAGAACACCGGCCGCCCGGCGGCCGCGCAGCCCAGGAGATCACGATGACCGACCAGCCCAAGTGCCCCGTCCTGACCACCGCCGACGGCGCCCCCATCGGACGCCAGCACGCGCTGACCGCCGGCCCCCGCGGCCCGCTGCTCATGCAGGACGTGACGCTGCTGGAACAGATGCAGCACTTCAACCGCGAACGCATCCCCGAGCGCGTCGTCCACGCCAAGGGCTCGGGCGCGTACGGCACCTTCACGGTCACCCACGACGTGACCCGCTACACCAAGGCCGCGATCTTCTCCAAGGTCGGCAAGCAGACCGAGCTGTTCCTGCGCTTCTCCACCGTCGCCGGCGAGCGCGGCGCCGCAGACGCTGAGCGCGACGTCCGCGGCTTCGCGGTCAAGTTCTACACCGAAGAGGGCAACTGGGACCTCGTCGGCAACAAT
>CAYXFA010000026.1:0-44155 GCA_964464165.1 uncultured Phycisphaeraceae bacterium | reverse complement strand
GCCTACCACACGGGCGGCGGATGCTCGGACGACAGTTTCGCCTACTTCCGCAACTGGCTGATCGGGCGCGGGCGCGAAGCGTACTACGCGGTTCTGGAAAACCCCGACGATCTCGCAGACTACCCGATGGGAGATGACCCGATGCTCACGGCCCAGTCTGTCGAGTGGGATCTCCTGCCCGGCCAGATCTGGGAAGAACGCGACGAATCACGCGATCAGGACGCCTGGTTTGAAGCGGTGCCCCCGGCCGAGAAGAACGACCACGACTCGGATCCCGCGGGCCATCCCTTTGATAAGAGCGACACGGAGGGCTTTCGTTCTCGTTTCCCGCGGCTTGCCAAGATGTACGGAATCAACTGATCCGACCCCGGTGGAGACCCCCGCCCCTCCCCCTGGCCCCCGAAGGGGGGCGCCGGAATGTTGCCACGGGCAGACCGCGACAAGTCGCGCGCCCGCCCGTGGACCCCGCCCCGCCCGGGCGGAGTAAACCCGATTCCGGGCCGTTCCCGCCCGCCCGGACCGGCCGAGCGCCGGGGGCCCGCCCGTACGATCCGCCATGGCCCCGCGTCCGATCCGCTTCTGCACCCAGAACCCGCGCACCAACGCCGAGCGCCAGGCCCTCCTGGACGCCGGCTGCGTGCTGCGGGACTGCCTCTCCAACTGCAGCCGCTGCTTCTACACCCGCTTCCTCTGCGTGGACGACGAGCCGATCGAGGGCGACGACTACGAGTCCATCCTCGCCGAGGCCCGCCGCCTCGCCGCCGACCCCCCCGAGCCTTCCGACCCCCCCCCCCCCCCGGGCGCATAAAAAAAGCCCCCGTGAAGGGGGCCCTGTCCGGATCCGCTCTGGTCCGATGCTCACCGGCGGCGGAGGGTCCGCACGCCGAAGCCCAGGCACAGCACGCCCGCCCCGGCGAAGGCCGCCGGCGGCAGGGGCACGATGTACAGCATGTCCTGCTGGCCGGGGGCGGCGATGGCCCGCAGGCCCGCGGTCCGCAGGGTGGCGTCGAAGTTCGCCATCAGCAGCTGGTAGTAGTTGCCGACGGCCGCGGTCGTCTGCGCCGCGTTGACCTGCACGTCGAAGCCCAGCGCCTCCCAGATGGCCGCCTGGATGGCGCCCATCTTGGCGAGGTAGCCGGCCTGGCTCGTGTCGGCCTGCAGCTTGGCGTCGATCCAGCCCAGCGCAATGGCGTTGGCCACCACGGCGCTGACCGCATCGGCCCGGGCCTGCCCGTACGGCGCGCCGGGGATCGGCGCGTCGGCCAGGTTGATGATCTCGTAGGTGGAAACACCCGTCTTGGCCGCCTCGCCCACGTCGATGCAGAAGGTCATCATCACCTGGCCGGCACGCGGCCCGCTGACGAACTCATGCACCATGTGCCCGCCGTAGTAGGTCGTCCCGCCCACGCGCACGTGCGCGGCCGAGCTCCCACCGGACACGCCGTGGTACGCAAGCTCCACCGTCGCGGCGTCGGCGAAGCACGCGGCCAGGGACACCACCGCGGCGCCCGCCCATTTCCTGGTCGTCATTTCATCTCTCCCAAACACAAGGGTTTAACCACCGGGGCCGAACGCCCGGCGGCCACGAGTCTCCCGCCACGCCCCCGCCGCAGCAAGACCGAACCCGGGAAATTCGCCCCCAAACCGGGGTTATAAGCCCCACCGCAATAGTTATAGGACTTATTAAGGCGTTTATCGGGATCGCCGTCCGCCCGAAAACAACAACGCCCGGGCGCGGGCCCGGGCGTTGAGGATCCGGTCAGGAAATCGAAGGCTCAAGCCCGCCGGCGCAGGCGGCGGACGCCCAGGCCCACGCACAGCAGGCCCGCGCCGGCCATCGCCGCCGGGGGCAGCGGGACGACGTAGACCATGTCCTGGCGCGAGCGGTGCGACAGGGCGAGCAGGTTGGACAGACGCAGCGAGTCGTCCCACGTGTTCGAGTCGGTCAGCACGTAGTACGCGTCACGCACGGAGGCGGTCGTCTCCGAGGAGTCGATGTCCACGTCGCCGCCGACCGCCGCCCAGATCGCCGCCTGGATGGCGGCCATGCGGCTGACGTAATCCGTCTGCGTGGTGTCGGCCTGCAGGTTGGCGCCGATCCAGCCCAGCGCGTAAGCGTTGGCCAGCACGGCGCTCACGCCGTCGGCCTGCGTCTGGGTCAGGGCGGGGCCGGGGTTCGGGGCCCCGGTCAGCTCGGTGATGTCGTAGGTCACCTGGCCCGTGCCCACGTGCTGCGCCAGCTCGATGCAGAAGGTGCGGAACTCGCCCGACCCGCGCTGGTACACGATGTGCCCGGCCTGGAGGCGCTGGCCGTTGACCATGACACGGGCGTTGCCCGCGATCGACTGGTACGTGAGGGTGAGCGTGCCCAGCGACTGGCCGCGCTCGATGACGGACTCGTGCGTGGCCTCGAAGGTCCCTGCCCCGGCGAGCGTGCCGAGTCCCAGGGCCATCCCGACCGTGATCGTCTTCAGATTCATTCTCGGCTCTCCTGTTGAAGCGCACGGCTGCGGTCGAGCCGTGCTGGTGCATGAAAAGTCAGGCTGTATTGTGGCGTGCAGTCCGATTTCGACCAGTGAAAACGTGTTCATTGGAACACAATCGTGGCCAACGGCTTAAGTGCGAATCTTGGACGACCTCTTTCCGCCGCACACAGGTACGCACCACCACAGGTAGTTGTTCCTGCCCGGAACGGCTCGGCCCGAACCCCGGAAAAGGCCGGGCGCACGGGGCGTTTGGTGAAAAACGGTTCATGCGACGATCACGCAGCGGCGAGCCTCCACGCGAAGGAAGCGGATGCGCCGCGGAGCGATCACGCCTTGCAAGAAAAGATCATGCGCTCATCACCGCCGGGAAAAGGCCTCAGCGCAAGTTGAAAGAAAGGTGAATTCCCCCTCACGAGCGTTTTTTTGTACAAACGAAAGAAGCCCGCGGCGCGGGCTGTATGTTCGAAAGAGAGAGGGAGTTTCCCCGAGCCAAACGCCGGAAAGGGCCGTCCGGAACACCCGGAACCCGGTGGTGAATCGGCCGTGTCAGGGTCGCGTCCGTCGGGTGAATCACCCCGGCGCGACGACAACGCCCGGCGAGGGCCGGGCGTGTCGCGCAACCACAGGAGGAACCAAACAGCCGATCAGCCGCGCCGGCGCACCGTCCGCACGCCGAGGCCGGCGGCGAGGAGGCCGGCCCCCGCGAAGGCCGCGGGAGGCAGGGGGACCACGTAGAGCATGTCCTGGGCGCCGGGGGCGACCATCGCCCGCAGGCCGGAGATGCGGGCCGAGTCGTCGAACCCGGCCATGAGCTGGGCGTGGTACGCGGCCACGGCGGCGGTGGTCTGGCTGGCGTTCAGCTTGACGTCGGCGCCGATGGCCTCCCAGATCGCGGCCTGGATGGCGCCCATCTTCGCGAGGTACCCCACCTGGGCCGTGTCGGCCTGCAGCTTCGCGTCGATCCAGCCCAGGGCCACCGCGTTGGCGACCACCGCGTTGATCTGGTCGGCGATGGCCTGGCCGTACGGAGCGCCCGGCATCGGGGCGTCGGCGAGGTTGACGAGCTGGTAGTTCTTGGCCCCGGGGACCGCGGCCTCGCCGACGTCGATGCAGAAGCTGGCGAACTGCTGGCCCGCACGGTCGCCGGCGGTGTACTGGTGGATCATGTGGCCCGCGTAGTAGGTCTGGCCGCCGACCCGGAGGTGGGCCGCGCCGGAACCGCCCGCGACCTGGACGTACGAAGCCTGGATCGAGCCCGCCATGGCGACGCCCGAACCCGCGGCCAGCACCAGCGCCATCAGTCCGTTCTTCATCATCTCTCGCTCCTCCCGCCCCGCGGGGTTCGTGACCGTGCGGCCGATGACCCGGCCGGTGTGACACGAAACTACCCCCTGGCGGCGGAAAACCCACCGGCCTCCGCACCGGGGGGCGGGCTTGGCCGGTACCGGACCTGAGCAGCCCGCGGGGTCAACCCGGCTTGACGCGAGGGAGGCGGCCAAGGTCCGAGAACTCGATATGACGCGGTTCCGGGCGTCGGGCGGGGCAACAACAAGGGCGGCGTCTCCCACGAGAAGACGCCGCCCCTTGCGTGCCGACCGGGGAAGCTCCAGGAGGAAGAGCGACCGGCCGCACGCGCAACCTCGGAACCCCGCGCCGGCCCGGGCCGTCGGCCCTGCGGTGCATGGATCCCTCGGCGGACCCCGGATGGATGGCCGACCACGACGCCGGCAGCGCCAGCATCCCCGATTTTGAATGGTTTGTCAAAGCCTTTTCGTCCCGGGGTGGGTTCATCCACCGCCGCGGGGAAAGGGGGAGGGGGCGGGGGGCGGGGTCAGCCGGTCCAGCCCTGGGGGTCCAGGTCGAAGCGGACCCGCGCGATGGGCGCCCGGGCGATGGCCCGCAGGTCGGCCAGCCCCCCGCCGCGGAGCCAGCGGTCGGCCGCGTGCCGGTCGGCGGCGGACCGGGCCGCCACGCGCAGGGTGCCCGCCCGGAGGTCGGTCACGCGGGTGGTCGCGGCGACGGCGTCCGGGGCGGCGGCGGACCAGGCGTCGGCCGCCCGGCGGGCCTGGTCGCTCATCCGCTTGAGACCCTTGACGAACGAGGCCAGCTCGTCGCCCAAACCCCGGGCCGGCTCGGGGCGCACGCGCAGCTCACGCAGACGGTCGAGCGCGGCCGCCTCCAGCCCCACGGGTTTCGCTCGCCGGTCCATGCCCGAGTCTACCCAGGCCCCGCCGCGCGACGGCCGTCTCCCGGCGCAGGACGCCCAAGACGCACCCCACAACTCCTTGCCGTCGCTCCGTCCCCCCAGCCTCAGCGCACCCCCACGACCGGCGAGACCTCCGGCTCCAGCGTCTTGAGGCGTTCGATGATCCTGGGCACGTCCCGTTTGGTGAACGCGCGCGTGCGGACCTCCCACAACGCCCAGAACGCTGCGAAGAAGGCCAGCAGGAACAGGACCGCCGTCGCCCAGTGGATCATCAGGCCGATGCCCAGCGCCCCCAGCAGGCCCGGCAGGAACCGCGGCCCGACGGCCCGGCCGATGCTCTGCTTGAACGTCGCGTGTAGCGTCGTGTCGTGGTTGTACGCGAGCACCATGGCGCGCGACCTGGCGCCCTTCTCCGGCCACACGCAGGAGACCAGGTGGCCCTCGCCGACCTGGAGCCCGGCGTCGGTGAGGTGGATCGGGCGCTTGCCCTGTTGGTTGTTCAGAATGAACTCGCAATGGTGCGTGGTCGTGCTGTGGACCGAGACCTCGTCGGGCCGGAAGTCGTTGGAGCGCTTGACGAACCAGCTCGTGTGCCGCACGGTGTAGACGCGGACGTCGGAGGCGAAGCCCGTGACGGGCGCGAGGGCCCAGCCGCTCCGCGGCCCGGTCAGGCGCATCGGGTCGCTCGGGTCCGGGTTGGCGGCGCGCCAGCTCCGCGCCATCCACACCGCGGCGGTCAGGAAGATCACCAGCCCGGCGAAGCGCACCGCCACGTGCAGCGCCGCGTTCCGGGCGGCCTCGGCCCGGTGCGCCCGGGAGGCTTCGTACTGGGCCTCGTGCTGGGCGCGTGCGTTCTCGGAGATCTTCCGGTCGCGCTCCACCAGCGGCTCGTACCACTTCGCCACCCACTCGTCCCCCATCACCGTGGCGAAGGTCTGGCGCTGGAAGGTCGGGTTGGACCGGTAGGCGTACTCCAGGTTGACGAACGGCGTGCTCGGGCGTTGGTTGCCCATCTCTGCCAGGCGCTCGGGCGACAGGCCCCGGTTGAGCCGGTCGGCGTACTCCGCGCTGAACCGCTGGTAGAAGCCGGTGTACCGCCCGTGCAGGGCCTGCTCCCGGGCCGTCATGCGGGGCGTGCCGGCGAACTCGTTGCCCGACAGGCGCAGGATGACCCGGGCGATCTCGTGGAGCGCCGCGCTCTGGCGGGACTTGGTGTCCAGCTCGTCCTTGCCGGAGATCTTCTCGATGGCCCGCTCCGGCTCGGGGATCGCGTCGATCCACGCCCCGCCGGACTGGGCCAGCGATGCGCCGGTGAAGAGGAAGCCGGTCAGGACGGAGACGACGATGAATAGCCGCATGCGGGAAAGTCCTTTGAGCGGATGCTACTGCATCCCTCGCCCGGATTGGTCGGGTTTTCGTGCCGGGGGGGGGGGGGCCGCCCGGGGAATGCGGCAACCGCCGGCGAACCCGCAGACGCCCGGCCGGGGCCCCGGGCGGCCCGCCGGACCCGGCCCGTCCGACGCCGGGGCGTATCATGCCCGCCCATGGGCACCCGGATCGAGATCAGCCAGCTCGTCAAGGTCTTCGGGAGCGGCCAGGCCGCCGCCCGGGCCGTGGACGGCATCGACCTGGTCATCGAGCCGGGCGAGCTGTTCTTCCTGCTCGGGCCGTCGGGCTGCGGCAAGACGACGCTGCTCCGCATGATCGCCGGATTCATCGACCCGTCTTCCGGGCGCATCGCGTTCAACGGGCGCGACGTGACGCACGCGGCCCCGAACAAGCGCAACACGGGCATGGTGTTCCAGTCGTACGCGCTCTGGCCGCACATGACCGTGGCGCAGAACGTGGCGTTCGGCCTGGGCGTGCGCAAGGTGCCGACGGAAAAACGCGCCGGGCTCGTGCGCGAGGCGCTCGCGGCGGTGCAGATGGAGCGCTACGCCGACCGCAAGCCGACGCAGCTCTCCGGCGGCCAGCAGCAGCGGGTGGCGCTGGCGCGCGCGATGGTCATCAAGCCCGACGTGCTGCTGCTCGACGAGCCGCTGTCGAACCTGGACGCGAAGCTGCGCAACGACCTGCGCCACGAGATCCGCAGGATCTGCAAGGCGTCGGGCATCACCACCGTGTACGTGACGCACGACCAGAAAGAAGCGCTGAGCATGGCCGACCGGATCGCGCTGCTGCGCGACGGCAGGGTGGTGCAGCTCGGCTCGCCGCGTGACCTCTACCGCGCCCCGCGCTCGCGCTTCGTGGCCGAGTTCCTGGGCGAGACGAACCTCATCCGCGCCGAGCGGACGGGCCCGACGACGCTGCGCGTCAAGGCGGGCGACTTCGAAGCGTTGTCGCTGGGCGAATACCAATCAAAAACCGAACAATTATACTCCGTGCGCCCCGAGGCCACGGCCCTGGTCCCGGTCGGTGAGCCCGGGGCGCTGACGGGGGCCCTGCTCGAGACCACGTACCTCGGCGAGACGGCCCAGCACCTCGTGGAGGTGGCTGGCTGCCCGCCGATCAAGGTCGCCGAGATGAACCCCTTCGGCTCGTCCAGCCGGGTGCATCCCGAGCCGGGCGACCTGGTGGGCGTGCGTTTCGACCCTGGTGAGATCGTGCCCGTCGAGGCGGATTGAGCCCGACAAGCCGCGCCCGCGAGGCGGCGGCCCGTTCGACGCAAAGGCCGGAGCAGGAGGCCGCTCCTTTAAGGTAACGGCTTGTCGCTTAGGCCACGCGGGCGAGTTCGTCGCGGTGGGGGAGTTCGATGACGACCTCGGCCCCGGCCTGCGGGCGCTGCTCGAAGCGGATCATCCCCCCCACCGATCCCACGAGGTGGCGGCAGAGGGCGAGGCCCAGGCCGTGGCCGGCGCCGTCGGCCTGGCGCTGCCAGGGCTCAAAGAGCGTCTCGGCGACCTCGGGGTGGATGCCGGGGCCGTCGTCGCTGATGCGGATCTCGACGCCGTTCCACGTGGAACATCCGGTCCGGATGGCGGCGGGGTCGTGCTCGTCGGTCGTGTGCCCGAAGACCGCCACGCCGCGGCGGGCGGCTTGCACGCGGATGCGTCCGCTCCCGCCGATCCCCCCCACCGCACGCCAGGCGTTCAGATAGAGGTTCACGAGCACACGCTCCAGGGCGTCGGGGTCGATGCCCACCCGGAGGGCGGGGTCGATCTTGGCGTCGTCCACGCGGGCACGGGCCTCGGCGGGCAGGGCGTCCATGGCCCGGCGGTGGATCTCGAGGATGGCGCAGTCGCCGGGGAGCGGCTCGTCCGCCGCGGCGAGGATGGCCTCGGCCACCCGGCCCGCGTGCAGGCCGAGCCGGCTCACCTGGGCGGCGAGCTCACGCACCCGCTCTGGGTTGTCGGCGTGGCGTTCGATGAGCTGGGCGTTCCCCGAGACCTTGCAGGCGATGCCCCGCACCTCGTGGGCGATCATGGCGGCGAGGGTGCCCAGCACGCCCAGGCGTTCGGCCTGGCCCGCGGTGGTGTCCAGGTCGTTCAGGTCGCGCTGCAGCCGGTCGAGGCGGTCGAGGATGCGCGCGGGGTCTGGATCGGGTCGATCGTCCGGCACGGATCCGAGCATCGGCCCGATAGGTGGGGGGGTTGAGACGGGTGCGCGGGTTCCACGTGGAACGCTCAGCCCGCGGGCAGGAACGGCCCGTCCTCATCCGACACCCCCCCGCCGCTCACCAGCCACGCGCGGGTCGAGTGCGGGTACACGGGCAGGTCCGTGACCGCGGCGAGGTCGACCCACTCGAAGGCGATGTGGTCTTCCTTGCTGGGCACGGCGTCGGGCATGGTCGGGGCCGGGCCGAGCTGGTCGATCCGGAAGACCAGGTTGATCTCGTGCCGGTTCTTGTTGTTCTGGGTGAAGACCTGCTCCTCGGTGAGCAGCAGGGGGCCGATCCGCGACTCCAGGCCGCACTCTTCGAGCAGCTCCCGGGCCAGGGCCACGCGGGCGGGCTCGCCGAACTCGATGTGCCCGCCGGGGAGGTAATAGTAGTTGTGGCGGACGCTGCGGCAGAGCAGCACCCGGTTGCCGTGCCGGGCCAGGCCCCGGGCGATGGTCTCGATCGGTTGGTTGGGCATGGCGGCATGGTAGGCTCGCGCGTATGGTGGCGGGCCACGAGCGTGGCGGAAGGAGTCGGGATGAGCAACGGGCCAACGCCGTTCAAGAAGCCGCAACGCCTGGGACGCGGGCTGAGCTCGCTGGTCGGGGCTGTTCCCCCTGTTCAGGTGGCTGCCGCCCCTGTTTCCCAACAATCTCCAAACGATGCGCCGGCGGACGGCTCGCGTCTGGCTTCGATCCCGGTGGGCCTGATCGACCCGAACCCGAACCAGCCCCGGCGCGTGTTCGACGAGGCGGCGTTGGGGGCGCTGGCCGAGTCCATCCGGCGGGACGGGGTGATGCAGCCGGTGGTCGTGCGGGCGGTGGGGGGGCGGTACGAGCTGGTGGCCGGCGAGCGCCGGCTCCGGGCCTCGCGTCTGGCGGGGCTGGAGGCCATCCCGGCCATCGTCCGGGAAGTCGACGACCGCACGAGCGCCGAGCTCGCGCTGGTCGAGAACCTCCAGCGGGCGGACCTGAACCCGGTCGAGCGGGCGACGGCCTTCCGGGCGCTGGCCGACCGCTTCGGCCTGACGCACGCCGAGATCGCCGAGCGGGTGGGGCTCGACCGGGCGAGCGTTTCTAACCACTTGCGCCTGCTGGACCTGGACGAGCCGACGCTCGCGATGGTCGCCGACGGCCGGCTCGGTTTCGGGCACGCGCGGGCCCTGCTGGGGGTGGCCGACCCCGAGCGCCGGCGGGCTCTGGCGACCCTGGCGGCGGAGGAATCGTGGAGCGTGCGCGCCATCGAGCGTGCCTGCGCCGAGCTCGCGCCGGGGGACGGACATAAGTCCGTTGAAGGGTCCGCGCCCGTTGATACGAAGGCCCCGAACGCGCAACCGACAACCCGGGCGCGGGCCGTGCTGGACGACATGGAGCGCCGGCTGGCCGAGCACCTCGGCACGCGGGTAACGATCCGGACCGACCGCTCGGGCCGCAAAGGCACGCTGACGTTGGAGTTTTTCGGGCTGGATCAGTTCGACGGGCTGCTCGAACGGCTCGGGTTCCGTCACGACCTTTCGTAAGTCGCCTGTTTGGGAGTGATATTCTTTTGTGTTGATACCGCTTGATCGTGCGGGGGCGGCGCCGCCTAGACTGTTACTTTCAGTCCGGCGGGCGCGTTCTGCGCAAAGTCATATCGCCGGCGGTCGGCTTTCAACCAAGGAACTTTCACATGGCCAAGCGTGCAAAGAAAACCGCGAAGCGCGGCCGGCGGAGCGCCGCCTCGGCGGACGCTCCCCGGTCCGGCTCGTCGCTCGAGAACCTCTCGGTCACCGAGCTTCAGATGGAGCTGGCGCGGCGTCGGCGCGGCGTCGCCCGGCTGGAGCGCCGGCGTGACCGGCTGACGGCCGAACTGGCCGAGATCAACGCGCAGATCGCCGAGTTGGGCGGCTCGTCCGGCGGCGGCGGCGGGCGTGGCGGGCGTGGGCGCAACTCGATGACGCTCCCCGACGCGCTGTACCAGGTGCTGCAGGGACGTACGATGTCCGTCACCGAGGCGGCCGACGCGGTGCGCAGCGCGGGCTACTCCTCTTCCGCCGCGAACTTCCGCACGATGGTCAACCAGGCCCTGCTGAAGGACAAGCGGTTCAAGAAGGTCGCGCGCGGGCAGTACACCGCGGCGTGATCGCCGGGGTCGCCCGAAAATCGCCAATGACAAGGGCGCCCCGCCTCAGGGCGGGGCGCCCTTTGTTGTCTTTGTGGCGTGCCCGGCGCGGCTCAGTGCATCGCGGGGTACATCGTCAGGCGGCTGGGCCGGTCGAGCAGCAGGGCCCGCTCGAGGTCCTCGGTGAACATGCGCAGCGTGGTGTCGGTGGAGACGGTGCGCCGGTTGTAGGCGTCGGTCTTCCGCCCGCCGAGCGTGTGCATCGCGGGGGAGGGGTTCGCCCGGATGGCGTCGATGTCGCCGGCGTGGCGGGGCCCGGAGCTGGAGCAGCCGACGCCGCAGGCGCTCGCGGCGGCCAGGGCGAGAACGGCGACGGTTCGGCGGTTGATGCGCATGGTGCGTACCTCGCGGGAGTCTTCGTGGATGAGCCGGCCTTTGCGACCGGCGGGGTGGGCAGCATATCGCGCCGACGCGGGCCGGGCGAGGGGTCCGGCCTGTCGATACGCCCGGCCCGGGGGGGCGGTTTCCGGTTGTGGATAACCGAAGGCCGGCGACGGGGGAGAACGCCCGGGAAAGGCCCGCGCGTGGGCCGGCGTTGAACCGGGGTGGCCGGCGGGCGTATCTAAGTCGGAATTCACGCGCGGGGGCCGTCGGGTCGTGGTACGGTGGCCCCCGACAGGACGCGGGGAGGCGGTCGGCAGGGTTCGTTTGAACCCTATGGACTCCCTGAGGGAGCCCCGGGAGATTCCGGGCGATGGTCAGGCCCCCAACGAGGGGAAGACCGGGACCCGGACCGCGGGCGCCCACCTTGTTGCAGGGGTTTCGGACGAACTGCCGATCGCCCGCCCACGTCCGACACTGCCCGCCCGGGTCCCGCCCGGGCGGGTTTTTTCTTGGTCTGGCGGGCGAAAACCGCGGCTCAGGGCTCGGCGGGCACGTCGGTGATGATCCACCGGAACTTGCCGCTGGGGGCGGGGGGTATCTCGTCGACGGCCTCGAACTCGATCCGGGTGTCCGGGCCGAGCAGGCGGGTCATGTCGGCCCGGATCTTCTGTTCCACGGTCTGGGGCAGGGGCTCGCGGAGGACCATCTTGATGCGGAAGTCGTCTACGGCCCGCTGGTGGATCTGGTACTTGACCACGCGGTCGAGGTGCGGGTCTATGATGTAGGTCAGGGCCCGGCCGGGGGTTGCGCCGCCCGCCTTGAGGGGGATCAGGTCGACGGTGCGCCCGATGACGCCGTCGAGAACCGCGTAGGGCAGTCCGCCCTGGGCCGGCTGAAGGCCCTCGACGAGGTCGCCCTGGCGGTAGCGGATGAACGGGAAGGCGTGGCTGAACAGGTTGGTGATGACGGCCTGGCCGTCGGGCTGGCGTTCGAGGAGGACCATGTCCTCGTTGATGCGCAGGCGGCCGTCGGGGGCGGGCTGCGCCATGTTGCCCATCTCGATCGAGCCGTAGTGCTCGAGGACGGGGCAGGCGAAGGCCCGCTCCATGGCCTCGCGCTGGAAGGGGTAGAGCTTCTCGCTCTCGGTGACGGCCGCCTTGAGGCCGAGGCCGGCGTAGGTCCGGCCCTCCTGGTTGAGGCGCCGGGCGATGGTGTAGAGGGCGGAGACGTAGCCGTGGAGGTACACGGGGCGGAACGCCTCGATCCGCTTCATGGCTTCGGCGACGCTCCGGTCGTTGAGCGTGTAGGCGTCGATGGAGACGGTGTTGTTGAACCAGTCGCGGGCGCGGTAGCGGGCCTTGGCCTTGAGGATCCTGAGGGCCGTGCTGTTGTAGAACGAGCGCCGGCCCCAGAGGTAGGCGCGGCGGTGGCCGGGGCGCAGGCCGAACCGGTGCAGGGAGCGCCAGAGGCAGCAGTAGCTGTAGTCGATGGAGGAGCGGTGGGCGCGCAGGCGGAACGGCTGGCCGCTGCTGCCGCTGGTCATGAAGGTGGAAAGCTCGTCGGGGCGGAAGGCGTCGGACTGGAACGCCTCCATGTCCCGGATGTAATCGGCCTTGGACACGATGGGGAGGGACTCCAGCTCGACCGCGTCGCCCCGTGAGAAGCCGGACTCCTTCGCCCATTGGCGGTAGAAGGGCACGTGCTCGGCCGCGTGCTCGACGAGCTCCTGCAGGCGGTGGCGCTGGAGGTCGAGCAGCTCGTCCCGCGACATGCGGTCGACGCGGATCACCTGCGGCCAGTAGGTCTCGGCCAGCGCGTGGTGGCGTTTGTCCTTGAACCGCGTGCGCCGGGTGGCGCAGAGCCGGCTGAACGACTCGACGGGCTGGGTGCGTTGCGCGGTCTGCGGCATCGGCTCTTACCTCTCGGCGGTGTTCGGGTCGGCGCCCGGCGTGCCCCGCGCCAGGTTGGAGACGACCCAGCGGAACTTGCCCGTGGGTCCGGGCTCGATGCGGGACGCCGTGAGGATATCGACCCGCACGCTCTCGCCGGCGAGTTTCCGCAGGTCGCGGGCGATGGTTTCGGCGACGGTGGGGGGGAGGTCGCGTTTGGGGACCAGGGTGACGACGAATCGGTCCAGGGCGGTCTGGCGGATCTGGTAGCGGGCCACGTGGTCGAGGTGGGGGTCGATCAGGTGGGCGAGGGCGACGCCGTGGACCACCCCGCCGCCGGGCAGGGGGATCATGTCGACGGTGCGACCGACGACCGCGCGGAGGCAGGCGTAGGGCAGGCCCGGCGGCACGGCATCGGCCAGCTCGATCAGGTCCCCGAGCCGGTAGCGGATGAAGGGGAACGCCGCGCTGAGCAGGTTGGTGATCGCGGCCTCGCCGGTCGGGAGGCGCTCGACCACGAAGAGGTCTTCGTTGATCCGGGTGTGGCCGTCGGGGTCGGGCTGCGCGATCTTGCCCAGCTCGACGGAGCCGTAGTTGGCGATGACCGGGCAGCGGAAGGCGCGCTCGATCGCCTCGCGCTGGAAGGGGTAGAGGGCCTCGCTCTCGGTGACGACGAGCCGGGGCGGCGCGGCGAGGGGGCGGTTCTCGTCGAGCACGTGGCGGGCGAGGGCGTAAACGGCGGACACGTAGCCGTGGACGTAGACCGGCCGGTAGGCGTCGATGCGGTCGACGGCGCGGGCCACGGTCTCGGGGCCGAGCGTGTAGGCGTCGATCGAGAGGGTGTCGTTGGCCCAGTCGCGCACGGCCAGTCTGAGGCGGGTCTTCAGGCGGGCGGCCTCGGTGGTGTTGAAGGAGTAGGCCCGGCCCCAGACGAACGCGCGCCGGTGCCCGGGGCGCAGGCCGAACCGGTGCAGAGCGCGCCAGAGCACGCAGTACGAGTAGTCGGTGGCGTGGGGGTGCTGGCGGAAGCGGAACGGCTGGCCGCTGCTGCCCGAGGTCTTGTTGGTGGTCATGGCCGACACGGGGTACGCGTCGGACTGGAAGTCCTCGATCTCGGCGTAGTCGGCCTTGGTGACCACGGGCAGGGCCGAAAGGTCCACCGGGTCGCCGGGCTGGTAGCCGGAGTCCCGGGCCCAGCGTCGGTAGTAGGGCACGTGGGCGGCGGCGTGGCGGACGAGCTCGTCCAGGCGTGACGCTTGCAGCGCGAGCAGCTCGTCGCGCGACATGCGGTCGGCCGCGACGACGCCCGGCCAGTGTGCGCGCGCGTGGGGGTGGTGGCGTCGGTCCTTGAAGCGGACGCGCCAGGTCGCGCCCAGGCGGTCGAACGAGGTGATGGGCTCGTGGGCGGGCATGTCAAAGCAAAGTAGCGACGTAAGCCCGGATCGCTTTCCACTTTTGGCGTCTGAGTTCCGCCCTGACACCCTTCGGGTTCATGGAGAAAGCGCCGCCTTCGAGGTAGCGTGCTTTCATGGACTCGCTCTGGAGCCTGTGGTAAGCGGGCCAGACCTGGGGATGATTCGCTTTGATGAAGAACTCCCGCTCGGAGTGGGTCCGGTTGTGGATGCCGGACGCATCGAACGCGGATTCGAGAAGGTGCAGAGCGGAGTAGAAGAGCATGGTCGAAGCCCAGTCCGGGTAGGCGTCGACGGTGTGGCGGTACGCCCGCAGGCGCCTCGCCGCCGCGGTTCTATGCTGCTTCCGGCTTGGCATGATAAATGAGCCGTGCGGAGTTCAGGTTCGCAAACGAATCGAGGCCCCTGCGCTCGGAGTGGCGAAGAAGGATCCACGAAAGTCGCAGCCCGTTCTCCTTGAAGTTCAAGAGGTCGAACTCGGACATCTCGTCGTGCAATCTGCCGCCGGGATCTTCGTCCGCGGCGACGATCACCACCATGATGTCGTCCATGCGTGGGGACACCACGCACAGCTCGACCGGCCTGGACTTGCACCAGTAATGCAGGCCCCTCACGAACGCGTCTATGCGCTCCTGCATCTCTCGAACAAGTTCCTGTTCCTGCCGGGCTGCTTTCACGGCTTCGATCACGGCTCGCTGGGTCTCCACAAAGCGGTCGTAATCGGGGTCTCCACAAAGCGGTCGTAATCGTCCGGCGTGAGGACCACAAGCCCTTCGCCGTCCGCGCGGATCTGGATGGCGCCGGACGCTGGAGATCCGGGTTTGGGTGTCTGTGGGTTCATGGCTGAAATGATATCTTCGGATCCACCAACCCGGGCCGGGGGTTGGTTGGGCCGTCTGTCACTGGTCGTGGCCGGTGAAGGCGGGCAGCTCGTGGCCTGCGTCCTTGAGCGTCTTTTCGCGCCGGGCCAGTTCGAGGTCGTGGTCGACCATCATGGCCGCGAGCTGCTCGACGGAGGTCTCGGGGACCCAGCCGAGCCGGGCCTTGGCCTTGGAGGGGTCGCCCAGCAGCAGGTCCACCTCGGCGGGGCGCAGGTAGCGGGGGTCGAACTCAACGTGGTCCTCGAAGTTCAGGCCCGCGTGCGAGAAGGCGAGCTCGGCGAACTGGCGGACGGAGATGGTCTTGCCGGTGGCGATCACGTAGTCGTCCGGCGTGTCCTGTTGGAGCATCATCCACATCATCTTGACGTAGTCGCCCGCGTAGCCCCAGTCGCGTTTGGAGTCGAGGTTGCCCAGGAAGACCTTCTGCTGCAGGCCGAGCTTGATGCGCCCGACGGCGCGGGTGATCTTGCGGGTCACGAAGGTCTCGCCGCGGCGGGGCGACTCGTGGTTGAAGAGGATGCCGCAGGACGCGTGCAGCCCGTAGGACTCGCGGTAGTTGACCGTGGCCCAGTGGGCCATGACCTTGGCGCAGGCGTAGGGCGAGCGGGGATAGAAGGGGGTGGTCTCGGTCTGCGGCGTCTCGACGACCTTGCCGTACTGCTCGGAGGAGGAGGCCTGGTAGTAGCGGACCTGCTGGCCGGAGCGGTCCTGGAAGTCGCGGACGGCCTCGAGGAGGCGCAGGGCGCCCATGGCCACGGTGTCGGCGGTGTAGATGGGCATGTCGAAGGACACGCGGACGTGGGACTGGGCCCCGAGGTTGTAGACCTCGTGGGGGCGGACCAGCTCCATGAGCTTGGCGAGGTTGTTGGCGTCGCAGAGGTCGCCGTAGTGCAGCCGCAGCTTGGGCGCCGGGTTGTGGGGGTCCTGGTAGACGTGGTCGATGCGGTCGGTGTTGAAGGTGGAGGCCCGGCGGATGATGCCGTGGACCTCGTAGCCCTTGGAGAGGAGGAACTCGGCGAGGTAGGAGCCGTCCTGGCCGGTGATGCCGGTGATGAGGGCGCGCTTGGACTCGGGCATGGCGGGGGGCTCCGGGAATGGTGGGGGTCGATTGTTGCGCCATCGGCCCGTCGGGGCAGGGTCTTGCCCCGGAGCGGGTGGTACGAGCCCGGCCCGGGCGGGTTCGTTCGGCCGCGTCGGTCAGTCGGGCTTGGCGGGCCGGTCCAGCCGGTCCCAGGACGAGGGCCAGAGCTCGCTCAGCGGCCGGGCGATCCCGGGTTTGCGCTCCAGCGGGGCCCCGGCGGGCTCGGCCCGGCGGTGCTCGGCCACGTTGACCGCCGCCAGGGCCAGGAACAGCAGCACGGGCCCGGCGATCCGGGCGAACGATACGGCCCGGCCGGGTGTCGTGCCGCGGATCGGGTCGCGCCGTGCGTTGAGGGCGGACAGCAGGGCCGCGGCGATGAGCAGCATGGGCTCGTGGTACCGCTGCCACGCGTTGAGCGTCATGGACATCGCGGCGGTGAAACCCGCCAAGGCGGCGATCATCACCCAGCGGGACCGGGCGTCCAGGGCGGTCAGCCACCCCGCGAGCACGAGCGCCCCCAGTGGCGTCAACGCCAGCAGCAGCACGCTGGTCCGCCCGCCGAGGGTCGGCAGGGCGCGCACGGCGTTCCACAGGCCGCTGTACCGCCCGGCCTCCACGCTGTAGGTGGTGTCGGGGGCCGCCGCGAGGGCCAGCGACGCGAGCACCACCAGGGCGACGACGCCGGGGCGGCGCCGGGCCAGGTCCAGGCCCGGGCCGATCCAGTAGCCCGCGTGGAACAGGCCGATGATGCCGAGCTGGGCCAGCAGGAAGGCCGGGGTGGCGGGGTTGGTCCCCTGCATGTGGTCGTGGAAGATGGGCACGGTCAGGCCGCCCCACAGGCGGACGAACCACGCCACCGCGGCGAACGCCGGCAGCGTGGCCAAGCCCATGAGCAGGGTGCGGCCGACACGGCGTCCGGGCTGGGTGAAGAGCGTGCGGATCTCGTCGGCCGGGCCGCGGGCGGGCGGCGGGTTGGTCCCGAGCCACGCGGCGGCCCACAGCACGCCCGCGGCCCAGAGGTGGCTCTGGCGCACGAGGACGAGGGCGAGCATCACCGCCCCGCCCGCCAGCACGGTTTTCGCATCGAAACACGGGCGGAGGGCGAGGATGAGGACGGCGAGCACGCCCAGCCACGCCGCGTTGTCCGGCAGGAGGAACACGCCGGCGGAGAACACATAAAGCGAGGCCCCGGTGGCCAGGCCGAGGGCTGCCGCGGCGTGCGGGCCGACGCGGGGTGTCAACCACCGGGTCAGGAGGCCGAGAAAGGCCACGGTGAATAAGGATGCCGCGGCGCGGAGGAAGGCCGGGGCGTCGGACACGGCCCGGGCCGCGACGGCCAGCACCAAGTGGTACCCCGGGGTCGTGCCGGAGAGGTAGTCTGACACGTCGGGGCGGGGGAACTGCTCGGCGAACCGGAGAATTGCGGGCTCGTGGTAGTGGACCTGGTCGAACGCCCCGCGCCCGATCTCGCTCCCAAAGCCGATCATCGCTCCGGCCGCGGCGAGGAACGCCAGCATCACCAGCGCGGCCGGCCACCAGGGGGCCGGGGCGGGTCGGTCGGCGGCGGCGGGCTGGTCGGTGCTCATGCGGGTGGGCTTCCTGGCCGATGTGTGGTCAAAGTTCTCGGTCCGCCTCGGCCCGGTCGGCGGGCCCGGCGGAGTTCGATAGACTGCGATCCGCCGGGCCGTCCCGGGGCGTAGACGGAGGCGTGATGCGGGCTCTCTCGAAAGCGGTCGTGTCGGGCGGGCCTCGTCCGGTGTATCGGCATCGGTTCCGCGTGCCCGCCGGTTCGATCATTCCCCGTCCGGGCTCTGACGACGAGGCGGGCGGCGTGGGCCATGCCCGGGGCGGTGGGGCGGCATGAGCGGCAAGGCGGTCGAGCCGGCGGGGTCGGGGGGCGGTCTGGGCTGGGGGTTGTTCCGGCTGGCCCGGCCCGCCCAGTGGTCCAAGAGCGTCTTCGTGCTCGTCGGGCCCATGTACTGGCTGGTCGACCACGATCCGGAGGACCCCAAGGGGTTCGCCCTGAGCGTGCTGCTGACGGCGGCGGCGTTCGCGCTGGCGTCGAGCGGGTGCTACGTGTTCAACGACCTGGCGGACGCGGAGGAGGACCGCAACCACCCCCGCAAGCGCCGGCGTCCGATCGCGTCGGGGGTCGTGTCCCCCGGGGTGGCCCGGGTGTTCGGGGTGGTGCTGTTCGCGGCCGCCGCGGGGCTGGTGGTGGGGGTGGGGTCGGAAACCTGGCCCGCGACGGCGACGCTCCTGGCCCTGTACGTGGCCAACGTGCTGGCCTACTCGGCGTGGCTCAAGCACCGGGTGATCGCGGACGTGATGAGCCTCTCGATGGGGTTCGTGCTGCGGGTGCTCGGCGGGTGCGCCGCGGTCGGGATCACCCCGACAACCTGGCTGCTGAACGTGACGCTGTTCCTGAGCATGTTCCTGGCGTTCGGAAAACGGCTGGGTGAGCGGCGAACGCTGGGCGATGACGCCGCCTCCGCCAGGACGGTCCAGGGGGCCTATTCGGACGCCCTGCTCCAGATGGCGGTGGTGGTCACGGCGGTGGCCACGCTGCTCACCTATTCCGGGTACGTGCAGAGCCGGGCGGACGACTTCACGGTCCGTCTGGGCCCGGCGGCGAGCGGGGCGGAGGGGCCGGGTTTTGGGCTTAACCTGTTGTGGCTGACCATTTTGCCGTCGACGATGGCCATGCTGCGGGCCATGGTGCAGCTGGAGCGGGGCACCTATGATGACCCGACGGAGCTGGCCGTGCGCGACCGGGTGGTCCGGGTGTGCGGCGTGGCGTTCGTCGGTTTGACGGTTCTGGCGGTGGCGTTCTCGGGCGGAACTTGAGTTCCCGTAGAACCTGGCGCGGCGTTCGGCGGTAATTGCCGGGCGGAGCAAAGGCGGCGCAGGTTCTGCGCCGGAGCCCGAGCGAGAGTTTTGGATTTCCGGGCGAGCGGCCGATCCCGGCTGTTCCGTGGCGAAAGGCCCCGTGCGGGGCGTCCGCCCCGGCGGGATGGCGGGCGTGGGCCCGGACCTGAGTGCGCGAAGCGCGTGGAGCGATCATGTCGGAGCGGAAGTATGCGTTGTCGGCCCGGGCGGTCGCGGGCGTGGTCGGTGCGGTCGTCGGGCTGGGGGCTTTGACCGCCTCCGGCTGGTCGGCCGACGAGCCGCGTCCGGCGGGCGAGGAGTCTTTGGACCTGGCCCAGGTCGCGGCGATGATGGGCCAGCAGGCCACCGCGCCCCGCCGGTCCAACGACGGCCTCAAGCCGTTCAAGGACGTGGTCGAGGGCTACGAGCAGGTCCGCGGGATGGACGGCTCGCTCTACGGGGTCTGGCTGAACCCCAAGACCAACCAGCTCGTGGCCGAGCTGCCCCGGGGCTGGGAGCGTCAGAAGCACTTCTTCGCGATGACGGTGTCCGGCGGCGAGCAGTTCGCCGGCCTGCAGGCCGCGGACATGTACACGGAGTGGCGCCGGATCAACGACCGCATGGCGCTGATCCTGCCTCAGATCGAGGTGCGTTCCAGCGGGGACCAGGAGAGCAAGGACTCGATCGGCACGGTGTTCATGGACCGCGTGCTGGTGGACGTGCCGCTGGTCTCGACGGGCCCGAGCGGCCAGCCGGTCATCAACCTGACCGAGCTTTTGGTCAACAACATGCAGAGCTTCTTCGGGAACTCGGCGCGCGGGCTGAACCGGTCGCTGGTGACGGTCAAGGACGTCAAGGTGTTCCCGGACAACATCGAGATCGAGCTGGAAGGCCCGGTGGCCAACGGGGCGATGAAGTCGTTCCACTACTCGATCAGCCAGATCCGCGGCACGCCTGGCTACAAGCCGCGTGAGGCGGACCCGCGCGTCGGGTACTTCACCACCGCGTACCGCGACCTGGGCAAGTTCACCCGGGAGGAGACCAACCAGCGGTACATCAACCGCTGGCACCTGGAGAAGGCGGCGCCGAACCTCAAGCTCAGCCCGCCCAAGGAGCCCATCATCTATTACGTGGAGCACACGGTGCCGATCCGGTACCGGCGCTGGGTCCGCGAGGGCGTGGCCTACTGGAACAAGGCGTTCCGCGAGGTGGGCATCGACGGGGCGATCGAGGTGCGCTTCCAGGACAAGGCGTCCGGCGCGCACATGGACAAGCAGCCCGAGGACGTCCGCTACAACTTCATCCGCTGGATCAGCAACGACGTGGCCACCGCGATCGGGCCCAGCCGCGTCAACCCGATGACCGGCGAGATCCTCGACGCGGACGTGGTGCTGACGGACGGGTGGATCCGCGTGTTCACCTACCGCTGGGAGGAGCTGCTGGGCGACCTGGCGGTCGAGGGCATGAGCCCGCAGACGCTGGCGTGGCTGGAGCAGAACCCCCGCTGGGACCCGCGCGTCCGCCTGGCCAGCCCGATGGTCCGCGACCAGATGGTGCTCGAGCGCCGCAGCCGCGGCGTGACCCGCTACGGCGGCCACCCCCTGGGCGAGGCCGACCCGAGCGTGATCGGCGAGAACGAGTACGCCGGCCTGCTGCGCACCAGCCAGGTCTCGGCGTTGTGCCAGGCCGCGTTCGGCAAGTCGCTCGACCTGGCGATGATGCAGATGTACCTGGCCGCCACCGAGCTGTTCGACGACGACGTGCTGTCGCTGTCCTCCGAGCCCAAGGACGACAAGCCCGAGCTCGACCCCGAGATGCTGGAGATGATCCGCAAGCAGCTCGAGGAGAACCCCGGCCTGCGTTCGATGGTCCCCCCGGAGTACCTGGCCAAGCTCGAGGGCAGGGCCTCCGAGCCGGAGCCCGCGGACGACGACGCGGCCGAGCCCAAGCGTGAGGCCAGGAAGCCCAAGCCCAAGAAGGACGACGGCGACCTGATCGACGGCGTGCCGGAGTGGTTCGTCGGCCCGATGCTGGCCGAGCTGGTGGCCCACGAGGTCGGCCACACGCTGGGCCTGCGCCACAACTTCAAGGGCTCGAGCGCCTACGACCTTACGGAGATCAACTCCGGCGAGTTCAAGGGCAAGAAGCCCTGGTCCACGACCGTGATGGACTACAACGGGATCAACCTGCGCATGCCGGGCTTCGGCGAGGAGCAGGGCGACTTCTCCGTGATCGACATCGGGCCGTACGACTACTGGGCGATCGAGTACGGCTACGGCTCGAACCCGCAGAAGACGCTGGAGCGCGTGGCCGAGCCCGAGCTGCAGTACGGCACGGACGAGGACACCTGGGGCCCGGACCCGACGGCCCGGCGCTACGACCTCGGCCGCGACCCGCTGGTGTGGGCCGAGAACCAGATGGAGTTCGCGCGTCGCCTGCGCGCGGGCCTGCTGGAGAAGTACGTCAAGGACGGCGAGTCGTGGTCCAAGGCGCGGCGCGGCTACCGAGTCACGCTGGGCACGCAGACCCAGATGCTCTCCATGGCGGCCAACTGGGTCGGCTCGGCCTACGTGTACCGCGACAAGAAGGGCGACCCCAACGGGCGCGTGCCGATCGACCCGGTCCCGGCCGAGCAGCAGCGCAAGGCCCTGAAGTTCGTGGTGGACAACGCGTTCCACGACGAGGCCTTCGGCGTCACGCCCGAGCTGCTGCGTCACACGACCACCGACAAGTGGTTCGACCAGTACGGCTACCAGGAGGCGCTGTCCGACGCGACGCTGCCCATCCACGACCAGATCATGGGCATCCAGGCCTCCGCGCTGACGCTGCTCATGAACCCCGGCACGCTCCAGCGGGTCTACGACCTGGAGCTGTACGTGCCGGCCGATCAGGACTGCCTGACGGTGGCCGAGGTGCTCGGCACCATCCGCGACGCGGCGTGGAGCGAGCTGGACGCCGACGCGTCCCGCCGCTACAGCGAGCGCGAGCCGATGGTCTCGTCCTTCCGGCGCAACCTGCAACGTGAGCACCTGGAGCGCCTCATCGACCTGTCGATGGGCACCACCAACCTCAACGCGGCCTCGATGCCGGTCAAGACCCTCGCGGTGGCCCAGCTCCGCGACCTGCTCGGCAAGCTCGAGAAGCGCCTGGAGAAGGCGTCCAACCTCGACGCCTACACCCTGGCCCACTTCGGCGAGGCCAAGACCCGCATCGAGCGGGCGCTGGAGGCCCAGTACATCTACAACGCCGACCAGATCGGCGGCGGCGGGATGGGGATCTTCCTCCGCGCCTCCGAGCAGGCGAAGGACTGATCGTTCCTGAAACATGCTCCGAGGGCGGGCCGAAAAGGCCCGCCCTTTTTCGTTGCGCCCGCGCCGGTCCGAGCGGCAAGGATCGGGCGTGCGTCACCGGCGATGGGCCCATCGAGGGAAGTGGTCGGCGCGCGGGCTCGCCCTGTGCGTGGGCGCGGCGTGCGCGGCATGGCCGCTGTCGGGCCGGTCCTACCCGCTCGACCTGTGGGTCTCGTACCAGGGCTTTTACGCCGCGGCGGGCCTGCTGGCGGCGGTGGGGCTGCTGGCGGTCCGCCGGTGGCGCCCGGCTGCGGTGTGCCTGGCGGCGGCGGTGTTCGGGCTGTGGCCCCTGGTCGAGGGGCGCGCGTGGTCGCGCCCCGCGGTGGACCTGTCCGCCCCGCCGGCCCCCGGCACGGTGCGGGTCGTCAGTTTCAACATCGGCCCCGAGAACCCTTTGTGGCGGGAGGACCTGGCCCGCGTCCTGTCGTGGCGCCCCGACCTGATCGTGCTGATCGAGATCCCCGTGCCGCTGAACAGGCACGTCAACCGGCGGACGCTGGGGGAGCTGGACGGCTGGAACCGCGAGCACCGGCGGTGGGTCGACGGGCTGGCCTCCCCGGGCTTCGTCCTGACCCGGGAGGAACTGGAGCGCCTGCCGACGCCGGGCGTGGCGTTCGGCGAGCGCGACCTGCTGCTGTGCTCGGTCGGGGGTGGCGGGGGCTGGCTGGCGTCGCTGGCCCACCCGCACTCGCCCCGGACGGCGGAGCGGTGGCGGCTGGGGAACGAGATCTGGGCCCGGGCGGCGGCAGAGCTGGGCGACCGGGCGGCGTCGGGCCGGCCGGTGGTGGTCGGGGCGGACCTGAACTCGGCCCCCGCGGGCTCGCGGGCACGGGCGGCGCGCCGGGCGGGGTTGCGGATGGCCAAGCCGCTGACGGGCGGGTGGGGCAGCTTCCCGGCCGCTTGGCCGGGCCCGGCCCGGGTGCAGCTGGACGACCTGTGGGTGTCCCGCGGCGTGGAGGTCGTGGCGTGGTCGTCCGTCGAGCCCCTGGGCAGCGACCACCGGGCGATCGTGGCCGACCTGCGGATCGGCGGGGCCCCCTGAGCGGGTTCAGGCGGCGAGCCGGCGGACCCCCGGGATCCGCCGGGCGACGGCCCCGATGATCGACCCGATCCGCTTGCGCTCGCCCGGCCCGAGCACGAACATATAGCTCAGCGGTGCGTAGGCGACGCCGAAGGCGGCGATCGAACCCAGCATCCAGCGGGGGTCGATCGAGCGGCCGAGCTCCTCGGTGGGGGCGGAGAGCAGCGAGAGGTCGCCCAAGCGGTGGCCGGCTGCCAAGACGCCCAGACCGACGGCCGAAGCGAGCAGGGTGACGGCCAGGGGGCGGAGCACGGAGGCCATGAGGACCCACGGGCTGAGGTGCAGGCGGCGTGCCGCGACGAGGGGGACGCCGATCAGGTGGGCGGTCAGGAACACGGTCGTGAAGGCGAGCGCTGGCCCGGTGAAGGCCCACCGATCGGGCAGGGTGGTCAGCAGGGCGACGGAGATGAGGGGCGCGACGAGGCCGCCGGCGATGACGAGCGGGGCGTAGGACCGGATGTGCCCGGCGCCGTAGAGGACGAGGATCCAGGTGTCCGAGATGGCCCGGGCGGCGATGGCGACCGCGAGGACGCGGGCGATCACGACGCCCATGCCCATGACGTGCTCGTAATCCTCGAGCGTGTGCCCGACCCACAGGTGCAGAGCGGGGTAGCAGTAGAGCAGCACGCCCGCGGCGGCGGGCAGCGAGATCAGCCCGGTCAGGCGGGTCTGGATGGCGGTCAGGTTCTGCAGGTTGCGCCGGGCGGTCTCGGGGTCGGCCTGGGAAGCCATGCGGGCGCTGACCGCGTCCGAGCCGAACTGCATGCCGGTGGTGATCATGCGGATGTAGGCGACGAGCTTGAACCCCAGGGCCCACGCGGCGTTGGCGGTGGTCCCGAAGAACAGGTTGAGCATCAGCGGCGGGACCTGCTCGTGGGCGTTCATGGCGATCTGCACGCCCGAGTTCCACGAGAAAGTCCCCATCACCTCGCGGACGGCGCCCGGCTGGGGCTTGCGGAGCGTTGGCATCAGCCGGCGGTCCGAGAGGACCATGCGCACCACGGCGATGGTGTAGATAAGGATGGTCAGCGACGCGGAGAGCACGGTGTAGCAGATGATGCCGGTGGCGGCGTTCTCGATGCCGACCAGGTACCCGAAGACGATGACGGAGGTGACCGACGTCGCCCGGACGCCGACGAACCACACGCTGAACCCGACGAAGCGCTCCGTGACCTGGTACATGTTCAGGACGGGCGAGAGGAAGACCATGTACGAGCTCTGCGTGCCCTGCGCGATCAGGAGCCAGAATGCCGCCTCTCGGAACCTGTCGGGCATGTTGAAGACCGGCAGGAGGAAGGCCATCAACAGGAACGCGCCGAAAGTCATCACGGCGGCTGCGGCGGAGATGCGGAAGATGGCCGGGTAGGCGCGTGTCAGGGCCTCATCGCCGGCGTGGTACGCCGCGGCCAGCTCACGCACGAGCGACTGCTGCATGATCTGGCGGAAGACGTTGGCCAGGCCGATGTTGGCCCCCAGGAGGGCGGTCAGCCCGTAGGCGTCGTCCCCCAGCCAGGCGATCATCAGGGGGACCAGGGCCAGGCCGAGGAGGAGGGTGGAGAAGAGCCGGGCGTAGTTGCAGAAGATGCGGACGATGCCTCGGCGGGCTTCTCTGGACATAGGGGGGTCCGTTGTCGGGCAATGGCCGGGTTTGGACGAACCGGGGCGGGTGCGGGGCCGATAGAGGGGTGCTAGCCTCCATGCTAGGAGTGGCCGCGGGATGGGATTGAGCACGCCGGCATTGTTGTTCGTAGGTTTGATCGGCCCGGTCTGGGTCCTGCTTTATCTGGCGGGCCTGGGCCGGCGGTGGGGCATCCTGGTCCCGTTCTCGCTCATGATGCTGTCGGCGTCATTGATGTCCGGCACGGACTACTACGGCCGGCCGATCCCGACCATCTGGATGGGCCTCCAGACCAACCGGGCCGAGATCTACATGGCCGCGGGCCTCGCGGCGGTGGGGGTGCTCGCCGTGCAGTTCGGGCGTCTGGCGGGCACGCGGGTGTCCGTCGCGGCCGTGCTGTTCATCACCGGCGGCCTCTACGCGGCGTTGCTGCGCTTCCACCACGGGGGCGCGCAGGACGGCGTCCAGTCCACGGTGTTCGCGTTGGTGACGCTCATACCGCTGGCTTGCGTGCCCGGGCTGGCGGGGGATTCCGCCCTGCAGATCAAGCGGCTGCTGCGGTCGATGGCGATCGTCAACGCGGTCTGGGTGGGCATGTGCGCCCTGCAGTTCATGGTCGATCCGAAGGCCCTGACCCTGGGCAACCAGTACCGCTTCATCGGGCTGATCGGCAACCCGCAGCACGCGGGCACACTGCTGGCGTTCTGGTCCACGACCGTCCTGTGGCTGCTGCTCAACGACCGCGGGAAGTTCCTGCGCTTGATCTACACGGCGATCCTCGGCGCCAACTTCGTGCTCCTCGCATGGAGCGGTTCGCGGACCGGCATGGGCATGACCACGATCGGGCTGGCGGCGGTGATGTACACGCGCCTGGGCCGGGTCATCCTCTTCCTGCCCGTGATCGCCGTCCTGGCCTACATGGGCTTCAAGGCGGTGCTGGCGATCACCGGGCTCGAGGTCGGCGTGGACCGGCTCGCGACCTTGGAGGACACCCGCACCGGCGCGTGGCTGACGCTCATCGAGGTGGGCATGGCGAACCCCATCATGGGCGCCGGGGCCGACGACGCGGTGCGGAGCGAGAACAGCTGGCTGTTCGCCTTCGCCTCGTACGGCATCGGGATGCTCGGCATCGTGCTGCTGATGACGTTCGTGGCCTTTGTCGAATGGCTGCGCAGCGCCAAGCTGCGTTTCTCGCTCGAGGGCGAGGACCGCCGGCTCATGGACCTCTGCCTCGGCGCCATCGCGATGTTCTTCGCGGGCGCGGTGCTCGAGGGCTACATCGTCGCCCGGATCAACCCCCCGATCTGCTTCTTCCTGGTGTACTCGAACCTCGCCGCCGGCCTGACGCGGAAGGCCTCCCTGATCCGCCGCGGGCTGCTGGCCCCGGAGTGGTCGGACGACCACGCCGCGGAAGGGGAGTACGAGACCTACGGGGACTACGGCGATTACGGCGACGGCCCGCACGGCGGCGAGCCCGACCCGGCCTATTCCTGAGCCCGGCCCCAGGTTCGCCAGTCCCGGGCGCGCTCGTAGCCGAACGCCACGAGCGCGTCCCCCGCCAGATCGGCGAAGAGTTCCCTGGCCTCGGCCGAGAAGGCCGACTCCCAGTCCCCCACGACCCCCTTGCGCGTGGCCGAGGCGCGGTCCTCCTCGCCCGGGCGGCGGCCCGTGGCGCGTTGCATGGAGCAGTCCTCGACGGCACGCTCGATCCGCCAGGCGGGCGCCGGGCGCCCCAGTTCGGCCGTCACCCGGGCCAGCTCGGCGCCCGCGTCCCGGTGCAGGTCCTCGTAGCGGACCGTGGCCACGCCGGGCTTGTCCAGCCACATGGCGTTGTACTCCGGCCAGGTGCGGTGCGACCCGATCGGGTGTTTGAAGATGAACTCGATGAACGCCGGGAGATGTCTGACGACGTCCTCCGGGTCGTCGCCGGGCGCGAACAGGGCCCGGAAGCCCCGCATGCGCATGCCCTCCCGGGCGCACAGCAGGCAGAAGAAGTAGAAAGAGACCATCGCGTCCCGCCCGTCGCGCACCACGAGCGTCGCGTTGCGCAGGCGCGGGTGGGGCTTCCAGTGCCCGTGCACGACGCTGGGCATCGCGACCGGCAGGTGCGGGAACTGGGCGAACGGCAGGCCGGTCGACGCCGCCAGCATGTGGCAGAACCAGGTCGTGCCCGACTTGGGGTAGCCCACCACCGGCAGGATCGGCAGGCGGTCGCCGTACCGGATGGCGATCCACCGGGTTCCCACGTTCGCGACGCGGCGGAGGTTGTGGGCCGCCCCGCTCACGCCCCGGCCCCCCCGGCCCCGGCCAGAACCTCCCCGTACATCCGGTGGTAGGCCGCGGCCACACGCCCCCGGTCGCACGACGCCAGCACCCGCTCGCGCGCCCCCGCCCCGGCCCGGCCGAGCGCCGCGGGGTCGGCGAGCAGGTGCTCCAGCTCCGCGGCGATCGCGTCGGGCTCGTTCTCGCACAGGAAACCGGCCCCGCTCTCGAGCAGCTCGGGCCAGGTGTCCACGCCGCGGGTCATCACGACGGGCGTGCCCGCGGCGAGGGACTCGAAGTACACGAAGCCGAAGTTCTCCTGGCTGGTCGGCAGGGCGAACACGGTCGCGGCCTGGTAGAGCGCCACCTTCTCCCGCCCCGTGACGAAGCCGAGGAAGCGGGTGTGCCCCGCGACGCCGCAACGCTCGGCCAGCTCGCGCAGCGAGGCCTCGTAGCGCGGGTGGCCGGCGCCCGCCAGGACGAGCTGGTGGGCCACGCCCCGCCGGTGCAGTGCGGCGCTGGCGCGGATCAGACGGTCGGGCCCCTTCTTGTAGTGCAGGCGCGAGAGGAACAGCACGATCGGCACGGCGCGGTCCAGGTCGGGGAACGCGTCGAAGGCCGGGCCCGGCCCCGGGGCGTCCCGGTATGGCGCCAGGTCGATGGGCAGCGGGATCACCACGCCACGCCCGGGGCCCGTCCAGGCCTCGGCCTGAGCCAGCTCCGCCTGGGCGGTGCAGTGAACGCGTGCGGCGTCCGGGATCAGTCGCCGGGCCCAGGTCGCCAGGTAGACGCGCTTCTTGAGCCGGCGCTGGGCCATGCACCAGTCGTCCAGCATGCCGTGGGGCGACAGGACATAGGGCTTGCCCGCTCGGGCGCACAAGCGCGCGATCTGCGGGTTGGAGGTCATCCACATCGAGTGGAGGTGGACGAGGTCGTACTCCGAGATGATGCCGGCGAGCCGCCGCAGCTCGCGCGGACCCAGCAGGTACCCCCTGCCGGAACGCGGCAGGATCATCGGGTGCAGGCGCACGGTGGCGGGGACTTCGTCGAGCGTGCGCCGGACCAGCTCTACGTCGTGCGTGACCAGGCCGATCTCGACGCCGCCGACTGCGGTCAGGGCGCACATGTCGAACACGGCCTTGACGACGCCCCCCTCCTCGGCGCGCATGGTCGGCTTGTAGTGCAGGATGCGCATCGTTGTTCAGGCGCGTGCGGCCTCGTTGTAAAAATCCTCGAAAGCTCGGACGGTGCGCTCCGGGGCCAAGTTCTCGAAGACCCACGCCCTGCCGCGGGCGCCGCGCTCGTCGCGGAGCGACCGGTCGGCCGTCGCGGCGGCGATGGCGTCGGCGAGCCGCGGGGCGTCCTGCTCGGTGATGGTGGCCCCGGCCTCGGCCAGCTCGGGCCAGGTGTCCACGCCGCGGGTGGTGATCAGCGGGCAGCCCGCGGCGAGGGCCTCGTACAGGACGAAGCCGAAGTTCTCCTGGCTGGTGGGCAGGACGAACAGGTCGGCCGCCTGGTACAGGGAGACCTTCTCCGTCCCGACCACCATGCCGAGGAAGGACACGAGGTCCTCCATGCCAGCGTCGTGGACGCGCCGGCGGAGGGCCTGCTCGTAAGCGTCGTCGCCCGTGCCGGCGACGAGCACCCGGTGCGGCGTGCCGCGGTCGCGGAGCATGCGGGCCGCATCGATCAGGTGCTCGACGCCCTTCTTGTAGTGCAGGCGGGAGAGGAACAGCAGCGACGGCTCGGGCCGGGCGAGCTGCGGGAAGCGCTCGCGGGCGAGGCCGGGCCCGGGCAGCTCCCGGTACGGGCCGAGGTCGAGCAGGTTGGGGATGACAACGGCCCGCGAGCCCGGGAACCACTTGGCCGACTGGGCGAGCTCCCCGTCGGCCGTGCAGTGGACGAGCGCGGCCCCGTTGAGCATGCGCGAGCCTCCGAGGAAGCGGAGGTAGAAGCGTTTCTTGGGCGCGCGCTGGGCCATGCACCAGTCGTCGAGCATGCCCCGGCAGGAGACCACGTACGGCTTGCCCATCGAGCGTGCGATGCTCGCGACCTGCGTGTTGTGGGGGGTCCAGATGCCGTGGAGATGCACGACGTCGGCGAGGGACACCTGCTCGCGGATGGTGCGCAGGGGCTTGCCCGTGTACCAGGCGTTGGCGACCGGGGCGCGGCCGAGTTCCACGACGCGGGTGGGCGACCCGGGCCGCTTCCAGGCGTCGGGCGTGTCGGGGCCGCGCTTGACCATGGCCGTGACGTCGTGCCCGCGTGCGGCGAGGGCCTCGGACAGGTCGATGACCGCCCGCACGGGCCCCCCGTGGCGCAGGTCGATGACCGCGATGGAGTGCAGGATGTTCACGGATGGTCCTCGTTGGCCGCCCCGCGGTCGAGGCGGCTGAGCTCGGGCTGGCGGATCTCGCGGGCCTTGAGCACGATGAAGTACTCGTAGATGGCCTGCAGCGTGCAATAGGTCAGCCCGGCGCGACCGTCGAGGAACCCGCGCCCGAGCCCGTACATGTACACGAACTTGAGGAACGGCCGGAAGGGCAGCCGGAACGACAGGTTTTTCAGCTCCAGCCGGCGCGTGTTGCGGTCGCGCGAGAAGAGGTTGGCCGGGCGGAGCGGGTTACTCTCGAGGGCCTTGACGGTCTCGATGGCCTCGTATGACGAGTAGCGGTTGTGGCGTTCGATCCACTCGCGCAGGCCCTTGGAGAAGTTGTAGTGGAGGAAGTGCTCCCTGAGGTACCCAACCCGCCCGTCGACCACGGGCACGGGGTTGGCCAGGCGCTCGAAGCGGATGTGCGGCGGCTGGAAGAACCGCATGATGTTGCCCGGGGGCATGGCGTGCTTGAGCCACCGGCCGCGGAAGAAGTTTTTTCGCCCGCAGTAGTACGCCACCGGCGCGTTGTCGCGGTTCCACTCGCCGGACTCCCAGCGGGCCGCGATGGACTCGATCTCGCGCTTCAGCTCCGGCGTCATGCGCTCGTCGGCGTCGAGGTAGAACACCCAGCGGTGCTTGAAGGGGATGTTCTCCATCGCCCAGTTCTGGTGCGGCCCGCGCCCGTCGAAGGCGCGCTCGTACCACCGGCAGCCGCGGGCCTCCGCGACGGCCCGCGTGCCGTCGATCGAGAGCGAATCGAGCACCACCACGTCGTCGAACCCGGCGAGCGAATCGAGCAGGCCCGGCAGGTTGTCCTGCTCGTTGAGCGTCTGGATGAAGACGGAGACGCTCACGGCCCGGCCTCCCCCGGCCCGGCGGTGGGGGGGTCGACGCGGAAGGTCCGCTCGCGCACGGGCTTGGCGGGCGTGCCCGTGCAGATTTTTCGCGCCGGCAGGTCGGAGAACACGCCCGAGCGGGCCCCGACGACGGTGTCGTCCCCGATGCTCACCCCGGGTCCGACGAACACGTCCGCCGCGACCCACACGCCCGTGCCGATGGTGATCGGCATCGGCACCAGCGGCCGGGAGCGCAGGGTGTGGTCGTGCGTGGCGCCGCAGAGATAGGTGTACTGGCTGACGACGCTGCGCTCGCCGATGGTGATGCGGTCGACGCAGTACACGTCGACGTCGTCCGCGATGGTCGCGTGCGGCCCCATCGTCAGGTTCCACGGGGCCCAGACGCGGGCGCGGGGGTACACGCGGGCGGTTGGGTGGATGTGCGCCCCGAACGCCCGGAGCAAACGGTTGCGCCAGGCGTGCGCCGGACGCGGAGAGAGCCGGAACAGCGTCGCCTGCACGATCCCCCACGAGGCGCGCGCGAACCGGTTTCCGGCCGTGTGCGGGCTGGTGGTGGCGTGGGGCGGGTTGGAGGCCGCCTGGGTCATGGCCGCCCCGCCCTGAAATCGTCCAGCGCCGAACGGAGGTACGCCGCCGCGTGCCGGCCCGCGGCGTCCCAGTTCAGCCGAGCGTGGAAGTCCCGCCACGCGGCGGTGCACAGCCGCTCGTACGCGTCCTTGTCCCGCCAAAGCGCCTCGATCTTGTCCGCCCAGCGCGACGGCGGATCGGCGAGGTCGAACAGGTGGCCGTTGACGCCCTCGTGAACGACGCTCGGGACGCCGCCGGTCCGCGTGGTCATCGCCGGGAGGGCGGCGCTGCTCGCCTCGTTGAACACGATCGGCGTGCAGTCCGCCAGCGTCGGCAGCACCATGAACGTCGAGCCCGCGAGCATCCCGGCGATGCGCTCCATGCCCTCCGGGGTCGACTTGCGGATGAAGCCGTGCGCGGTCGCCCACGCCGGCAGCCCCGTGCCCTCCGGCGGCGAGGCCCCGACCAGATCGAGACGCACGGGCAGCCCGCGGCGGTCCAGCTCGCGGGCCACGGCGAGGGCCATGTCCCCCCCCTTGCGCACCCACTGGACGCCGAGGAAGAGCAGCCGGACGACGTCCGAGGGGCGCTCCCGGACCCGACGCAGCATCTCGGCCTCGTCCGTCACGGCGGGCACGTTGGCCCCCAGGCTCACAATCTCGTACTTGCGCGGGTCGAGCCCGTAGTCCTTGACGGCGCTGTCCGCCGCCCATTGGCAGCTGAACATCGCCCGGTAGCACCGGTCGAAGAGGGCCTGGTCCGCGCGGTGCCCGTCCCGAACGGAACGCGCCGACATGTTCTTGAAGGCCTCGTAGTAGTTGAGGAGCGAGGCGAACGTGCAGTCCGTCCAGACCACGATCGGCAGGTCGGTTTCCAGGTAGCACAGCGGCAGCCCGCCGGGGCCGACCACCATGTCCACGTCCATGCCCCGGAGCTGCCGCTCGACCTGCCTGGCGTAATGACGCAGGAACGACGGGTCGCGGTGGGGGTGATCGTTCAGCCCGCGCACCTTCTTGTTCCAAAGGTGCCGGGCGACGTTGACCGGGTGGTGCTGGTTCTTCAGCGGCCCGATCAGCGACACATCCACGCCGGCCGCCGAGAGGGCCTTGTGCATGTGATAGCCGGTGCCGGACCACTTGGTGATGTCCCGCGGGTCGTAATAAGAGACGTACGCGATGCGGAGTGGTCTTGGGTCCGTCGTCATGTCTGCGGCCTGCATTGCGCATCGACCATCGAAACGTGCTCCATGCCGGCCATCGAGTGGCGATAGATCCCGGGGATCTTGTGGTACCGGCCGGCGACGATGAAGGTCCGGCGCCCGAGCACCGCGGCCAGGATCGCCACGTGGAGCCTTGTGGACACGACCACCCCGGACCGCGCGATCTCGTGGCAGAACCCCTCGAAAGTGCAGACGCTCCGACGGCTCACGTCGGCGGCCAGCAGCGTCTTCGGCGGGCGGCCCAGGCACTCCTCCGCGAGCGACACCGCGTCCCGGGCGAACGGCGTCGCCGGCCGGTCCGCGCCGGCCCGACGCACGCGCCCTATCACCCGTGCGGCGAGCGAGCGGGCCGGGCCCGGCAGCGCCCGGGCCACCGCCGACCGAAGGGTGGACGAATCAAGCAACCCGGACTCCGAGGCCTCGCTGACGCGCTCCGCATCCCCCCGCTCAACAACCAGCAGGTCGCGGTCGATCGCGTGGCCCCGCAACGCCGCGAACCAGGGATCGTCGGCGAGCGCAAAGGCGGTGTCGTGATCCAGCCCGAGCCGGACCTCGCACGGGAAACGCATGCCCCGGATCAGGTCGAGGCTCGGCTCCTCCCGCGCCATGATGGTGGCCGGTGACGAGCGGCCCGCGAACAGCGACGGGAAATCCGTGGTCTCGAACAGGTAGCTGCTGGGAAGGATCACCAAGGGCGTCGCGGGAAACCGCCGGGAGTACTCCTGGATCGTGGCGTTGGCGAACGGCCAGAAGTCGCTCTTGAACCCGCCGTTGATGAGCAGAACCTCCGCGTCCTCCGGCCGGCCCACCGCGACGCACCCCGCGCGATCGATCAGAAACTTGCTCCCACGCAGGATCAGCTCGTCCCCGTTGTTGCCGGAAACCTCGTGCAGGTACACCGGCCGGCCCGCGTACGGCCGCAGTACTTCCGCGGTGGTAAGGAGGGTCGCATCGATCAACGGTCGGCTCCAGCGCCCGGGTCCAGCCGCCGCCCGGTCTGTGTGTCCACCAGCCGTCTCGGCCCGACCGGCCGCGCCGGGCTGCCAACGCACACCGTCCACGCCGGCAGGTCCTTCACCACGCCCCCCCGCGCGCCCACCACAACGCCGTCCGCGATGGTCACCCCGGGACCCACGAAGGTCTCCGCGGCGAGCCAGCAACGCGACCCGATCCGGATCGGCACCCGCAGCAGCGGGAAGTCGGTCCGCTCGAAGTCGTGCGTGCCCGCGCACAAATGGCTGAATTGGCTGACGATCGTGTGCTCGCCGATCGAGATCGTGCCCAGGCTGTACAGATAGACCCCGTCCCCGAGCTGCGACCCGTCGCCCAGCTCCACGTTCCAAGGCACCTCCACCCGGACCGTGTTGCGGAGCAGCTTGACCTTTCCCACGCGCGCCCCGAACCGACGCAGCAGCCAGGCCCGCCACGCGTCCGCCCGCCGCGGCGAGAACCGGAACAGCGTGCTCTGGACCAGCGTCCACAGCAAGCGACCGATCTTCTCCCGCTTCGTGAAGTACCCCCGGACCGTGCCGGGGGGCAGCGCTCGGGCGCCCGAGGCCGGCGCGTTCTCGGACCCGGGGCCCGGCCCGCCCGCGCCCGCCGCCGACACCGGCCCGGGCGGCGTCGCCGCGCCGTGGGGGATCGCGTCGGATGGGCTGGCGGCGGGATTCATGGTCGCTTCGGTGGCCCCGCATCCCGGCCGGGCGCGGGCCGGGTGTGTATCGGGTCGTGGCCGGGGCGAATGGACCGCTTACTGTAGATGCACCGGGAAAGGTCGGCCGATAGGCGTTCAGAGGTCCCGCTTTTTGTCCAAGCCCCGCGTCGTCATCCTGAACCAGTACTACGTGCCCGACGTGGCCTCCACCGGCCACCTCCTGCACGAGCTGGCCGTCGAGCTGGCCCAGCTGGGCTTCGAGGTCGAGGTGCTGACCGGCCGCCCCTCCTACGGGCCGCCGGAGTCCTGGATGGAGTGCCCCCTCGTGGAGCGATCCGAGGGCGTGACCATCCGCCGCCTCCGGGTCGCCCGCTTCGACAAGAACTTCCTGCCCGGCCGGGCCATCAACTACCTGACCTTCGTGGTCCCCATGATCGTCCGGGTCCTCCTGACCAGCCGCCCGGACACGGTCTACCTCTACACCACCAACCCGCCCTTCCTAGGCGCCATCGGGGCCTTCGTCTCCCTGTTCCGGCGCCACCGATACGTGACCCTCCTCCACGACGCCTACCCCCAGCTCGGCGTCTGGGTGGGCACCTTCAAGAAGGGCTCGCTGATCGAGCGGGCCTGGCTGGCCCTCAACCGCTTCAAGTACCGCCGCTCCCGCGAGGCCATCGTCCTCTGCAAGGCCGCCCGGGACCTTGTCTGCCAGACCTACCCCATCGCCCCCGAGCACGTCCACGTCATCCCCAACTGGGCCGACGGCGACGACCTGAAGCCCAAGGACAAAAAAGACTCCCCCATCGCCCACGAGCACGGGCTGGTCGACGACTTCGTCCTGCTCTACTCGGGCAACATGGGCCTGTACTACGAGTTCGACACCGTCCTCGACGCGGCCGAGCGCCTCCTCGGCGAGCCGTTCAAGCTCGTCCTCATCGGCGGCGGCGGCAAGAAAAAGTGGATCGAGGAACAGGTCGCCAGGCGCAAGCTCACCAACGTCCTCATCCTCCCCTACCAGCCCTTCGACAAGCTGCCCGACTCGCTCAACGCCTGCGACGCCTCCCTCGTCTCCATCGCCCGCGGCATCGAGGGCATCAGCTTCCCCAGCAAGCTCTACACATCCCTCGCCGTCGGCAAGGCCATCGTCGCCCTCAGCGAGGACTGGTCCGAGCTCCGCCGCGTGGTCGAGCACAACGACTGCGGCATATGGTGCGAGCTCGGCGACGCCGACGGCCTGGCCGCCAAGCTGCGCGCCCTCATGAACGACCCCGAACGCACCCGGCGCATGGGTGTCAACGCCCGGCGCGTGTTCGACGCCGGCTACACCCGCCAGGTCTGCGCCGCCAAGTACGCCGAGGTCCTCCGCCTGGCCGACCCCAACGTCCCGCCGGAGGAGACGGCCGAACGCCGGCGCCGCCTGGCCGCGTGGCTGGCCGAGGGCGCCGCGGTGGAGGTCGATGCGCCCGGGCGTGACGACGCCGCGGAGACACCCCGATGACCGACGACCGCAAACTCCGACTGCTGTTCGTCACCGAGGACGACCCGCTGTACGTGATCCGCTTCTTCGAGGTGTTCTTTGACGAATACCCCAAGGACCGGATCGAGATCGTCGGCGTGTCCGTCCAGGAGGCCTTCCACGAGCCGATCTGGAAGACCGCCCGGCGCATGCTGCGCTTCTACGGGCCGATCGACTTCGTCCGCCTCTGCGCCCGCTACGCCCGCGTGAAGCTCCGCGGCGACTCCATCGCCCGCCTGGCCGAGCGCAAGGGCCTGCCCGTCGTCCCCTGCGGGTCGGTCAACGACCCCGCGTACGTCGCGAAGGCCCGCGAGCTGCGCCCGGACGTCATCGCGTCCGTCGCCGCGCCCGAGATCTTCCGCAAGGACATCCTCGCCGTCCCCGCCATGCGGGCCATCAACATCCACTCCGGCAAGCTGCCCGTCTACCGCGGCATGATGCCCAACTTCTGGCAGCTCCTCCACGGCGAGAAGCACGCCGTCGTCACCATCCACGAGATGGTCGAGAAGCTCGACGCCGGCGGCGTCCTGGGCACGCTCGAATGGCCCCTCAAGCCCCGCGACTCCCTCGACCGCGTCATCACCGGCACCAAACGCGACGGCGCCCGCCTCATGATCGACGTGCTCCTCAAGATGCGCGAAGGCCGCTGCACGCCCACCCCGCTGGACATGAGCGAGAAAAAGTACTTCTCCTTCCCCAAGCCCGCTGACGTCAAGGCGTTCCGCAAACGCGGGCACAGGATGTTGTAGGGGAGGCAGTAGGCATCGGGCGCCAGGCTTTCGGGATCAAGGCACGAGGAGCAGACAAAGCCAACGCAAACGAATCCACGCCCCCCCCGGTGCCCAGCGCCTTCTTCCATCCCCCCGGACCACCCATGACCACCCCCACCCGGCCCGCCATGTCGATCGACGTCGAGGACTGGTTCCAGGTCGAGAACCTCAAGTCGGTCGTCACGCGCGATTCCTGGGACGAGCGCGAGCTCCGTGTCGAGCGCAACACCGACCGCATGCTCGAGATGATGGACGCCCGCGGCGTGCGCTGCACCTGCTTCATCCTCGGCTGGGTCGCCGAGAAGTGCCCCGCCCTCGTCCGCCGCATCGCCGACGCCGGCCACGAGATCGCCAGCCACGGCTACGGCCACGACCTGATCTACTCCCTCACCCCCGACGAGTTCCGCCAGGACATGCTCCGCGGCGTAGGCGTCGTCGAAGACCTCACCGGCGCCAAGATCCGCGGCTACCGCGCCCCCTCCTTCTCCATCACCGACTGGTCCATCGACGTCCTCCAGGAACTCGGACTCACCTACGACTCCTCCGCCTTCCCCACGGTCGCCCACGACCGCTACGGCAAACTCGCCGGCATGGACTCCGGACGCCCGATCGTCGAGATCCGCCCCGGCTTCCACGAGGTGTGCGTCTCCGTGCTGCGCGTCGGACGCAAGGGCATCCCCTGGGCCGGCGGCGGCTACTTCCGCCTCTTCCCCTACCCCATCTTCAAAGGCGGCGTCCGCCGCATCGTCGATTCGGGCCACCCCTACGTGTTCTACATCCACCCCTGGGAGATCGACCCCGGCCAGCCCCGCGTCGAGGGGCTGAAGCGCAGCCACCGCTTCCGCCACTACAACAACCTCGAACGCTGCGGCGCCCGCTTCAACGACCTGCTCGGCTCGTTCGACTGGCGCCCCGTCGGCGAACTGCTCGACGAGCACCTCGCCCGCGGGACCGACGCTTCGCGTGGGGCCGACTTGTAGTCGGCCCGGACCCGCCCCCGTCGGCCCGAAGCCTCAAGCCCCCTCGCGCAGCACCCGCCCCGCCAGCCGCTCCGTCGCCGGGTCGTCCCCCGTCACCGGGATCTCGTCGAGCAGCGCGTCGATGATCGCGTCCGTCGTCACCTGGTCGGCCTCGGCGTTGAAGTTCGTCAGGACGCGGTGGCGCAGCACCGGGTGCGCGACCGCCCGCACGTCCTCCACCGTCACCGCCCCGGACCCCCGCAGCAGCGCGTGCGCCTTTGCCGCGTGGACCAGCGACTCGGACGCCCGCGGCCCCGCCCCCCACGCGAGGTAGTCCCGCACGACCGCCGGCGACCCCTCCCCGCCGCGCGTGCTCCGCACGAGGCGCAGGGCGTAGCGCAGCGCGTGCTCCGGCGCCGGGCAGTGGCGCACGATCCGGCGCACCTCGGCGATGCCCGCCGCGTCGATCACCGGCGACACCGTCACCTCGTCCTTGACCGCGCTCCGCCGCACCACCTCCAGCTCCTCCTCCTCCGTCGGGTACCGGATGAGGATCTGGAACATGAACCGGTCGAGCTGCGCCTCCGGCAGCGGATAGGTCCCCTCCTGCTCCAGCGGGTTCTGCGTCGCCAGCACGAAGAACGGCGAGGGCAGCGGGTGGCGCACGCCCCCCACCGACACCTGCCGCTCCTGCATGGACTCGAGCAGCGCCGCCTGCGTCTTCGGCGGCGTGCGGTTGATCTCGTCGGCCAGCACCACGTTGGCGAACACCGGCCCCGGCACGAACCGCATGGCCCGGTGGCCCGTCGTCTTGTCCTCCTCGATCACCTCCGTGCCCGTGATGTCGCTGGGCATCAGGTCGGGGGTGAACTGCACGCGGCTGAACTTCAGGTCCATCGCCCGGGCGATCGTGGACACCAGCAGCGTCTTGGCCAGCCCCGGCACCCCCACGAGCAGGGCGTGCCCGCCGCAGAACACCGCCATCAGGATCTGGTCGACCACCTCGTCCTGCCCGACGATCACGCGGGCGATCTCCCGGCGCAGGCCGTCGCCGGCCCGGCGCACGGTCTCGATGAGCTCCTCGCCGCTGCGTTCGCCGGTGCTGGACGCGGGATCGGTCATGGCAATCTCCGGGCCGGCTCGGCCCGTGGATGGTACGGTCGCCCCGGCAAAAAAGCCGGAGCCCGCGCGGGGTCTCGGCGCGCGGGCTCCTTTGGGCCGCCCTGTGCGCGGAGCGTCAGGGCCGGCGTCGTGGTCTTGTCGCCGGGGCGCCCTCCGGGAGAGGGAAGGCCGCCCCGGCGTGGATCAGTCGTCGTCGCGCCGGCGCTCACGCCGCTCCAGACGCTCGCTCATCCGGTCCATCAGCGCCTGCAGGCGGTCCATGCGCGCGTCGAACGCCCGCTCGAACTCCTCCATGCGCTCCTCCATCCGGCGCAGGCGCGCCTCCAGCTCCGGGCGCGCCCGCCCGGCCCTCGCGCCCAGCTCCTCCCGCAGCGCCCGCATCTGCTCGTCGATCTCCTCGGCCGACCGGACGAACAGCCGCCCGTCGCGCAGCTCGAGCATCTGGCGGGCGGCGTCGCGGCTCAAGCGCTCCGCCAGGTCCTGCATCATCTTCGCGTGGTCGCGGGCGGTCCACGCCATGTCCTGCTCGCTCAACGCGGGCGTCCCCGGCGTCCCCGGTATGGTCGGCACGACCGTCACCTGCATGCCGGTCGAGCCCAGCGCCTCCCCGTCGTACGCGGCCAGCTCGATCTTCAGGTTCAACCGCTCCGAGCCGCGGAGCACCGTCAGCTCGACCTGGTCGCCGGGCGAGGCGGACTGCAGCACCTCCCGCAGCATGTCGCCGGACGCCCCGTCCGAACCGTTGATCGACACGACCACGTCGTGCTTGCGCAGCCCCGCGCGGTCGGCCGGAAGCCCCTTGACCACGTCGTCGATGATGAAAGCCTCGGTGCCGTCGGCCAAACCCAGATGGGTGCGCAGCGCCTCGCCCGGCTCGCTGAAGCGCACGCCGATCATGACCTTCGGGGTCTCGACCGCGGTGATCGTGATCGTCTGCATCGCGCCGGGAGCGGCGGGCGCGGCCGGGGCGGCCGGCGCCAGCACGCGCGCCCCGCGCCGCAGCGGGGCGGCCTGGACCGCCGACGGCGCCGTCACGCCCAGCTCGAACCGGTGGACCTCCTCGCCGCCCTCGCCGAACAACGCCACGACGCCCGGCTTGCGGCTGATGCGGTCCTTCGGCCAGTCCTTCCCGTCGACGCGGGCGTACACGATCTCGTCGTTCTCGATCCGCAGCTCGAACCGTCGCCCGTTGTCGATCTCCGTGACCGTCTGCACCGAACGGGCGTTCGACGCGGCGGCGGGCGTGCTCTGCACCGAGCCCTCGCGGACGAACTGGGCTTGGGCGGCGCCGGCGACCGCGACCATCAGGGCCGCGGGGGCCAGCGTTCTCGTCAGGCGTGTCATGGATCTACCTCCTTGGCCGGCGTGCCGGCCTCGCTTGTGCTGGGACCCGCCCCACCGGATGCCGCCGCCGGGTTGTTCCGTCAAACGCCCGGCCGATTTCGTCCCGCCCGCGCGCCCATCCCCCGGGCGATCAGTACATGCGGACCGAACGGACCTCCGCCGCCGGAATTGCCACCGGCACCGCCCGCCCCGCGTCGTCCCGCACCTCCCGGTACACCCGGTCCGTCACCCGCCGCTCAACGATCTGGCGCACATACACCACCTCGATCGAGCCGTCCCCGCGGGTGTAGGTCTCGATCACCGGCCGGTCGGGGATCTCCCCGACCACCAGCCCGCTGTGCCGCCCCGCGTCCAGGTAGCGGTCGAGCGCCTCCGCCGGCGTGGCCTCGCTCAGGGCCGGGCCCGCGGGCGCCAAGCCCGCCGTGTGCAACCCCCGCCCGTGCGTGCCGGGGACGGACGCCCCCGTCGCCCACACGAGCACCAGAGCCGCCGCCGCGGCCCAGCCGCCCCAGCGCGCCACCGCGTCCATCCGCCGCTGCAGCGGCGCCGCGTCCCCCGCCAGCACGGGCAGGTCCACGCCGTCCGCGCGCCCCGCCGCGGCACGCAGCCCCTCGCACAGCAGCTCGTGCTGACGCTGGGCCTCGGCCAGGTCACGCCACACAGAGCCGTCCGCCTCGGCCAGCGCGCGGAAGGCGCGCCAGTCCTCCGCGCTCGCCTCGGCGTCGATCACGCGCGACAGCAGCAGGTCCCGCCCGTCCGGCGTGAACGGGTCCGGCCGGATCGCCCCCAGCGTGCCGTCCGCGCTGTGCTCGTCCATGGTCAACCTCCGTCAGGGCCGGGGCCCTTCAAGCCGACTCGGCCGCGGGCGCTCCAGCCCCGACCGCGCCGGAAACTTCCTCTTCCTCACGGGATGCCAGTTCGCGCAGCATCCGTCTCCCCCGGGCGATGCGGGTCTCCACCGTCGTCTCCGGCAGGTCCATCGCCAGGCCGATCTCCCGGTAGCTCATCCCCTTCAAGCACCGCAGCAGCAGCGGCTCCCGGTACCCGTCCGGCAGGTCGCGCGCCAGGGCCATCAGCCGCTCGGCCTCCCGCACCCGGGCCGCGTCCGCCGGGTCCGTCGCCGGCTCCGCGGGCGACCGCGCCACCAGGCGCAGGAACCCCTGCCGCTTCCGCGTGCTCGCCCGCCCCTCCGCCCGGGCCACGTTCACCGCCACCATCCGCAGCCACGGACGGAACGACTCCGGGTCCCGCACCTCGTGGGCCTTGCGGCAGACCTGCAGCGCCACCGCCTGCAGCAGGTCCTCCAGCTCCGCGTCCCGACGCTTGTGCGCCAGCAGGATCGCCGCCACCCACCGCCGGTGTTCCGCCCACACCAGGCGCAGCGCCTCCCGGTCGCCCGCGATGGCCGACTCGATCGTCTCCCGGTTGACGGACCACTCCTGCACGCGACGCTCGTCCTGACCGGCCCAAACACGCCGGCGAGACCCCGGGCCGCCGGCCCCTTCGCTACGATGCGCCCCCGCCGCGTTCCCGTCACTCCCCCCGACGCGATTGTTGGATCGTCCGAGAACCATGCCCCATTCCCCCAGCCAGATCCCGGGTCGCGTCGATCCCGACGCCGGCATGATGTCCTTCGGCGACCACCTCGAGGACTTGCGGCGTCGGGTCTTCCTCGCCCTCGTGGGCATCGTGCCCATCTTCTGCGTGGCCTTCGCCTTCGGCCGCCCCATCCTGGAACTGCTCATCGCCCCCGCGCGACGGGCCCTCATCAAGGGGGGGCAGGCCAGCGCCCTCCTCGCCACCGGCCCCTTCGAGACCTTCGGCTCGGTCGTCCACGTCGCCCTAGTCGTCACCGTGCTCCTGGGCTCGCCCTGGATGCTCTACCAGCTCTGGAAGTTCATCGCTCCCGGCCTGTACGAGCACGAGAAGCGCTTCGTTCACGTGCTGATCCCCTTCTCCGGCGCGCTCGTCGTCGCCAGCGTCGTCTTCATGTACCTGGCCATCCTCCCCGTGGTGCTGGCCTTCTTCGTCGGCTTCAGCGCCCGGATCGACGCCCCCCACCCCGGCTCCGCCCCCGCGCCGGAGGGGATCGTCCTGCCCACCTTCCCCGTCCTCAACGCCGACCCCACCCCCGTCGACCCCGGCGCCGCCTGGATCAACACCGACCTCTGGCAGCTCCGCGTCGCCGTGCCCGGCCCGGACGGCGCCGTCCGCGTCAAGTCCGTCGAGATCGTCGACGGCCAGGGCATCGTCCAGCAGTACCGCATCTCCGAGTACATCAAGACCCTGCTGAACATGGCCCTCGCATTCGGCCTGGCCTTCCAGACCCCCGTCGTCGTCATCATGCTCGGCTGGATCGGCATCCTCGACCCCGTCGCGATGGGCCGCTACCGCCGCCACGCCATCGCCGCGTGCACCGTGCTCGGCGCGGTCCTCACCCCCGCCGACCCGATCTCCATGCTCCTGCTGGCGATCCCCCTCTACGCCCTGTACGAGATGGGCATGTTCATCCTGCGCGTCCTGCCCGCCGAGAAGGTCATCGGCGCCAAGCGCGAGCCACCCGGGGCGGGCGACCCGTGACCGCCCCCGCCGGAACCACACCGGCCGACCTGGAGATGATGGCCCGCGCCATCGCCCTGGCCCGCGACGCCGCCGCCTCCGGCGAGGTGCCCATCGGCGCCGTCGTCTACGAGACCGACACCGGCAGGGTTCTCGCCGAGGCCGCCAACACCCGCGAACGCCGGCGCGACCCCTGCGGCCACGCCGAGCTCCTCGCCATCCGCGACGCCGCCGCCGCGGTTGGGGACTGGCGACTCAACCACTGCTCCCTCGCCGTCACGCTCGAGCCCTGCCCCATGTGCGCCGGCGCGATCGTCAACGCCCGCGTCGGCCGCGTGCTCTACGGCGCCGACGACCCCAAGGCCGGCGCGGTCCGCAGCCTCTTCACCCTGCTCGACGACCCCCGCCTCAACCACCGCTGCACCGTCATCCCCGGCGTCGAACGCGAGGCCTGCAGCGCTATGCTCACCGCGTTCTTCCGCTCCCTGCGGTCGAGGTGAGCGCCGCCTCCGCCCGCGCCAGATCCGCCGGCCCGTCCACGTCGATCACCTCGCCCTCCCCCGTCGTCACGCCCCGCCGGTCGATCCCGAAAAACGCGTGCGGCCCGTCCGGCGCGCCCAGACGCAACATCAGCGCGTCCGGCGTGCAGACGATCACGCCCCCGTCCGGCACGAACGCCGGCGGCAGGTCCTGCCTGCGGTACACCCCGTGGTTGAGCACCTCGCCCTCCCACGGTCGCACCGCCCCGTCAGGCCCCAACCGCGCCAGCCACCACGGGTGGTACTTGCCCACCGGCGCGTAGCTCTGCACGCTGTCGCACCCCGTCTCCAGCAGCAACGCCACCGCACGCCCCGTCAAACCCGCCGGACGCACCGGCACGTTCGCGTACAGGACCACCACCGGCCCGTCCGGGCTCCCGACTTGCTCGAAGGCGTGCCGGGCGGCGTCGTCCACCCGCGCCGAGTCACCCGCCAGGTCAGCGGGCCGCTCGACCGTCTCGACCCCCGCCCCCGCCCCGATCCGCAGCGCCACCGGGTCGTCCGACGACACCACAACACGCCCCACGCCCGGCGACGCCAGCGCGTGGTCGATCGTCCACGCGATGCACGGCCGCCCCGCGACCATCGCCGTGTTCTTGCCCGGCAGGCCCTTCGACCCCGCCCGCGCCAGGATGATCGCCGTCGCGCTCACGCCGCGGGCTCGACCACCGCCCCGAGCGGCTTGACCTCGGCCGGCGGCTCGGCCAGGCGCTTGCGCACCAGGCGCGCCGCCTCGGCCGGCCCGTGCTCGAACGCGTCCAGCCCCAGGCTGCGCCACCGCTCGTCGCACACCTTGCCGTCGCACCGCACGCGCACCATGTCCGCCTCCACCCGGCGCGCCCGCGCCGCGGGCCACGGCAGCGGACGCACGCGGTCCTCCGCCCACGCCGGCAGCGGGTCGATCACCGCCGCGCCCAGCGTCATGATCCACCGGTCGTAGAAACTCTCCACCTGCCCCAGCACCGCGTCGCACCGCGTCATCCGCGGCAGCACCCACGGCGTCGTCAGCCCGCCCGGCAGCGACGGCCGCGCGTCCGCGATGCTCCCCATACGCTCCAGCACCGCCCGGAACCGGTCCACGCCCGTCAACGCCGCGTAGGTCTCCGCCTCCGTGCCCAGCAGATCGACGGACAGCACCCCCAGCCCGCTCTCCGCGAGCAGCGCCGGGCTCACGTCGTCGTGCAGCAGGTCGGTGCGCAGGTGAACGCACGCGGCCCCCGCCTCGTCCGCCATCGCCACCAGGTCCAGCACGCCCGGGTGCATCAAGGGGTCGCCCGGCCCGTCGAACACCACCACCGCGTCCTCGCGCAGGCGCACGTGCTCGCGGATCAGCCGGTACGCCGCGTTCGGGTCGACCGGCGCACGGTCGCCCGGGATCGGCCCGCCGCGCTTCCACGCCCCGAACGGCCCGCTCGCCAGGCGCCCCGGGCACAGCTCCAGCACCAGCGTGCGCGCC
>CAYXFA010000025.1:24792-44689 GCA_964464165.1 uncultured Phycisphaeraceae bacterium | reverse complement strand
GGGTTTCTTCGTGCGCCGAGCGGGCGGTCAGACCCCCGCGGGCGGGTCGGTCGTCCGCAGGGTCAGCGCGAACTGCGAGCCGTAGATCGGGTACTCGCTGAGCACGCGGTAGCCCCGCAGTCGCTCGCCCGCGAACCCCAGCGTTTCGCACGCGTGGGCGAGCAGGGCCCGGTACCGCGGCACGACGCTGGACCCGAACCGCCCCACGCCCAGGCCCAGGGGATCGACCGTCTCCAGCAGGTCGTACCGGTCGATGTCCCGCGTGGGGTCGTTCACGTCGGCCTGGCCGCGGATCGTGGTGTCGTACACGCGCAGGTCGGGGTGCTCGCCGGGGTACAGGTCCTCGTGGATCAAGAGGTCGAACTGGCTGGTCCGCGCGGGGATGTTCACGTCGCTGGACGCCCAGGCCCGCCGGCCCTTCGACGCGGCCAGGTACCGCGGGATCTCGGACCGGTTCACCTCGCAGGTCACCAGGTCGACCGCCGAGCCCGAGCCGAAGCCGGGCTCGTCGAGCAGGTAGTGCGTCGCCTCGCCGGCGATCTGGGCGCGCAGGCGCGGCACGGGGTGCGTGGAGAACTCGGTCACCACCGCGCCCTGCACGGAGTCTACCGGCTCGCCCGCCAGGTTGGTCGGGCGGCGCCCGCCCCGGCCCTCGACCCGCCGCTGGCTGGTGAAGTGGACCGGCACGCCCGGGCGGAGCCGGTGCAGGCCCATGACGGCCTTGATCCACACCACGTCCACCTGCTGGCCGTCCGCGCTGGGCCAGAAAATGGCCGCCTCGGCATAGACCTGGGCCTCGACGCCCTTGAGCTGGCTCATCGCCCGGTACGCGGCCTGCTTGCGACGCAGCTCGAACTCCCGCCGGGCCTCGGGCACCCAGGCGCTCAGGATGGCCTCCAGCGCGCTGCGGTCGCCGACCTCGGTGCGGATCAGCTCCTCGTACCGGTCCACCGCGGCGTGGGCCTCGGCGAGCAGGTCGGCGGGGACGCCCAACCGCTCGCTCGCCGCCAGCACGCGCCGCAGCGGCTCGGGCCCGGGCGTGCGATGCACCACGGCCATCGGGTCCGCCGAGCGCAGCGCCTTGAGCAGGCGTGACGCCAGCACCTTGTCCACCCCGAGCTGCCCGGCGAGTTTCTGCGGCCCGGCCTCCGACCCCGGCACCCGCTCGATCACCCGGCCCAGCCCGCGCAGCAGCGCATCGCCCGCCTGCGTGATCCGCACCTCGATCGACTCGGGCGCCCGCGCCGGGGCGGTGGCGGGGCCGGCCGGGTCCGGCGTGCTCGGGATGGCAGGTTTTTCACCCATCGTGGCTTTCGAAGAGTCCGAACGGATACCTATCTATACGCAGGCCCCCGGGGGTCGGACACCGGATCGTAACCCGACCGGGGGGCCGACACAAGATTTCTGTTGAGTTTCCGAGAAACTTCCTTGCAATGAGGCCAAGCGCCCGGGTACAACTGGGGCCACCCGGGCGCCGAGCCCGGGCCGCGATCAGCCCCGGTCACCCCGGGGCCACACAGGAGAAGAGTGATGCTTCGTTCCACCTGCATCGGTCTCGCGGCCGCCTGCCTGGCCGGCCCCGCCCTCGCCGACGTCATCATCGACACCGGTCCGCCCAACGGCGGCATGATGGGCTACTACGGGTTCGACCTGCTCACCACGCAGTCCGTCGCCGTGGCCTTCACCCCCGGCCAGGACTACCGCCTGGACGGGATCGGCATGTGGATCATGAGCAACGACTTCGACAACGCGGGCCGGCAGTACACCGTGACCCTGCGCACCGACGCCGAGGGCGGCATGACCATCCCGGGCGGGACCATCATCGAGTCCTGGACCGTCGCGACCGACGCGATCGGCTGGAGCCCGGTGCTCGACTCGCTCGTCTCGGCGCTCAACCCGGTCCTCAGCGCGGGCCAGACCTACTGGATCGTGGCCGAGTCCGCCGAGCCCCCCGGGGGCAACCCCGTGTGGGTCGCGGGCGCCCAGGACGAGCTGGTGTGGCACTCGGTGCAGAACGCCATGAACCCCAACGGGGAGTGGATCTCCGGCTGGGGCAACGGCGTGCCCGCCATGGTCGTTTCCGGGACCGTCGTGCCCGCGCCCGGCGCGCTCGCGTGCCTGGCCTTCGGCCTGACCGCCGGCGCCCGGCGCCGCCGCTGAACCGTTCCCCGGGCCCGGCCGAAGGGCCGTGCCCGGCCTTCACCGAGGCGCCGCGGCGCCGCCGGCATTCACCATTCTGAAAGGGAGAGTAACCATGACGACGCGCATCCTCACCGCCGCCCTGACGGCGGCCCTGGCCGGAAACGCCCTGGCCGGCACCACGACCACCTTCGACAACGGCCTGGAGGGCTGGTCGATCTCCGGGCGCGAGACGATCAACCCCGTCGGCGGCAACCCGGGCGCCAACCTGCACGGCGTGCTGGTCGACGTCTTCGGCATCGACATCCGCAACAGCACCAACCAGGCCTTCCTGGGCGACCTGTCCCGCTACGGCTCGTTCGAGCTGAGCATCGACATCCAGGTCAACTCGATCACCTTCTTCGGCAGCGAGGTGCCCCGCGAGCTGATCGTCGAGCTGCGCGACTACGACAACAGCCTGGGCTACCCCTGGACCAGCGTGTACTACAGCCTCGGCACCATCGCCGCGGCCGACCGCGGTCTGGACGGCTGGATGACCTACAGCGTCGTCATCGAGGACCCGCACGCCCTCGTGCTGCCCGCGGGCTGGGGCGGCTACGGCGACGAGGACCCCAACACCTACGAGCCGGTCCTGCCCGCCGACCGCACCTTCGCCAGCGTGCTGGCCAGCGTGGACGAGATCAGCTTCACGACCTTCGTGCCGGGCTGGTTCTTCGGATTCACCAACTTCGACATCCAGGTCGACAACATCACGATCCGCAGCGTGCCCGCCCCGACGGGCCTGGCCGTCCTCGGCCTGGCCGGCCTGGCCGGCGTCCGCCGCCGTCGCTGAACGCCACCCCCTCCCCGATCCTGTTCCGTGCCAGCGCGGGCGGCCCCAAGGGCCGCCCGCGTTCGCGTTGTGGGTTCGTTGCGTGCTCGTGCCGGGCCGGGCTGCCGACCGCGTTCAACGGAAGTCCACGCCGTGCACTCCGTTCCGGGTCCAGACAACCGGGAAGGCGGGCCCGAAGACGAGCGAATCCGGGATCGGAGAGGCCGCCGGATCGGTCGATCGGTGCGATGCCGATCCGTCTACCCGGGCGGCGAGGACCGACCGGGGGGCTTCGTCTGTGGGCGGCCAGAACTCGGGGTCGATCGAGAGCAGCAGGCCCTTGGCCGAAGGGTGGCGAACCCCGGTCAGACGTTGGGTTCGTAGTTCGTTCCGCAGCGGGACGCGATTGTCGGTGAAGACGTCCGGGTTTGCGAACGCGGCCGTAGTCATCATGGCCGGGCGCCGCTCGGACGCGTCACCGGCGGCTTCTCCGAACACAGGTTCGCTCCAATCCAGCGAGTTCCGCGTCAAGTACGAAGAGGGCGAGATGGCCGGCCCATCGGGCCCGAACAGATCTGGCAGGTCCGGGGTCTGCGGGCCTATAGCGGTCGGGAAGGCGTCGGCCCGCTCGCCCGCGTAGATGCCCACCGCCGTCGCCGATTGTCGCAGGTCGGCGAGCAGGCGTGCCTGCCGCGAGGTCAACCGTGCGCCGGCCAGCGAAGGGACAAGCAGCGCGATGAGAACACCAATGACGGCGATGGTGACCAGCGTTTCGAGCAGGGTCAGCCCGCGGGGCGCACCGGCGACCGGACGCCGGACACCTATCGACGCGCCGGCATCGCCCGCCGGCGCCCCGCGAGCGTGCGCCAGGGCGGAGCCGCACCAGAGGACCGCAACCCCCAGCGCCAGGTTGCGCCCGATCCCGAAATAGGCTGACTCCTCCGCGTTCAACGCGGCGCGAGGCCATTGACCGAGGCACCCGCACGATGGTGTCTCGGGCAGGCGCGTCAAGCCGAACAGAAAGATCGCGAACGATCCCATCAGCGCCGCGAACAGAACGGCGGTCAGGCGCGGGCGCACCCGCGCTATCAACAACACGCCGAGCGCGGCCTCCGCCAACACCAGCACGAGCACCGGCGCGTTCGTCCCAACGAGCCGGAGTACGCTGGCGGGAGCAACCTCGGTGACGAGTGCAGAGAACGCCGCGCGCGCCTGATATGGTTCGTGCGCCTTCGCGGCCGCCGCCCACAGCAAGATCAGGCCGGCGCCGATCAGTATCGTCGATGCCAGTCCGACCGACATCCGATCGGACGCCGCAGGCGATCGTGCGCCGTGCGTCGGTTCAGAAAATCGGGCATGCATTGCTCGCAGCCTCGGTCTCGGTGATGTTGCTGACGATGATGCGGTCGAGGGCCCAACCCCCCGTCCCCGGATCCCAGACGAAACGCAGGCACAGCGGTCGCGCCGGGCGGTCCGCGTAGTACGCGATCATCCCCACGGTGGCGAGGGGCACGGCGCCGTGCGTCGCGACAATCTCGCTGAGGGTTCGTTCGGTGACGGTGGTCGGGCCGTAGGCGAGCGTGAGTCCCCCGCTCCACCCGACGTACCCCAACGCGGCCTCCGAGAGATCGGCGTCCGTGTATTCGTCGCAGGCCAAGCCATACCCGATGGCCAGCCCGTCCCCCGTCGCGACGGCGTCGGGCAGATTCAGTGGATAGGACACTTCGAAGATCGTGGCGGGGGTCTCGGTCCCGGTATAACGCTCACCCATGACGATCCGGGCCGAATAATCCAGTGTGCCTGGGTAGTGCCGTTCGTACGACGCCCGATCAAGTGTCGCGCCGTGGGCGGCACGAAACGCCAGATATGGGCCCGGGGACAGCGCGTCGAGCCGAAGACCCATGAGCACGGCGGCCTGTTCGATCAATGCGGCGTGCATCGCACGGGACACCCGCGGCAAACTCGCCTCGTAGCGCCGCGCAATACTGGCGGGGAGCACGATGCGCAGCCCTTCCGGCGCGGGCACGGCCCCAACAACCTGGGCGTTCGACAGCGCACCATGCAACGCGGTGGTGAAGCGGTCCTTGTTGTCCGGCGTGCCCATCGGCGCCGGCAGCCGGGGCAGCGCCGCGTACATCGGCGCCGCCTGACCGATGTAATACGCGACGGGATCATTCTCGGCGGATACCCGCGTCAGGTTGTGCCACGCCGTCGCGCCGATCGCGACCACGATGATCACACTCATGATTCCCAGCACCGCGCGGCGCCGTCGCTCGCTCAGGTACGGCATTGCTGGCCTGGTGTGGAAGAGTTGTTGCACTGATCAACGGGCTTGCACGTGCAAGATGCGACGTTAGGCGCCGGATTGCCAATCGGATGGCAACAGCAGGCCAAGGCGCCCGACGCGCAGCGTTTGTTGCCGCTGCAGGGGTGGTGGCACGGATGTGCGTAACAATCCACGCCGCGGGGGCAATCGTACGGCTGCGGGTCGACGACCTGCGCCAGGGCGGGGGCGATCATGCAAGCGATTGCTAAGCACGCAGAAACGACCGGAACAAAGCGATATGACGCGATTTTCATGTGGTTCTCTCCTTTTTTGCGTGGTGGTTGCAAAGTAGCAGATCTAGGTCAGCCGCCGGATTAAAAAAAAATTGTCGCCATTTTTAGAACGGGAACACCAGCGGCGTGATGAACACCGCGCACAACCCGGCGATCGCGTTGATCGGCAGGCCCACCCGCAGGAAGTCCGCGAAGGTGTACCCGCCCGGCCCGTAGACCATCAGGTTGGTCTGGTAGCCGATGGGCGTGGCGAAACTCGCCGAGCCGGCCATCATGATCGTGACGGCGTAGGGCATGAAGCTGACGTCCAGCGACCGCGCGGCGGCCAGGGCGAAGGGGAAGGTCAGCGCCACCGCCGCGTTGTTGGTGATGATCGAGGTCAGCACCGAGGTCACCACGTACACCGCGACCAGCACCACCCACGGGTCCTGGCCCACCGCGCCCATGACGAGGTCGACCATCAGCCTCGCCGCGCCGGACCGGTCCATGGCCGCGCCCAGCCCCAGGGCCGCCCCGATGACGATCAGCACGGACCAGTCCACGCCCCGGCGGGCCTCGCTGAGCGTGCAGCACCGGGTGAGCACCATCAGGCCCGACGCGATCAGGGCCGCGAGCAGCATGGGGTAGACCTCGAAGGTCGCCAGCAGCACCATGCCGACCAGGATGGCCAGGGCCAGGGGGGCCTTGGCGTGCCGGCGCGGGGTCGAGTCCTCCAGCGAGCGGACCAGCAGGAAGTCCCGGGCCGCGGCGGCGCGCTCGGCGAAGCCCGCGTCGGCCTCGACCAGGAGCAGGTCGCCGCCCTCCAGCCGGATGTCGCCGACCTTGCCCGTGACCCGCTGGCCGTTGCGGGCCACCGCGATCACCGCCCCGTTGAACCGGTTGCGGAAACGCGACTCCCGGATGGTCGACCGCGTGAGCGAGCACGCGGGCGCGACCACCGCCTCGTGCAGACGCCGGCGGTACCGCGGCGAGTCGAGCTTGAAGACCTGGTCGGTCGCGACCGCCAGGCCGCGCGTGTTGACCAGGTCGCGGATCGACTCGACCACCCCGGCGAACAGCAGCCGGTCCCCGGCGCGGAGCACCTGCTCGGGCGCGACGGGGGCGATCGACTCCTCCTCGCGGGCGATCTCGATGAGGAACGCGCCGGGCAGGTTCCGCAGGCCCGCCTCGTCCACCGTCCGGCCGGCCAGCGGGCTGCCCGCGGGGACGGTCAGCTCCAGCGTGTACTCCCGCGTGTCGGCCAGGGCGGCCTTGCCGGCGCGACGCTCCGGCAGCAGCCAAGGGCCGCAGACCACCAGGAAGGCCCCGCAGATCACCGCCGTCGGCAGGCCGACCCAGGTGATGTCGAACATGCGCAGCGGGGCCATGTCGGTCTGGGCCAGCACGAGGCCCGCGACGACCAGGTTCGTGCTGGTCCCGATCAGCGAGCAGGTGCCGCCGAGGATCGCGGCGAAGCTCAGGGGCATGAGCAGGCGGGAGGGGCTGACGCCCAGCTTCTTGGCCCAGTCCTGCACGGCGGGGATCATCATGGCCACGACGGGCGTGTTGTTGAGGAACACGCTCATGCCGCCGACCGGGACCATCACGCGGAAGATGGCGCGGCGGACCGAGCGGGGCCGCCCGAGCAGGCGTAAGGCGAGCCAGTCGATGCCGCCGGTCTCCTTGAGCCCCGCGACGACCACGAACAGCGCCCCCACCGTCAGCATGCCGGTGTTGCTGAACCCGGCGAAGCCCTCCTCCGCGGAGAGCACGCCCAGCTTCCAGCCGTCGCCGTCGGGCAGCGGGGTGATCATCAGGAGCGTCAGGGCGGCGACGAGCACCGCGTCCGCGGCGATCCGCGTGCACGTAAGCACCACCAGCACGCCGACGAGCACCGCCAGAACCAGGAAGATCTCGGCCGTCATAGAGGCTTCCCCGCGTGCCCGCGCCACCGACGCGCACGGCCACGATAGCCGATTTCCTCGGCCGCGCCCCGCCCCCCGGGCGTCCGGGGATCCCCGCACGCGGATACGCTTGGCCATGCCCGACACCGACTGGGACATCGCCGAGGGCCTCGACCCCGAGGGCCCGTCCGCGGCCGACCTCGACCGGTTCGGCGACGAGCTCATCCCCTGCCCCGCGTGCAAGGCGCAGATCTACGACCAGTCGGAGTTCTGCCCCCGCTGCGGTCACGTGCTGGAGGCCCCGGCCCGGACCCTGCCCCTCTGGGCGGTCGGCCTGGTGGTCCTCCTCGTGGGCGTGCTGCTGATGTGGATGCTCTGAAGCCCCGGGCTTACTCGTCGACGCCCAGGTCCCGCTTGGTGAACAGCGACTCGAACCGGATGCCGGCCCGCTCCACGTTCTCGCGGGCGCCCTCCAGCCGGTCGATGGTGCAGATGATGGCGACCACGTCGGCCCCCGCTTCCTTCAGGACGCCCGCCGCCTCGAGCGCCTGGCCGCCGGTGGTGGCCACGTCCTCCAGGAAGACGACGCGGTCGCCGGGCTCGACGACGCCCTCGAGTTGCTTGGCGGTCCCATAATCCTTTTTGGCGTTGCGGACGAAGAGGGTGGGGTGGCCGGTCTCGAGGCAGGCGGCGGCGACCAGCGGGATTCCGCCCAGCTCGGCCCCGGCGAGCCGCTCGACCCCGCCGCAGGACGCCGCGATGGCGCCGATGCGCTCGGCGAAGAGGGCGGCGAGGGGCCGGAGGATCTCCGGGCGGGTCGAGAAGCGGTACTTGTCGAGGTAGTAGGAGCTTGTGCGCCCCGAGCGCAGCGTGAAGGTCCCCCTGAGCAGGGACGCCCGGGCGATGGCCTGGGCCAGTTCTTCGCGGTTCACGCCGGTGATGGGACTCGTCATGGCGGAACCGTAGGTCGTCGGGGGCGAATGGGGCCCGGCCGGGCGGTTTCCAGAAACCCGCGGGCGTTGTGGGGCATACAGAATGTCGGGGCGAGGGCCGCGTTCGTCGGTCAATCGCCCCGCCGGTCCGCCCGATGGTGGGTGGGCCGGGTTCGCGGCTACGCTTGCTTTCCCGGACGACCCGGACCGCGTCCAGACGACACAACGGAGGAACCGATGTCCAAGATTTCCTGTCTTCTGCTCGCTCTCGGAACCGTCTGTGCCGCGACCAGCGCCCAGGTGGCCCCGCCCCCGCCCGCCAAGGAGCAGGCGCCGGCCCAGGCCGAGCCGGAGGCGCCCGCGCAGCGTCCGGCCCAGACCCAGAACACGACCACGACGCCCCGCCTCCAGACCCTGCCCACCAACATCCCTTACCCCAAGCTGGCGCAGGTGGGCGAGGACGGGAAGATCATCCGGCTGAAGGACCTGCCCGACGTGGTCGCCCTGCGGGCGAACCCCACCGTGGGGCCCAAGTCGGTCGACGCGATCATGCCGGTGATGTACGGCCGGCGGGCGCGGTTCGAGATGCTGGTGATCGAGAACCTGGACCTGGTGTGGAGCCTGCGTGACGGGGCGATCCATGCCACCGACATGAACGACCTGCAGTCGATCGCCACGCTGACCGAGACGATCAAGCCGCTGGTGGGCAAGACCACCCTGTCCGAGGAGCTGACCAACCGCGGCATCCTGACCCGCGTGCAGGGCGGCATGAACGAGCACATCGTGCGCGAGTACAAGCAGGCCATCGCCGACGAGATCCAGCTGGAGCACGGCGCCGACGGCATGATGGAGTTCCTCCGTTTCGTGCTGGAGGACTCCATCCACGAGGCCAACCTCGCGTACTACGGCCTGCTGGCCGAGCTGAAGGTGCAGGCCGACAAGATGCTCAAGGAAGCGGGGCTTGAGAACCCCGACCTCGCCGCGCTGACGGGCGACATGAGCGACGAAGCCGACGAGCGCGACGCCCAGGTCGCGCAGGTCGACGCCGCCCTGCGCAAGATGGGCGTGGACAACGCCATCAAGCTGCTGACCCACATGCGCGACCAGCGGCCGAACCCCAACATCTCGCCCACCGTCGTCCGCATCGAGGTGCTGCACCCCGGCAAGGTCGACCAGTCCGACAGCAGCCTCAAGGCGACCGTCCGCCGCGGCGCGCCGCTGAGCGCCGTGCCCAGGCGGCAGAAGTCGGACGAGTCGGGCGAGCAGCCCGCGGAGGAGTGATCGCGCGTTTTCGATAGGCGAGACCGGGACGGTTGAGAACCCGACCAGGGCTCGAACCTGGAACCTAGCGGTTAACAGCCGCTCGCTCCACCACCGAACGACCGGGGCCTCCCGCCCGAGGGCCCCGGTTTTTTTATGCCTCCGCGCGGCGGTCGAGCGGGCGGACGAAGGGGAAGGGGATGACCTCGCGGATGGTCTCCTGGCCCGACATGAGCATCACAAGGCGGTCGATGCCCAGGCCCATGCCGCCGGCGGGGGGCATGCCGACCTTCAGGGCGTCGATGAAGTCCTGGTCGAAGGTGCGGAAGGTCGATTCTTCGTCGTCGAGGCCGGCGAGCTGCTCGCGGAACTTGGCCTCCTGCACGTCGGGGTCGTTCAGCTCCGTGTAGTGCGGGCCGATCTCCATGCCGGCGATGAACAGGTCGGCCCGGTCGGCGAAAAGCGGGTCGTCCGGGCAGGGGCGGGTCAGGGGGGACAGCGAGGCCGGGTAGCGCACGATCCAGGTGGGCCGCGCGGGGTCGATCGACTTCTCCGCGAAGGTCTCGAACAGGTCGTTGGCGACCAGCAGGGGGTCGAGCGCGATGCCGCCCTTGCCCTTGGTCGGCAGGCCGCGGGCCTGGGCCTCGCGCACGACGCGGTCGGCGTCGTCCATGGAGAAGCCGAGCGCACGCTCGAACAGGTCCGGGTACGCCACGCGATCGAACGGCCGGGCGTAGTCGATGACGAGGTCGCCGTACGGCACCGCCAGGCCGTCCAGGCCGCGGGCCCGGGCGGCGACGCGGGCCGCCTCACGCACCACGGCCTCGCTGATCTCCATGACGGAGCGCACGTCGCCGTAGGCCTCGTACAGCTCGATCGCTGTGAACTCGGGGTTGTGGCGTTTGTCGACGCCCTCGTTGCGGAAGTTGCGGTTGATCTCGAACACCCGCGGCAGGCCGCCGACGAGCAGGCGCTTGAGGTACAGCTCGGGGGCGATGCGGAGGAACAGGTCGATGTCCAGCGCGTTGAGGTGCGTCTGGAACGGGCGCGCCGCCGCGCCGCCCGCACGGGTCTGGAGCATGGGCGTCTCGACCTCGACGAAGCCCCGGGACTCCAGCAGGCGGCGGATTGCCGAGACGATCTCGGAGCGCAGGAGCAGCGTCCGCGTGGTTTCGGGGTTGGACCACATGTCCACGTAGCGGCGGCGGGCGCGGGTCTCGGGGTCGGTCAGGCCGGCGTGCTTCTCCGGCGGGGGCATGAGGCACTTGGACGCGGGGCGCAGCGACGACGCCCAGCAGGTGACCTCGCCGGTCTTGGTCCGCATGAGCGGGCCCTCGGCCACGACCAGGTCGCCCAGGTCCGACTGCTCGGCGAGGGAGAAGCCGGCCTCGTCGCAGTCGCGCTTAGAGACGGCGACCTGGAAGGACTCGTCCGTGTGGTCGCGGAGGTTCATCCAGATCAGCTTGCCGGTGGGCCGGCGCAGCACGATCCGCCCGGCGACGCGGACCACCGGGCGGCGGTCGGCGTAGCCCTCCTCCTTGCCCTTCTCCTGGTGCTCGCGGTCGGCGCTCTCGTCGTACGCCGCACGCGCCGCGGCGAGGGTCACGAGCCCGTCCGTGCGTTCCCCGTATGGTTTGAGGCCGAGCGCGGCCACGGCGTCGCGGTTGGCCCGGCGCTGGAGTTCGAGCTGGTGGAGGTCCTGCGGCTGTTGTTCGGCGCTCGCGTCGTTCACGCGGCGATCGTAGCGCCGCCCCGTCGCCGCACGCCCGCGGGTCACCCCCCGGCCGGGGCGTCGAGCACGAAGCGCCGGCCGGCCCAGAGTTTCTCCAGGCGCTCGCCGAAGCCGGTGGTCGCGGGCAGGTCGCGCCCGCAGCCGATCAGCAGGTCGACCATGCCGCGGAAATCGTCCAGCCCGATGTACTCCCGGCCGACTCGGGGCGTGCCGGAGAAGGCGCCCGCCTGGACCTCGGCGAGGTCGGCCATGTTGTGGTAGTTGCCCAGGGGCAGGCAGACGCAGGTGGCCGTGTAGCCGTAGGCGCAGAACACCGAGGCCTCGCAGGCGCCCCCGGCCATCAGCTTGCGCTGCCAGCGCCAGCGGGGCATCTCGCTCTGCTTCTGCGACGCGAGGGGCACGGCCGGCCCACCGGCGATCGACTCGGCCACCTTCGCGACCGCGGCGGTCAGTTCCGGCGAGAAGACCGAGACCCGGTCCCCCACGCGGACGATCGGGCCGCCGTGGATGGGCGATTCGGGGAAGGACCGGGAGTTCTCCAGGGCGATGACGCGGGCGGCCTTGGGCATGAACCCGTCCCGGGCGGCCCCGATGGCCCCGATGAAGCCGATCTCCTCCGCGCGGGTGAACAGCACGCGCACGTCCCCCACCGCCTCGCCCGCCTCCAGGGCCAGGCGCAGCTCGTCGAACGCGGCGAGCGCCCCCGCGACCGCGGCCAGGTCGTCGCAGGCGTCGGTGTAGAGGATGCCCCCGAACTCGTCGTCCACGACCTCGGGCCGGGGCAGGTCCCAGGTGGCCACGACGCCGGGCGCGGCGCCGTGCGGCCCATCGGTCTCGCAGAGCCACTGGCGGAAGGGTCGCTCGTCCGTCTCCTTCCAGGGCTCGGGGCCGGGGTTGTGCTCGCCGGTCAGGACGCCCGGCGTGGGACCGGCGTCGGCGTGGACCCGGACGCGGGCGCCGGGGAAGTAGTCGGCCATCACCCCGCCGCGGAAGCCCAGGACGAGGGCCGTGGGCGACAGGACCTCGTCCACGACGAAGGCCGGGTGGTCGAGGTGGGCGGTGAAGTACACCGGGGCGTCCGACCCGGGGGCGGCGGCCAGGCGGAGCTCCACGTTGCCGTGGGCGTCCCGCCGGACCGCCACGCCGTCGCGGTCGGTCAGCCAGCGGTCGATCCACGCGAGCACGCGGCCCTCGCGTCCGGCGGCGGTGGGGATCGCCGTGACTTCCTTCAGCCAACCCAGGTGTGCCGCACGCCGTTCTTCGGGGATCGTCATGCGCGATCGTAGCGGCGGCGGTTCTCAGCGCAGGCGGGCCAGCCACGCCTCGACGGCCCCGGGCCCGGCCCCGGTGACGCGGACGGTCTTTTCCGGGTTCGTCAGGCCGGCGACGACGGAGACCTGGGCCGGCTTGAGGCCCAGCTCCCGGGCGATGAGGGCCTCGATCGCCTTGTTGGCCTTGCCCCCCTCTGGCGGCGCGGCGACGCGGACCTTGACCCGTTCCCCGAGCATGCCCGCCACGGCGTCCCGCGAGGCGCCGGGCACGGCCTTGATGCGGATGTCGTGGTGGTCGGCCATGCCGACCGCCTAGAGGCCGTCCGATGGAAGAGTGAGCCGGAAGCTCCGGACCTCGGCCCCGTACACCACACCGAGCACGATCCGACCGTCAGCCGACACGTCGACGAACCGGACAACATCGTCATCGAGCACATCGTGCCCGGCCCCGAGCAGCAGCGCGCGGGCGCGCTGAACCGCGCCGTTCGCGTGGAGCACAAACGCGTCTGACAGCCCGTCCTCGCCGAGACCGTGCCCGGTGATCACCGACCCGTCGTCGCTGACCGCCGTCAAGACATGCCAGGCGAACCCGTCGACGCGCACCTCGGACAGGCCATCGTCCCGGTTGATCCACGACCTTCGGTTCTCCCAGGTGTTCCCCCACGCGTCCCACGACTGCTGGTTCCCGATGATGATGGAGCCGTCGGCGTTCATATCGGCGGCGAAGCTTCTTACGTACGGCCGGTCCGGCAGCGTCGCCAACTCCGTGAACGTACCGTTCCTCCAGACCACGGTCCTGCCGGGGCCGCCGGTGTGATAGAACAGCGTGCGCTGGTCCGCGTTGATGACCACCAGGTCGTCGCGTTCGCCGGCGAGCATCGAGTCGATCCGCCCGTAGACCACGGGCATCGGCCCGAGCACCCGGGTTTCGGCGCCATCCCAACGTGCGAGGAACGCCTGGTCATCCGTCAAGTGTTCTTGAATGCCGATGTAGGCGGTGCCGCCGTCGCGCGTCAGGGCGCCGGCCACGTACGCCCCGGCCGTCGAGGCGATCTCCCGCGCCACCCCCGGGCCGACGACGGACACAGCCCACTTGAAGTAGTTCGAATGGAACATCAGGCTGGTCCCACCGTCCGCGGACAGGCCCATCTGCCAGTTGAGGATGGACACCCGCGGCAATGCGGACCATTGCCCGTCGAACAGATACGCCCGTTCCTCGTACGGCTCGCCCGTGATGTGGGCGAAGGCCACGGTCGACCCGTCCGCCGAGATCCTGACCGGCGCCGGGCCGGGCTGTTGCACCCCGGGCGGCAGCGGAAGGAACTGGACCTGGCCAGACGCGCTGCACGCGCCGGCCAGCAACACAACGGCAGCAAGGGGTGTTTGCATGACCAGCCTATCGGCACGGCGGGCCCGCTCCGGCAGTTTTTCTCCCGGTTGAACCCCTTACGACCCGGACGCGACCCTCCGGACCCGCCACAAAGTCCGCGGGAGCCCTACTCCGCGGCGGACCTGACCCGTCGTTTGACCTCCGCCTCCCCCCGCTCCGCCACCGGGCGCACCCGGCGGGGGTGGATGGCCGTGGACTGGCCGAGCATCTCGGCCTCGGTGCGGACCGGGCCGCGTTCGATGCGTTCGCACGCCGTCTTCGCGTTGGCTTTTGAGAACTCCGTGCCGATGAAGCGGCGGCCCATGTGGTGGGCCATGACGCCGGTCGTGCCGCTGCCCAGGAACGGGTCGAGCACCAGGTCGCCGCGGTTGGAGGTGCTGGCGATCACGCGGTGGAGGTAGGCCTCGGGCAGCTGGTTGTCGTGCTTGTCGCGGCGCTCCTTGTTGTTGCCCTGGATGCGGCCCCAGTACGGGCCGTACCACACGTCCATGGGCACGCGGAGGCCGGGGGGCATGCCGTCCTTCTTCGACTCGGTGCGCGCATCGCCGTAGATGGCGCGCCGGTCGGAGGTCTCGAGGATCGGGCCGGGGTTCCAGGTCCGGCGCGCGGGGTCCTTGCAGAAGTACAGGGCGTGGACCTTGGAGTTGATGAACCGGCCGGTGGTGTTCTGGCCGAAGCGGTAGTGCCAGACGCACCAGTTGACCATGGTCAGCCCGCGCGCCTTGCAGTGGACGACGATCTCGGCCGCCCAGTCGTCGGGGATGTTGACCCACATCGAGCCGGTGTCCTTGAGGCCGGAGATGCACAGGTCGATCCACTGGAAGGTGAACGAGCGCGCTTGCCCGAGGGGAAGGTCGGCGTCGCGCCGGTCGCAGTACTCGTCGTCGCGCAGGCGTTTGTCGTCCCAGGCGTCGCCGGTGCGGTGACGGTCGTAGTCGCGCGCCCAGTTGAAGGGGGGGTCGGCGAAGACCAGGTCCAGCTCCCGGTTGCGCACCTCGGGCAGCGTGGCGAGCACCTCGCGGCAATCGCCCACGTAGACCGTGGCCGCGACCCCGGTGTCGGGGTGTTTCCGGGCCCAGAAAGCCTTGGCGCGCGGCGGCTTCCTGGCGGGTTTGGCGGCGGCGGTGGGCATGGCCGCAGAGGATATGCGCCGCCCGCCGAGGGCGCAACCGGCGCGCCGGGATCAACGCACGACGGCGCAGCCCTCGCCCAGCCGGCGCACCAGCTCCGCGACGTCGAAGAAGTCGAACCGGAGGTCGCGGTTCAGGCGAGCGTTTCATCCGGACCCGGCTCGGCCACCAGCACGCGCACGCGGCGGCCGTCCAGCTCGCCCGTCAGCAGCGCCAGGGCCCGGCCCATGCCCAAACGGGCCCGGGCCTTGCGCGATTTATAAAGCACGTCGGACTCGCCCCGGCCCAGCGCGGCCCGCACGCGTGACCCCAAGGTGTCCGATCGCTCGACCCGCACCACCACGTCCACGGCCCGGGCCTTGGTGATCTGCACGCCCACCCGCACCGGCCCGTCCGCGGCGGAGGCGATGCCCGCGACCTCGATCGCCCGCGCCCACTCACGCGGGGCGAAGCCGCCGTCCCGCGCGTAGCGCACGACCCGCAAGTTCCGCAGCATCCCGCTCATCACTCCCTCTATACGCCCGCCGGGGCGCCCGATCGCCGGGGGATCACGGGGTTTCGGGCCCGATGGGCCGGGCCAGCACCTTGTCCACCCGCGTGCCGTCCATGTCGACGACCTCGAACACCCAGCCCCGCCAGCGCACGGACTCGGCGGGCTCGGGGATGTGGCCGAGCAGGGCCAGGACCACGCCCGCGCAGGTCTTCGCGTCCGGCGGCTGCTCCTGGCCGTCGTCCATGATGCCGAGGGCCTGGACCATCTCGCCGACGGGCATCCGCCCGTCGACCAGCCACGACCCGTCGCGCCGGCGCCGGGCGCCCGGGCGGGTGCGCCGCTCGGCGCGGGAGAGGTCGCCGACGATCGCGCGGACCACGTCGGTGATCGACAGCACGCCGCTGGTGCCGCCGTACTCGTCCACGACGAAGGCCACGCGGGTGTCCGCCTCGCGGAAGCGGTCGAGCAGCACCAGCGCGGGGCAGGTCTCGGGGACGAACAGCGGCTTCTGCGCCACCGGGCCCACCTCGCCCCCGCGCCCGGAGAGCACCCACGCCGCCAACGCCCGGGCCGACACCACGCCGACAAGGCTGTCAAGGCTGCCGCGGCAGACGGCCACGAAGTCGTGGCGTAGATCCGTCAGCAGCGACCGCGCCGCGTCCGGCCCGGACTCGGCGTTCAGCCAGGGGATCTCCTGGCGGGGCGTCATCAGGTCCGACGCGGTCATGTCGTTGACCTGCAGCGTCCGCTGGACCAGCCGGTGCTCCTGCGGCGTGAGCACCCCCACGCTCGCCGCACGGCTCATCAGCGCGCGGAGGTCCTCCTCCGAGACCTCGCTGGCCGGGTCCCGGCGGATGCGGGCGGCGCGCAGCACCGCCTCGGTGGACACGGTCAGCACCCAGGCAGGCCCGGCCGCCACCCAGGACAGGGCCGAGAGGGGCCGGGCAATAAAGGAAGAGACGGCCTCCGGGTGGGACAGCGCCACCCGTTTGGGGACCAGCTCGCCCAGCACCAGCGAGAAGTAGGTGATCAGCAGCACCACCGTCACGAGCGAGACCGGCCCGGCCATGCCCGCCGGCAGCCAGCCGGTGTCGGCCAGCCGGGCCTCCAGCCGGCTCGAGATCGCCTTCTCGCCGTACGCGCCGGCGAGGATGCCGATCAGGGTGATGCCGATCTGCACGGTGGAAAGGAAGCGGGTGGGCTCCTCGGCCAGGCGGAGGGCGGCGGCGGCCCCCTTGTCCCCGGACTTGGCCCGCCCGGTCAGGCGCGACTGGCGCGAGGTCATCAGGGCCAGCTCGGACATCGCGAACACGCCGTTGAGCAGCAGGAGCACGATGAGCACCGCGATCGGGATCAGCATGGCGCAGCATACACGCATGCCGCTCCCCCGAAGACCGTCACCCTAACATCCGCCCGTGACACCGCACGCGACCGCACCGGCCGATCTGTCCGTCGCCATCGTCTGCCGCGACAACGAGGACACCATCGGGGCGGTCCTGGACTCCGTCCGGGGCCTGGCGGCGCAGCTCGTGGTGGTCGATTCCGGCTCGAAGGACGACACGCTCGACCTGGTGCTGGCCTGCCGGGCGTGGGCCGAGGTGGTGCTGCTCGAAACCGCCTGGCGGGGGCACGTGGCGACCAAGCAGCTCGCGGTGGAAGCCTGCACCCGCCGGCACGCCCTGGCGCTCGATTCCGACGAGCCCCTCACGCCCGAACTGGCCGCCTCCGTCCGGGAGGCCTGCGCCCGCGGCCTGCCCGCCGGGCGGGTGAACCGGGTGGTCGAGTACCGCGGGCGCCTTCTGAAACACTGCTGGCAGCCGGAATGGCGCACCCGCTTCGTGCGCACGGACCTGGTGGCCGACGGTCGCGCCCGCTGGGCCGGGCTCGACCCGCACGACAAGCTGGAGGTGGCGCCCGAGATCCCGGTCGAGCCGCTCCGCGGCACGCTGATCCACCGCTCCTTCGCGTCCTTCGAGCAGCACCTGGCCAACCAGCTCCGGCTGCAGTCGGTGTCGGCCCGGTCCCTGCTCGACGCCGGGCGGCGGGGGAGCGCGTGGCGGCTGGTGACCTCGCCCCCCGGGGCGTTCCTCAAGCAGCTCGTCCTCAAGCAGTCCTGGCGGGACGGGCGGGCCGGGTGGCTGGCGGCGGGCACCTCCGCCGCGGGGGCGCTGATGAAGCACATGATCCTGCTGGAGCGGTCCCCGTCCACCCGAAGCGGGGCCGCAAACCCAACCCCCAGCAAGGGTTCCTGATTTCCCGCCTATCATCGCAGGTCCGGTCACCGGCCTTTCGGCGGGTCGCCGGGCGCCGTCGGAGCCGAGGAGGGCGTCGCTCTCCGGTTCGGCAGCAATCAGAGGAACGCATGATCGACGACCCCAAAGCGGTCGCCCTGGAGGCCGAGGCCTCGGGCGAGCACCCCGACAACGCGGCCACCGGCGAATCGCAGGCCGACAAACCCAAACGCAAGCGGCGCCGGCGCGGGCGCAAGCCCGCCGCGGAATCCGACGGTTCGGAACCGAACGGCGCTCCAGCCGCCGAAGAAAGCCCCGGCGCGGACGAGCCCGCTCCCGCCGAGGACGGCCCGGACGGAGACGCGGGCCCCAAGAAGAAGCGGCGCCGCCGCCGGCGCAAGGGATCGGGCGAGGGCGCCCCCGCGGCCGACCACGACCCCGAGACCGAATCGGTCCCCGCGCCCCGGCGCATGACGACCAAGCCCGAGGCGGGCTGGTCGGCCGAGTCCTTCCAGCTCGACAAGACCTTCGCCGACCTGGGCCTGAAGGAGGAGATCCTCGGGGCCATCCGCGGGCTCGGCTTCGAGCACCCGACGCGCATCCAGGCCGAGCTGGTCCCCCTCGCGCTGACCGGGCAGGACATCCTCGGCCAGGCCAAGACCGGCACGGGCAAGACGGCCGCGTTCGCCCTGCCGCTGCTGCACATGGTCCGCAAGGGCGACGCGTTCAGCGCGCTCATCCTGGCCCCGACCCGCGAGCTGGCCGTGCAGATCAAACAGGACTTCGACGACCTGGGCGCCAAGACGGGCCTGCGGGCCGTGGCCGTCTACGGCGGGCAGTCGATCCGCGTGCAGGCCGAGCGGCTGGCCAAGGGGCCGGAGATCATCGTCGGCACGCCGGGCCGCATCCAGGACATGGTCCAGCGCGGCCACCTGCACCTGCACAACGTGAAGTTCGCCGTCCTCGACGAGGTCGACCGCATGTTCGACATCGGCTTCCGCGAGGACATCCGGCGCATCCTGCGGATGTGCCCGGAGGACCGCCAGACGATCTTCGTCTCGGCCACCTTCACCGACGAGATCGAGCAGCTCGCCCGACGCTACATGCGCAACCCTGAGAAGCTCGTCGTCTCGTCCGGCTCGCTGACGGTCGAGCTGGTCAAGCAGGGCTACGTGACGGTCGAGCCGTGGGACAAGAAGCGCATGCTCGCCCACCTGCTCACCCACGAGGAGCCGGCCCTGACCATCGTGTTCTGCCGGATGAAGCGCACCGTCGACGACGTGGTCCGCTACCTGTCCCGCAAGGGCATCGAGGCGCACGCCATCCACGGCGACATGACCCAGGGCAAGCGCAACGCGGTGATGAACCAGTTCCGCGCCGGGCGCCTGGCCGTGCTCGTCGCCTCGGACCTCGCCTCCCGCGGCATCGACGTCGAGGGCATCACCCACGTCGTCAACTACGACCTGCCCGACGACCCCGACCTGTACGTGCACCGCATCGGGCGCACGGCCCGCGCGGGACGCGCCGGCCACGCCTGGTCGCTCGTCACGCCCAAGCAGGGCGGCCTGCTGACCGACATCGAGATGCTCGTCAACACCGAGATCCCGAAGATGGACTACCCGGACTTCGAGCCGCGCCCGCGGCCCGAGGACTGGAAGGACGAGCCCACCGGCGGCCGCCCCATTTACGAGGTCACCGGCGTCAACAAGGAGCACCGCAACCGCTTCGAGGTCGAGGCCCCGCCCAAGGCCGAGGAGCTCAGCGAGGCCGAGAAGGCCGCCAAGTTCCCCGGCGGCATCGTCCCCTCCAAGCTGCCCCCCAAGCTCCTCCGAGGCAAGGCCCGCACCCGCGGCCGCTGACCCCATCCAAACCGGGGCGCGGAGCTTCCCGGAGCGGGGGGCTTCCGGCCCTCCGACCACCCCCCGACGCACGAAGGCCGGCTCAACCCCGGCCTTTCTTGATCCCGCCGGACCCGCCCCAGGCCCCCCCCCCCCCCCCCCCCCCCCCCGTCGGCCACCGAACCCACCCCCCCGCCGGGCAGAACCCCCCGACCCCCGACCCCCAGG
>CAYXFA010000025.1:0-24782 GCA_964464165.1 uncultured Phycisphaeraceae bacterium | reverse complement strand
CCCGCCACACTCCCCCGCCGCACGTTCGCCATCATCTCCCACCCCGACGCGGGCAAGACCACGCTGACCGAGAAGCTCCTGCTCTACGGCGGCGCCCTCGACCTGGCCGGCTCGGTCACCGCCCGCAAGCAGCAGCGCGCGACCACCAGCGACTGGATGGAGCTGGAGAAGCAGCGCGGCATCTCCATCTCCTCCACCGTCCTGCAGTTCAACTACAACAACGTCCGCGTCAACCTCCTCGACACCCCGGGCCACAAGGACTTCTCGGAGGACACCTACCGTGTGCTCACCGCCGTCGACGCGGCGGTCATGGTCATCGACGCCGGCAAGGGCATCGAGCCGCAGACCCGCAAGCTCTTCGAGGTCTGCCGCCAGCGCGGGGTGCCCATCTTCACCTTCATGAACAAGTGCGACCGGCCCACCAAGGACCCCCTCGAACTGCTCGACGAGCTGGAGAAGATCCTCGGCATCGGCGCCTTCCCCGTGAACTGGCCGCTCGGCAACGGCGAGGACTTCAAGGGCGTGTACGACCGCCTGACGAGGACCGTCCACCTCTTCGAGCGCACCGCCCACGGCGCCTACGCCGCGCCCGTCGACGTTCGCGGCATCGACGACCCCGCCGTGAGCGCCAAGCTCAGCCCCCGCGTTTACGAGCAGGCCCGCGACGAGATCGAGATGCTGGAGGGCGCGGGCGAGTCCTTCGACGAGGCCCGCGTGCTGGCCGGAGAGGTCACGCCCGTCTACTTCGGCTCGGCCGCCAACAACTTCGGCGTCCAGCTTCTGCTCGACGGCTTCCTCGAACACTCCGCCCCGCCCGGCCCCCGCCGCGCGGGCGACCGCATGATCCGGCCGACCGACAAGGCCTTCAGCGGCTTCGTCTTCAAGATCCAGGCCAACATGGACCCCAAGCACCGGGACCGCATCGCCTTCGTGCGCGTCGTCTCGGGCTCGTTCACGCGGGAGATGACCGTCGTCCACACACGCACCGGCAAGAAGATCCGGCTCTCGAACGCGCAGAAGCTCTTCGGCCAAACGCGGGAGACCGTCGAGGACGGCGTCGCGGGCGACGTGGTGGGCATCGTCGGGCACGACGTGCTGCGCATCGGCGACACGCTGACCGAGGACCGCACGATCGAGTTCAACGAGATCCCCCGCTTCACGCCCGAGGTGTTCGCGTACCTGCACAACCCCCAGCCGGGCAACTCCAAGAAGTTCCGCCTCGGCTTCGAGCAGCTCCTCCAGGAGGGCGTGATCCAGGTCTTCATGGTCGGGACAGGCCAGGCGCAGACCCCGCTGCTCGCCGCCGTCGGCCCGCTGCAGTTCGAGGTCGTCCAGCACCGCCTGCTCGCCGAGTACGGCGCCGAGAGCCGGCTGGAACCCGCCCGCTACAACGTGGTCCGCTGGTACCGCAAGGAGGGCGACCCGGACTACAAGCCCGACCTGCCCATGGACGCCACGCTGGGCAACGACACCGACGGCCAGCCCGTCGCCCTCTTCACCGACGAATGGGCCGTCAAGCACTTCACCCAGCGCAACCCGGGGCTGGAAATCTCGGCGACGCCGTTTCGAGTGGCTATGGCATAACCACTTCGATTGCAATATGTTGAGATAGCTAGTCTGCCCCAACTTTGTCCCGCTCCATAAAACGGTGGAAATGTATAGGATTATCCCTTGCGGCCGATCCCGTAGTTTTTGTACGCTCTGCGATACCACCTAGTGGTAGAACCTCCACTCGCAGGGGCCATAAACATGGTTGAAAGTACGATCCGCTCATCTCTAGTCGCCAGCCTTTTTCTTGCTGCTCTAGTTACTTCGGTTTCCGCCCAGATCACGGGAGATATCGACGGAGACGGCGTTCGCGATGTGATCGTCCGAGCGCCCGAAACCGGCACCGACCTCCTGTCAGGCGCTGTGCGAATCTATTCGGGTTCCGACGCGAGCCTGATCGGAGAGATTCCCGCTCCGCTGGACCACGGGCTCTTCGGCTTCGACGCCGTCGCCGTGGGCGATCTCAACGGCGACGGCGTCTCCGAGATCGCGATCTCCGCCCCTGTCCTCGTCTTTGATCCCGACCGCATCGGCGCTACCTTCCTGTACGACGGCGCCGATCGTTCACTCATCTCCATCGCCACGCCCGACCCCGGCGAGATGATGCTCTGGGACATGGCCGGGACAAGAGACTTCGACGGGGACGGCACGGGCGACCTGCTCGTCCGGTCGCTCCGGGTCGGCCCGGACCGCATCCTTGAAGAGTACTGGATTGTTTTCTCCGGCGCAACCGGCCTGCGCATCGACAGCGGCCCATCTCCCGATCTCGTCTGGCCCCTGCTGGCCGAACCCGCGGAGCTGTACTCGGTCCCCACCCCCACGAAAGACCTCAACGGCGATAAGGTCATCAACCACCTCGACGCCCTGGAACTGGCGTCCCGCCTGGGCGAGTTGGTCTCGCCCGCCTCGGGCGGCGACATCGTGATCAACGGCCGGATCGACCACGACGACTTCGCCGCCGTCGTGGCGGCGCTCGGCCAGACCGTCGACCCTGTCGACGGGGTGGTGGACGAGCCGGCCCCGTATATAGACCCGGACACCCTGCCAAGTTGGGCCGAGCGTGCGGCCGGCATTGTTTGCGTCTTGATCACCCGCCCCGGCGTGGACGGGCACCAGCCGTTCCCCGGCAGCGGGCCGGTCATGCGTGCCGGTTCGGGCGGACCGGTTGTATGGCTCAACTGCACCGCGGACCCCGGCGGAGGATGCTCGCCCCGGCAGCCGGTCTTTATCTACGAGCGTGCCGTCCTTTCATACGGCAGCTACGACATCACGGCCCATCTGGCCGAGATCTTGGTGTGGGAACTTATTCACGGCACCGACCGCGTCGGCGATTGGTCCACGAGCGGGCCGGGAGCCAGCGGGAACACGCTCACATACAGCCCGGTCTCTGGGGCGCTCGGAGACATCGTTTTCCGCGGGAACTACATCAACAGCTGCAACGAGCCGGCCACCAAGGCTGCCACCGTTCGCCTCATGGGCTGCCTCAACTCGCACATCGTAAGCGACCGGTGGTCGATGGGCTACGACGAACACCAGTTGCTCACGCCCGATCTCGACCCGGGCGCGACGGGCGATCCCGTGTGGGAGGTCGTCTCCGGCCAGCAGTACCTGCAATCGGCCACAGTGGTCAGCGGCGGCTTCCTGCTCCATAGCGCGGGCCGGACCGGAGTCGTCTCCGTCCGACTGTCGCATGATGTGACCACGCTCTGCGCCTCACCGACCACCCGCCTGGTGTTTATCCTGCCCGCCGGCGGCATCGACTCCGACGGGGACGGCATCTCGGACGCCTGCGAGGCCGCCTTTGGCTCCAACCCGCTCGACCTGAACAGCGTGCCGTCCACCACGGCGGACACCGACCACGACGGCTTGCCCGACCTGTTCGAGTGCGAATACGGTACCGACTGGAACAACTACGACTCGGACGGCGACGGCCTGCCCGACGGCTTTGAGTTCGACCACGGTACGGACCCCCTCAACCCGGACACCGACGGTGACGGGATCCTCGACGGCCACGAAGACGCCGACGGCGACGGCGTCAGCAACCACGACGAACTCGTCTTCGGAACCGACCCGAACAACCCGGATTCGGACGGCGACGGCGTAAGTGACGGCGACGAGATCAACCAGGGCAGCGACCCGAACGACGCAAGCGACGGCGGCCTGCCGCCCCCACCGAACCATGTGGTCGATCTCCGATTGACAATCGGAGATCCCAGCGGGAGCCACTCCGAACGCTGGGCGATGGATGTCGGCCCGATCTCGCTCCGGGCGCCCGGTCACGGGGAAATCATCGAGCGCGTGTTCAAGTTTCGTCGCGGGGAAAGCTACCCAGTCACGATCCGGCACCTCGGATCAAATGTGAGCCCCCCCGACTATGACTACACCGCGGCCATCGAGCTAGCCGGGAACGGGTGCATCAGAATCAAGCACGCGGCTGGGATCCTCGGAGACTTCAACGATGTCCAAGGCGCGCCTCCCGGCGAAGCGCAGCTTCTCATCCCCCTCATCGACATCGATATTGATAGCGACAATGACGATGGATACGGCACGCCGTCCGGCTCGGACTCCGAGGATGAGATCGAGGATCGGGACGGCCTGCCCGGCAAGGTCTTCCTCGCTTCAACGCTCGACTCGGACCGTGACGGCCTTCCAGACTTCGCGGACGGATTCGACCTGCTCACCCAACTCCCGCATGATGATGCCTCGCCGGGGTCGGAGTTGGTTCCGGTCATCGTCTATGCCGGAGGTTTCGACGCCGATGCGGACCAAATCCGCGTCGCCTACGACGCGTCGGACTCGCTCGCTGTGGATGTGACGCTGGCCGATTCGTTCATTCCGGCCTCAGGCACATTCCGCCTGTGGCGCACCCCGGCCGGGCTGCCGCGCAACGGGCACGCGGTCCTCGACGGGGGCGACTTCATCGCGCCGGGTCTCTACGACCCGGCCGATCTGGGCCTCGACGCCGAAAGCCCGGTCACATGGTACTTGGAGGCGGTCGGCGAGGCGGTCATCGCGGGCGATCTAGCTCTTGAGTTCGAGATCGTCCCAGCCCCCGGTGGGGTGCTCTACGAGTGCATCGGCCAGGAGGCGGCGCCGCTGGACCGCGTGCGGGTCACCCCCACCCGCGTGGAGTTGCTGGCCCGCGGGCTAGGGGAGGAAGACTTCTTCGAGATCGGCGGCCTCATCGCCACCACCCTCGACGACCCCACCGAGCCCGACTACGAGCCCCCGTTCCCGGGCATGACCGCCGGCTCCTGGCTGACCTATGTCCTCCGGGTCCACGACCCGCGCCCCGGAATCAACCAGGTCACCATCGACGGTCAGCCTCTCCCCCTGACGCCAGCCGCCGGCGGCGGCTACGAGACGCCCGAGTTCGTCTGTCTCCCCGCCATTGTCCCGCCCGGCGCCGACCTACCCGGCCGTCACCCCCGGCCCCGGCGAGATCACCTGGGAGTACAACCCGTCGTGGGAGCTGGCCGCCAAGCCCGAGTTCGAGCGGCAGCCCGCGTACATGCGCCAGCTCCACCGCGAAGTGGACCGCGCCGTGGCTGACCTGGAAACCAGCAACTGGAACGGCCTGACCAGCATCGACGGTACGACCTACGCCCCCAATGACGACGGGGCGTTCGGCAAGGAAGTCCACAAGCGCGCATCGTTGCGGCTCACGGGGTCCAGGTGGATGACGGACGTGTGGGTGCTGGAATCAGATAACAGGGTCATCGCCATCGGCGGAACGCAGCCGTCCGGATATGCATCCACAGAACTAACACAGGTCGATGTCATACGACTGAAGCAGGGCTACCGGCCGCAAGTCGGTGATGTACTCGACCCGGCACGGATTGATGATGTGATCGAGATCAAGACAAGCCTGAACGCAGAGCTGACGGAGAATCAGGAGAGCCGGCTAAAGAAGGTTGTAGGAGGTCGGGACATCCGTAAAGGCGTTGCAGTGCGGCGGTGGACGCGAGCACGAGGCTGGCATGATCATCGGCGCGGGCTCAACATCCGGAAGACGTTCATCTTCGCGGGCGGCGCGGCCGTCGCGGGGCTCACCTCCGCCTACACCATCTTCCACTATACCGAGCACGAGGAGCAGTTTGTCGCGGAGATCGAGCCGCTCATTGATAACTTCAGAAGCGAACAGAACGACGCCTTCCGCGCCCTGTACGCGGCCGAGATCATCGATAAGATGGGCAGCTACCTCGGCCGGTTCATGGTCGACGACACTGTCGTCGACATCCTCAAACTGGCGACGATCTACAAAATTCTGGGCGAGGACTGAACACACGGAGAACAGCAATGGGTCAAGAAGGATATCTGACTTTTTTCTCGACACAGGAGATTCCCGATCCCGCGCCGGTGATCGCCACAATCATGCGTGACATCATCGGAGCCGAACGAACCTGGATCACCACGCGGACTCGCTCTGAGGACCGATCTTGGAACCGATGGCGACGCATGGTGGACAGTGATTTCACTTTGGAGGAGCCGCGAGAACCGTGGGAAGAACTTCCCGACGGTCTTACGCCGGTAGAAGCCGGGGCGGCCTTTCGGCCGGGTACGCGATTGATGCTGATGTACACCGCAACACCGCTCGGCCGATGGTTGGATCAAGTCATGCGAGGGATCGACGAGAAGATCCGCGGCCAGTTCATCCCGGGCGCGCCCACCTTGACGGTCGGCTGGCACGACATCTGGGAGACCGCAGAGAACGACGACGGCACGCTCTTCGGCCGCGCCTTCATCAGCCTCTCGTTGCGCGGCAATACTTCCCCCAACGACTGGCCGGAATACCGCCGTCAGGTCTTCCAAGTCCCGGAGGTGATCGAACTCCAGCAACGCCTGGAGAAGATCCTCGGCCCGGTCGAGCGGTGCATCTATTGGAGCGCATGACCCACACAGCGAGCGTGGGCGTTACCTACCCTTGCGAATGGGTCAACCCCCCGCCCCCGACCGCTACCACTCCACGCGCCTCGCCCACCGCGACGAGACCGCCGAGGACTACGTCGAGGCCATCGCCCAGCTCACCGCCGTCCACGGCCAGGCCCGCGTCAAGCACCTCGCCGAGCACATGGGCGTCTCCCACGTCACCGTCACCCGCATCGTCACGCGCCTCCAACGCGACGGCCTGGTCGTCACCGAGCCTTACCAGCCCATCGAGCTGACCCCCAAGGGCCGGCGCATCGCCGCGGCGTCCGAAAAACGCCACCGCATCGTCGTGGGGTTCCTCCTCGCCGCGGGCGTCTCGCCCCGCCAGGCCGAGATCGACGCCGAAGGCATCGAGCACCACGTGTCCCCGGCCACGCTCAAGGCCTTCGCCCGCCTGACCGAACGCCTGACCCGATAACCCACGCCGACCACCCGCACGCCGCGCCGCTCGGGCCCCCGCCCCCGGGCTCCCCGCCGGTCCGCGAACCCGCCGCTCCCCCGGCCCAGCCCGCCCCGGCCGCGCCACCCCACCGCTGTTTCCCCCGCTCCCGCCGGGTCGCTCGCTCGGGGGCCGGTCGTGTTCCATTTTTTCGTGCCGCCCGATCCAGGGCCGCGTGGAACCCCGACCGTGCCAGCACCCAGATCCAGCCTCCGCCTCACCCGCGTGGCCGCACCGTCCGAGAACGGCGGGCCGACCGTGCTCACGCTGCGCCAGTCGGCCCTCCGCGCCCCGGACGCCTCCCGGCTCCGCGCCGAGCTGGTCGCCCTGCACCAGCCGGGCCACCCGGCGCGCATCGTGCTGTCCCTCCGGGGTTTGACCGTCCTGGCCTCCCCTTGCATCGCCACCCTCGCCGAGGTCACCGCCTCCCTGGATCGTGTGGGGGGCTCGCTGATCCTCTGCGACCTCCCCCCGGACGTGGCACGGATGTTCCGCCGCACGGGCCTGGCCCGGACCCTGCGCCTGGCCCGCTCGACCGACCACGCCCGACGCCTGCTGGGCCGCCAAAAAGCCATGAATCGGGCCGCCTGACCAGAAAAAGCCCTTGCACGAAAGACCGGAACCTGCGAGTATGCACCCGCGTATACCCCACCGCGCCCACTCGGGCGACTCCAAGGCTTCGGTCCCTGATCGATTTGTCTGACGCTCCGGACTCGGCCGGCGCGCCGTGTCGTTCCCGGATGGGCCCGCCAGATTCGAGGAATCAAAAGATGCATCGCACCGTCTCGATCGCCCTCATCGCGGCCCTCGCGGGCGCCGCAGCCGCCGCTCCCCTCCACCTCAAGTCCGGTTCGGTCGAAGCCCGCCACCTGCCCGACCTGCGTCAGGGCGTCGCCCAGGCCCAGCCATTCCCCCGGTACGTCATCATCCAGCTCGACGGCCCGATGGACGCCGACCGCCGCGCCGCCCTCGAGGCCTCCGGCGCCCGCATCCTTGATTACATCCCCGACAACGCCTTCGTCGTCGACATGCGCCGCGCCCGGCCCGCGGCCGTCAACGCCCTGCCGTTCGTCGAGACCATCGTCTCCTTCCAGGACGCCTGGAAGGTCGACCCCGAGCTCGGCGCCCGCGCGTACACCACCCCCGACCTGGCCGCCGTCTCCCGCAGCGGGCGCGTGCCCGGCGTCGTGGTGCTCTTCCCGGGCGCCGACCCGGTCGCCGCCGCCCGCCAGATCGCCGCCGCGGGCGTCGCCGTCGAGTCCACCCTGCTCGAGCACGACCGCTTCACCCTCCGCGTCCAGGGCGCCAAGGACGCCCTGACCGGCCTCACCGGCATCGAGGGCGTCGCTTGGGTCGAGCCCTCCCCCGAGGTCACCCTCCGCAGCAACACCAACACCCGCTGGATCATCCAGACCAACGTCTCCAACTTCACCCCCATCTACACCGCCGGCATCCGCGGCGAGGGCCAGCTCGTCGCCGTGCAGGACGGCCGCGTCTCCGTCAACCACTGCTCGTTCAGCGACCCCGAGGGCGACCCCTTCGGCGACAACCACCGCAAGATCCAGGCCTACAACACCTCCACGGGCGTCGACTCGCACGGCACCCACGTGGCCGGCACCGTCCTCGGCGACGCGGGCGCGGACAACAACACCCGCGGCATCGCCTACATGTCCCGCCTCGTCTTCAACACCTACGTGGTGAACGGGGCCGGCATGCTGACCCGCCTCAACCAGCACTACTCCCAGGGCGCCGCCATCCACACCAACTCCTGGGGCAACGACGGCACCACGGCCTACGACAGCCTCGCCCGCAACATCGACGTCTTCTCCTACAACAACGACGACAACCTCGTCATCTTCGCCGTCACGAACACCAGCACCCTCCGCAACCCCGAGAACGCCAAGAACTGCCTGGCCGTCGGCGCCACCGGCGGCAGCGGCAGCCAGCAGAACCACTGCAGCGGCGGGCAGGGCCCGACCAGCGACGGCCGGCGCAAGCCCGAGATCTACGCCCCCGGCTGCTCGACCGCCTCGTCCGCCGGCTCGGCGTGCGGGACCACTACGATGACCGGTACCTCGATGGCCGCCCCCGCCATCGCCGGCGCCGCCGCCCTCGCCCGCCAGTACTACATGGACGGTTTCTACCCCACCGGCACGGCCAACCCGGAGGACGCCTTCGTCCCCTCCGGCGCACTGCTCAAGGCCACCCTGCTCAACGGCACGGTCGACATGACCGGCGTCGCGGGCTACCCCTCCAACCGCGAGGGCTGGGGCCGCCTGACCCTGGACAACTCCCTCTACCTCGACGGCGACACCCGGACCAACATCGTCCGCGACGTGCGCAACAACACCGACGAGGCCCTGACCACCGGCGACGTCATCGAGGTGCCCTTCACCGTCACCTCCAGCGGCGAGGAAGTCCGCGTCACCCTCGCCTGGCACGACGCACCGGGCGCCCTGAACGCCGCCAGCGCCGCCGTCAACAACCTCGACCTCGAGGTCGAGAACGAGTTCGGCGTCGTGGTCCTGGGCAACGTCTTCTCCGCCAGCTTCTCCGCGCCCGGCGGCACGGCCGACGCCATCAACAACGTCGAGATGATCCGCCTCGGCACCCCCCTGCCCGGCTCCTACGTGGCCCGCATCAAGGCCACCGCCGTCCAGCAGGGCAGCCAGGGCTACGCCCTCGTCATCACCGGCGCGGTCGAGGAGAACAGCAACCCCGGCTGCTCCGGCGCCGACCTCGCCGAACCCTACGGCGTGCTGAACTTCTTCGACCTGGCCACCTACCTCGACCTGTACAACAGCCAGGCCGCCGCGGCCGACATCGCCGCCCCCTTCGGCGTCCTCAACTTCTTCGACCTCTCCGCATTCCTCGACCTCTACAACGCGGGCTGCCCATAACCCGACCGGCCGACCCCTCGGCCCGACGACCCCAACAACGAAAAGCACCGGCCGAAAGGCCGGTGCTTTTTCTTCACCCGTTGTTCCTGACCCGGCGTCACCGGCCGGACCGACCTCACACCGCTTCGTCGTGCTGGCGCACCGCCAGCACCGCCGACCGCGTCTCGCGGAGCACCAGCTCCGCCGTCGAGCCCAGCAGCCAGTAGCGCACGCCCGGTTTGCCCCGCGTGCCGACCGCCGTCAGGTCCGCGCCGTGCTCGTTGCACCAGTCCGCGATGGCGCGGCCCGGGTACGAATCGAGGAACACCTCGGTCCGCACCGTGCCCACCGACGCCCCCAGCCCCGCCCCCATCTTCTCCAGGTCCGCCTGCAGCGCCGCCGCGTAGGTCCCCAGCGGGATCGGCTCGACCCCAAGGCCCATCCCCATGTACCCCAGCGACTCGAACGGGTCGGAGTACGCGTGCAGCAGCACCAGCTCGCCGCCCGGGCCCGCCATCTCCGCGGCACGGGCCACGGTCGCCCGCGTAGCCTTCGAGAAGTCCACGCCCGCGACCACCCGCTTGAACGCCTCCGGCCGGTCCCGGCGCGTCAGCAGCACGTCGCACGGCGCGTGACGCACGCAGCGCTGGGCCACCGAGCCGGGGCCGCGGTCGTACTTCGCCGAGCCGCCGTGGTAGCCGAGCACCAGCAGCCCCGCCCCCAGACGCTCGCACTCGTCGACGATCACCCGCCCCGGCCGCCCGATCTTCACGTGCCGGTTGGACGCCGGGACCTCGACGCCCGCGTCCGACACCTCGCGGTCGAGCAGCCCGCTCCCGTGCTGGATGAGCCGCGATTCGATCTCCTCCCGGTTCGAGCTCCCGGCGGACACCATCAGCGTCACCGGGTCGCTGTCGACGGCCAGCACCACGTGCAGCGGGGCCGAACGGGCGGCCGCGATCCGGGCCGCGTGGCCCATCGCCACCCGGGCCGAGGGCGAAAAGTCCGTGGCGACGACAACGGGCGAGGTCATGGATCATCCTCCGCAAGCCGGGCCCCGCTCCGCCGCGGGCCGCCCGGCCGGGTCATCCTACCACACCCGCCCGCCCCCACGGCCCGAATACCCTTCCCCGGTGACCACCCTCCAGACCACCCCGCCGACGCCGCTGGCCCGACTCGGGCTCGCGCTGGCCGACGTCAAGCTGGCCCACTCGGTCTTCGCCCTGCCGTTCGCGCTGCTCGGGGCCTTCATGGCCGCCCCCCGCCACGACAAGTACGGCTCCATCCTCTGGGAACGCTTTCCCGGCATGCTCACGCTGATCGTCGCCTGCATGTTCTTCGCCCGGACCTGGGCCATGCTGGTCAACCGCGTCGCCGACGCCCGGCTCGACGCCGCCAACCCCCGGACCGCCCGCCGGGCCTTCGCCGCCGGCTCGCTCACCCGACGCGACGGCCTCGCCATGCTCGGCGCCTGCGCCGCGGCCTTCCTGCTCTGCTGCGCCGGCTTCGGCGTCCTCTACGACAACTGGCTGCCGCTGCTGCTGGGCGTCCCGGTGCTGCTCTGGATCGGCTTCTACTCCTTCACCAAGCGGTTCACCTTCCTCTGCCACGTCTTCCTCGGCGGCGCCCTGGCCGCCAGCCCGATCGCGGCCGCCATCGCCGTGGGCGGCTGGGGAGCCGTGGACGGCCCCGCCGCGCCCGCGCTCGCCTGGCTGGCGGGCATGGTCGTCCTCTGGGTGGCCGGGTTCGACGTGATCTACGCCCTGCAGGACCTGGACCACGACCGCTCCGCCGGCCTGCATTCCGTCCCCGCCCGCTTCGGCTGGCGCGGGGCCGCCTGGATCAGCCGGGCCATGCACACCGGGGCCCTCGCGTGCCTCGTGATGGCCTGGCGGACCGGCCCGGGCTTCGGCCGCTTGTTCGGCGTGGCCGTGATCCTGGTCGCCGGCGTGCTGGCCTTCGAGCACCTCGTCCTCGCCCGGCGGGGCCGGGCGGGCATCCCGATGGCTTTCTTCACGCTCAACGGCGTGGTTTCCTGCGTGCTCGGGGCCGCGGGCATCGCCGAGCTGCTGCTCGCCTGAGACCGGCCCGGACGGGGACTCACAGGCCGACCAACGAAACGCGGACCGCCGCCCGGTTTCAATGCTTTCTGAAAGGCTCGACTCCAATCCGCCCGCGGCGAATACTTCGCGCATGCCCAGGCCCGGCGCGGACATGGTGGACCAGGCCGAGACCGCGCGCCTGCTCCGCGAAGCCCAGGACCGCTTCATCGCGTCCTGGGGACGCATGGGCTCCGCCTGGGGCATCAGCCGCACGATGGCGGAGGTCCACGCCCTCCTCTACGTCACCGGCGAGCCCATGAACACCGACGAGATCATGGACCGCCTGGCGATCTCCCGCGGCAACGTCTCCATGTCCGTCCGCGCCCTCCTCGACTGGGGCGTGATCCAGAAGACCCACAAACGGGGCGACCGGAAGGACTACTTCCGCGCCGAGCAGGACGTCTGGGCCATGCTGCGGGCCATCGCGCGTGAACGCATCAAGCGCGAGGTCGACCCGCTGCTCCAGTCGCTCGAGGAGATCCGTGCCCTCACGCCCGCGACCGCCCGGACCGCGCCCGAGTCGCTCCAGGCCCTCAACCAGCGCCTCGACGCCGTCGCCGAGTGCTTCGAGCTGCTCAGCGTGCTGAGCCAGAAGTTCGCCGGGCCGACCGGGCCCGCGGGCGGGCGTGGCGCGGGCGGCGCCGGGCTCAAGGCCGCGGCCAAACTGCTCGCCAAGATGCCCGTGCGCGGGGAGGCCTCGTGACCCCGGCCCGCCACGCGCCGAGCGCCGTCCCCGCACCGGCCACGCCCCCAGAGGCCACGCCGCGCCTCGCCGGCGTGGAGGTCACCTGGCGGGTGGCCCGCACCGCCTTGGGCGACCGCGCCCCGGAAGGCACGAGCCGGATCGTGACGCTCACCCTGCGCATCGAATCGCCCGGCGAGCACGCACGTGCGCTCCTGATGGCCGCGGACGGCCCGGCCGAGCGGACGCTGGAACGCCTCCAACACGTCCGGGCCGAGGTCATCGACGACATCCGCGGCGAGGTCCACGTCGAGTGCCCCGGCGTCCTCCACGCCACGCTCGCCCCCGCCGCAAACGCCTGGCGCCTCGCCTACGCCCGCACCCCGCTCCTCGACGCCCTGGGCGTGCCGGGGGGACGGGCCGAACCCGCCGGCGCTCGCGCCTGGTGACGGAGCGCCTTATTCCACGTCGCGTCCGCGCACGCCGTCGACGGTGTGCATGCCGCAGACCCCGATGCTGAAGCGCGCGCCGTACGCGGACCCCTCGCCGCGGCCGCGGTTACGACCGCACCGGCCTCGAACCCCAGCAAGGCCGCCCCCGAAGGCGGGCGCGTCTCTCCTTCACCGACCTTCCACCGGCCCGGCGAGGCGCGTTCGGATCTGGACCCCGGGAATGCCGCGCCGCCGTACCCCGCATTCTTTGTCAAAGGGCTTGATACACCACCCGCCCCCCAGTACATTGGCTCGGGAGACCCAGGGGGGGCAACACGCGTGAAATCGATCATCGGAAGCGGCCTTTGTCTCGCTCTCGGTTGTGTACCGTCGGCACTGGATCAGCCAGGCTTTGTTCGCGGCGGCCTACTCCACCAACCCCGTGTTTTCTACTCCAACTCGACCCCGACTGTTACGCATCACAGCGAAAAAGAGTTCTCTTGTGACACGGCTGTGATAAGCCCGCACTTTGCATGAACTGCCTCGCGAAGACGACACGCCCTACGGTCGCGTCCCGACACTGCTTGTTTGGATCGATGGCGAGTGGCGATACGTGCCGCTTATTCCCGCCTGAATGGAGCCCCACCATGATGCAGCGCACGTCTTTTCTTATGCTGACCGTAACCTGCCTATTGGCCCTCGGACAAGTTCACGCGCAGCCGGCGGCGACCGACCATGACCAAAAGGTCGCCCATGCGATCACACCGACATGGGAAAATGATCGTGATCTGCTGGTGATGCTGAACGAGGCAGCGGACCGTGTCGTCTTTGCGCGGCTCATTGTGGAGACGTCGTTGCACGAGCCGGGTTTGTCAGGAAGGCAACGCTACGATGGTCTACGAGTGGCCGGCTCCTCGCTTTTCCATGATCGGCAGTTCCTTGAAGCTGCGGCGGCGTTGGCGCAGGCCGCACACCATACGCAGGATGTTCGAGAGAAGGCCGAAGTCGGCGCGGCATCCGCGGAGGCTTTGACACTGGCCGGCCCCGGCCACGCCGCCGCGGCGCTCGCGGCGTTCCAAGCCGCCGTGGATGCGTATTTGTCTTGCGATCTCTCCACGCTTCGGGCCGCCGCAGTCGAGTCGGCCTGCCGCCGACTCGTGCATGTCGCGATGGAGCAGGACGCGCATACGACCGCGCTCACCTACGCCGGGCAAGCGGTGACGCTTGCCGAGCAGGGGGCCCTGGACATCGCCGACGTGGGTTATTTCCGGTACAGCGCCGCGTTCGCCGCCGACAAAAACGTCGATCATGCCCAAGCGGTCCTGCTCTACGACAAGTTCCTTGACGCGCACGCGGGGTACATGAACTCCCAGCCGGTCCTCGGCCTAATGGTCCATGCGCTCGTCCGACGCGAGCTGGCGAACGGGTCGTCTTGGCGCAGCCCGGACGAGGCCCTCATCACGAAGATCATGGAAATTCTTCGGGACCCCGCGTACACGCGGATGCCCGCTCGCGTGAACTACGCGGAGAAACTGGCCGCGGCGTGGGACAAGCAGCACGCGGCCGACGCGGCCTCCGCCCTCCGATCCGAACTTGCCAAACTTACCTACCCGGCGCTCGACGCGCTGGACCCCGCCGATCCCGGCGACGCCGTTCTCGGCAAGTTCCTGTGGCGCGAACTCGCCGTGAGCCAGTTGAACGGAGCGCACACGCTCTTCCGCCGCCGGGACGACCCCGGCGGGGCGCTCGCCTTTCTCGCCCGGATCACGAGCCCCAGCCCCTTCGCGTCCCCCGATCTCGTCCAGGAAGCGATGCGCTTCGAGCAGGAAATCGACGCGACACCCTGATTCGCCCCGCGACCCGGCCGGCCACGACCCATCACTCCCCCAGCGTCTTCTTCCGGCGCAGGACGTGGTGGTAGTGCTGGGCGAAGCGGTGAGCCTCGTCGCGGACCTGCTGGAGCAGGCGCAGGCCGGCGTTGTTGCGGCTCAGGCGGATCGGCTCCTTCTCGCGCTGCACGTAGACGAGTTCCTCCTTCTTGGCGATCGAGATGACCATCGGCGGCTTGACGTCCAGCGTGTCGAAAGCCTCCAGGGCCGCGTGCAACTGGCCCAGCCCGCCGTCGATCAGGATCACGTCGGGGTACAGCTCGTGCCCGGCGCCGGCCTCGCGGTAGCGGCGGGACACGACCTCGCGCAGGGCCGTGTAGTCGTCGTTGGCCCGCCCGCCGGGCAGGTTGGCGAAACTCTTGATCCGGTAGCGCCGGTACTCGTCCTTGAACGGCTTGCCGTCGATGAAGCACACCTTGCTGCCCACGGTCTCGCCGCCCTGCAGGTGCGCGATGTCGAAGCCCTCGACGCAGCGGATCGGCCGGTCCATGCCCAGGGCCTTCTGCAGCGCGGCCAGGCCCTTCTCGGGATCGATGTAGCCGATCTCCGTCTCGGGCTGCCAGCGGTCCGAACGGTCGCCGCGGTCGGAGAGCTTCTCGATCGCCACGATCTGGTCGCGCAGCGTCGCCGCACGCTCGAACTCCAGCCGGGCCGCGGCCTCGTCCATCTCCGCACGCATCTCGCGGAGCATCGTGGACCGCTTGGTGCCCAGGAACTTGACGAACCGGTCGACGTCCTGCCCGTAGACCGTGACCGACACCGACTCGTTGCACGGCGCGGTGCACTGGCCGATCGCGTGCAGCAGGCAGGGGCGGAAATAACGGTTCTTCGGGTCGCCCTTGACGATGTCCAGCTTGCACGTGCGGTACTTGAACACCCGCTGGAGCGTCTGCACCGCCTCGCGCAGCGCCCCGGCGTTGGCGAACGGCCCGAACACCCGCGCGTTGCGCATCTCGGGCGCCTGCTCGCCCGTCTTCTCGTCCACGCCGGTCGGGTTGCGCGTCACGAACACGCGCGGGTAGTCCTCGTTGCGGGTCACGACCAGGTACGGGAAGCTCTTGTCGTCCGTCAGCCGCTCGTTGTGGCGCGGGCGCACGTCCTTGATGAGCCGGTTCTCGGTGAGCAGCGCCTCCCACTCGGACTCGGTCACCAGGTAGTCGAAAGTATGAACCTCGTCGAGCATCCGGCCCTTCTTGGGGCCCAGGTCGGCGCTCGGCACGAAATAGCTCGACACCCGGTCGGGCAGCCGGTTGGCCTTGCCCACGTAGATCACCACCCCCTTGTGGTCCTTCATCAGGTACACGCCCGGCGACGGCGGCAGGGCGCGCGCCTCCCGAAGCAGCCGGGCCAGACGCTCCGCGCGGGTTTCCGCGCCCCAGCCGGGCGGGGCCGCGGCGGGCTGGAAACCCTCGGCGTCGAGGGCGATGGGGTCCGGGTCGTCCACGCTCAATCTTACGAAGACCGGGGTGGACGCCCCACCCGCCAAACCCCCCAATCAGACCGCGAACTCCGTCACGCCCGCGCTCCCCGCCCGCCGCACGGCAGCGGGACATCTGTTACACTCGGGGCTTCGCCCCCGGCGGGGGGCTTGGAGGCCCGATGGCACGACGATTGACGGACGGCACGGACCTGGTCGCGGTGGCCAAACGCCAGCGGGAACTGCTCTGGATCATCCTGTTCGGGATCGGCCTGTACGTGTTGGCTCTCGGGTTCGCCGGCGTTTCTCCCGCGATGGCGATCGTCGCCGGCCTGCTCTACCTTCTCTTCCAGCTCGCCAGCATCATCCAGATCGTCCGGCTCGCGGCCGCGCTGCAGACCTCGCTCGGGCTGCGGATCGTCTACATCCTGCTCCTCTTCATCCCCCTGCTCAACCTGTTCGTGCTGCTCCTGGTCAGCGGCCAGGCCAACAGCGTGCTGAAAGCCGCCGGCGTCCGGGTGGGCCTCATGGGCGTGCCGGCCTCGGAGTACCCCAAGCTGACCACCGGCCACTGCCGCGGCTGCGGCTACGACCGCACGGGCCTGGAACTCCTCCAGGCCTGCCCCGAATGCGGACGCGTGCCGCAAGTGGTGTGATCACCGAAGGTCGCGCCCGAACACGCCGTCGACGGTGTGGATTCCGGGGCGGCCGCTCATCCACGATCCCGGCCACTCGCCCTCGCCCGGCGGGAAGGGGCTGCCAGACCCTCAACCCCCAGGATCCGGGCCGAACCATCGACCAGCGCCACCGCGCCCCGTCCGCCGTAGAGGAGTCACACGCAACGCGTGCTCTTCCAAAGGAAGCGCACGGCGCCGGCTTGTCACTCGTAGATGTAGCCCGGGCCGCGCCACTGCTGCCACTTCTTCAGGCGGAAGCGCCAGAACTGCTCCTCGAAGTTCTTCTGGGCCTCGGGGGACCAGCTCTGGTACGCGGGCAGCAGACGCGCCTCGGACGCGATGGCCCGCAGCTTGTCCTCCGCCTCCTGCACCGTCAGCGGCTCGGCCTCGCCGGAGCGGACCGCGGCGTGCAGCAGCTCCTGGTACAGCGCGTTCACCCGGGCGTAGTCCTCCAGCGTCTGCTCGGACAGCTCCGCCTGGTTGAGCCTGGCGCTCTCGGCACGCAGGATGGTGTCGATGGCCCTCGCCTGGTGACGCTGACCCTCGGTGCGCTCGACGCGGCAGCCGGTCAGTACGGTCGCGAAGGCCAGACCGGCCACCCCCATCAGGATCGTGTTGCGAAGGCTCATGGACACTCCCATCGGTTCCCGGACGCCCCCCGCTGCAGCCGATTCCGGTCCCATAGAGGGGGGGTCGGCCGGGGGTTGGTCCCATGCTAGGGCCGCGCCAAGCGGCACATCATCTCCACCCCGGGGCCGATCGCCTCGTCGGGAAAATCAAAGTCCGGCTGGTGCAGCTGCGGCGTCGAGCCCCCCTCCGGGCACAGGCCCAGCAGGAAGAAGCACGCCGGGACCCGCTGGGCGTAATACGCGAAGTCCTCCCCGCCCATCGAAGGCTCGGCCACCTCGACCATGCCCCGGACCAGGGCCGCCGACCGGGCCGTCTCCAGCACCCGGGCCGCCTCGGCCGGGTCGTTCCGGGTCACGGGGTAGCCCTCGTGGATGGTCAGTGTCGCATCGCACCCCGCCGCCCGGGCCGCGGCTTCCACGGCCTCTTTCAGCCGCACCCGGGCCGCTTCGCGGGTCTCCTGGCGGAGCGTGCGCAGGGTGCCCGTCAGAACGGCCGAATCGGGGATCACGTTGTTCGCGCTGCCCGCGTGGAAGGTGGCCAGCGTCACGACCACCGAGTCCAAGGGCGAGACGAACCGCGAGGCCACCGTCTGGGCCGCCAGCACCGCGTGGGCCCCGGCGACGACCGGGTCCGCCCCCAGGTGCGGGTACGCCGCGTGGGCCTGGCGCCCCCGGATCTCCAGGCGGAGCTCGTCCGTCGCGGCGAGGATCGGGCCCGGCCTGGTCCCCACGACGCCGAAGCCCAGCCCCGGCCAGCCGTGCAGCCCGTACACCCGCTCGACCGGCGGGCCCAGACGCCCGTCCGGCCCGCCCGTCAGCGCGCCGTCCCGGCACATCCGGTCCGCCCCCGCCCCGCCCTCCTCGGCGGGCTGGAAGATGAAGGTCACGGGGTTCGGCCGGTGGTCCAGCGAGGCCAGCACGCGGGCGGCCCCCAGCAGGATGGCCGTGTGCCCGTCGTGGCCGCAGGCGTGCATGACGCCCGGCGTCGTCGAGGCCCACGGTCGCCCGGAGCGCTCCTCGATCGGCAGCGCGTCCATGTCGGCCCGCAGCCCGATGCACGGCCCGGGCCGGTCGACGGTCGCGGGCAGGTGGGCCAGCACCCCCGTGCCGCCCCCGGGCTCCCGCCCGCCGATCCCCGCCACGAACGCGATCCCCAGCCGCTCCAGCTCCGCCCGCACCACCCCGCTGGTGCGTTCCTCCCGGAACCGCAGCTCTGGGTGCGCGTGCAGGTCACGCCTGATCCGGACCAGGTCGTCCAGATGCCCGGCGATGCAGTGGGAAAGGTCGGTCTCGGCGGCGGTTGACATGCCGGAGTGTACGGGCGTGCCGGCGCAATCCGTGCCCGCCTCACGCCGCGAGCATCAGCGTGCCGTGCTCCTGCATGAAGCGGCGGGCCATCTCGCCCGGGGCGTCGGCACGCGGGTGGGTTAGCTCGCGGCAGGCCCGGCTGCGCACCAGATCGAACTCCTCCGCGCACGCCACGTAGGCGTCGACCACCGCCGGGTCGAAGTGCGTGGCGCGGAGCGAGAGGATCAGGCCGTGGGCCTCGGCGTGGCTCATGGCCCGCTTGTACACCCGCTCGGAGGTCACCGCGTCGTAGAAGTCGGCCATGGCCACGATGCGGGCGGCGAGCGACACGTCCTCGCCGGCCAGGCCGAAGGGGTAACCCCCGCCGTCCCACCGCTCGTGGTGCTGCAGGGCGATCTCCACGCCCATGTCGATGAACGGGTCCGCCCCGAGCTTCTGGCGGATGGCGATCAGCGTGTCAGCGCCGATCAGCGTGTGCTTCTCCATCTCCGCCCGCTCCTCCGGCGTCAGGGGGCCGGGCTTGAGCAGGATCCGGTCCGGGATGCCGACCTTGCCGATGTCGTGCAGCGAGCTGGCCAGCACGAGCCGCTCGATCCACGCGTCATCGATGCACGGGTGGACCGGGCGGAGCCGCTCGGCGAGCAGCCGGGCGTACAGGCCGATCCGCTCCAGGTGGGCCCCGGTGTCGGTATCTCTGTAGTCCGCCAGCTTGGCCAGCCCGAAGATCAGGGCGTTGCGCTTGGCCAGCCCCTCCTGCACCTGGCGGGCCACCTCGTCCTGGAGCTGGGCGTTCGCACGCTCCACGGTGTCCCGGTAACGCCGCGACGCCATCAGCAGCACCGCGGCGGTCAGCAGGAACACCCCCAGCGCCACCGAGAGCCGGAACACGAGCAGCCGGTCCGCCCACGACGGCGCCAGCTCGGACTCGTGACGCAGCCAGTAGTCCGCGAGCAGCTCGCCCCCCAGCAGCACGGCCGCCTGGGCCAGCAGCACACCGACGAACAGCGCCCCCCGCGAGCGCGGGCGGAACGCCCAGTCGATGCGGGGGGCCGGGCGGTTGGCCTCCGGGCGTCCGGTCTGGTTGGCGACGGGTGGAGCACGCACGGGGCGATGATCGGCCGCACGCCGCCGAGCCGCCGTCCGGATGCCAACGACCCGGCCGAAAAGCCCGGTTGAAGGGTCGATCTGTGCCGCCCGCCCGCGTGGGGCAGGCCCGATCACGGCGCGAGCAACCGCTCGCACGCGTCCATGGCCGGGCCGACCGAGCCGTGGGCCGCGCCGTAGTCCGGGCGGGCCGTCTCCGGCGTGGGAACCAGGTCCGAGAACGACGCCCGGAGCTCCGCGTGCACCGGCACGTTGCGGCTCTCGCTCTCCGCCAGCAGACGCTCCAGCCCGGGCGAGACCAGGAACGCCGCCAGGGCCCGCGCCGGCGCCGGGTTGGGGCCGCCCCGGACGATCGCCACCGTATTGGGGATGGTCGTCGGGCCGGGGCTGGGCCAACGCGGGTGGTCGGCCGCGGCCTCGTAGACCATCCCGATGGGCCAGCCGTTGGCCTGGGCGACCCACACGTCGTCCGTGTCGGTCAGGCAGACGTCGATCTCCCCCTCGTGGATGGCCCGGATGACCCGGGCGTTGCCGTCGTACAGGCGCACGCCGTTGTCGCGCAGGGCGGTCAGCCACGCCTCGAACGCCTCCGCCCCCCACCGGGCATGCAGCAGGGCCATGTGGCCCCGGGTGGTGCCGAACTGCGGCCGGGCGATGCCGATCCGCCCCTTCCACGCGGGGTCGGTCAGGGCCGCGAGCGTCGTGGGCGGCTCGGGCACGCGGTCCGACGCGTACGCGATCACCCGGGCCCGCTCGGCCATGCCCACCCAGGTGAACCCCGGGCCGATGAGGTCGCCCGGCCAGCCCTCCGGCACAAGCCCACGCATCCCGCCCGGCTCCAGCACGCCCTGCTCGGCCAGCGCGATGGTGCCCATCGGCTCGGAGGACCACCATACGTCGCAGCGCGGCGCGTCCTTTTCCGCGAGCAGGCGCATGGTCAGCCCGGTGGTCTTGGTCGCCTCGGTGTCGCCGACGAGGCGGACGCGGACGCCCGTCTCGGCCTCGAACGCGTCGAGGATGGGCGCCAGGAAGGCGTCGTCGGTGCTGGTGTACAGCACCACCTCCGCGCGGGGTTCGGCCTGGCGGTGGCAGGCGGACAGGGCGAGGCCGATGGCGGCCATGCCGGCAAGAACGGCTGGTCTGGTCATCGCTGGTTCCCGGTCACTCGCCTTCGGCGGGCTTGGGCGTGCTCTCGGCGGCTTTCTTCAGACGCCCGAAGTAGGCCTTGACCGCCTGCTCGTGCTCCTTCGGGACGCGGCGCGTCTCGATGGCCTCCGCGGCCTGGGCCTCGGCGCTGGAGACCGCGTCGGAGAAGGCGGCGGTGGACTCGCCACGGATCTGCGAGCCGTAGACCAGCGTGGCGGCGATGATCGGCCCCTCGTCGGTGGTGCCGACGTTGGCCTTCTCGGTCTTAAGGGCGAAGTCCGTGGCCGCCTCGTCCGGGCCGGCGCCCAGACCCTGCCCGGGCCCGCCGGAGCCCGAACCGGACCCCATGCTCTCGCCTTGGCGGTACTGACCGGCCGGGCCCCACTCCGAACCCTGCCCCGCCGAGCGCCCCATGCCGCCGACGCCCTCGCACAGGCTGGCCATCTGGCCCTGGCACGCGCCGAGCGCCTGCTCCAGGGAGGTCATCTCGGCCTGCATGCGTTCCAGATTGGACAGCTGCCCGCCCATCCCTTCGAGGCCCTCGCCCATCTGGGACTGGTTGCCCGCCTGCATGCCCTGCGCCATCTGTCCCATGGCCTGCGACATCGCCGCGGCGGCGTCCGAGGCCTTCTGCTGGGCCTGGGCCTGCTGCTTGAGCTCGTCGATCTGCTCCTGGCTCATGCCCTGCTCGCGCAGCGCCCGCTCCATGGCGTTGGGGTCCGTGGCGAGCTGGCGGGCCTGCTCCTCGCTGAGCCCGGCGGCCTGCAACTGCTCTTCGAGCTGCTGGCGGTTCTGCGCCATCTGTTCGAGCGCCTCGGCCATCTTTTCGGCCTGGCGCTGAAGCTGCTTCTTGTCCTCCTCGGACATGTCGCCGCTCTTGATCTGCTCGGCGATCTTCTCGAGCTGCTTCTTGGCCTCGGCGAAGTCGCCGCGGGCCATGGCCCGGCTCATCTCCGCGGCGGGGCCGGGGCCGGGCGTCTCCAGACGCTTCATGGCGTCGCGGATGGCGTCGAAGGTCATGCCCTCCTCGCCGTTGCGCTGCTCCTCCAGCTTGTCCGACAGCTCTGTGAGCTTCTTGATCGCCGCCCGCTGCATCTCTTCGGGGGTGATCTGGCCGATCTCGCCGGGCTTGAACAGGTCCTCCGTGCTCTCGTCGGGCCCGTTGATCTCCACGCCGGCGCGGGCGAGGATCTCGTCGATGTTCCGGCGGGCCTCGTCGACCCGGGCGGCGACCTCCTGCACCTGACGCCGCTCCTCACGGGCCGCTTCCTGCTTGGCGAGCAGGCCCGTCAGGTCGTGGACGGGCAGCCACCAGACGGCCAACAGGGCCGCGCAGGCCGCCACCGGCCACCAGGAGTTGCCCGGCGCCTCGATCGGCACGGCGTCGCGCACCACCACCCGCCGGGCCTTGGCCCCCGCGTCGTCGACCACGGCGCGCGACCACGGGCTGTCGTCGCGCTCGACGCACAGCGCGGTCGAGAGCGTCTCGCGCAGGCCGGCCCGCTCGTCCACGGCCCGCGCGACGTCGATCTGCTTCGGGCGGCGCACCCAGGCGACCACCAGGCCCGCCACGACGGCCACGCCCGCCAGCCCGGGCAGGGCCAGGGCCCAGTCGATCCGGACCACGGGCACGACCTTCTGCACGCCCCGGGCGACGACCGCCAGCACCAGGGCCGCGGTCAGCAGCATCACGGCGTAACGGATCCAGCCCGCGATGAGCATGCGTCGGGCGGCCCTGGCGATCACGTCCCTGATCGGATCCATTTCCTGTGACCTCCGCCGGTCGCGCCGGCCCGGGACAATCCGCGTCCGTCCCCCCACTATTCGGCACGGGGGCCCCGCCGGGTCGCGCCGGCCGCCCCGATCCGCCGCATAGGCATCCTACCGGCCTTCCGCCCCGGGGGTTGCCCCCGCCCCACCCCCCCGCTCCCCCGCAAGCCGGGGGCGGAGCGCCGGGCCAATCATCCGGTGTGGGCGTGGCGCGGATCTTCTCGGGCTTGGGGCGGGTCGCGGCGGGGCCGTGGATCGACCGGCCCGCCTGCGACGCCGCGTTCGGGCGGATGCACGCCGTGGACCCCCGGGGGGACCGGCTCCACCTGGCGGCGGCCTGCCTGGGCATGTTCCTGCTGGCCGGGCCGGTGACCGTCACGGAGCTGGCCTTCGCGCCGCTGCTGGTGGTCTTCCTGCTGCGATGGAAGATCGCCGGCCCGGTGTGGATCCACGGGTTCGGGCAGCCCGCCGTGCTGGTCGCGCTGGGGCTGATGGCGTGGACCGGGCTCTCGCTGGCGTGGTCCGCCGACCGGGCCCAAGGGCTGGACGAGCTGGCCCGCCTGCGCTGGTTCCTGCTGCCGGGGCTGGTGTTCCCGGCGATCGCCGGGCGGGGGCCCATGGTCCGGGCGCTGGCGGCGGGGCTGTTCGTGGCCGGGCTGGCCCAGCTGGCCTCCGGCCTGGGGCCGCTGGCGCCGCTGTTCGAGACCCGGCGCCCCGGGCGGATCAGCGGCTGGTGGGACCCGGTCGTGGCCGGTTCGGTCCAGTGCGGGGCGGCGGGGCTGTTCCTCGCGCCGGCCCTGCGGGGCTCGGGGCGCGGCCGGTGGTGCGCGACGGCGGGGCTGGCGGTGGCCGTGGCCGGCGTGGTGGCCAGCGGCACGCGCGGGGCCTGGATCGCCTGCGCCCTGCTGCTCCTCGCCGGGGGGATCGCGGCGGTGCGGGGCGCGTCGGCCCGGACGCGCCGGGCGGCGATCGGCGCCGGCCTGGCGGGGTGCCTGCTCGCGGCGGGCGTGGCGGTCGCGCAGCGGGAAGGGCTGGCCGTCCGCCTGACGCAAGCCCGCGCGGAGCTGGAGGCCGCCGCGGCCGGCGACCTGAACACGCCCACCGGCGGACGCCTGGCCGTGATGGGCCTGGCGGTCGAGGCCGGGCTGCGCCGGCCCTGGGGCCTGGGCGCGGGCGGGTTGCAGCCCGCGGCGACGGAGCGGTTCGGGCCGGCCCACGCCGCGTCGGGCCTGGCGCACGCCCACTCGTCGCCCCTGCACCTGTTCGGCACGCTGGGCCTGCCCGGGCTGGCGCTGGGCGGGCTGCTGGCGTGGGTGATGCTGCGCAACGCGCTCGACGCCGGGGCGCTCCCGGGCTCGCTGGAATCGGGCCTGCCCTACGCGGCGGCGGGGGTGCTCCTGGCGGGGGCGTTCGACGCGGTCCACCTGAACGCGCAGACCTGCGCCCTGCTGGGGGCGCTGGCGGCGCTCAGCCCGGCGTACCGGCCCGTCACTGGTTGAGCGTCTTGGGCCCCTGCTTGCCCGCGACCCGGGTCATCTGCCCGTCGCCGGTCCGCTCGTACTTGGTGAAGCCCAGCCGCTCCAGGTTGGAGTTGGACAGCTGGCTCTTGGCCTTCATGTCGGACCACTTGCCGGCGATGTTGGGCGCCTGCGGCACGCGGTGGACGGGCCGGCCCTCGTGCTCGGTCAGGGCGTCCTCGGACATGGGCTGGACGAGTTCGAACGTCTCGCCGGTGCCCTCGCCACGCTCGTCGAGATATTCGTACACGTAGATGGGCATGGGGGATTGTAGGGGAAGGGGGCGGCCATCAGCCATCAGCCATCAGCCATCAG